>NZ_JBIALQ010000001.1:1093201-1421180 GCF_042873545.1 Kitasatospora sp. NPDC004615
CGTACCGAAGGCGGGCTTGCGCCGCCCGACGGGACGACCGGCGCCGGGTCCGGCGTTCCGCCCCCGACCCGCCAGGGTCTAGCGTTTGACGTCACGTCGGGCCGCGCCGGTCAGGAACGCCGCGCCGAGCAGGGCCGCCGCGAGGGCCGCGACCAGCAGCGGGTTCGGTCCTGCCGGGTGGCCGGCGTCGCGGACGGCGCCCATGAAGTCGACCGGGGCGACGTGGTTGATCAGCAGGTACCAGAGCGGCAGGTACAGGGCCTGGAACGGGCGGTGGCTGCGGGCCACCGTGCCGAGCCCGAGGGCCAGCGCCGGGACGAACAGCGCGCCCGCCAGCCAGTGCACCGCGCCGGTGGCGTCGCCCGCGGCGAGCATCCGCAGCAGCGGACCGAGGCCGGCGGCCGCCGCCAGCAGCACGCCCGACGCCCATTCGGCCAGCAGGCGCAGGCGGGGCGCGGGGTGCGCGCCGAGCAGTTCCTCCAGGCCGTTCTCCACCTGCTGGGTGCCCAGCCGGGACCAGATCAGCACCGGCCACAGCCACAGCGCGGGCAGCAGCAGCCCGGTGGCCATCGGCAGCGGCACGGCGAGCGCGGCCGCGCCGACCGCGCCGGTGACGGCCCACCAGGTCCACGGCACGCCCTGCACCAGGATCCGGGTCTGCCCGGCCAGCAGTCGCCCGAACGCCCCGGCCCGGACCGGCGCCGCGGTGGGCAGCGCCCCGAACGGCGCGGGCGCGGCCACCGCCGGTTCGTCGGCCACCGGTGCCGAGGACGTACGGCCGGGGTTGCGGGCCGGGTCGAAGCGGCCGAACCACAGCGCGGGCAGCACCGCCAGCACGGCCGCGCACAGGACGATCACCGGGCGGGTCGCCAGAAAGCCGCCGGTGAACTGGACGCCGTCCCAGACGAAGGTGTGCAGCGGCTGCGGCACCTGGGTCAGGCCGAGGCTGAACTCGCCGTCCCCGACCGGGAGTTGCTGCCGGTTCAGGGCGCCGGTGAGGGACTGCGTCAGCTGCTGCACGCCGATCCCGCCGAGCGGGGCGTTCGCCGACTGCCCGCCGATCGCGAGCACCAGCGACAGCACGAACCAGACCACGTTGCCGAAGCCGCCCCGCAGGAGCGGCACCGTTTCGAACAGCACGGCGGCCGCGGCGGTCAGCGCGATCAGCGGCAGGGCGATCACGGCGAACGGGCCGAACAGGGCGAGCGGGTCGACGGCGCGGTCCTCGCCGCGGACGAGTTGCAGGACCAGCGCGGTGCCGGCCAGCACGCCGAGCATCGAGCCGAGCACCAGCAGGTTGGCGAGGAACTTCGCGGCCAGGTAGCCGGCGGTGCGCAGCGGGGTGGCGGCGAGGATCTCGCCGACCCGGCCGGCGGCGTCCCGGGCGATGCCGCCGCGGACCACCCAGAACCCGCCGACGGTCAGCCACAGGGCGCCGGCCAGCGCGGTCGCGGTGCCGACCCAGGCGCTGTTGTAGACGCCCCGGTTGCCGCCGACGTCGAGGATCACCCAGTGGCTGTCGGCGGCGGGCACCGCGAGGTAGCCGAGCGCGACGGCGGCGAGCAGCGTCACCGCGTACACGGGCCGGCGCACCCGGTCGCGGAAGTCTCCGGCGGCGAGCCGGGCCAGCGCGCTCATCGCAGGGCCTCCGGCCGGGTGGGCGCGCCGTGCACGGCGGCCAGGTACACGTCCTCGAGGTCGGGCATCGCGGGCACGGCGTCCGGGGTGGGCGGGTAGCCGGCCAGGACGCGCAGGCGGACGCCGTCGGTGGTGCGCACCGTGCGGCCGACCTGGTGGCGGGCCTGCACGGCGGGCACCTCGGAGGGTGCGACCACCGCCTCCCAGACCTGCCCGTCGAGTTCGCGCAGCAGCTGGTCGGGGGTGCCGCGGCGCAGCAGTCGGCCGTGGGCGAGGACGGCGAGGTCGGCGGCGGATGCTTCGACGTCGGAGACGATGTGGGTGGACAGCAGCACGATCCGGTCGGCGGCGAGTTCGCCGAGCAGGTTGCGCAGCCGTACCCGTTCCTCGGGGTCGAGCCCGGCGGTCGGCTCGTCCACCACCAGCACCCGGGGGTCGGCGAGCAGGGCCTGGGCGATGCCGACCCGGCGCAGCATGCCGCCGGAGTAGCCGCGCAGCGGGCGGCGGACGGCCTCGGTCAGGTTGACCAGTTCGATCAGCTGGCCGATCCGGGTGCGGGCGGAGCGCGCGGACAGGCCCTTGGCGGCGGCCAGGTAGCCGAGGAACTCGCGCGCCGTCAGATTGGGGTAGACGCCGAAGTCCTGTGGCAGGTAGCCGAGTTCGCGGCGCACCCGGTCGGGCTGGGCGAGTGCGTCGGCGCCCCGGTAGCGGTAGTGGCCACGGGTGGGGCGGGTGACGGTGGCCAGGATCCGCATCAGCGAGGACTTGCCGGCGCCGTTCGGGCCGAGCAGGCCGGTGAGTCCGGGGCGCAGGGTCAGCGTGAGGCTGTCCAGGGCGCGTTTGCCGCCGCGGTACTCCTTGCCGATGCCGGCGAGTTCGATGGTCAGGTCGGTCATGGGTGGGTCTCCGTGGTTCGCGGGGCGCTGTCAGCCCTTGAGGTCGGTGGGCTTGCCGTCGCGGGTGACGGCGACGTTGCGGGGCACCTCGACGCGGAACCTGGCTTCGCAGTCGGCCAGTCCGGTGCAGCCGGCGTGCAGGTCGAGGGTGCCGTCCTCCAGCGTCCAGCTGAGCTTCTTGCTGCCGACCTGGGCGCCGGTGTCGAACCAGCGGGTGACCTTGACGTCGGTGCGGTCGGCGGGGATCAGGTCGGTTGGGTTGCCGTGCGCCTTGACGTCCAGGGTGGTGCCGGTGAACTCGAAGGCGTGTTCCTCGGGCTTGGCCTCGGAGGCGTCGGCGCAGGCGGTCAGCGGCAGCAGGGCGGCCACCGCGAGAGCGAGCAGGAGAGTCTTCGGGCGTCGGTTCACCGGTTCCTCCGGGCGGTTCGGTCGGGTACGGTGCCGAGCCTCGCCGATCCGGGCGCGGCCGCCATCTGCCGTTCGGCAGATATTCGCGGCCTTCCGGCATTCGTGCGTCACCGTTCGCGTCCGTCGTGTTGCGGACCGTTCTGCCGGGGTTTGGACTCGCGCCGTTGGACCATCCGCCCTGACGCTGGATATGTGAAGGAGGCGTGAATTCATGATCACCGAAGAACAGATCCGCTCCGTCCTGCACCACCCCGTGCACGACGCCGACGGCAACAGAATCGGCACCGCGGACCACCTTTTCCTCGACGACGCCACCGGCCGGCCGGAGTGGGTCAGCATCAAGACCGGGCGGTTCGGGTCCAACCAGTCCTTCGTGCCGATCCGCGACGCCGAGATGGTCGGGGACCACCTCCAGGTCCCGTACGGCAAGGACAAGGTCAAGGACGCCCCGAACGTGGACGTCGACCGCGGCGGCCACCTGTCCGAGCAGGAGGAGCGCCGGCTGTTCAGCCACTACGGCATCGAGTGGGACGACGCCTGGAAGGCCGCCAACGAGCCCGGCGAGGGCGGCTGGGCGCACCGGGACAGCGGGAGCGCGGCCACCACGGGCAGGTCCGAGCGGGCCCGCACGGACGAGAACACGACGGCGGCGACCAGGCCGACCATGCCGAGCGCCGGCCGGGAGTCCCCCACCCGCGCCTCCGACATGTCCGGCACCCGGGTCACCGCCACCACCGGGACGGGCACCACCGGCGCCGCGGCCACGGGCGTGGCGGCGACCGGGGGCAGGGCCGACGCCCGGACCACCGAGGCCCGGACGGCGCGGGACGAGACGATGGCCCGGTCCGAGGAGCGGATGCGCGGCCGGGCGGGGCGGGACGACGTGATGACCCTCTCCGAGGAGCGGCTGCACGTCGGCGTCGAGCGGTATGAGACCGGACGCGCCCGACTGCGCAAGTACGTCGTCACCGAGGAGGAGCGGCAGACCGTACCGATCCGGCACGAGGAGGTCCGGATCGAGCGCGAGCCGATCACCGAGGCGAACCGGACCGCGGCGATGTCCCGCGAACCGATCGCCGAGGCCGAGTACGACGTCGTCCTGCACGCGGAGCGCCCGATCGTGCACACCGAGGCCGTGCCGGTCGAGCGGGTGCGGCTGGTGACCGAGGAGCGCGTCGAGCAGCAGACCGTCACAGGTGAGGTCCGCAAGGAACGCATCGAGGCCGAACTGCCCGACGAGACGGCCACCCGGCGGATGTCCGGCGAGGACAAGGGCGGCCGGGCCGGCCGCTGAGGGGTCGCTCCGGGGCCGCGAGCGACCGGCCTGAACGGTCGCTCGCGGCCCCGGGCGGGTCAGTAGGACACGCTGTAGAAGTCGACCGAGTTGGTCCCGGGCTGCGAGCGCCCCCGTAGCCTTCTTCGCCGATCCGTCCGGGCGGCACGGTGCGTGCGCCACCGACCGCCGGTAGGGCACCGTAGCCAGCCGGTCCATGACGGGGCGTCACACCTGGGGTCGATGTCGCTCCGCCCGCTACCGCGCCGGTTGCAGCGCGGCCGGACGGGTGTCAGGCGGTCGGGTCCCAGAGGCCGCCGGCCTTGCCGCGGGCGAGGTGTTCAGCGTAGACGCCGACCTTCCAGGAGATGACGGCGCGGCACTCCTCGAGTTCCCGGATCCGGGCGTCGACGCGCTGCCGGTGCGCTTCGAGCAGGTCGAGGCGCTCCGCTTCGTTGCCGGGGCCGGAGCGCACCAGCTCGGCGAAGCGCCTGAGTTCGGCCAACGGCATTCCGGATTCCCGGAGTTTGACGCAGATCAGCAGCCACTCGACGTCGAACGTGCTGTACCTCCGCCGGCCACCGGCGGTGCGTCCGACCGGTCCGACCAGCAGGTGTTCGCGCTCGTAGAAGCGCAGCGTGTCGATGCTGAGCCCGGTCCGTTCGGCGACCTCGCCGATGCCCAGCGGCTCTGCGGGGGTCCCGGTGGCTGTCATGGACCACAGCGTAGGACTTGAGCTGGACCGCGCTCCAGCTCGTAGCGTCCTCGCCATGACCAGCTCCGACACCACCCGAACTGCTGTGCCCGTCGCCGATCAGCGGCTGGTCGGCTCGCCCTTCTCCGCCGCCAGTACCGCCCGGGACGTGCTGGCCGGACTCGACCTGTCCGGCACGAACGCCGTCGTCACCGGCGGCTCCTCCGGGCTCGGCCTGGAGACCGCGCGGGCGCTGGCCGCCGCCGGGGCCCGGGTCGTCGTCCCCGCTCGCCGCCCCGGGATCGCCCGCGCCGCGCTCGCGGGGGTGGCGGGCTGCGAGGTGGTCCCGATGGACCTGGCCGACCTCGGCAGCGTGCGGGCCGCCGCTTCCCGGATCGCCGGTCTGCTGCCGCGGATCGACCTGCTGATGGCCGTCGCCGGGGTGATGGCCACGCCCGAGCGGCGGGTCGGGCCCGGCTGGGAGAGCCAGTTGGCCGTCAACCACTTCGGGCACTTCGCGCTGGCCTGCGCGCTCTACCCCCGACTCGCCGCGGCGGGCGGCGCGCGCGTGGTGGTGAACAGTTCGGCGGGCCACGCCCTGACCGAATTCCGTTGGCGCGACCCGCACTTCGGCACCGGCTACGACAAGTGGCTGGCGTACGGCCAGGCCAAGACCGCCAACGCGCTGTTCGCCGTGCACCTCGACGCGCTCGGACGCGGGGACGGCGTCCGGGCCTTCGCGCTCCACCCGGGAAAGATCATCACCGGCCTGCAGCGGGAGATGACGCTCCGCGAGCAGATCGACCGCGGCTGGATCGACGAGCAGGGCACGGTGATCGGCGCCGGATTCAAGACACCCTCGCAGGGCGCCGCCACCGGCCTGTGGGCCGCCACCTCCCCACTCCTCGCCGGGCACGGCGGCCTGTACCTGGAGGACTGCGAGGTCGCCGTCGCCGTCTCCCCCGGAACACCGATGGACGACGGCGGCGTCCACACCCACGCCATCGACCCCGCTGCGGCCGCCCGCCTGTGGGAACTCTCCCTCGCCGCGACCGGCGCAGCACCGATCCCCGGCTGACGCCGCCCGCTCAGGTGCCGGGGGTCACCAGCCCGCTCTCGTAGGCCACCACGACGGCCTGGGCGCGGCTGGCGAGGCCGAGTTCGGACATCACGCGGTTGGCGAACAGCCACACCGTGCCCGTCCCGATCAGCGGCTGCGCCGGCGCCACCTCGACGCTCACCCTGGCCGCGAACCCCGCCGCCAGCCACAGGCCCGCCGACAGCGGCACGGCAACCCTGGGGTTGACCCCGGTGCGCGCGTGACACCGCAGGTGGGGGATCGTTGGAGTTCGCACGAACGATTTTCCGGGGCCCGTTCCCGGGGTCCGAAAACGAACGAAGGAGACCCTCATGATCTTCATCGCGGTGAAGTTCACCGTCCGCCCCGAGCAGAGCGACAAGTGGCTGGACCTGGTCGCCGACTTCACGGCCGCCACCCGCAACGAGCCCGGCAACCTGTTCTTCGAGTGGTCGCGCAGCGTCGACAACCCGCACCAGTTCGTCCTGCTCGAGGCCTTCGCCGACGACGAGGCCGGCTCGCAGCACGTCAACTCCGCGCACTTCAAGGACGCCATGGACAAGATGTCCGGCGCGGTCGCCACCATCCCCGAGATCGTCAACATGAAGGTCCCCGGCAACGGCTGGTCCCAGATGGCCGAGGTCCAGCCGCGCGGCTGACCACCCGGTCCGCATCGGGCGCCGTCGGTATGATCCGGACGATGAGGATTCGCGCCGGGGGCGCCCGGGACGCCGGCGAGATCGCCCGGCTCCACACGTCGAGCTGGCAGCACGCGTACGCGGCACTGATGCCCGCCGAATACCTGGCCGGGCCGCTGGCCGCCGAGCAACTCGCCCTCTGGGAACGGAGATTGAGCGGCGAAGACGGCCACTTGGCGCTGGCGGAGGACGGGCCGGTGCTCGCCGGTTTCGCCTACCTGGTGCCGGAGCCGGACGGCCGGGTCCTGCTCGACAACCTGCACGTCCGGGCCGGACTGATCGGCTCCGGGGTCGGACACCGCCTGCTCACCCACGTCTTCGGCCGAATGCTGCACCGGCACCCGGGCCAGAGCCTCTACCTGGAGGTACTGGCCGACAACACCCGGGCCATCGCCTTCTACGAACGCCACGGCGGCACGCCCGTCGCCCACCGCGAGGTGGACTTCCCCGGCTTCCGGCGCCCCGGCTACGAGTACGCCTGGCCCGCCCCGGCGATCGCCGAACGGGCGGCCGGGGCGGGCTGAGAGCAGACCGGGGACGGGGGCGGTTCAGTCCTCGGGGATGCCGCCCTTGCCGTCGTCGTTGCGGTATCCGTTGTACTCGCCGGTGACCCAGTCGACGGAGGGCGGGCGTTCGCCGGTGCCCCCGCGGCAGTACTCGTGGACCGCCGCGGCGATCAGCGGCATCGGCAGGACGCTGGCGGGATCGAATTGCGCGCCGGTGTGGTCGTCCGCGACCAACGCCGGCTCGGCGCCCGAGGGGTGGGGGTTGTCGGAGAGCCAGAGCCAGTCGTGGATTCCGCCCTTGTGGCCGACGTTCAGCCACGACAGGGCTCCGTATTCGCCTGCTTCGTCGACCGTCACACAGAGCTCGGCGCTGCGGTGCTCGGCTCCCGGTTCGCGGAAGCAGAACGCTGCCTGGCTCCCGGCTGCCGCGCGGAGGGCCTCGGCGACCATGGTCTCGGTCTCCTCCGCGTCGGCAGGGCGCCTGGCCTCTCGGTCGTACCAGATCTCCAGAATCACGGCCGGCCGCTCCCTGCCGGTGCCGCAGGGGAGCGCCGCGCGGCGGCGGGCATGCTGAGGTGCACTGTGGACATCCGATCCTGAGCCCCCGCGCTGCCGACGGCAGGGCGGGGTGTGACGATTCGTCGAGCCGCCGGCGATTCTTGCCCGGCCCACCGACAATCCGCTCAGCAGTCGTCTATTCGGTGCGGATCCGGTAGGCGCGGGTCAGGGCGGCTACGTGTTCGGCGACCTCCGTCTCGGTGGGGGCGTTCAGCAGGACGAAGCCGGTCTGGGTGGCGGAGTGCATGGCGCCGGTCTCGAGCTCGCCGATTCGGGCGCGGATCTCTACGTGGGTGACGCCGGGGAGGGCGCGGAGTTCGGCCTCGGTGGACAGTTCGACGATGGTGCCCTGGGGGCGGGGCAGGAAGTAGACGGCGGAGCAGCCGTCCATGGTGTGGGCGTCGACGGCCGGGGATTCGCCGAGGGCGGTTTCGATCAGGACGTGCCACGGGTCGATGCCGTGGTGGTGGGCGACCAGGTCGGCGATGCCGCCGCCGCCCGGGCGGCAGGAGACCTCGCCGATCAGGAAGCCGGTGGAGGTCTGGAACACCTCGAGGTGGGTGACGCCGCCGGTGAGGCCGAGGGCGGCGACGGCCGCGTCGTGCAGGTCGCGGATCTCCTTGGCGACGGGGTCGTCGACGGGCACCGTGTAGGAGCCGACCAGGTCGCCGACGGCCTGGAGCAGCGGGGTGAAGTACTTGGCGACGGAGGCGAACCGGACCTCGCCGTCCACCACCATGCCGTCGCAGTGGTATTCGGTGGCGATGTCGACGAACTCCTCGGCGATCATGGGGTAGGGCGAGGTGCGCAGCGACAACGTCCGTTCGGAGGTGGCCAGTTCGGCGAGGTGTTCGGCGCTGTGGACGGCGAAGATGTCCTCGCTGCCGCCGCCGAGGGCGGGCTTGACCACGACGGGCCAGCCGAGTTCACGGGCGGCTTCGGCGGCGTCGTCGAACGAGCCGAGCAGCCGGAACCGGGCGACGGGCAGGCCGGCGGCGTGCAGGCGCTGCTTCATCACGTACTTGTTGGAGAAGGCGTTGGCGGTCTCGTAGCCGACGCCGGGGATGCCGAAGTAGGAGCGGACGTACCCGGCGGCCTGCAGGCTGTACTCGGAGGGCGAGACCACGTGCTCGAAGGCGTTGCGGCGGCGGATCTCCAGTGCGGCAAGCCGGACCTGGGTGAGGTCCTCGACGTTGTCGACGTAGGTGACGTCGGTGTCGTCGCGGTAGAAGCCGCGGTAGTTGGGGCTGGTGATGACGGACAGCTGGAGGTCGGTGCGGTCCTGGAGCCGGCGGGCCGCGACGTCGCCGCTGGTGTTGACGAGGAGAACCCTCTTCACTGTGCGATCCTCTCTTCGATGACGGGCGTCAAGGTCGGTTCGGGCGGCCCGGGTTGGCGCATCGTCGTCCAGAGCAGGAAGGCGGCGCCGACGGCGAGGGTGACGGGGGCGAACACCAGGGCGGAGCTGCCGAGCGAGATGGTGAGGCCGAGTACCAGCGAGGACGCCGGGACGGCTCCGGTGACGAAGGTGCGGATCACCGCGTTGACGCGGCCGGACAGGTGGTCGGGGATGGCCTGCTGCCGGTAGCCCATGACGGCGGCGTTGATGCCGCCCTCGCCGAGGCAGAGCACCGCGAACCCGCCGACCATCACGACCGGCCACGGGGTGAGCAGGCCGAGGGTGCCGATGCCGCACACGCCGAGGCAGATCGCGAGTTGGCGTTTGCGGTCGTCGCCGATCAGCACCCGCGGGGCGAGCCAGGCGCCGATCGCGGCGGCCACCGCGGCGATCGACATGGCGATGCCGAGGGTGCGCGCCGACCATTCCCAGTCGCTGCGGCCGACGGTGATCAGTGTCGATTCGAGGGCGCCGGCGCCGACGTTGTACAGCGCGGTGACGAGTGTCAGCCGGCGCAGGTCGGCGCGCGAGCGGAAGAACGCGACGCCCTCGCGGAGCATGGCGACCAGCGAGGACTCGGTGGGCTCCTGCCGGGCGTAGGGCATGCCGAGGGTGGTGAGCGCCGTCAACAGGAAGGTGACGGCGTCGAGTTCGAGCGCCCAGGTGGAGCCGAGGCCGGCGATGATCAGGCCGGCCAGCGCGGGGCCGACGAAGCGGGCGGCCAGCAGCAGGGCGGTGAACTGGGCGGACGCGCGGTCGAGCCGCTCGGCGGGCACCAGCAGCGGGATCAGGCCGTAGTCGCCGGCCACGTCGGAGACCACGTTGGCCAGGCCGATCACGAACAGCGCCAGGAACACCGCCCAGGTCAGCGAGTGCCACAGCGCCAGCGGGATGGCGGCGACCGCGAGGCCCTGGACGACCTCGCCAAGGGCGAACAGCACCCGCCGGTCGTAGCGGTCGATGAACGGGCCGAGCAGCGGCGCCAGCAGATACGGGAGGTTCTGCGCGGCGACGCTCAGCACCGCGAGCAGCGGGGAGCCGGTGGACTGGAGCAGCGCCAGCGGGACGGCGACGTAGAGGAAGGTGTTCCCCATCGTCGAGACCGCGGAGGCGCCGGTGAGGAGCCAGAACGATTTCACCGGGCGGACCGCCCGGTGGGTATGACGGAGCGTTCGAAGAGGCCGGCCGGGGGCATCCGCGAATCCCTTCTCGTGCGGTGGCCGGGCGCTGCCGCGAGTGGCGGGCGCCCGGCCGGGGATGGGGCGTGGTGTCTGGGCGCGTCGCGGTCAGCCGGCCTCCCGGCGGGCGAGGCCCTGGGCGGCGGCGGCGCGCAGCAGCGCCGCGACCGTGCGGGCGCGGACGGCGGCGGGGCGGGTCGGGCCGGGGGCCGGGCGGGTGGCGGCGCGCAGCAGCCGGGTGTCCACGCAGAGGATCTCGGAGAGCAGCCGCAGTCCGGCGTCGGGCTCCGCCAGCCGGGCGGGCACGGGTGGCTCGAACTCCTCGGCCAGTTCCCGCAGTTCGTCCGGCCCGTACTGCTCGGGGTTGCCCAGCAGGGCGAGCCAGCCGAGGTACAGCGCCCGGTGGTCGCCGGCCGCCAGGCCCGCCCGGACGCCGGCCAGCCGCTCCAGCGGGTGGTCGGCCCTGGCGCCGCGGCCGGCGAAGTCGGTGCGGAACGCGACCAGGCAGTGTTCGCCGACCGTCCACGCCTCGGCGCCGTACTGCTGGGCGAGGTCCGGCGGGACGCCGCCCCCGGGCAGCCGGAAGATCACCTCCCGGGTGCCCCAGGGCGAGGCGGCGAGGTGGATGTCGAAGTGCCGTTCCATCAGCCGCCTCGGGTCGGTGCGGAACACGCCGATCGCGGTGCTGGTGAGCAGCGAGGCCGCCGCCGGGCCTTCGCCGGAGCGGGTGTCGTCGACGGTGAAGAACCGGTACGTCATGCCTTGCTGCCTGGCCTCGGTGCGGGTGCGCGTGCGGTCGCCGGGTGGTGCGCCAAGTGGTGCGCCGGTGCCGCGGTCGGTTCCTGGTGTCACAGCTGCGCGACGCCGTCGAGCAGGCGGCCGATTTCGGCGTCGGTGTTGTAGTAGTGCACGGAGGCGCGGACCACCTCGGTGGGCTTCTCCGGGTGGGTGTCGAACTTGGCGGCGGACGGCCGGGAGAGCAGGGTGATCACTCCGGCGGCGCGCAGGCCGTCCACCAGGTGCTGGGTGTCGCGGCCGTCCTTGGTGAAGGTGACGAGGCCGCTGCGGACCTGCCCGCGGTCGTGCACCCGGACGCCGTCGAGGGCGGAGAGCCCGGCGCGCAGTTGTTCGGCGAGGGCGTCGATGCGTTCGCGGATCGGACCGATCCCGAGCTCGAGGGCCTCGTCCACGGCCGCGCCGAGGCCGAGCAGGTCGGCGACGCCGCGTTCCCAGCTCTCGAAGCGGCGGGCGTCGGGGCGGATCTGGTAGCTGTCGGGGCCGGTCCAGGTGGCGGCGCGCAGGTCGAGCACCGGCGGCTCCAGGGTGGTGACCACCTCGCGGTCGACGTACAGGAAGCCGGTGCCGCGCGGGCCGCGCAGGTACTTGCGGCCGGCGGCGGACAGCAGGTGGCAGCCGATCTCCCGTACGTCGAGCGGGAGTTGGCCGGCGGACTGGCAGGCGTCCAGCAGGTAGAGCGCGCCGGCCCGGCGGGCCAGTGCGCCGATCTCGGCGGCGGGCTGGACCAGGCCGTTGTAGGTCGGCACGTGGTTGACGGCGACCAGCCGGACGCCGCCCTGGTCGAGCATCTCGGCGAGCGCGTCGAGGTCGACCTGGCCGTGCTTGTCGTCGGGGATCGGTTCGACGGAGACGCCGAAGCGCTGCTTGGCCTGCAGGTACCCCAGGCCGTTGGACGGGTATTCGCTGCGCGAGGTGAGGATGCGGTCGCCGGGGCGGAACGCGATGGAGTAGAACGCCATGTCCCAGGCCCGGGTGGCGCTGTCCACCAGGGCGATCTCCTCGGGCCGGGCGTTCAGCAGCCGGGCCACCGAGGTGTACACCGCCTCGACCCGGTCGTCCTCCTGCTCGGCCGCGGCGTAGCCGCCGAGGCGGCTCTCCAGCGTCAGGTGGTCGATGACGGTGTTGGTGACGTGTTCGGTGCGCAGCGCGGCGCCCGCGTTGTCGAAGAAGGCGGTTTCGGTGCAGCCGGGCGTCCGTGCCCGCAGGTGCGTGATGTCCATGGTGCCAACTCCCTTTCGGGCGGGGGTGGTCAGACCCCTTCGTCCTGAAGGTCGGCGACGATGTCGCCGGCCCGGTTCGCCATGGTGCTGAGCAGCGAGTCGGCGATCCCGTGGGTGGCTTCGTTGACACCCTGCAGGTAGAGGCGGGCGTGGTCGCCCTCCGCCGTGCGGACCCGGTAGCGGCGCTGCACCGTGAGTTCGGGCAGCCCCAGCGCTTCTCCTACCCCACGTACGGCGGCGGGCATGCCTGGTTCGTAGCCGGTGCCCAGCAGGACGCGGTCGCAGGCGAGTTCGGTGTTCTCGCCGGTGAGCCGGTCGTGCAGGGTCAGGACCACGCCGTCCTGGTCGGCGGTGGCCGCGACCACTTCGGTGGCGGTGAGGATGCGCAGTCCGTCCTTGCCCTCCAGCCGGTCGCGGTACTGCTGGTGGTAGAGGCTGTCGAGCAGTTCGGGGGTGACGCCCGCGTAGTTGCTGCGGGCCATCTCGGCGAGCACCAGGGCGCGGGCCGGCTCGTCGAGGTCGTGGAACTCGCGGGACGCGGCGGGCGAGTAGAAGCGGCTGGTGAACTTGGAGGTGACGTACGGGGTGAGGGCGAGGCCGCGGACCACCAGCACCGGGGTGCAGCCCGGCAGGTCGTCCCGGACGGCCTGCACCATTTCGACGGCGCTCTGCGCGCCGCCGATCACCGCGATCCGCTGCGGGATGTCGCGCGGCAGGGCGGCGATCCGCTCGGAGTAGACGCTGCTGTGCACCACGCGTTCGGCGGGCAGGTCGCGGAACACCTCGGGGATCCGCGGGTCGCGGCCGCCGGCCAGCACCAGGTGCCGGGCCCGCACGGTGCTGCCGTCGGCGAACGCCACGTCCCAGCGCCGCAGGGCGCCCTGCGGGTCGCGGACGGGGTCGATGCGGACGGCGCGGCGGTGGTGGTGGACGGCGACGTGCTCCAGGCCCTCGGCGACCCAGCGCAGGTAGTCGGAGATCTCGCTGCGGTAGGGCGTGAACGAGCCGAGGCTCATGAAGTCGTCCAGCCGGCCGCTCTGGTGCAGGTAGTTGACGAAGGTGTAGCGGGAGCGCGGGTTGCGCAGGGTGGCGAGGTCCTTGAGGAAGGAGACCTGGCTCTGCGCCCAGGGGATGAGCAGGCCGCTCTGCCACACGGTGTGGCTGTTCTGCTCGACCAGCAGGGTGCGGCGGGCGAGGTCGGGGGCGAGTTCCTCGAGGGCGACGGCCAGCGCCAGGTTGGCCGGGCCGGCCCCGATGCCGAGGATCTCCACGTCAACGTCTGCCACGGTCACGGTTGTCGGTCCTTCCTCGGTGACGGCACGGTCGGGGGGCCGGCCCCGCGCCCGGCGGGGGGCGCGGAACCGGCCCTGGGTGGTGCGAGAGGTCAGGAGACCTGGCCGAGCAGGCGCGCCGCTTCGTCGGCCCGCTCGTTGATGGTGGCCGCGAGGGTGGCGACCCGGTCGGCCATGAAGCCGTCGGCGCCGATCAGCGCGGCCTCGGCGGTGCCCAGGCCGCTGAACAGCCGGGACGCGAAGCGGTGGTTGGCGGTGTGCCGGTGGCCGGCCGCGTCGAGGATCTTGTCGATCGAGACGGCGTGGTCACGCGGGTGCCAGATGTACCGCTTGAGGCGGAACCGCAGCTCGACCGGGCCGAGCTCCCACCAGGCGGAGCGGATGCCGAGCTCCTTCTCGGTGATCTCCGAGTAGTCCTGCGTGTTGCGCAGGTGCAGGCGCTCGTAGAGCGCGAGCAGCTCGTGCAGGCTCTCGTGGCTGCCGAGCGGCTCGCCGTGCTCGGCGACGGTGTCGGTGGCCGGCACCACCTCCGGCGGCAGGCCGTTGCGGCCGCGGTCCAGCGCGTGCAGGATCTGCGGCCGGTAGGCCCACCACTCGGCCATCACCACGTGGGCGAGGTTCTCGCGGATGGAGCGCTCGGAGCGCAGCGGGGTGGTGTCGAGCAGCGCGTCCGGGACGCCGACGAACAGCGACTGGAACTCGCGGTAGGCGAAGCGGTGCTGGCCGAGCAGCCGGTGGGTGTCGTTGAACTCCGGCCCGTTCTTGGCACGTTCGCGCTCCGCGACGACCGCGAAGTCGCACAGCTCCTGGTAGGCCTGCAGGACGACCTCGCGCAGGCAGTCGGAGTACCACTGCCAGTCGCCGGGGCCGGGCTTGCCGATCCAGTCCTTCATCAGGACGCTGTCGGGCAGCACCGCGACGGTCTGCGCGAAGCGCTCGACGGCGGCCGCCAGCGGCGAGGTGGTGACCTGGCTGTGGCGGGACCAGGAGGTCTCGATGGTGCCGCCGCTCTGCGCGACCTTGCGCCAGCGGGCGGCCTCCTCGACGGTGACCTTGTCCTGCGGGAAGCGGGCGGTGGCCTCGTCGAACAGCCGGATCGCCTCGCCGTACTTCTGCTTGCGCAGCGCGGCCTTGGCCCGGCCGACCAGCAGCTGGGCCTTGAAGCTGTCGGCGGTCAGGTGTCCCGGGGTGTCGTGGAACACCGTCTGGTAGCCGACCGACAGGCGGGTGCGGCGCGGGGCGCCGTTCCACTCGTGGTAGCGGGTCTGGTCCGGCGCGAGCAGCTGCACGGTCGGCGACCAGATGAAGATGTGGTTGTTGATGATGTCGGTGCTGGCCCGGTCCGGGTCGGTGGTGACCACCCGGACGGGGAGCGTGTACTCCATGATGTCCCGGGCGATTTCCGGGTCGGAGTAAATGCTGCGGTCATGATTTCCGCAGCCGGAACAGTCGGGTGAGTGGAGGTCCAGGAGGACCGGCTTGTCCTCGATCTCGGAGCGCTTGAGAAGCGCCTGGAAGTCGTGCTGGTCTGCCCACTTAACTGCCAACGTAGGACCCAATCCTTGCGCTTTTGGCGGAAGTGGCTGGAGGGCAGCGGATTCGTGCCATGGCTCCCCCTGCCACGATCATGAACCTACCCCGCTCGGCGTGTCCACTGTCAAGCGTTCAAAGGTAATATTGTTGCGTTGATGTTGCGCCCAGTAAACTGACCTGCGGTTTTTACCGAATCCCTACCGGGCAAAAACGGACACTCCCGACCGATCGGTCGGTAGCCGCCCCAGGCGGCCCAACAGTGAAAGCTCCACCCATACCGGAACAGTGCCGCGAAGGTCCTTGATCGGCGCCCCGACCTGGGTTAGAACAGTTGGCGGGTGTGTGCCGGGGCGACGGCACCGAGCGGCCGGCCCGGCGCCGCGATCACCCTCCACAGGCGTTCCGACACTCCTTTCCGCAGTCTTCTCTGTTTTTCTCCTCACTCGACCCGGCATGGCCGGAGGCGTATTTCTGCGACCTTTTCCGTCGCAGGACCATGGCCCCGGGGCGACTGAAAGCGGGGGCGGTATGACGATCCATCTCAATGCAGGCCCATCGACCAACAACCCGGCGACAACACCCGTCCAGCCGTATTCCTACCGATTCCGCGAGCCGGTCGAGCCGGAATGGAGGAGATTCCCCGGCTGGTCGCAGGTCACCGCCGACGAATGGGATTCCGCGCAGTGGCAACGCGCCAACTGCGTCAAAAGCGCGCGCCAACTGGGCGCCGTCCTCGGACCCGGAATCGGCGATTCCTTTCTCGCCGACCTGGTGCGCGACCAGCAGCAGCGCGCCACCATGTCGATGCTGGTCACCCCGCAGCTGCTGAACACGATGGTGCCGCACCTCGCGCCCGGCGAGGCCGGCTTCCTGGACGCGCTGTACGCCGACCCGGTGCGGCGCTACATGATCCCGGTGTTCTCCGACCGCGACCCGCGCTGGCCCTCCCACCCGTTCGCCACCCGGGACTCGCTGCACGAGAGCGAGATGTGGGCGGTCGAAGGATTGACGCACCGCTACCCCACCAAGGTGCTGGCCGAGCTGGTACCCACCTGTCCGCAGTATTGCGGCCACTGCACCCGGATGGACCTCGTCGGCAACCCGACCCCGCAGTTCACCAAGCACCGCTTCGACCTGCGCCCCGCCGACCGGCTCGGCCGGATGCTGGAATTCCTGCGCACCCACCCGAGCATCCGCGACGTGGTGGTCTCCGGCGGCGACCTCGCCAACCTGCCCTGGCCGCGCCTGGAGTCCTTCCTCACCGCGCTGCTCGACATCCCCAACATCCGCGACATCCGGCTCGCCACCAAGGGCCTGGTCGGCCTCCCCCAGCACTGGCTGCAGAAGGAGGTCCTGGACGGCCTCGCCACGGTCTGCGCCCGCGCCCGCCGGCAGGGCGTGCAGATCGCCGTGCACACCCACGCCAACGCCGCCCAGTCGGTGACGACTTCGGTCGCCCGCGCCGCCACCGCGCTGTTCGAGGCCGGGGTGCGCGACGTCCGCAACCAGGGCGTGCTGATGCGCGGCGTCAACGACTCGGTGGAGGCGCTGCTCGACCTCAGCTTCGGGCTGCTCGACGGCGCCGGCATCATGCCGTACTACTTCTACCTCTGCGACATGATCCCCAACAGCGAGCACTGGCGGGTCGCGCTGTGGGAGGCGCAGGCGCTCCAGCGCGGCATGATGGGCTACCTCCCCGGCTTCGCCACCCCGCGGATCGTCTGCGACGTCCCGTTCGTCGGCAAGCGCTGGGTCGACCAGGTCGACTCCTACGACCGCCAACGCGGCATCTCCTACTGGACGAAGAACTACCTCACCCCGCTGGAAGCCGCCGACCCGGCGGCCGGCGGCCGCGCCCACCCCTACTACGACCCGATCCCGAGCCTTCCGCCGGAGGGCCAGGAGTGGTGGAAGAAGACGCCGCATGAAGCTCATTGACGAGCACGGACTGTCCGTCGCCCTGATCGACCCCGACGAACTCGACGCCCGGCCCTGGACATCGAGCGATCGCCACATCGACGTGGTCCGGATGCTCCGGCCGCCCGCCGACCGGATCGACGCCCTGCGGGCGGCCGGCTTCGTGGTCAAGCCCGAGATGCTGACCTGGCTCGCCGAACTCGGCCCCGACGAGGACCACTTCCTGGCCCGGCTGGAGGCCAACCCCCGCCGCGACATCCTGCGCGCCCGCCGCCGCGCCGCCGTCCTGCGCGAGGAGGTCCAGGACCAGGTCGACGCCGACACCCTGGACCGCTTCCTCGCCCTCTACGAGCAGCGGGTCTCCCAGATGCAGTTCGGCGTGCCCTACGCCAAGCGCCATCGGGAGGCCGTGCTGCACGGCCCGCAGAAGTACTTCGGGGTGTTCGCCTTCGAGGGCGAGGAACTGGTCGGCGGCTGCCTGGTCGCCGAGTGCCCGGACGTCTCGGCGATCCGGGTCCGGTTCTCCGCCGTCACCGAGTACTGGCGCCGGGAGGCGAGCCTGTCGCGCGCCCTCTACTTCACCGCGATGCGCACCGCCAGGGCCAAGGGCCTCCGTTACGCCACCCTCGGCGACGAGCCCAACCTGTACGGGCACCTCACCCAGGTCGGGCTGTTCGCCTTCAAGGTGAAGATGGGCTTCCGGGCGGTGCCCTCGCAGGACTTCGGCGACCCGACCGGCTGCGACGAGGCCGACCTGGTACTGAATTTCTCCGCCCTGAACGACCCCGGCCTGATTCTCGGATATCCGCCCGAACTGCCCGCCGACGACCGCCGGCTGCGCGCCTATTTCCTCACCGAGGACATTTCCCGGGCGGCGAAATTCCGGGCCGATTTCCTGGAAGGCGTGGAGCCCCGCACACCTTCCCGGTGAACGAGGCTCCAGAATTAATTGCGGTTCAGCTGTCCGACGGGTTCCCGGACTCCACCGGGAACCCGTCGCGCTTCCAGTACTCGAAGCCGCCGATCATCTCCTTGGCCTTGAACCCGAGCACCGCGAGCTTCGCCGCGCCCTTCGTCCCGGCGTTGCAGTCCGGCCCGAACCCGTAGGTCACGTAGGTGACTTCGCGGTCCAGGCCGGTCACGTGCTCCGGCCCGAGATCCCGGTGCGGCAGGTTCAGCGCGCCCGGGATGTGCGCCTCCCGGTAGGACTCGGCACTGCGGGTGTCCACCACCCGGACGCCCGGCACCTTGTGCGAAATGTCGTGCTCCACGTCCGACGGGTCGCACTCGGAGGCGAGTTTCGCCAGGAAATAGGTGGTCGAGAGGTAGTTCGTCGCCGGAACCCCGTTCACCTTGCTGTCGGCCGTGAGGAACTGGAAGAGCTCGTGCCGGTCGGACACGGGAACACCCCTTTTCAACGAAATGGCGTCGGTGTCGAACAGCCTATGATCCGGGCCCCGAGTGCCGCAAGCATTCTCGAAAGCCGAATCCGCCAATTCGACTCGGCGGAATTCACCGACCGACGAGCTGTCAGGCCCCGGCCGTCAGGCGTCGATCCGTCAGGCGTCGACCCGTCAGGCCCCGTCCTGTCAGGCGCCGTCCGGGAAGTGGCAGGCGGCCGCGTGGTCCACGCCGGGGGCGGCGGGGACGGCGACCGGCTGCTCGGTGGCGCAGCGGGTGCGCTGCTCGGGGGCGAGCGCGGCGTGGACGGGGCAGCGGGCGCGGAACGGGCAGCCGAGGTGGCGTTCGGCGGGCGACGGCGGGTCGCCGGCCAGCAGCAGCCGGGGGCGGGCGCGTTCGGCGGCCGGGTCGGGCAGCGGGACGGCGGCGAGCAGGGCGCGGGTGTAGGGGTGGCGGGGCGCGGCGAAGACCCGCTCCACGGTGCCGGTCTCCACCGTGCGGCCGAGGTACATGACGCTGACCCGGTCGGCCAAGTGCCGCACCACGGACAGGTCGTGGGAGACGAACAGGTAGGCGAGGCCGAGTTCGGCCTTCAGCTGCTGGAGCAGGTTGAGCACTCCGGCCTGCACGGAGACGTCGAGCGCGGAGACCGGCTCGTCGAGGACCAGCAGGTCGGGGCGGACGGCGAGGGCGCGGGCGATGGAGATCCGCTGGCGCTGGCCGCCGGAGAACTCGTGCGGGTAGCGGTCGGCGTGTGCCGGGTCCAGGCCGACCTGGCGCAGCAGTTCGGGGATCCGGCGGCGAGCGTCCCCGGCGGGGGTGCGCTGGGCGAGCAGCGGTTCGGCGATCACGTCGCCGACCGGCATCCGCGGGTCGAGGGAGGCCGCCGGGTCCTGGAAGACGATCTGGACACGGGAGCGCAGCCGGTGCGCGGTGGCCCGGTCGAGCTGGGCGGTGTCCTGGCCGAGCAGCTCGATCCGCCCGCCCTGCGGGGCGGCCAGCTTGAGGACCTCGTACAGGGTGGTGGACTTGCCGGAGCCGGACTCGCCGACCAGGCCGAGGGTTTCGCCGCGCCTGATGTCGAGGTCGACGCCGTCCACGGCGAAGGTCTCGCCGATCCGGCGGCGCAGCAGGCTGCCGCGGTAGCGGGGGAAGCTGCGGGTGAGGCCGGTGACGGCCAGCACGCTCTCGCGTTCCTCGCGCGGCCGGGCCTCGGCGGCGGGCACCGCGGGGACGGGGTAGACCTCGGCGGGGGCGGGCCGGGTGGCGGCGAGATGCGCTGCGCGCACGCACGCGGCCAAGTGCACGCCGAAGTCGGCGGGTTGCGGCTCGGATGCCACCCGGCCGTCGTCGGCCGGTGCTGGTTCGACGGCCTCACGGCCATCGGCACCGGCAGGTTGCGTCTCGGCAGCCGGGTGCGCGCTGCCACCGGCCGGACGTCCGCCGGCCAAGTGGCCTGTGTCGTCGACGAGTTGCGGTTCGGCGGTGCGGCAGCGATCCTCGACCAGCGGGCAGCGGTCGGCGAACGGGCAGCCGGCGCCGCGCAGTTCACCGGCGGCAGGCGGGCGGCCGGGGATCGGCACCAGCGGTCCGCCGCGACCGTCGAGGCGGGGGACGGCGCCGATCAGGCCGAGTGTGTAGGGGTGGCGTGGTGCAGTGAACAGCTCGTCCACGGGGGCGGTTTCGACGATCCGTCCGGCGTACATGACGGCGACCCGGTCGGCGCTGCCCGCGATCACGCCCAGATCGTGGCTGACCAGGACGAGAGCGGCGCCGGTCTCCCGCTGAGCGGTGCGCAGCACGTCCAGCACCTGGGCCTGGATGGTGACGTCGAGGGCGGTGGTGGGTTCGTCGGCGAGCAGGATGTCCGGGTCGTTGGCGACCGCCATGGCGATCATCGCGCGCTGCCGCATGCCGCCGGAGAACTCGTGCGGGAAGGCGTCCAGGGCGCGGGCCGGGTCGGGGATGCCGACCAGGTCGAGCAGGTCGGCGGCGCGCTTGCGGGCGGCGGCCTTGCCGACGGCCTGGTGAACCCTGACCGCCTCGGCGATCTGGTCGCCGATCCGGTAGACCGGGGTGAACGCGGACAGCGGGTCCTGGAAGACCATGGCGATCCGCCGGCCGCGGATCTCCGCCAGCTGCCGGGCGGGCAGGCCGACCAGTTCGCGGCCGTCAAGCTGGACCGATCCGCCGATCCGGGCGGTGCCGGGCAGCAGGCCGAGCACGGCGAGCGCGGTGACGGACTTGCCGGAGCCGGACTCGCCGACCAGGCCGAGAGTCTCCCCGCGACGCAGGTCGAGATCGACGCCGCGGACCGCCGGGTGGTCCCCGAAGTCGACGGTGAGGTTGCGGACGGCGAGCAGCGGGGTGGTCAAGGGGTGCTCCGACGCGAGGGGGTGGCGGTCTTTCGGTTCTTTCGGCCCTGTGCACGGCGGGAGGGCCTGCGTCCGGCCGCGGCGGTGGGGTCGAGGGCGTCGCGCAGGCCGTCGCCGACCAGGTTGACGGCGAGCACGAACAGCACCAGCAGGCCGGCCGCGAAGTAGAACAGCCAGGGGAAGACGGGGGCGTCACTGGCACCGGCCGCCAGCAGGGTGCCGAGCGAGACGTCGGGCGGGCGCACACCGAACCCGAAGTAGGAGAGCGCGGCCTCGCTCATCACGGCGCCGCCGACGGTGATCGTGGCGTCGATGATCAGGAACGAGGAGACGTTCGGCAGGATGTGCCGCCAGATGATCCGGAACGGCCCGACGCCCATGAACCGTGCGGCGACCACGAATTCGCGCTCCCGCAGGGACCGCGTCATCGAACGGATCACCCGGGCGGTGATCATCCAGTTGAAGACCGCGAGCAGCAGCACGAACGCGATCCAGCCGCTGCCGCGCAGTCGGGGCGAGATCACCGCGATCACCAGGAACGCCGGGAAGATCAGCATCAGATCGACCAGGAAGGTCAGCAGCCGGTCCGTCCAGCCGCCGAAGTACCCCGCGCAGGCGCCGACGAGCGAGGCCAGGCCGGTGGAGAGCACAGCCACCAGCAGGCCGATCACCAGCGACTTCTGGAGCCCGCGGACGGTCTGCGCGAACACGTCCTGGCCGAGACCGTTCGTCCCGAACCAGTGCTGCGGGGACGGGGGTTGGCGCAGCGCGGTGTAGTCGGGGGTGGAGTAGTCCCAGGGGGTGAGGTACGGGCCGAGGAAGGCCAGCAGGAAGAGCAGCACCATGACCACCAGGCCGAGAACCGCTCCGCGGGAGCCTGCCAGTCGCCGGGTGGCAAGCCGGAGGCGGCCTGCGGGCACCCGCTGATCGGTCTGCGCCGCGACAGTCTGTTCCACCAGCTCGGCGCTCATGCAGCCCTCCCTCGGACACGCCCGCAGGGCGCAGCCTTCTGCGTCGTGTGGCCATGGGTGAGCCACCAGCCCGCGTCGCGCAGTTCCGCCACCTCGCTTCGCTGGGGGTACCCCCAGCGCCCCTGGTTGTGCTTCCTCTGGTTTCGCATCCCGCTCATGCCGTCCTCACTCGGGGGTCGAGCGCAGCGTGCAGCGCGTCGGCGAGGAAGCCGGCGGCGAGGACGACGACGGCGGCGAAGAGGTTGACGGCGACGACGGAGTTGACGTCCTGTTCGTTGACGGCCTGGATGAACCACTCGCCCATGCCGTGCCAGCCGAAGATGGTTTCGGTGAAGGCGGCGCCGGTGAACAGGCCGAGGAAGGCGTAGGCGAACATCGTGGTCATCGGGATGATCGCGGTGCGCAGGCCGTGCTTGAGCAGGGCGCGGGTGCGGGTGAGTCCCTTGGCTTCGGCGGTGCGCAGGTAGTCGGCGCCGAGGACGTCGAGCATGGTGGAGCGCTGGTAGCGGCTGTAGGTGGCGAGGCCGCCGAGGGCGAGCGAGAGGGTGGGCAGCAGCAGGTGCAGGCCCCAGTCGGCGAGGTGGGTGCCGAGGCCGCCGGAGAGGTTGGGTGTCTCGTAGCCGGTGAACGGGATGACGTCGTGGCCGGCCGCGTTCTTGGCGGCGATGGCGCCGTTCTTGAGCAGCAGGGCGAGCAGGAACACCGGGGTGGAGAGCAGCACGAAGGACAGCACGGTGAGTGCCCGGTCGGAGAGCCGGTACTGCCGGACCGCGCTCCATGCGCCGGCGGCCACGCCGAGCAGCATGCCGAGGACGCTGCCGACGAGCAGCAGCCGCAGTGAGACCCAGATCCGGCGGCCGAACTCGTCGTTGACGGAGGTGTCGTGGATGGTGCGGCCGAGGTCGGCGTGCAGCAGGACGCCGTCCGCCCAGGTGGCGAAGCGTTCGACCACGGGGGTGTGGTCGTTGAGGTTGAGCGCGGTCAGCTGCCGGTCGACGGAGGCGGCGGAGGGGCGCGGCTGCTTGGCCTCGAAGTAGGCGCGCGGGCCGAGCGCGGTGCCGGTCAGCGCGTAGGCCAGGAACACCGCGGCGGTCAGCAGGACGACGTAGTAGCCGAGCCGCCTGGCCAGGTAGCCCGTCACGGCGCACCTCCGGCCTGGTTCGCACACCTGCTGAACATGGTCATTTGCCTTCGCTAGTACGGACTTTGGCGCACATTCGCGCAGCAGTTGTACGCCACGCGCGACCGGCCCGTCCAGGGTCGATCGTGTCGGCGGTTCGCCCGTTCCGGCGAACCCGCTGGTCACAGCTGATCAGACGGGTACGGACGGGGTGTTGCGGCGGTGTTTCGCTCCGTTTCGTTTCGATCAGTTCCGCGCATCACCCTGGTGGGGGCGGCTGATGGGCTGTTACGTTCGGCCCGCCGGCATCGAGTTGGCTGCCCACGATCAAGCATCGCCACACCTGACGACGCCCGAAGACTCGCCAAAACCCTCCGCACGCCTCCGCACGCCTCCGAGACCCCGAGGACTCCGCCGATGGACACATCGCCCGCCACCCGCCGAATCGGCCGCGCCGTCGCCGCCGCCCTCGCCGCGCTCCTGGCCGCGAGCGCCTGCAGCAGCCAGAGCGGCTCGGGGGGCGACGTCGCCAAGACCGTGGCACCGACCGTGGACGCCGAGGACAACAACCCGCAGCCGCTGGAGAACGTCAGAGACGGCGGCGAGCTGCGCGAACCGCTCCAGCAGTGGATCACCCAGTGGAATCCGTACCAGGTCGACGGCAACTACGGCGACGCGGTGGAGATCATGGGCTACGTGGAGGCCAAGCTCTTCCGCTCCGACGCCAAGGGCGTCTACCACCCCGTCCCCGAGTACCTGGTCTCCGCGCAGGTCACCTCCACCTCGCCGCAGGTGGTGACGTACAAGCTCAACCCGAAGGCGGTCTGGTCCGACGGAACGGCTCTGAGCTACAAGGACTTCGAGGCGGTCTGGAAGGCCTCCAACGGCAAGGACCAGGCGTACAACCTGGCCGACTCCTCCGGCTACGAGCAGATCTCCGGCGTCGAGCAGGGTGCCGACGCGAGCGAGGTCAAGGTGACCTTCTCGCAGCCGTACGCCGACTGGCAGAGCCTGTTCAGCCCGCTGCTGCCCGCCTCCGGGCTCTCCACCCCGCAGGCCTTCAACGAGGGCTGGATCGAGAAGGTCCCGGTCTTCGGCGGCCCGTTCGTGCTCGCCAACGCCGACAAGACCGCGCAGACCATCACGCTGACCCCCAACCCCCGCTGGTGGGGTCCGAAGCCGAAGCTCGACCGGATCACCTTCCGGGTCCTCGACGCCGCCGCGATCACCCAGGCCTACCTCAACAACGAGATCGACTTCGCGTCCGCGGGCGCCGCCGCCTCCTACGGCCAGCTCAAGGACGCCAAGGACTCGGTGATCCGGACCGGCACTCCGTGGGACGAGGTGCACATCTCCTTCGGCGGCAACGGCGTGCTCGCCGACCAGAAGGTCCGTCAGGCGCTCGGCAAGGCACTGGACCGCACCGCGCTGATCAAGGTCGCCAACAAGGGCGTCCCGGTGGAGTTCAAACCGCTCGACAGCCACCTGTTCATGACCAACCAGAACGGGTACAAGGCCAACGCCGGCGACTGGGTGACGTACGACCCGACGACCGCCAAGAAGTGGCTGGACGAGGCGGGTTGGAAGGACTCCGGCGGCACCCGCAGCAAGGACGGACAGCCGTTGGAGCTCCACTACGTGCTGAACGACGCCTCCAACCAGGCCCAGATCGACCTGGCGGCCGCCACCCAGAACATGCTCCAGCAGGTCGGCGTCAAGGTCACCGTCGACAAGGTGCCCAGCAAGGAGTACTTCTCCAAGTACATCGACCAGGGCAAGTTCGACCTGGCCAGCTGGCGCAACACGAACTCCTTCCCGCTCTCCAAGACGGTGCCGCTCTACCGTGCCCCGCAGGGCGACAACGTGTTCGGCAACTACTCCAAGCTGAGCACCCCCGAGATCGACAACCTGCTGCGCACCGCCGCCGCCACCCTCGACCCCGCGAAGGCCGACGAGCTCTACAACCAGGCCGACGTGAAGATCTGGGAGCTCGCCCACACCGTCGAGCTCTACCAGCGCCCCAGCATCGTCGCCGTCCGCAAGGGCCTGGCCAACTACGGCGCCGGCAGCCTCGCCGACACCGTGATCACCTCGGTCGGCTGGCAGAAGTAGCACCGCCGATGCCCCGCCATGCCCTGCCTGGCGGGGCGTCAACGCGCCTGCTACCTGCGGTGCTTGAAGTCCTCCAGCGCCTGCCGGACGGTCGCGGCCATGTCCTGGCTCCCCACGTGCCCGGAGTCGTCGAAGATGTGCAGCTTCGCGTCCGGCCAGGCCTTCGCCAGCTCCCACGCGGTCTGCACCGGGCAGCCCATGTCGTACCGGCCGTGCACCAGCACGCCCGGGATGCCCGCCAACTTGTCGGCTTCCCGCAGCAGTTGGTCCTCCTCCAGCCAGGCGCCGTTGCTGAAGAAGTGCGAGCAGATCCGGACGAAGGCGATCCGGTCGTCCATCTCGCGGTTGCTGTACATCCCAGGGATGCCGTTCGGCTCGCCCTCGATGACCGCGTCCTCCCACGCCAGCCACTCGTTGGCGGCCTTCTCCCGCACCGCCCGGTCCGGGTGCTCCATCAGCCGCGCGTACGCCGCCAGCAACTGGTAGACGTCACCGCCCCGTTCGCCCTCCGGGACGCCGTCCCGGAACCGGTCCCACGCCTCGGGCCGGAACCCGCCGACGCCCCGGTACAGCCAGTCGGTCTCGGCCCGGCGGGTGGTGGTGACCGCCTGGATGACGATCTCACTGACCCGCTCCGGGTGCTGCTGCGCGTAAGCCAGGATAAGCGTCGACCCCCAGGACGCGCCGTCCAGCAACCACCGCTCCACACCGAGGTGTTCGCGCAGCCGCTCGATGTCGTCGATCAGGTGCTGCGTGGTGTTCAGCGCCATGTCCGCCGCCGGATCACTGGCATGCGGCGTACTGAGCCCACAGTTGCGCTGGTCGTACCGGATCACCCGGTAGGACTCCGGGTCCCACGCCCGGGTCGGCCGCTTCGGGAACCCCGCCCCGGGCCCGCCGTGCACGTACAGCGCGGGCTTGCCCTCGGGGTTGCCGAGCTGCTCGTAGTAGATGCGGTTGCCGTCTCCGGTGTCCAGGAAACCGGTGTCGTAGGGGTGCATCGGCTCATAGAGATCAACCATGGGTGTTCGTCCTTCCGCGCCGCATTCCGACCTGCAAATAACGCCAACTAAACTGCCCGTCGGACCATTTGGCCAACCCGAGGCCCCGGCGGAAGTGCGGAGTTCCATGAGCCCCTTGATC
Organism: Kitasatospora sp. NPDC004615; assembly: GCF_042873545.1. Classification (NCBI taxonomy): domain Bacteria; kingdom Bacillati; phylum Actinomycetota; class Actinomycetes; order Kitasatosporales; family Streptomycetaceae; genus Kitasatospora; species Kitasatospora sp. NPDC004615. The sequence continues at coordinate 1,119,410 of NZ_JBIALQ010000001.1, forward strand.
GACCGGAAGGCGATGGAGTCGGTCTTCGGCGCGGAGGAACTGGTCACTCCGGCCGACCACCTGCTCGACGGCATCACCCACCGGGCGACCCGGGAGTTCCTGGGCGAAGTCGGACTGCCGGACCGGATGGGCTGGTTCGAGACCGACCAGCTGATGGTCGACGGCGACCTGCGGATCGGCGGCGAGGCCTGGCAGCGCGTCGCCGGCCGGTACCCGAGCTGCCCGTTCGACATGTCGGTCTGGCTGACTCTCGGCAGTATCCGGCTGGACGACGTGATGGTCGACGTCACCACCGGCATCGTCTACTGCATCCCGGAGGGTGGCACTCCGCACCTGCTCAACAGCACGGTCGACGCCCTCGCCTTCTTCCTGCACGCCCTGGAGGAGGAACGACCGGCCTACGACCCCGACGCCGGTACGGACGAGCTCGACCCCGCGGGCGCCGAGGCAAGGCTGCTGCGGACGATGCGCCGGGTCGATCCCCTCGCGATGGAGAATCCCGAGTCCTGCTGGTTCACCGTCCTGCACTACGTCAGCTACCTCCTGGGCGACCCGCACTGAGCATCCGTCAACTACCCTTCCGCTTCCGCACTTCACCCACAGCAGAACGCCGCTCCCTTCCGCTCGCGCGCGGGATGTCTACGCTGAAGTGGTGAGCACTCAAGGCCAGAACGAAGCCCGCGTCATCCCGCTGCGCCCGCAGGGCGGGGCGGCCAAGCAGCCGGCGGCGGTGAAGGAGCCGCTGTGGCGTGATGTGGTCGGTGGTGTGCTGCGGCGTGAACGGCTCGCCCAGCAGCGGACGTTGAAGGACGTCTCGGAGGCGGCGCGGATCTCCATGCCGTACCTGTCGGAGCTGGAGCGCGGCCGCAAGGAGGCCTCCTCGGAGGTGCTCGCGGCCGCCGCGCGCGCGCTCGGGCTGGGGCTCGGCGATCTGCTGTCGCTCGCCCAGGACGACCTGGTCCGCTACTCGCAGATCCGCCGCGCCGCGCCCGCCGCGCCGTACAACGGGCTCTGCCTGGCCGCCTGAACAACGGCCGCTACGGCGGCGATTGGCCGCCTGAGCAACGCCGGCCGGCACGGCGGCAGTTGGCCGCCCGAGCAACGCTGGCCGACACGACGGAAGTTGGCCGCCGCACCGGCCGGTTCTCGGTGCGTCAGGCCAGGACCAGGCGCCGGTTCAGCACCTCGTCGGCCAGGCCGTAGGCGACGGCCTCCTCGGCGGTGAACACCTTGTCGCGGTCCATGTCCGCGCGCAGCGTCGCCGGGTCGTGGTGGGTGTGCCGGGCGAGTACCTCCTCGACCTGCGAGCGGATCCGCAGCATCTCCTTCGCCGCCAGGCTCAGGTCCGAGACCGTCCCCTGCCGGCCGCCGCTGGCCGGCTGGCCGAGCAGCACCCGCGAGTGCTGGAGCACGAACCGCCGCCCGGGGTCGCCGCCCGCCAGCAGGACGGCCGCCGTGGACGCCGCCTGGCCGACGCAGAACGTCGAGATCGGCGACTGCACGAAGGTCATGGTGTCGTAGATCGCCATCAGTGAAGTGAACGATCCGCCGGGCGAGTTGAGGTAGATCGCGATCTCCTCCCCCGGGCTCGCCGACTCCAGGTGCAGCAGCTGCGCGATCACCACGTTGGCGACGCCGTCGTCGATCTCGGTGCCGAGGAAGATGATCCGCTCGTTCAGCAGCCGGCTGAACACGTCGTAGGACCGCTCGCCCTGAGCCGTCTTCTCGATGACGTAGGGAACCGTGTACGAGCCCATGTCACAACCCCATCCGTCGACGGTTCGCGGCCGGACGGATGTCCGCCAGCGACTCCACCACCTGGTCCACCATCCCGTACTCCCGGGCCTGTTCGGCCGTGAACCAGCGGTCGCGGTCGCCGTCCCTGGCGATGGTGTCCTCGCTCTGGCCGGTGTGCGCGGCCGTGATCCGCTCGATCGCCTTCTTGGTGCACTCGAGGTTCTCCGCCTGGATCTCGATGTCCGAGGCGGTGCCGCCGATGCCCGCCGACGGCTGGTGCATCATGATCCGCGCGTTCGGCAGCGCGAACCGCTTGCCGGCGGCGCCCACCGTCAGCAGGAACTGCCCCATGCTGGCGGCGAAACCCATCGCCAGCGTCGAGACGTCGTTCGGGATCAGCCGCATGGTGTCGTAGATCGCCAGGCCCGCCGTCACCGACCCGCCCGGGCTGTTGATGTACAGGCTGATGTCGGTGCGCGGGTCCTCCGCGGAGAGCAGCAGCAGCTGCGCGCACACCCGGTTCGCCGACACCTCGTCGACCTGGGTGCCGAGCAGGACGATCCGCTGCGCGAGGAGCTGCGCCGCGAGGTGGTCGTCGAAGCGACTGGGCGGAGTGTCGCCGTCCTCCGCACGGGGTGGGAACGGACTCATCGGGGTTTCCTCCTCGGGGCCGGAGCGCGTCTTCCACTCCACTGTTCACCCCGAACGACCCCTCGCAGACGCTTCTCTGCCCGCCGCAGATTAGCCACGGGCAGAGCCACGCCGACTCAGACCCCGGGCGCCGGCCGCACCGTGATCCCGTTGCGCTCCAGCAGCGCCGCCGTCACGCCGTCGCCCGGCACCAGCGCGCCCGCGAACGAGCCGTCGTAGACCTTGCCCCGGCCGCACGACGGGCTCCGCGGCATCAGCACCGCCTCCGTGCACCCCGCCCGCTGCGCCGCGACCAGCGCCCGCTCGGCCCCCGCCACGAACTCCGCCGTCACGTCCCGCCCGCCGTCGTCCACCACCCGCGCCGTCCCGTCCAGCACGTCGTGCCCGTCACCCCCGACCAGCTCCGCCGGCCGCCGCGGCGTCTCCAGCCCGCCCGCCACCTCCGGGCAGAACGCCACCACCCGCCGCCCCTCCAACACCCCCGCGAGCGCCTCCGACGCCTTGTCCCGCCCGTCGAACCGACACGGCACCCCACACAGACAAGCACTCACCAAAATCGCATCCACCCGCCCAGGCTACCGGGCCACACACCCGCCCGACCGCGCCCGTGACCAGCACCGATGCCCATCGGCGGGCCGGTCAGGCCTTGCCGGTGGCGGCGACGGCCGTCAGGCCGCCTTCGGCGGGGCCGTAGACGCGGCCGCCTCCGGCCCAGAGGGGGACGGTGAGGGCGGTGGTGGTGGCTTGGAAGCCGTAGGTCCAGCGGGCATTGCCGGTGGTGGGGTCGAGGGCCCAGGTCTTGCCGTGGAGCCAGAGGTAGAGGGTGTCGTCGGCGAACTGGGCGCCGAGGTTGGTGATGAGGGCGCCGGCGGGAAGGGTGCCGGCCCAGCGGACGGTGCCGTCGGTCGCGTTCAGGGCCTGGACCTTGACGGCGAGGGTCTTGTAGTCGATGCCCGCGGCGAAGACGGTCGAGCCGTCGGCGTTCGCCACCACCGCCTGGTAGGTCATGGTGGCCTCGGTCTTCCACGCCACCGTCCCGTCGGCCGGGTTGAGGGCGTAGACCCGGTCGGCGAGGTAGAGGAGGTGGCCACCGCCGGAGCTGTGCGGGCCGTCGGTGAAGGGCTGGACGAGGGGTCCCGCGCCGAGGGTGGTGCCGGGCGGGCTCTGGTGCCAGGCGGAGATGCCGGCGTCCTGGGTGTCGAGGCCGGACAGGGTGGAGGTGCCGTTGGACATGTCGCTCCGCTGCCAGAGCAGGCGGGTGCCGGTGGTGGGGACGGTTAGCCGGCCGGTGCCGAGGCCGGCGTCCGGGAATCGCTGCTCCCAGCGTTTCTCGTGGGTGGCGGTGTCCATCGCCCACAGGAACATCGTCTGGCCGGCGACCCCGGCGGCCGAGCCGGAGCCCTGGACGTAGACGACACCGTCCAGCACACCGCAGACCGCGCCGGAGGTGGCGTTCAGTGCGGCGCTGGTGTACGTCCACGCGATTTCGCCGGAGGCCAGGTCGATCGCCTTGAGGAAGGTGCGAATGCTGAAGTTCGGCGGGGCGCTCTGCTCCCGGGTGAGGTAGTAGCCCTTGCCGTTGGCGGCGACGACTTGCCCGAGCGTCAGTACCGGCATGTTGCCCTGGGCGGTCTTCGGCTCCCAGCGGGGCTTGCCGTCGCGGTCGAAGCCGCGAATGGTCTTGGCGTCGACGGTGAGGATGCTCTCGCCGTCGCCGACGATCTGGGTGAGCGGTTCGGGCACGGGCACCGTCCACAGTGCGGTGGCGATGTTGGTGGTGTCCAGCGGGCGTTCCGGGTCGGTGAGGTCACGCGCCGGTGACGAACTGCCTTTCACCGTAGCCGACTTGTCGGTGGTCCGGCCTGTCGTCAGGTACAGCGCCGTCCCGCCGCCCGCCAGCGCGACCGCTCCGCCGGCCAGCCCGTACAGCAGGGTCCGCCGCGTGGGTCGCTTCAACTCGGGCTCGGGCGGCGGCAGTTCCATCGTGGGCAGGAGCGGTGGGGGCAGCGTCGGCGCGAGGACGGCCGCCGAGCGTTCGACGGCGGCGACCAGCGCGGGGTGCAGCCAGGTGCCGGGGGGCTGGGGTTCGAGCCGCTGGGACTCGACGAGTTGGCGCGGTGTGGGCCGGTCGGCCGGGTCCTTGGCGAGGCAGGCGGCGACCAGCAGGCGCAGCCCGGTGGGGACGCCGCTGAGGTCGGGCTCCTCGGCGGCGACCCGGCGGACCACCTCGATGGGCAGGCCCCCGCCGAACGGGCCCGCGCCGGTGGCGGCGTGCACCAGGGTCGAGCCGAGCGAGAAGACGTCGGCGGCGGGGCCGATCGGCCGGGCGAGGGCCTGTTCGGGCGACAGGTAGGAGGGGGTGCCGAGGATGGCGCCCTCGGCGGTGAGCACGCTGTCGTCGGCGGCGCGGGCGATGCCGAAGTCGATGACGTGCGGGCCGTCGAGGGCGAGCAGCACGTTGCTGGGCTTGATGTCGCGGTGGACGAGTCCGGCGGCGTGGATCGCGGCGAGTTCCTCGGCGATGCCGGCGGCGAGGATGCGCAGCACCGGTTCGGGGAACGGCCCGACCAGCCGGACCGCCTCGTCCAGCGGGATGCCGGGGATGTACGCGGTGGCGAGCCAGGGCAGCGGCGCGTCCGGGTCGGCGTCCACGACGGGGGCGGTGAACGCGGAGGACGCGGTGCGGGCGGCCGAGACCTCGCGCCGGAAGCGGGCCCGGAACCGCTGGTCGTCGGCGAGTTCGGGCCGGATCAGCTTGATCGCGACGGTCCGGCCGCCGGCCGACCGGCCGAGGTAGACGGCGCCCATGCCGCCCGCGCCGAGCCGGCCGAGCAGCAGGTAGGGGCCGACCTGCGCGGGGTCGGTCGGGGCGAGCGGGTGCATCGTCGTCAACTCGCTTTCGAAGGCAGGATGGTGAGGGTGGAGGGACACGGGACGGCTAGGGCCTGTCTTCAAATCCGCGTCGCAGCCCCGCGGCGTCTGGTGCGTGCTCTCGGCGTGCCGGGTGGAAGGCCTCGTACTGGGTGTACTTGGCCTTTCGCCCGGTGCGGCGAGAGTGCGTGCCAGGCGTTGTGGGGCAGGCGGGGGTTTGAAGACAGGCCCTAGGCACCGGCGGCGCGCACAGGCCGTCCGGTTCGCCGCGCCGGGACCGGTCGGGCCGAGCGGATTCACTGTCGTCAACTCGCCTTCGCGGGCAGGGCGGTGAGGATCGACGGTTTCGGCGCGGAGACGCACAGCCGTCCCGCGCCGGCCGTCCAGGTCAGCGTCGCGGGGTCGGTGCCCTTGTAGCCGGAGTACTTCCAGCGGGGCTTGCCGGTGGCGGGGTCGAGGGCCCAGACGACCGAGTCACGGCCGATCCGGTAGAGGGTGTCGTCGGCGTGGAGCAGGTCGGCGCCGTAGGCGCCGTTGCCGATGCCGTTGCCGTCGGGCGGGAGGGGGGTCTTCCAGCGCGGGGCGCCGCTCTTCAGGTCGACGGCGCCGATGGAGAACTCGCCGTCGGCGTCGGTCCACTGGCAGTGGAGCAGGCTGTCGTCGGGGCCGTGCGCGTAGGCGCTGCCGCCCAGGCGGGGGGTGGTGATGCCGCGAACGTTCCAGGCGGCTTTGCCGGTGGCAGGGTCGAGGGCGGTGAGAGTGCCCTCCTTGTCGGGGGTGAGGAACCAGCCGCCACCGGCGGCGATGCCGAAGGATTGGATGCCGGCCTGCCAGGTGACGGTGCCCGAGCCGTCGATGGCCTTGAGGCGGTCGGCGGTGGAGACCAGGACCCGGTCGCTCCCGGGCAGCAGGGCCGCTTCCACCAGTAGCGCGTCGTCGCCGTGGAACCAGGCGGTGCGCCGCCCGGCCAGGTCGATCGCCCACATGTTGCTGCCGTCCTGGTGCTGGCCCTGGCCCAGGCCGATCACGTACGCGGTGCCGCTGCGGATCCCGGCGAAGCGGAGCACCCCGGCCGCATGCGGCTGGTCGAGCGTCACCTTCCCGTCGGTCTTGCCCTCGGCCGGGTCGATCGCGAGCAGGAGGGTCGCCATGCTGCCCGGGACACCCGTGCTGCCCAGGCCGGCCAGGTGGATGCGGTGGCCGTCGAACCCGGCGACGGGCGTGGGCACGCCCGAGCCGAGGGCGAAGCTGACGCCCGTCGTACCGGCGTCCAGCGTCCACTTGGGCTTGCCGTCGCCGCCGACCGCCCACACCTGCCGGGGCGTGATGCCGACCACCACGCCGTCCAGTGACAGCAGCTGGACGCACGGCAGGTTGGCGTCCCGGTTCTGCCAGAGCGGGACGGCTTCCGGGACGTCCGCGCTCGGCCGTACCGGCGGGGCGGCGGTCTGTTTGCCGGTCGAGGAGCCGCGGTCGCGGTCGCGGTTGATCAGCGCGAACGCGGTTCCGGCCCCGCCGGCGACCAGCACGGCGCCGCCGAGGCCGAGCAGCGTGCGGCGGCCGATCCGGCGGGCCGGTGGTGGCTGGTCGATGGGTGCGTCCGAGGGGGCGGGCGGGGGCATCGGCGGTGGTGCGGGCGGCGCGGTGAGTACGGCGCGGACGGCGCGCACCTCGGTGGCGACGGCGGGTGGCAGCCAGCCGTCCGGGTCGGTGGGGTGCCCGGACTGGGCGACGTGGGCGACGAGTTGGCGGGGCGTCGGCCGGTGCGCGGGGGTCTTGGCGAGGCAGGCGGTGACCAATGGGCGCAGTTCGGCGGGGAGTTCGCCGAGGTCGGGTTCGGTGTTGACGATCCGGAACAGCACGGCCGCGCCGGCGCCCTCGCCGAACAGGTTCCGGCCGAGGGCCGCGTACGCCAGGGTGGAGCCGAGCGAGAACACGTCGCCGGCGGGCGTGAGCGGCTCGCCGAGGGCCTGTTCGGGGGACATGTACGGCGCGGAGCCGATGACGGAGCCGGTGGTGGTCAGCCCGCCGGCGTCGGCGGCCCGGGAGATGCCGAAGTCGATGACGTGCGGCCCGTCGAGGGCGAGCAGCACGTTGCCGGGCTTCAGGTCGCGGTGGATCAGCCCGGCGCGGTGCACCTCGCCGAGCGCCTCGGCGAGCCCGGCGGCCAGTGTGCGGACGGTGGCGACGGGCAGCGGGCCGTGCCGTTCGACGACCTGCCGCAGCGACAGTCCGGGGACGAAGGCGGTGGCCATCCACGGCAGCGCGGCCTCGGTGTCGGCGTCCACCACGGCCGCGGTGAACGCGCCGGAGACCCGCCGCGCGGCGGCCACCTCCTGCCGGAAGCGCTGCCGGAACTCGGTGTCCTCGGCGAGCTCCGGCCGAACCACCTTGACGGCGACGGCCCGCCCGCCGGCCGACCGCCCCAGGTACACCGCACCCATGCCGCCGGCCCCGAGTCGGCCCACCAGCGTGTACGGCCCGACCTGCCGCGGATCCATCCCGTCGAGTGGCTGCACCTGCCCTTCCCTTCCCCCGTCGGGTGCGCGGGACGAACCATACGGTCTGCGGGCTGGGTGCGGCAGCCGCGCACACCGAATCCTCACCTGGACTGTTGCGCTGATGCTCCGTCAGCTCAGTCCAGCCTTGTGGGCGAAGAGCGCGGCCTGAACGCGGTTCTCCAGTCCGAGGCGGCTGAGGATCCGGTTGACGCGGCTCTTCACGTTCGCCTCGCTCAGGCCGAGCGCGTCACCGATCCGGGCGTTGGACAGGCCGCGGGCAACCAGCACCAGCACCTGGAGCTCCCGTTCGGTGAGCAGCTCGACGGACGGAGTTTTTACCAACGCATCGTCAAGTGTTGGCAATAGGGCGGGCGGCAGCGCGGTGAGGGTGTCGATCAGGCGGCGGGTGACGCTCGGCGCGAGCACGGACTCGCCCGCGGCGGTGGCCCGGATCGCCCGGGCCAGCTGTTCGGGGGCGCTGTTCTTCAGCAGGAAGCCGTGCGCGCCGGCCCGCAGCGCCTCGTGCACGTACTCGTCCAGGTCGAAGGTGGTGAGCAGCAGGACCCGCGGCGCCGGCTCCGGGCCGGGCCACTCGGTGGTGATCCGGCGGGTGGCCTCGATGCCGGTGGTGCCGGGCATCCGGATGTCCATCAGTACGACGTCGGGCCGCAGTTCGACGGCGAGCGCGAACGCCCGCCCCCCGTCGGCGGCTTCGCCGACCACCGTCAGCCCCTCGCGCCGGTCGATGACCAGCCGCAGCGCCGTCCGGACGATCTCCTGGTCGTCGACGACCAGCACCCGTACGCTCACGCCGCCACCACCCGCGCATCCAGTGTGGCGCGCAGCCGCCACCCGCCGTCGGCCCGCGGCCCGGCGTCCAGGGTGCCGTCGAAGGCCGCCGCCCGTTCCCGCATGCCGATCAGCCCTCGCCCGCTGCCGGGGACCGGCCAGTGGCCGGGGGCGGGCCGGTGGTCAGGGGCGGGCGGGTCGTTCTCGACCTCGATCAGCAGCTGCCCGGCGTCGGCGCGGACGGCGACCCGGACGTCCACCGGGCCGGCGTGCTTGAGCACGTTGGTCAGCGCCTCCTGGACGATCCGGTACCCGGAGACCTCGAGCCCTGCGAACTGCACGCCGGTTTCCGGGAGTTGGACGGTGACGGCGACCCGGCAGCCGGCCGCGCGGGCGGCGTCGGCGAGGCGGTCGAGATGGGCGAGGGACGGTTCGGGCGCGAGGTCGCGCTCACGGGTGGACAGCAGGCCGAGGATGCGCCGCATCTCGATCAGCGCGGTGTCGGCGGTCCGGGCGATCAGGCCGACGCCTTGGACGGCGAGCACCGGATCGTCCGTCAGCACGTCCTCGGCGGCCCGGGCCTGCACCGCGATCGCGCTGACATGATGCGCGACCACATCGTGCAGGTCACGGGCGATCCGGGCCCGCTCACCGGCCACCGCCTGCCGGGCGTTGAGCTCCTGCTCGGCCCGCAGCCGCCGGTTGAGTTCACGCAGCCGGTCCGCGTCGGCACCGATCCGGCGCCGACCGGAGCCGAGGATCCAGGCGAGCGCGAAGAAGAACACGAACGTGGTGGTGCTGATCGGCTCCAACGACCCGAGCTGCGGCACCTGCCAGTGCCCGGTCAGCGCGTCCCCCATCGTAACGGCCCCCAGGCACAGGGCAGTTGCGGGCAGGGCGGCCCGGCGCGGGCCGTAGCGGGCCACGGCGTACACGCCGAGCATCAGCAGGTACGGGCCGGGGATCTTCCCCGGAATCGGGTCGAGCACTTGGAACAGCAGGTAGAGGGCGGTCATCGCCGCGAGCACGGCGTGCGGCCACCGCCGCCGCCACAGCAGCGGGACGGTCTGCGCGGCCCACAACGCGACGCCCCAACCATCGGGCGCAGGCGTGTGGTTCAGCACAGTGACCGCGTCGAACAGGGTCAGCCCGCCGCCGAGCGCGACATCCGTCAGTCGCGGCCGGTCGGCGATCCATCGGGGTGCGGCGCGCAGGGCCGTCGTCGTCGAGGTAGCCATCGGTCCGCCAGGCTAGACGAGCACCGGCGCGGTGCGGATCCTCCCCCGGGTGCGCATCGATAGTTGCGCGGGCACGGCCGGCGGCACGCGCCGCAGGCACAGCCAGCGGCACACGACGATCCGCGCTGGAACACGGGTTCGGCTCCGGGTTCAGCCGTCAGTAGTACGTCCACAGAGAAACGACGAACCCACCGGACGCGCGACTGCAAAATCGCGCTGGCCAGGGCCGGTGCTGGCTCCTAGGATCCGCCGCATGGCAACACGACTCGTGCAGATCAACATGAAGGCCCAGGACGACGCCGCACTCGGCCGGTTCTGGGCGGAGGCACTCGGCTGGGGTATCGACAGCGAGGGACCAGGCGTCACCAACCTCGAACCCGTCGGTTTCGCCTACCCCGACCCCGCGGCCGTCTGCATCGACATCGTCGCCCGCCCGGAACCCAAGACGGTGAAGAACCGGGTGCACATCGATCTGGCCACCACCTCGGCCGCCCACCAGGCGGAGTTGGTCGAGCGTTTGAAGGCTCTCGGCGCGACCCTCGCCGACGTCGGTCAGGGCGACGTCCCCTGGACGGTCATGGCCGACCCGGAAGGCAACGAGTTCTGCGTCCTGGAGCCCCGCCCGGTCTACCAGGGCACCGGGCCGATCGCCGCGGTGGTGGTCGACTGCGCCGACCCGCGCGAGATGGCCCGGTTCTGGGGCCGGGCGATGGACTGGACGCTGCACGAGGTCACCGACGACCACGCGACATTGCGATCCGCCCAAGGCGTCGGCCCCTACCTGGAGTTCATCCGCACACCCGACACCAAGACCGTCTGGAACCGCGTCCACCTCGACGTCCGCCCCTACCCCGGCGACGACCTGGCAGCAGAAGCCGACCGCCTGCGCGCCCTGGGCGCCACCGACCCCGACTTCGACCGGTCCGCCATCCACTGGACAGTTCTGGCCGACCCGGAAGGCAACGAGTTCTGCCTCCTCAGCCCCAGCTGACCTTCCGCCACGACTCCGCCGGTGTCGGCCACGACGGACAGTCGGCCCCGCGCGCCTGGGACCGGCAGCCCATCCGTCCGGACACCCACGCTCAACGAACGCGTGCGGAACGGCACGACGCACGCGAACCGGCCCACACCGCCCGCGTGCGTCAGATCGGCAGGTCCCACCCGGGGCCGTCCTCGGCGCCGAGCCACACGCGCTGACCGGCGGCCGAAACCGTGATTCCGAACCGTTCCTGGTGGGGCGAGTTGGCGGCCTGCCAGGCTTCGACGGCACTCTCCACCTGATCCCACAATCGGAGCGGCCCGCGCTGAACCACGGTCCACCCCCCGTCAGGGTTGGGCATGGTCCGGGCCTGCGATCCGGTGGCCACGTCCGAGAGGATCTGTTGCCCACCAGCCCCCATGCGTTCGGCCGAGGGAGCCGCGAGTTGGGCGACCCAACCGCCGGTCCACGTGCTGATGATCTCGGGGTTGATCCGGGTCGGTCGTTCGTCCCCGGGCAGTAGCTCGAGACTCTGTCGGGGTGGCCGGTCATGCGGTCGGGCAATCATGAAGCTGACGTATCCGGGCAGAAACCGGCCCGTGGCCTCACCGGGGCCGGTCACGGTCAGCAGGGCGAGGCCGAACGCGAATGACCAGCCGGAGAGGGTGACCAGGATTCGACCACCGGGCTTCACCTGGTAGAGCCACGGTTGGGGGATGTGGCGGACTGAACAGGTGGCAATCAGCCGGTCGTACTCGCCCCCCTCCGGGTCACCGAGCAGCCCGTCACCAATGATCAGCCGAGGCGCGTACCCGGCCGCCTTGAGCGAAGCGGCGGCCCTCGCGCCCACCGCCGGGTCGTATTCGATGCTGGTGAGATTGGCGTCCCCGAGGCGGTTCGCGCCGTAGGCGGTGGAGAGTCCGGTTCCGGTGCCGATCTCCAGCACGCGGTGCCCGGTCTCGGCGCCGAGTTGCTGCCACATGGTCAGCACCAGTGACGGCAGGGTGGACGATGAGGACGGGGAACCGGTCACGGTGCCCTCGGTCACGTCCTCGGGCCGGATATGACCGTCGAGTTGGGTGACAAGCGTTTCGTTCGAGTAGACCCGTTCGAGCCACCCCGGCTCGCCCCTGTGTACGGGCCGGTAGGCGGTCGGGTTGCTTCCGAGGACCGGCAGGAAGAACGACCCGACGAACAGTTCCCGGGGTACGCCCTCGGCGGCGGCGCGCCACTCGGGTTCGGTGAGTGTTCCGTCCTGGGTGAGCTGTTCCACCAGGGCGGCATGCAGTTCGGCCGATGTGCTCACGTGTCGGGGCCCTTCTCCAGCTGGTCGGCGAGGGCCCCGGCGATTCCTGCGGTGGTCTCCGCCGGCTGCCATGCCCATTGCCCGTTTGCGTTGCACTCAAGGAAGTACCAGGAACCATCGTCGGTCACAGCGAAGTCGAACGCGCCGTAGATCAAACGAAGTTCGCCGAGATAAGCGGCGATCGAACGTGCAACTGGTTCGGGGATCTCGACCGGCGTGCACGTCATCAGGTCTTGCCGGTGGCGCCAGTCGAGATCGGGGCTGTCGATACGGACCCCGAACAGGCGGTCGGCGACGGCTGTCACGCGCACGTCGAACGCCTTCGGCACCTTCGCCTGAAAGAGGTGCGGGCAGGCTGCCACAGCCTCGGTGATCTCGGCCGCTTCCACCCCTCGCACCCATACCTGTTGCGCGGCTCCCTCGCTGTCACGGTACCGGCTGTCCCACAGCGGCTTGTAGACGGCCCCGCCGGGTTGGCGGACGCAGAACTCGCGCGCTTCCTGCGGGTCGGTGGTGATGACCGTGCCCGGCACCAGCAACCCGCACCGGCTCGCCACCGTGAGCTGCGCGGGCTTGTACTCGGCATTGCGGATGTGCCACGGGTGATTCACGTAGTGGGCCCCGTCCAGCGAGGCCAGGATGCCCCCGGCGCCCCAGAACGCCTGTGCGCCGGCGAACTTGGCGTCGTGCTCTGCCATGCCGGGAGGGGCGTCGTAGGGCGAGGGCCTGCGGACCCAGACGGACCGCACGTCGGACAGGTCGAGTTCCCGGCTTGCCGTGCGGAGGGTGCCCCACCGCCGGCCCGTGCTGTAGCGGGCAGTCAGTGAGGCACCCTCGTGCAGATCGGCGCCGGGATCGACACGGACAACCGGTACTCGGCGGTCGGCCAACACGCGTAGCACCACGTCCGCTGTCGCGTCGTACGGGTTGGTCAGGACCAGTACGGCCCCGTGCCGATCCGTCATGTCAGCCTGTGCCCTGGTCCTGGTCGTTCGCCTGCATGCTGTCCAGGTCGGTGGGCGCGGCCTGCCCGCCGCTCTGCCCGTCACCACCGCCCGTGCTGGTGGGCGTGCTGGTGTTCGTGCTGGTCCCGTGCGCACCCATCTCGACCGTACGGCCATGCTCGTCCACGATTACGGCGATCTGCGTCTTGGGGTCGATCACGGGCGTGTACTGCGGAACGGCGACGGTGGGCGCGTACGGCTCCATTCGCCGCGTACCCCAAGGTGCAGGTGTTGTCGTCATATGTGCTGCTCCTCCTTGTCGTTGCAGCGCCAAGTAGGTCCAACTACCCGGCGGAAAGGCAGAGTTCCTGGCAACCCCGTCCCGGCGGAGGTACTGCCCCTTCCCCGCCCGCCGGGACAGGACTTGTGGGGGCGCCTTGGTGCGCCCGAAGGGGTACGTCCTACACCGATCTCGGTCAGCGTTGGTCTCGAAAGCGAGGTCACGGCGGATCCCCGGGACGAACGTGGCGAATCGTGACCCGCAACCGGGACCGCCGCGCGGCACGTCTTTGACGCCACCACGTTTCCCAGTCCCCGCCGTACACGATGCCGAGCGTGGCGACCGCCAGGGCGAAAGACCACCACACCCAGCAGCGTGCGGCGTACGGATCGAGCCTGGCAAGGGAGAGCACCAGTGCGGCGGGTCCGAGAGCGACCGCCACGGCCAGAGCGCTGGTCACGATGCTCAGGCGTTTCACTGCTGCCCCTCCGATCAATGCCGTGCTGTGTGAGTCACCAGTACAGGACTGCCGTTCACGCTTGAACAGAGCAGGGATGACGCATCCATATGGCATTCATGTGGCATCCATGCCTCAGAGTGCCTGCACTGAGTGCCCTGGCCTGCTAGAACGGGTAGCCAGAGACCGGGAGGCGGCATGGCAGAGCGGCGCAGGGAATTTACTGAAAGGCGAAAGGCCCTTGGATTTACCCAGGAGTCCCTGAGTCAGGGCCTGGGTGTCGATCGCTCTACAGTGGCCAGATGGGAAAGTGGCAAGGTAGACCCCCAGGATTGGCAGCGCCCGACCCTGGCCAAATTCCTGCAGGTCACACTAATTGAGCTCGACTCTCTCCTGTCCGCCGAAGCGAATCCCAAGCACTCTCTGGACGAAAATACTCCCACTACTCCGCCGGAATATGATGATGAGCTTGAAGCACTGGAGCTTGCACGGAGGGTCTCTTCCAGCGACGTAGGGAAGGAAACACTCGAACGCCTTGAGCTGACTTTTCATGACCTGGCAATCAAATATCCGACCGTAGCCCCCCAGGCACTCTTGGGGCAGGTGCGGAAATATGCATTTTACGTATCCGGGCTCATGGACGCAAAGAAGACTCTCGCCGAACACCAGCAGCTACTCGTGATCGGCGGCTGGTTCTCTCTCCTTGGCGCAACTCTGCATATTGACCTCAACCAGCAAGGCGCAGCAGCGGCGAGACTGCGAACGGCAGCGACCCTGGCGCGGCATGCCGGAAATTCAGAAATTCAGGCTTGGTGCTTTGAAACTGACGCTTGGCGGGTGCTCACCAACGGCGACTACTCCGAGGCAGCGGCCCTTAGCGAGACCGCTCAACAGTTGGCGCCTGCCGGAAGTTCGGTTGAAATCCAGTCCCTTGCACAGCAGGGGCGAGCATTTGCGCGATTGGGCTATTCGGCCGAAACCTATGCCGCAATAGACCGAGTGCAAGCGCTTTCCGCCGCGATGGGTACTCCAAATCAGCCGGAACATCATTTCCAATATGACCCAGCCAAGTCACTCGCCTATGCGGCGACCACGCTTGCATGGCTCGGCGATCCGGCAGCCGAAGCATATGCGCGAGAAGTAATTTCGCGGCTCTCGCCCTCGGAGGACATTCGAAAATGGCCTCGCCGGATGGCATCGGCCAATATCGACCTGGCGCTCTCCCTGGTGGCCACTAATCGATTGGATGAGGCATGTGATTCGGCACAGCACGCCATGCTGTCTGGCCGAGTAGCGCCATCCAACCATTGGCGCGCCCTCGAAGTCGTCAGAGCAGTAGAAGCGCGCAGGATTTCCGATGCGCGGGACCTCCGAGAAGTCTACGAAGGGATGCGCCTACAGATAGAGCCGGCGGGCGATTAACAGCGCGAACACAAAAATATCCCCACCCTGACCCCCAATTCGGGGGTCCTCCGCAGGGTGTGCATCGATAGTTGCGCGGTGGCCCGCAGTCTCGGCGTCGCGGCCGAGGCGGCGGGGTGGGGCGGCCGCCTAGCGTCGTTTCCATGACCTCCAACTCCTCTGAAATATCCGTTCGTTCGTGGTGGCGCAGCCGCCCCGCGCTTCTGCTGTCCGGTACTGCGGCGATGCTGTTCGCGGTCGGTGGGCGGTGGGACGTTGCCGCGCTGGCCTGGGTGTTTCCGGTGTTGTTGCTGGCGTTCTCGCGGCGGTCCGGGGTGTGGTGGGGGGTGTTGTGGATGTGGCTGGCGCATGTCGGGGCGGCGGTGTTCTGGGTGTGGGAGTCGGCGATCGGGTTCAATCCGGTGGTGGTGGCGGGGGCGGCGGGGTTGGCGGCGATTCAGACGGTGCCGTTCGTGGCGGACCGGCTGCTGGTCGGGCGGTTGCGGCCGTGGCAGGCGGCGTTGGTGTTTCCGGCCGGGTTGGCGGCGGGCGAGTTCCTGATCACGGTGTTGTCGCCGTTCGGCACGGCGTACGGTTCGCTGGCGGTCACGCAGTACGACAACTTGCCGTTGTTGCAGGTGGTTTCGGTGACCGGCCCGTACGGGGTCGGTTTCCTGGTCGGGTGGTTCGCGTCCACCGTCCTGCGGGTCCGTCGGTGGCCGTCGTGGCGCAGCGGTGTGGTGTGCGGGTCGGTGCTGGTGGCGGTGCTGCTGGCGGGTGGCGCGCGGCTGGCGACCGACCCGGTGGGCGGGGCGACGGTGCGGGTGGCGGGGGTGAGTCCGAGCCGGGCGGTGACGGAGGCCCAGCAGGCCGCGCTTGAGCAACTCGCGGGCGAGAACGTCCAGTTCAGGGAAGCGCCCGCGTCTGCAACAACGCCGGTCACGGACGCCGTCGAGAACGACCTGCTGGCCTCGACCCGCCGGGAGGCCGCCGCGGGCGCGAAGATCGTGGTCTGGCCCGAGGAAGCCGTCCGGACGCAGGAGGCGCACGCGGACGCGGTGATCGCCGCCGCACAGGACGCGGCCCGGCAGTCGGGCGTCTACCTGGAGTTCGGGCTGCGGGTGGACGGCACGGCCGGCTCCGCCCACGACCGGGACGAGGCGCTGCTGATCGACCCCAACGGCGCGGTGCTGTGGACGTATCAGAAGGCGCACCCCATCCCGGGCTCCGAGCGGTTCGCGCCGGGCGACGGCCGGGTCCCGGTCGCCGACACCCCGTACGGGCGGATCGCCGATGTGATCTGCTACGACGCCGACTATCCGGCGCTGATGCGGGTCCGCGCGGATCTGATGCTGGTGCCCTCGCACGACTGGCGGGAGTACGGCGGCGCGCACACGAAGAAGGCCGCGCTGCGGGCGGTCGAGAACGGCTATGCCCTGGTCCGCCAGGACGAGTCGGGCGTCTCGACCGCGTTCGACAGCCGGGGCCGCGTCCTGGCCACGGCCGACTGGTTCGGCTCCGATCAGCAGACGGTGGTCGCCCAGCTCCCGGTCCACGGCGTGACCACCGTGTACGCCCGGATCGGCGACGCCTTCGCCTGGCTCTGCCTGGCCGCCGTCGCCGCCCTGGCCGTCACCGCGTTGACCCGCCGTCTCGAACCACACAGCGGCTGTGCGGTCTCGGACCACACAGCGGCTGTGCGCTGAACAGCGGCTGTGCAGTCTCGGACCACACAGCGGCTGTGCGCTGAACAGCGGCTGTGCGGTCTCGGACCACCGCCGGGGCACGCAGCGGACAGCCGGACGCGAGCACCCGAACTAGCCTCGGCGGCTCCATGGGCCGCCCCGAGCCGGGCGCGCCCGCCACCCGACGAGCCGAGGGCCTGGTGCAGATGAGACGCAGTACGAGCGAGGAGTCCGCCTGGGCGCCGTTCGGGGAGAAGGTTTTCCGCGCCCTCTGGATCGCCCAGTTCGTCTCGAACGTGGGCGGCTGGATGCAGACCGTCGGCGCGCAGTGGCTGCTGGTCGGGCACGGCGCGGGGTTGGTGTCGCTGGTGCAGGTCGCGTCGGGCCTGCCGGTGCTGCTGCTCGCGCTGCCGGCCGGCGCCCTCGCGGACCTGGTGGACCGCCGCCGGCTGCTGCTGGTGGGCCAGGCGGCGATGGCGGCGGTCGCCACCGTCCTGGCGGTGTTGGCGCTGCTGGGGGTGCTCGGGCCGTGGCAGTTGCTGCTGCTGACCTTCCTGCTCGGCTGCCTCTCCGCGCTGAACGGCCCGGCCTGGCAGGCGGTGCAGCCCAGTCTGGTGCCGCGCGAGCAGTTGCGGCAGGCGTCGGCGCTGGGCGCGGTGAACATGAACGTGGCCCGCGCGGTCGGCCCCGCGCTGGGCGGCCTGCTGGTCGCGGCGGCCGGCGTGGGCTGGACGTTCGCCCTCAACGCGCTGTCGTTCCTGGGCATTCTGGTGGTCCTGCTGCGGCGCTTCCCGGACGAGCAGGCGCCCGTCCGTGAGCGGCAGCGCGAGCAGGCGCTGGCGGCGCTGCGGGCCGGCGGGCGGTACGTCCGGCGGGCGCCGGGGGTGCGGCGGATCCTGCTGCGCTGCGCGCTGTTCGTGCCCGGCGCGGCGGCGCTGTGGGCGCTGCTGCCGGTGGTGGCGGTGCAGCGCCTCGGCCTCGGCTCGTCCGGGTACGGCCTGCTGCTGGCGGCCGTCGGGGTGGGTGCGGTGGCGGGTGCGGGTGTGCTGCCGCAGCTGAGTGCCCGGCTGCGCGGCAACGGTGTGCTGGCGCTGTCGGGGCTGCTGACGGCGGGTGCGCTGCTGGTGGTGGCGCTGGCCGGGAACACCGTGCTGGTGAGCCTGGCGCTGGTGTGGGCGGGCGCGGCCTGGATCTGGGGTCTGTCCACCCTGAGCGCCGCCCTGCAACTGGAGTTGCCGAACTGGGTGCGGGCCCGCGCCGTCGCCTTCTACCTGCTGGTCTTCCAGGGCGGCAACGCGCTGGGCGCCCTGGTGTGGGGCCAACTCGCCCAGTACGCGGGCCTGTTGATCGCGCTGACCGTCCCGGCCGCACTGCTGGCCCTGGGCGCCCTCTCCCTGCGTCAACTCCCGCTGCTGGACGCCGAGGTGGACCCGTCGCTGTCCGACAGCTGGCCGGAGCCGCGGCTGACGGTCGAGCCCGCCGCGGCCGACGGGCCGGTGCTGGTCTCCGTCGAGTACCGGGTGGCGGACGGCACCGCGGAGGCGTTCGTCCGGGCGATGGACGAGGTCGAGGCGTCCCGGCGGCGAACGGGTGCGGTCAGTTGGGGCCTGTACCAGGACGGGGCCGAACCCACCAAGTTCGTCGAGGTGTTCACGGTGGCCTCCTGGGCGGAGCACTGCGCGCAGCACCACGAACGCTGGACCGGCGTCGACCACGCCTTCGAACGCACCGCCCGGGCGCTGGTGACGGGCGAGCCGGTGGTGACCCACGCCGTCACCGCCCGGGCGGCGCTGTGACGCACGGTCAGCCGGTGACGGACCGGACGGCCTCGCGGATCACCTCGGCGACCTGCGCGGGCTGCGAGAGCATCATCAGGTGCGAGGTGTCGAGCTCGACGGTGGTCATCCCGGCCCGCCGGTAGCCGAACCGTTCGACCTCCGGGTTGATGGTCCGGTCGGCGGCGGCGACGATCCCCCAGGACGGCTTGGTCCGCCACGCCGCGTTCGGCGCACTCTCGCCGAACGCGGCGGCGGCCAGCGGCCGTTGGGAGACGGCGAGCACCCGGGCCAGCGCCGGGTCCACGTCCGCGGCGAAGATCTCAGGCAGCCGGTCCACCTGCACCGAGACATCGGTGCCCTCGCCGCCGCCGTCCAGCGGGAACGGCGTGTACACCAGTGCCTCGGCCAGCTCGGAGGCCGGGAAACGGCCCTGCAGCTCACCCAGGCTCTCGCCCTCCTCCAGCGCGTAACCCGCGAGGTACACCAGCGCCTTGACGTTCTCCTCGGCCCCCGCGACGGTGATCACCGCGCCACCGTAGGAGTGCCCGACCAGCACCACCGGCCCCGGGATCTGCCGCACCACGGACGCCAGGTAGGCGGCGTCCCCGGTCAGGCTGCGGTTGGGCCCGGCGGGTGCCACCACGTTCAGGCCGTCGGCGAGCAGTTCGGGGATCAGCCGGGCGAAGCTGGAGGCGTCCGCGAAGGCGCCGTGCACCAGCACGACGGTAGGGGTGGTGTTCTCGGTCATGACGAAGTCCTCGGAATCGGTTGGCAGTTGACGTCCCCCGCAGGGGAGGGGCCCAGGTTAGGAATCCGCGCCCGTCGCGCTTGTTCCGCCAGCGCACGCCGTCCGGCCCAGCCACGCCCTATCCCGGCCGCTGGGGGGCGCCGAGGTAGGTGAGGACGGCGAGGACGCGCCGGTCGCCGCTGTCCTCGGGCGGGAGGTCCAGCTTCACGAAGATGTTGCCGATGTGCTTGTGCACGGCCCGTTCGGTGACCACCAGGCGGTCGGCGATCTCGGAGTTCCCGTACCCCTGGGCCATCATCGCGAGCACCTCGCGTTCGCGTTCGGTGAGCCGGGACAGCGGGTTGCCGTGCGTCGCGAACAGTTGCCGGACGACGTCCGGGTCCAGCGCGGTGCCGCCCGCGGCCACCCGGTGCAGCGCCTCCAGGAAGTCGTCCACCCGGGCGACCCGGTCCTTGAGCAGGTAGCCGACGCCGGTGCCGTCGGCGAGCAACTCCCGGGCGTAGGTGTCCTCGACGTACTGGGAGAGCACCAGGATCGGCAGACCGGGCACCTGTTCCCTGGCCCGCAGCGCGGCCCGGATGCCCTCGTCGGTGAAGCTCGGCGGGAGCCGGACGTCCACCACGGCCACGTCCGGCCTGTGGGCGACGGCGGCCGCGACGAAGGACTCGCCGTCCCCGACCGTGCCGATCACCTCGTTGCCGAGGGCACCCAGCAGCGCGGAAAGCCCTTGCGCGAGCAGCGCGTTGTCCTCGGCGATCAGGATGCGCACGGGCACTCCACGGTGATCACGGTCGGTCCGCCGGGCGGGCTCTGCACCCGCAGCGCGCCGTCCACCGCCTCCACCCGCTGCCGCATCCCGCGCAGCCCGGTGCCGCCGCCCTCGGCGGCCCCGCCCCGGCCGTCGTCGACGACCTCCGCCCGGACGGCCGCGCGCGTTCTGGTCAGGGTGACCGACACGGACTCGGCCTGGCTGTGCTTGGCCGCGTTGGTGAGCGCCTCGGTGACGGCGAAGTACACGGCGACCTCGATCCGCGCCGGTACGTCGCCGAGTTCGCCCACGTCGAGGGTGGCGGGGACGGGGCAGCGGGCGACCACCGCCGCGACCGCGCCGGCCAGGCCCCGGTCGGCGAGGATCGGCGGGTAGACGGAGCGCAGCACGTCGCGCAGTTCGGCCATCGCCTCCTCCGCGCCCTCCCGCGCCCTGGTCAGCAGCGGGCCCACCGCAGCCGGGTCGATGCCGAACGTCCTTTCCGCCAGCCCGAGTTGCATGGCCAGGTTCACCAGCCGGGCCTGGGTGCCGTCGTGCAGGTCGCGCTCGATCCGGCGCAGCTCGCTGCCGTGCGCGTCGATCGCGCCGGTACGCGTCCGGTCCAGCGTCGCCACCCGTTCGGCGAGAGCCTCGGCCGCCGAGGGGGCGAGCAGCCACCGGCTCACGGACGCCGCCGCCCCCGCCACCAGCGGCGGGCCGAACAGCGCCAGCAGCACGGCCAGCAGGAACTGCGGCACGCCGACATAGATCGCGGATCCCCAACTGTCGATCGGAGCATCCAGAATCAGCCTGATCGGCTCCCCCGCCGGGAACAGCCACCACAGCCCGGCCAGCACCAACACCGCCACCGGAAACAGGAACAGCGCCACCCCGAGCAGCCCGAGCACCGTCCCGGCCACCATCATCCCGGGTGCCCAGCGCAGATCCCGGCCGGTCGCCGAATCCGACAGCATCACCATCAGCCGCCGCCGCCCGTGCACCCCGGCCCTCGCCACCGGCGCCACCCACCGCCCCAGCCGGTCGCGCTCGAGGTCGGCCAGCCGGCGCAGCAGCCGCAACTCGTATGGCAGGACCAGCAGACCCAGCCCGACCAGGCAGAGCACGGACGAGTAGACCAGCACGGGCACCAGCACGATCAGCGCCAGCCCGCAGCCGAAGCTGGCCGCGCAGTACCCGGCGGCCCGCGCCGAACGACCGGCCACCGCAAGCGTTTTCGACAACTTGTTCACGGCGGCCAGTCTTCCCGTCCGGCCCTCCCGGCACAGTGGTGCCTGCTACACCATCGATCGACGAGCCTGCACGATCGCCCCAGCCACCACGCGGTTCGTAGCGTCGCCGCCATGAAACCGACCCCACCCTCCGGCCTCCTTCCCTTCCTCGCCATCAGCTTCGCCGGGGCATGGCTCGCCATGGTCCCGCTCTGGCTCGACGGCCTCCGCCGGACCAGCGCCGCACAGGGCACGCCACCACTCGCGGCCCTGTGCATGATCCTCATGATGCTGGTCCCGGCCCTGACCGCCTTCGGCCTCACCGCCCGCCGCCACGGCCCCCGCGCGGCCGCACGAATCCTCGGACTCGCCAGGGCCACCCCCTGGCGCCACGAACTCCGCTCCGTGGCAGTCGCGTTGACGATCCCCCTCGGCCTCACCGCCGCCGGCCTGACCCTGTCGACGCTCGCGGGCTGGTACTCCCCCGCCCACCTGCCCGGCCCCGCCACGATCACACCGCTCGTACTGAGCGCCCTGGTGTCCGTCCCCCTGTACTTCGGCGAGGAACTCGGTTGGCAGGGCTACCTGTTGCCCCGCCTGCTCCGTTACGGCCGAACGCGCGGCCTGCTGATCGGCGGCGCGATCTGGGGCGCCTGGCACGTCCCGATGACCGCCCTCGGCGGCAGCTACCCCGGCCACTCCGTCCTGCTCGGCATACCCGTCGCCGTCGTGACCGCCATGCTGCTCGGCACCGTGATCGCCACCGTCCGCCTCTCCACCGGCTCCGTCTGGGCAGCCGTCGCCACACACATCTCCCTCAACGAGTTCGCCCTCCCCCTGACCCACGAGGTCTCCGCCCGCCTCGTCGACCCCCTGCTCGCCGGCCCGCTGAGCATCACAACCTGGCCCGCAACCACCCTGGCGGTGCTGGGAGCCTGGCTGGCCCACCGCCGTCGCACGGAGGCATAGACCGCAGCATGCCGAGACCCCGCCGCCCGGCTGGACGGTGGGGTCTCCGGGCCGGTCGGTACGGGCTCGGACTTCGCCGAAGCGCCCGGCGGCTGCGGCAGTTACGAAGGCGCCCCACGCTTCGCGAAGGGAAGCACAGGACCGGCTGATCCGAGCCGAACCGAGCAGCCCCGGACGGGAGCGCTCAGCCGGCGGTCAGCCGGTAGTGGCCGGACTCGCGGGTCAGCAGGCCGTCGTCGACGAGGGCGCGCCGCAGCGAGACGGCGTCCAAGGGGCCGTCCTCGCACCAGGGTTGGAGGCGGTTGGTGACCGTTCGCTCGTCGTACTCGTCGCCGGGCGTGAAGGTGGTCGCGGCGAGGTGTCCGAGGACGGCACGGCGGGCTTCGTGGTCCTCGTCGGGGAGGTCGATCAGGGTGCCGCCGCGGATGTGGCCGCGCAGCCTCGGGTCGGGCTGGTCGGTCGCGGCCTCGTCGGCGAGGCGGCGGGTGGCGGTGTCCGCGGCGGTGGTGAGGGCGTCCTCGTTGAGGGCGACGGTGCCGCGGCCCTGGACGAGCAGGCCCGCCCGGACGAGTCGGCCGATGGCCGGGGCGGCGTCGGGGGCGGTGAGGGCCGAGGTGGTGAGGATCTCGGTGGAGGTCGTCGCGCCCAGGGCGACCGCCGCGAACACCCGGCGCTGGATCGGGTCGGCGAGCTCGATGGCGAGTTGGTCGGGTGTCATGCGGGGAACGCGTCCTCTCCGAAGCTGCGTGGTCCCGGCCGGAAACAACGGCCGCAACTCACCGTACCCGCAGCCGAGTTCGACGCCGAACCGATTAATGTCGCCCGGCCGGTCAGCCCCCGGTGCGCTGGGCGCGCCACTCCCGGGGCGAGACGCCGAAGGCCGTCCGGAAGGCGCGGCTGAAGTGCGCGGGGCTGACGAACCCCCAGCGCTGCGCGACCGCCGCCACCGGCGGCCCGGGGCGGGAGAGGTCCCGGGCGGAGGCGTCCAGCCGGGACCGCAGGATGAGCCGGCTCACCGTCACGCCCTCGCCCTCGAACAGTCGGTGCAGGTAGCGCAGCGAGATGTGGTGGGCCCGGGCGATCGTCTCCGGCGACAGGCCGGGGTCGCCGAGGTTGCGCGCGATGTGTTCGCGGATCCGCCGGACCAGGTGTCCGTTGGAGGTGCGGGCATCGTCGGCGGCCCGCGTCGCGGACAGTTGGGCGACCATCGTGCCCACCAGGTCGGCGACGCTGCCGGCCAGCCGGTCGGCGACCGGCGTGGTGTAGGAGGGCGCGGAGTCGCCCAGCGTCCGCAGGAACGGCAGCAGCACCGACCCGAACCCGTCGTCGGCGGTCACCGGGGTGCCCGTCACCTGGCGCAGTTCGCTCTCGGGGACGCCGAGCAGCCGGCGCGGCAGGTGGAACAGGTGGGCGCGGGACGGCTTCGGGTACTCGATGACGTAGGCCCGCGCGGTGTCGTACAGGACGAACTCGCACTGGCCCAGCACCGTCCGCTGCCCGTCCTGGGTGATCAGGCACTCGCCGGCCAGTTGCAGCCCGATGCCGACCATCGGCTCCTGCCCGCCCCAGGCGTACCGGCCCGCGAGGCGGGGCGGCAGCGCCACGGCCGTCTCCAGCGTCGCGACCCGCAGGTAGCCGAGCCGGGACAGCATCGCCCGCTCGCCCGGCGACGCCCCGGCGAACGCCGGGTCCGTCGCGGCCGGCGGCCACGGCCACGTCGCGCCGGGCACGCACCCGTTCGCCATCCACCCTGTCATCCGACTGCCTCCTTCCACCGAGGTCCTGCTGCGAGCCTGCTCCGTGACCCGGGCGACGGCTTAAGTCATCTGACTGACCGAGTGTGCCTGTGCACTGTGAGCCCGGTCTCTGTGCACGGAGAGAACAGTCAGCGCTGGTCGAGCGCGTGGGCCAGCGCGGCCCGTGAGGTGATGCCGAGCTTCGGGAAGACCTTGTACAGGTGCGTCCCGACGGTGCGCGGCGACAGTTGCAGCTGGCAACCGATCGCCTTGTTGGTCAGGCCGGTCGCGGCCAGCCGGGCGATCCGCAGCTCCTGCCAGGTCAGCTCGGTCGCGTCCCCGGGCGGCGCGCCGGCGGGCACCGCCACCGGGTCGCCCGCGGCCCGCAGTTCCTCCTCGCACCAGCGCGCCCAGGGCAGCGCCCGCAGCCGGCCGAAGTCGAGGTGCGCGGCGCGCAGCGCCTCCCGGGCGCCGGGCCGGTGGCGGCGGCGCAGCCACGCGCCGTGCGCGAGCCGCAGCCGGGCCAGGTCGAACACCCACTGCTCGGCGCCGGGGACGGCGAACGCCGCCAGGTAGGCGTCCTCGGCCTGCTCGTCGTCGGCGGCCAGCGCGGTGGCGGCGGCGAACAGGAAGGCGTGCCGGTCGGAGATCGCCGCGGTGCCGGCCGCGCGCGCCGCCGCGAGGTGCGCCAGCGCCTCGTCGCGGCGGCCGGTGAGCACGGCGGCGGCGACCAGGTCGAAGAGCAGCGCGTGCCGCCAGGGCGGACCGGCGACCGGCTGCCCGGGCGGGGCGAGTTCGCGCAGGTGCAGGTACGCCTCGTCGGGGCGGCGGTGGGCGAACGCGACCAGGGCCCGCAGGTGGGTCAGCCGGTCCAGCACGTACCGCATCCGGGCCCGGGTGGCGATCGGCCGGATCGCGTCGTCGATCTCCCGCAGGCCGGCCTCGTCGCCGCGTCCGGCCAGGAAGTGCGCGAGGGACTGGCGGAACATCAACGCGTTGGTGTGGTAGCCGAGTTCGTCGGCGATCTCGGCCTCGCGCCGGCACAGCGCCGCCTGGTCCCAGCGGCCGAGCAGGAAGTCCTGGTGGGCCTTGGCCTTGGCGACCGAGCCCTGGGTGGCGTAGCCGTGCAGGCCGGCGCAGTGCTGCCACACCTCGCCGTCGGCGGAGTCGAGCGCGCAGGCGGTCCACAGCAGCAGCCAGGCCACCCCGACCTCCCGCTCGGCCGGCAGCTCGCGGGCCAGCGCGAGCAGGGCGTCGGCGGTGCCGGGGCCGGGGTCGGTCCAGAGCTTCAGGCAGAGCCGGCCCGCCTCGGAGACGTGTTCGCGGTGCCGTTGCAGGGCCCGCCAGGCCCACGGGTCGTCGGTGTAGGCGGCGGCCAGCAGCAGCTTGAACCAGATCTGTTCGAGCAACTCGCCGAAGGTGTCGGCGCCGGGCGCGGTCAGCGTGTCGAGGGCGGCGGGCAGCAGCGCGGCGGAGGACTCGAAGTCGACGTGGTGGCACTGGTCCGCGTAGACCACCGCGTAGGCGAGCAGCGGGGCGAGTTCGGCGGGTGCCGGGCCGGCCGTCAACTCCCGTACCAGCGCGGCGGTGTGCCGCAGCTGGCCGCTGCGGGCAGCCATCACGGCGGCCCAGCCGGTCCGGCGGGCGCGGTCGTGGGAGTCGGTGCTGAGGACGGCGGCGCGTTCCAGCAGCAGCGCGCCCTCCGCGTCGCCGCCGCGCGCGGCGAGGTCGCGGCCGGCGGTCTCCAGGCGGTGCGCGAGGGCGTCGTCGGGCAGCAGCGCGGCGGCGGCCTCGTGGGCGAGGCGGCGCGGGTCGTCGGGGGCGAGCGCCTCGGCGAGGTCGCGATGGGCCTGGCGGCGGGCGGCCTCGGAGGCGGCGGAGACCACGGCGGTGCGGGCCAGCGGGTGCCGGAACACCAGCTCCCCGCTCTCGTCGAGCCGGGCGATGCCGTCCGCGTCGAGCCGGGCCAGCGCCTCGTTCAGGGTGTGGCCGTCGTCGGCCCGCAGCCAGCCGCCACGGACGAGAGGGCCGGGTCCGGGGCCGCTGGCGAGCGCCGCGAGCAGCAGCAGGCGGGTGGCCTCGGGCGGCAGTTCGCCGAGCCGTTCGGCGAAGATCCGTTCCAGTCTGCCGCCGAGCGGCAGCAGCTCGGGCAGCGGGGCGACGCCGCGCTGCTGGGCGGCGGCCAGCTGCCCGGGCAGCTCGACCAGGGCGAGCGGGTTGCCGGCCGCCTCGGCGAGCACCCGCTCGCGGGTGGTGGTGGCGAGTTCGGGCCGGTAGCTGTCCAGCAGTGCGGCGGCGTCGGCGGGCGGGAGCGCGCCGAGGTCGACGGCCTCGGCGGACCAGATCCGCGTGGAGCGGCCGCCGGGGCGGCTGCCGGTCGCGATCACCACCGGCAGCCGGGCGGCGCGGCGCTGCAGGAAGGCGAAGACGCCGGCACTGGAGGAGTCGAGCCAGTGCAGGTCGTCGAGGACCAGCAGCACGGGGGCGGTGCGGGCCGCCTCGTCCAGCAGGGTCAGGGCGGCGGCGCCGACGGCGAAGCCGCTCGGGGTGCCGGAGCGGACGCCGAACGCGCTCTCCAGGGATTCCCGCTGGTGGCCGGTGAGGGCCTCCGAGTCCTGGAGCAGCGACCAGAACACCTGGTGCAGGGCGCCGAACGCGTAGTCGGTCTCGGCCTCGGCGCCGACGGCGCGCAGCACGGTGAAGCCGCGTTCGCGGGCCTTGCGCTCCACCCAGGCCAGCAGGGTGCTCTTGCCGACCCCGGCGTCGCCGCGCAGCAGCACGGTGGAGCCGCTCCCGCCGTCCTCGGCCTGGACCAGTGCCGCCGTCAGCAGTTCGGTCTCCCGCTGCCGGCCGATCAGGCCGGGAAGCCGCCCGCCGTCCACCGTTCCTCATTCCATCGCCAGTCGCCCCGCGCCCCAGGCTATCCCCACCCCTCCCGGCCCGGAACGGCGCCCCTGACCTGCGGCGATCACTCCCGGTGAAGCTGGCCGGTTTCACTCGCGGTAAAGCGGACCGGTTTCACTCCCGGTGGAACGGACCGGTTTCACTCCCGGTAGAGCAGCGCGGTGACGCCCGCCAGTGCCGCGCCGGCCACCAGGGCCCAGGCGAGCTGGCCGTGCAGGACCAGGACGGCGCCGGGGATCGCGCCGGCCAGCATGGTGGCGACGGACAGGATGCGGCGGCGCTGGCGCGGGGCGGTGCCGCCGGCGAGGCGCGAGTCGGCGGCCAGGCCGGTCAGGGTGAGGGTGAGCACGGTGGTGGTGAGGTCGGGCACGCCGAGGGCGCGGACCGTGCCGTTGCGGATGCCCATCGCGACCGCGCCGAGCGTGATCACCGCGTACCGGGCGACGGAGCCCTCGACGGTCCAGGCGAACGCCACGGCGGCGGCCACCGCGTGCAGCGCGACCTCCAGGGCCAGTGCGGTGCGCAGCCGTCCGGTGCGCCGACCGGTGGTGAACCGGCCGGCCAGGACGGCGCCGAGCAGGAACGCGCCGAGCGAGGTCACCGAGGCGGCGACGGAGAAGCCGGGTGCGCCGGCCAGGGCGAACGCGATGACGACCACGTTGCCGGTCATGTTGGCGGTGAAGACGTGGCCGAGGCCGAGGTAGCTGACGGCGTCGATCAGTCCGCTGGCCATGGTGAGCCCGAACAGGGCCAGCGCCAGCGGGTGGCGGTCGGTGATCTGCGGTGCGGGTGGTGCGGGCGGTGCGGACGGTGTGGGGGTGGACACGGCGGCGCCTCCTGGGGACGGGATGCGGACGGGATGCGGACGGGATGCGGGCGGGATGCGGGCGGGACGCGGGCGAGATACGGGCGGGACGCGGGCGGGATGCGTGCGGGGGCACCGCCGCAGCATGCGCGGCGATGCCCCCGGAGGGAAGTGGGCGTCAGAAGAAGCAGGGGTCCTGCGGCAGCACCGGCTGCCCGGAGGCGGGGAGGGCGCGGCCGCGGGCCACCCGCCAGGCGTACTGCTCGTCGGAGGACGCGGCGGCCTCCAGCACCCGGTCGGCCTGCTGGGCGCCGGCCAGGCCGGGCGCGGGGCTGGCCTGGTAGCCGCCGAAGCGGGCGACGGGGCTCCACTCGGGGCTGATGGCGGGCAGGTCGGCGATCAGGCCCTCGTGCTCGGCGACGGCGTGCACGATCTTGCCGCCGACGACGGTGAGCACGGACTCGATGTGCGCGATGTCGGCCTCTTCGACCGTGAAGTAGTCGGCGCTCAGCACCGCCAGGTCGGCGTAACTGCCCACGGCGAGGCGGCCCTTGACGTCCTGCTCGCCGGTGAGGCGGGCGCCGCCGAGGGTGAACAGCTCCAGGGCCTGGGCGCGGTCGAGGCGGTTGTGCTCGGCGGCGAGGCGGCGGCCGGAGAGCGCGCGGCCGGAGACCAGCCAGTGCAGCGCGACCCACGGGTTGTAGGAGGACACCCGGGTGGCGTCGGTGCCGCCGGCCACGGTCAGGCCGCGGTCCAGCATGGCGCGCAGCGGCGGGGCCTCGGCGGCCTTGGCGGCGCCGTAGCGGTTGACGAACGCCTCGCCCTGGAAGGACAGCCGGTTCTGCACGGAGATCGAGCCGCCGAGCTTGGCGATCCGGTCCAGGCTCTCGCCGCTGACGGTCTCGGCGTGGTCGAACAGCCAGCGGTTGCCCTGCGGGAACAGGCCTTCGGCGGCGAGCTTCTCGAAGACGGCGAGGTCGCGGCGGATCGTCTCGTCGTAGGTGGCGTGCAGCCGGAAGCCCCAGCCGTTCTCCATCAGCATCCGGACGGCCTTCTCGAACTCACTCTCGTACGCGCCGAGTTGCGGTCGCGGTTCGGTGAAGTTCTCGAAGTCGGCGGCGGCCCAGGTGAGGTTCTCGCCGGCGCCGTTGAGGCGCAGCCACTCGTCACCCTCGCCGGGGCGGACGGTGTCGATCCAGCGCTTGAGGTCGTCGAGTTCCTGTCCGGCGGTCTGCGGGAACAGGTGGTAGGCGATGCGCAGGGTGAGCTCGCCGCGCCGGGCGAGTTCCATGACGGTGCCGTAGTTCTCGGGGAACGCCTGGAAGCCGCCGGCGGCGTCGATCGCGGAGGTCAGGCCGAAGCGGTTGAGCTCGCGCAGGAAGTGCTTGGTGGAGTCGAGCTTGTCGGCCTCGTCGAGCATCGGGGCCTTGGCGAGGGTGGAGTACAGCAGCAGCGCGCCGGGGGCGGCGATCAGCAGGCCGGTGGGCTCGCCGTCGTGGCCGCGGACGATCTGGCCGCCGGCCGGGTCGGGGGTGTCGCGGGTGAAGCCGGCGGCGCGCAGCGCGGCCTTGTTGAGCAGCGCCGACTGGTAGAGGTGCAGCACGAAGACGGGGGTGTCGGGGGCGGCGGCGTTCAGCTCCGCCAGGGTGGGCAGCCGGCGCTCGACGAACTGGTCGGCGGACCAGCCGCCGACGACCCGCACCCACTGGCCGGCGGGGGTGCGTTCGGCCTGCTCGCGCAGCATGGCGAGGGCCTGGCGGAGCGAGCGGACGCCGTCCCAGCGCAGTTCCATCACGTAGTTGAGGCCGCCGCGGATGACGTGCAGGTGCGCGTCGTTGAGGCCGGGGACGACCCGGCGGCCGAGCGCGTCGACCACCCGGGTGCCGGGGCCGACCAGCGGGACGATGTCGGCGTCCTCGCCGACCGCCCGGATCACGCCGTCGCGGATCGCGACCGCGGTGGCCTGCGGGCGGCGCGGGTCGTTGGTGAACACCTTGGCGTTGCGGACGACCAGGTCGGCGGGCTGTTCGGGGGCGGGGGTGCCGGGGCGTATTCCGGCGACGGGCATGGTGGACATGGCGGGTCCCTTCCGGGCGGTGCGGGGGCGGTGCGAGTGGTGGTGCGGGTGACGGTCAGTGGAAGCCGAGGACGGGGGCGGTCGGGCTCGAGCCGTCGGCGGGGCGCATGCCGCCGAGAGTCACCAGTGCGGCGAGTTCCTGCCCGGCGCGTTCGATCCGGCTGGGCAGGGTGTCGGTGTGCGAGTCGCCGGTGCCGCCCCAGTCCTCGGAGGCAGCGAAGACGGCGGTCGGGGCGACCAGGGCGCGCTGGTAGGCGAACAGCGGGCGCAGCGCGTGGTCGAGGGCCAGCGAGTGCCGGGCGGTGCCGCCGGTCGCGCCGACCAGGACCGGCTTTCCGGCCAGCGCGCCGGGGTCGAGCAGGTCGAAGAACGACTTGAACAGGCCGCTGAAGGACGCCGAGAAGACCGGCGAGACGGCGATCAGCGCGTCGGCGCCGCTCACCTCTTCCAGCGCGGTGCCGAGCGCGGGCGCCGGCCAGCCGGTGACCAGGTGGTTGGAGATCGGTCCGGCCAGCGGACGCAGCTCGTGCAGCTGGACGTTGACTTCGCGTCCGCTCGCGGCGAGCGCGGCGGTGGTGGCCTCGGCGAGGCGGTCGGCGAGCAGCCGGGTGGAGGAGGGGACGCTGAGTCCGCCGGAGACCACGGCCAGGTTCACGGTGCTCACTTGGCGGCCTCGGTCTGCTGTCCGGCCGCGACCAGCGAGGCGTGGGTGGGGGCGTCCGGCACGCCGGCGGGGCGGTTCTTCGCGAACTCCTTGCGCAGCACGGGGACGACCTCTTCGCCGAGGATGTCGAGCTGCTCGAGGACGGTCTTCAGCGGCAGGCCGGCGTGGTCCATCAGGAACAGCTGGCGCTGGTAGTCGCCGACCGCGTCGCGGAAGGAGAGGGTGCGCTCGATGACCTGCTGCGGGCTGCCGACGGTCAGCGGGGTGGCCTCGGTGAACTCCTCCAGCGACGGGCCGTGGCCGTAGACGGGGGCGTTGTCGAAGTAGGGGCGGAACTCGCGCACCGCGTCCTGCGAGTTCTTCCGCATGAAGACCTGGCCGCCGAGGCCGACGATGGCCTGCTCGGGGGTGCCGTGGCCGTGGTGGGCGAAGCGGGTGCGGTACAGCTGGATCATCCGGCGGGTGTGTTCCTGCGGCCAGAAGATGTTGTTGTGGAAGAAGCCGTCGCCGTAGTAGGCGGCCTGCTCGGCGATCTCGGGGCTGCGGATCGAGCCGTGCCAGACGAACGGCGCGGTGCCGTCGAGCGGGCGCGGAGTGGCGGTGAAGCCCTGCAGCGGGGTGCGGAAGCGGCCCTCCCAGTCGACCACGTCCTCGCGCCAGAGGCGGCGCAGCAGCGCGTAGTTCTCGGTGGCGAGCGCGATGCCCTGGCGGATGTCCTGGCCGAACCACGGGTAGACCGGGCCGGTGTTGCCGCGACCGAGCATCAGGTCGACGCGGCCGTCCGCGACGTGCTGGAGCATCGCGTAGTCCTCGGCGATCTTCACCGGGTCGTTGGTGGTGATCAGCGTGGTCGCGGTGGAGAGGATCAGCTTCTCGGTCTTCGCGGCGATCCAGCCGAGCATGGTGGTCGGCGAGGACGGCACGAACGGCGGGTTGTGGTGCTCGCCGGTGGCGAAGACGTCGAGGCCGACCTCTTCGGCCTTGAGCGCGATCGCCAGGATCGCCTTGATCCGCTCCCCTTCGGTGGGCATCCGCCCGTTGGTCGGATCGACCGTCACATCGCCGACGCTGAATATCCCGAACTGCACGGGGTGGTACCGCCTTTCACAAGCTGTGCACGACCGGATCGGGCCGCGCCTCGACCGTAGGCACCGAACGGGCGGCCGATCGCCTTTCCAGCGCATGACCAATTGCCCCGGAGTGCACTGAAGTTGCAGGCCACGGACGGTGTGCGTTGTCGGAACAGCGCCGGGCGCGCAGCGGGCAGAACCTGGCGCCGAACGGGGATTAGCTTGGTTGACGTGGCACCCCGGCAAAACCGGTTGAGTGCCGGGCCGAGCGTCTGACGCTCCGTCAATTCCCGTGATTGTCAAAGAAGAAGGAACCATCATGGTCGACTTCGCCAACGTCAAGGCTGCCCCCAGCCCGGACCTGCTCACCCCCGAGAACTCGATGATGCTGTTCGTCGACCACCAGCCGCAGATGTTCTTCGGCACCGGTTCCGGCGACCGCACCTCGATCATCAACTCGACCGTGGGTCTGGCCAAGGCCGCGAAGATCTTCGACGTGCCGGTGGTCCTGTCGACCGTCGCCGCCGAGTCCTTCTCCGGCCCGATCCTGCCGCAGCTCAAGGCGGTCTTCCCGGACCAGGAAGTCATCGACCGCACCACGATGAACGCGTGGGAGGACGAGGCCCTGGTCGAGGCCGTCAAGGCCACCGGCCGTAAGAAGATCATCCTGTCGGGTCTGTGGACCGAGGTCTGCCTGGTCCTGCCGGCGCTCTCCGCGCTGAGCCAGGGCTACGAGGTCTACGTCGTGGCGGACGCCTCCGGTGGCGTCAGCCCGCTGGCCCACGAGCACGCCCTGCAGCGGATGACCGCCGCCGGCGCCGTGCCCGTCACCTGGGTGCAGGTCCTGCTGGAGCTCCAGCGCGACTGGGCCCGCTCGGAGACCTACGTCGCCGTCACCGACCTGGTCAAGGAGCACGGCGGCACCTACGGCCTCGGCGTCTTCTACGCCCAGTCGATGATCAACCCGCACGCCGCGGGCTGACCGTCATGAACACCGGTCTCCTCCTGCTCCGCCTGGTCGTCGGCCTGCTGATCGCCGGGCACGGCGTCCAGAAGGTCAGCTACCACCTGGGCGGCAGCGGACTGGCGGGCGGTACCGCCGAATTCCGGGGTGATGGCTTCCGGGGCGGGATGCTCACCGCCCTGGCTGCCGGCGGTACCCAGATCGGCGCCGGGCTGATGCTCGCGGTCGGTCTTCTCACCCCGCTCGCGGGCGCTGGCGTCATGGGCGTCATGACCGTCGCCCTGACGGTCAAGTGGCCGCACGGCCTGTGGGTCCAGCACGACGGGTACGAGTTCCCGCTCGTGCTGATCGTCGCGGCCGCCGCACTCACCGCCACCGGCCCCGGCCAGTGGTCGGTGGACGGCGCGCTCGGCCTGGCCGACTGGCCCCTGTGGTGCCTCGCGCCGGCGCTGGTCGCCGGTGTCGGTGGCGGTCTGGTCACCCGGTTCGTCCTGCACCGCAAGTAGGGCAGCACCGCAGAAGGGCTCGGGCCCCTGGACGCACTCGCTCCAGGGGCCCGAGCCCTTCCGCACACCATCAACTCCCCACATCCCCAAGGCAAGGAACAGAACAGATGACGGCAGCGACGATGGAAGAGCACCAGCAGGCGGACACCGCGCCCCGGCCGGAGCTGCACACCATGACCCGGATCCACCTGCGGCCGATCGCCTCGCCGATGCCGCTCGGATTCTTCGCCGTGGCGATCGCCTCGGCGGTCACCAGCAGCCTGCAGCTCGGCCTTATCGACGGCGCCTACCGGCAGGCCGTGGCGCTCACCGTGTTCTCCGCCTTCCTGCTCCAACTGGTGGTCGCCATCCTGGCGTTCGGCGCCCGGGACGTGATCGCGGCGACCCTGATGGGCGTCTTCGCCGGGGCCTGGCTGTCCTTCGGCCTGGTCACCGCGTTCGACGCGCCCGGCGCCCGGCACGTGATGGGCGTGCTGAACCTGACGTTCACCGTGTTCGCCGCCCTGATGGCCTCGGTGGCCCGGCCGAAGAAGGCCCTGTGGGCGGTCCTGCTGGTCGCCACCCCGCGCTACTTCGTGGCCGGCCTGGGCGGCGTCACCGGCTTCGAGTGGCTGACCCACATCGCCGGCGTGCTCGGCGTCCTGCTCGCGCTGGTCGCGGTGTACGCCGCGTACGCCCTGATGGTGGAGGAACTGCGCGGCCGCGACGTCCTGCCGATCGGCCGCAGCGGCCCCGTCAAGCACGCCATGACCGCCGAACTCGCCGATCAGCTGCACGGCTTGGAGCGCCAGGCCGGCATCCGCCGCACGCTCTGACCGACCGCACGAGCAACAAAGAGGGGCCGTCCGAGGACGGCCCCTCTTGCTGACCGAACGCACAGGCCACAAAAAAGGGGGCCGTCCGAGGACGGCCCCTTTTGGTGTGTGCCTACAGCACCGGCCTACAGCTCCGGCGTGGCGACCAGGTGCTCCGCGAGGAACCACACCTGGGTCTCGCCGCCGCGGATGATCTGCGACACCAGCAGGTCCTGGGTGCCGTCGTCGCCGAGCTCGGCGGTGCGGTTGGCGGCGTCCCGGGCGTCGGTGATGACGCGCTCGTGGGCGTCCAGCAGCCGCGAGAGCATCGAGCGGACATCCTCGAGGCCGTCCGGCGGGCGGGGCACGCTGGTGAACTCGGCGGCGTGCCGCAGGTCGCCGACCGCGACGCCACCGAGGGTCTGCACCCGCTCGGCGAGCGCGTCGATCAGCTCCAGCTGCTCCTGGGCGTGCTTGTCGAACAGCAGGTGCAGCTGGTAGGCCGTCGGGCCGCGCATGCCCCAGTGGTACTTCTTGTACAGCCCGTACAGGAACTGGCTGTCCGCGAGGATTCGGTTGAGGCGCTGCGCCGAGTACAGGCGGGCGTCGTGCGACAGCGCGATCGGCAGCTGCGTGACGGTGCCGAACTCCTGGACGGCGGGGCCGCTCTGGTGCAGGCGGGGCTGGCTGGACATGGTGCTCCTGGTGATCTCGGGGTCGGGCGGCACCAGCGTAGGAACAGCCGGACCCCTGTCCTGTCCTGACCGCGCACGATCCGCAGCCGGTGAGCGCACGGGCGACACCAGTTGACGGCAGGTCAGCAGGAAGGCGCTCTGGGACGACCGCGTGTGCTCTCCCAGACGATCGACCGCCTCCCACCGCTCCTACCGTGTGACTCGTCAACAGCCCGCCAGCCGGGCCGACCGCCCCGTAACGAAAGTGAAGTGCCATGCCGTTCATCACCGTTGGCCAGGAGAACACCACCCCGATCGAGGTCTACTACGAGGACCACGGCACCGGCCAGACGGTCGTCCTGATCCACGGCTTCCCGCTCAACGGCCACTCCTGGGAGCTCCAGGAGGCCGCGCTGCTCGACGCCGGCTACCGGGTCATCACCTACGACCGCCGCGGCTTCGGCCAGTCCTCGCAGACCACCACCGGCTTCGACTACGACACCTTCGCGGCCGACCTGAACACCGTCCTGGAGACCCTGGACGTGCGCGACGCCGTCCTGGTCGGCTTCTCGATGGGCACCGGCGAGGTCGCCCGCTACGTGTCGACCTACGGCACCGAGCGGATCGCCAAGGTCGCCTTCCTGGCCTCGCTCGAGCCGTGCCTGCTGCTGACCGAGGACAACCCGGAGGGCGCGGCCCCGAAGGAGTTCTTCGACGGCATCATCGCCGCGGTGAAGGCCGACCGCTACGCCTACTACACCGACTTCTTCGAGAACTTCTACAACCTGGACGAGAACCTCGGCTCCCGGATCAGCGAGGAGGCCGTCCGCAACAGCTGGAACGCCGCTGCCTCCGGCGGCGCCTTCGCGGCCTCGGCCGCGCCGGCCACCTGGTACACCGACTTCCGCGCCGACCTGCCGAAGATCGACGTCCCGACGCTGATCCTGCACGGCACCGGCGACCGCATCCTGCCGATCGAGAACACCGCCCGCCCGTTCCACCGCGCGGTGCCCACCGCCGACTACGTGGAGATCGAGGGCGCGCCGCACGGCCTGCTCTGGACCCACGCCGCCGAGGTCAACTCCGCGCTGCTGGCCTTCCTGGCCAAGTAAGTCCGCACCGGACGTGACAGCCTCGCGCCCGGCATCCGCTCTCCGCGGATGCCGGGCGCGAACCATTTCCGGCGCGGCGTCAAATGCCGCGCGCCGCTTCGTGGATGAGCTCGGCGACGGCGCTCGGCCTGGAGACGGCCACGGCGTGCGAGGCCTCGGCGAGTTCCGTCACCCGGGCGCCGGCGCGTTCGGCGGTGAAGCGCTGCACCTCCGGCGGCAGCGCCTGGTCGGCGCCCGTCACCAGCGCCCACGAGGGCAGCTCGCGCCACGCCGTGACGGTCGGAGCGTCGCTGAACACCCGCTCGGCGACCGGGCGTTGGAGCGCGGCGAGAGCCTGCGCCAGCTCCGGGTCGAGGTCGGCGGCGACCAGCGACCGGTAGCACTCCCGGGGCACGGTCAGTTCGGTCGCCTGCCCCGCGCCGGGCGTGTGGACGGCGGAGCGCAGCAGGTGGGCCCGGCCCTGCCCGGGGGCGTGGCGGGCCACCAGGCCGTCGTAGCTCTCCCCCACGTCGGGCAGGTACGCGGCGATGTAGACCAGCGCGGCCACATTGGGCGCCGCCCCGGCCTCGGTGATCACCGCCCCGCCGTAGGCGTGGCCGACCAGCACCACGGGGCCGTCGACGCCTGCGAGCAGCGAACCCAAGTAGGCGGCGTCGTGGGCGAGTCCGCGCAGCGGGTTGGCGGCCGCGAACACGGTCAGGCCGCGGCGGTGGAGTTCGGCGACGACGCCGACCCAGGTGGCGGCGTCGGAGCAGCCGTCGTGGACGAGCACGACGGTGGGCCGGGTGGCGGACATAACGGCCTTTCGGGAGGCTGCCCACAGCCGGGCGGGACTGCGGGCGCGGGGGGTGGGTCGGTCAGGCGGGGTGGACGCCGTCGACGCGGGCGGCGGCGTAGGCCTGCCACTGGCGGGGCGAGACGCCGTAGGTCTCGCGGAACGCGCGGGAGAAGTGCGAGTGGCTGACGAAGCCCCAGCGGTGCGCGACGGCGGAGACGCTGGTCTGGCGGCGCGCGGGGCGCTCCAGTTCGCGGCGGCAGGCGTCCAGGCGCCGGTGCCGCACCCACTGGCCGACCGTCGTGCCGTCCTGCTGGAAGAGCTTGTGCAGGTAGCGCACCGATATGTGCTGCGAGCGGGCGATCGACTCGGGCGACAGGTCCGGGTCGGCGAGGTTCTCCTCGATGTGCTCGCGCAGCCGCGCGAGCATCTCGCCCGCGCCGGACGGCTGTTCGGCGCTCTCGCGCTCCAGCAGCTCGGTCACCAGGATGGCGACGATGTCGGAGACGCTGCGCGCCAGGTGGTTGCCGGGCCGGGCCAGGTGGGCCTGGGACTGGCCGGCCAGGGTGTGCAGGAACTGCGAGGCGAGCGCGCCGACGCCCGCGTCGCCGCGCGCCAGCAGTCCGCCGGTGCGCCGCACGTCGGCCTGCCGGACGCCCAGGTAGAAGCACGGCACGCGGAACCGCAGCATCCGGCACTCGGCGTCGCGCAGCAGGCCCACCGGGTGCGGGGTGGTGCCGATCAGCAGGTCGCCGGGGGCGAGCACGGTGCAGTGTTCGCCCTGCCGCAGCGAGGCCGCGCCCTGCACGTGCATGGCGATGTACAGGCAGTCCAGGGGATCGGCGCCGGGCGGCGGCGAGAGGACGTCGATGACGCCGGCGTAGAGCGCCTGGTCGAGCAGCGAGCAGTGGTTTTCGGGCATGGGTGAGGAACCCGAGGGGATCACGGGAGTCTCCGACCGGTTGTGGGCGGTGGTGCGAATTACTTGGGACAGGAGCCAGATCTAGGAGAGGAACTTCTCCACGACGGCGTTGAACGCGTCGGGGTTCTCCAGGAACGGGAAGTGCGAGCTCGCCACGGACTTCGGGAACACGTGCAGCCGCGCTCCGGGGATCCGTTCGGCGATGTAGCGCTGCGAGGCGGGGTCGATGTGGCTGCCCTCGCAGCCGAGCACCAGTGCCGGTACGTCGATCCGGCCGAGCACGTCGCGCCAGTCCTGGGCGCAGTGGTCGAACAGCAGCGGGACGCCCGCGTACGCGGGGGTGGCGCGGATCTCGTCCAGGACGAAGGCCAGCACACCGGGGTCGGTGTCGCCGCTGAACATCGAACGGACGAAGCCCTCGCGGACCTGCGCGCCGTCCGGCCCGGCCAGCGCGGCGCACAGTTCCAGCAGCCCGGCCACGTCGAAGACGGCGCCGGACTCGCGCTGTTCGGCGGTCGCCGTCCAGGGCACGGCGGCGACGGCGGCGGGCTGGTCGACCAGCACCAGGCGGCGGATCCGCCCGGTGCCGTACTGGTCGGCGAAGCTCCACCACACCGAGGCGCCCATCGACCAGCCCAGCGCGTCGAACGCGTCCAGGCCGAGGTGGTCGGCCAGTTCGCGGACGTCGTTCGCCAGCCGGGCGATCCGGTAGCCGTGGTGGGGCTTCTCCGAGCGGCCGTGGCCGCGGAGGTCCACCGTCACCACCCGCCGGCCCGGGGCCAGTCCGGCGAGCTGGTGACGGAACATCTCCTGGGTCTGCCCCCAGCCATGGAGCATGACCAGCGGGACGCCGTCGCCGCCGCTGTCGCGGTAGCTCAGGCGCACTCCGTCCTTGGTGATCATTTCGTTCATGGTGTCGGTGTCCGGTCCGTTCGGGTCGGCTGTGGATGCGGGAAACGTCCAGGTCCGAAGGAGTGGGCCCGGTGGCAGCTCGTGATGTCGATTCTGGTCGGGGCGGCGGGGCGCTGACCACCGACCGGCGTAGGGATTGCCTGCCGGATCTTTCTCCCTCTGTAGGGCCGGCATGTCATCGGTCTGTAGCAGCGGCCGGGTCGGTCCGGCTGCCGATCAGTTCCAGCAGCCGCAGGCCCGTGTGCAGCACCAGGCGGTGCGCACCGTTGTCCAGGTCCAGGCCGGTGATCTCCTGGATCTGCCGCAGGCGGTAGTACAGCGAGGTGCGGTGGACCTCCAGGGTCTCCGCGGTCCGGGGCACCGAGCCGGCGTTCTCCAGGAAGCAGCGCAGCGTCTCCTCCAGCTTGGCGTTGGCGCCGCCGTCCAGAAGTTTCCGCAGCGGTTTCGGCAGCAGCGAACTGTTCAGCGCGTCCTCGGGCAGCTGGAGCAGCACGGTGTACTCGCCGAGCCGTTCCCAGTCGGCGATGCCTTCCAGCCGGGGCAGCCGGCGGGCCGCGCGGAGCGCCACCCGGGCCTGGTCGTGGGAGATCCACGCCTCGGCGAGCGCGCCGCGGCGGCCGCCGACGCCGATCACGACGGCCGTGCCCGGTTCCAGGAAGGTCTTCAACGAGCGTGCCACGGTGCGGCATTGGAAATCCAGGTCGTCCTCGGTCGGCTCGCGCTCGAAGACCTGCACCAGCACCGCCCGGTCCCCTTCGACGGCGAGCAGCCCGAGCGCCGCCCTGGTCCGGCGGAACGGGTCGAGGGCGGCGCACAGCGCCACCTCGACCCGGCCGGGGGCGTCGCGCTGCCGGGAGACGGCCACAGCGGTCACCACCGTGTGCGGTCCCTCCGGGAGCAGGCCGTCCTCGACCAGCCGCCGGTGGGCCGCGCAGCGCTGCTCGGAGTCGTGGCCGACCAGCCGGGACACCAGCTGGCGGCTCTCCTCCTCGTCGAGGTCCGAGGCCAGGCGCTGGGCGTACATCTCGGCGGCCAGCGCGCGGGCGGCCCGGTCGATGGCGGCGATCTGTTCGCCGGTCAGCGCGGCGTCCGTGACCACCACCATCAGGATGCCCAGCAGGTAACCGCGTTCGCGGATCGGTACGCAGTAGCGCGGCCGCAGCCCCAGGTCGTCCCGGGCGGGCAGCACGCCCGGCCGGGTCCACTGGACGACGCCCTGCGACAGCACATAGCGGATGGCCTCGTCGTCCGCGATGCCCTGAAGCAGCGTGCGCACCCGCACACCGTCCTCGTCGCCGAAGTGCCGGCTGGTGCAGATCATCCGCACCAGCGGGTCGTCCAGGACGACGGAACGGCCGAGTTCTTCGGCCAGCCCGTCGACCAGGGCCTGGAGCGCCTCGCCGCCAGGACGAGCGCGCTGGATCAACATCGTCATGATCAAGCCTCCCGCCGCATTCATACAAGAAGCGAAACGCGATAGCCAAACGTTCAACAAAGCGCGAAAACGGCCCCGCCGACGGGTCCGCGGCGCCCTCCCGAAACCCGCCTCAAT
This sequence comes from Kitasatospora sp. NPDC004615, assembly GCF_042873545.1. NCBI lineage: Bacteria > Bacillati > Actinomycetota > Actinomycetes > Kitasatosporales > Streptomycetaceae > Kitasatospora > Kitasatospora sp. NPDC004615. Next base: position 1,159,188 of record NZ_JBIALQ010000001.1, read on the forward strand.
CGCCCGAACTCCCCCGCACATCAGGCAGGTTGGCCAAAGCCCCCAACCGCGCCCGACCCCGCTGCACCGGACGGCCCCCGCCGCGGCGGCGGGCGAACGGTGCACGGATCGTCACGTCCCCGTGCATCGCCGGAACATCCGCCCGATCGGCGTCCACGTAACCTGCCGGGAGGCTCCACCTCCCCCCCCTGGCCGCCGGCAGCTCCCAGGACCGGGGCGAGAGCACCGCACCGCCGCCGGCCGCCACGCCACCGACCGGCCGCACCTTCACCGCGCGCACACCGGACGGCCCCGCCCGTCCCCACCGGATTCAGGAGAACTTCATGTCCGCCCCCCACCCGCTGTCCGACCCGCAGCCGGAGGCCATCAGCACCGACCTCGAGCTCGACGCCCAGATCGTCCTCGGCGAGCACCAGTCCATCGCCGTACCCGTCCGCCTCGGCTACTGCGCCGACGACCCGTACGCCGTCGCCCTGGAGTTCCTCGGCCAGGCCTCCGAGGCGGGCGTCTGGCAGTTCTCCCGCGACCTGCTCTGGGAAGGCCTGCAGAAGCCCACCGGCCTCGGCGACGTCCGCGTCTGGCCGCCCTGCCCGTGCCACGGCCGCACCGAGCTGCGGATCATGCTCCAGGGCGACGACGGCAGCGTGCTGCTCGACCTGCCGGCCCGCCAGATCCGCCGCTGGCTGCGCCGCGACACCTTCTCCCTCGTCCCGCCCGGCACCGAGGGCACCCGGATCGACTGGGACACCGAACTGCACACCCTGACCGGCTGACCCCCCAAACCCGATGCCTGGGCCTCACCGCGCGGCCCCATCGCGCGGGGCCCGTCGCCCCGGGCCGTCAGCCCTCCGACCGGCCGAGCAGCTGCCACTCGCGCGGCGCCATCCCGTAGGTCGCCCGGAATGCCCGGCTGAAATGACTGGAGTTGACGAAACCCCAGCGCCGGGCGATCCCCGCCACACCTGCCTGCTCGGCCATCGGCCGGCGCAGGTCCCGGCCGCACCGCTCCAGGCGCTGTGCCCGGATCCACGCCCCGACGGTCGCCCCCTCCTGCTGGAACAGCTTGTGCAGGAACCGCAACGAGACGTGATTGGCCTCCGCGATGCCGGACGGCGACAGGTCCGGGTCCCCGAGGTTGCGCAGGATGTGGTCCTTGATCCGCGCCAGCGAGGCGGCGGCATGCGCCTGCGGGGGCCGCTCGCGCCCGCACCGGTCCTCGACCACCAGCGACAGCAGGTCGAGCGCGGTCGCCGCGGCCCGCCGCCCGACCGCCTCGTCCAGCGTCGCCGCCTCGCGGGCCATCCCCGCCAGGTAGGTCGCCGCCAGGGCCGCGCTGCCCTCGGGGGCGAACGCGGTCGCGGTCAGCGCACGCAGATGCCGCTCCTCGACGTCGAGTGCGGCGCGCGGGAAGTGGAAGGACGTGAACACGAAGTCCTCGGCCACCCGCTTGCGGAAGGTCCGGGACGCGTCGGTGATCGAGAACGACCCGGGCCGGATCAACGCCTCCCGCCCGTCCTGCTCCTTGAGCGCGGTGCCGCTCTGCTGGAGGGTCAGGATCAGTGCGGCGGACTCGTCCCGCTCGATCATCCGCCGGGTGCGGGTCGCCGTCTGCGGCGCGGCCCGCACCTGGAGGATCCGCATCGGGCCGAGCCGGTGGCTGGAGATCGTCCCCGGCGCCGGCTCCTCCTCCAGGAACTCCACGGCCATCGGCACGTACGCGGTGGCCACCGCCGCGTGCCACATCTCCGCGTGCTCGGCGGCGGACAGCGGTCCGGTGGGGAGCTCGGCGGACACGGGACGTTCCTCTCGTTCGACGCCGGCCCGTCGGGAGCCGACCCCGAAATCACACCATCTCCGGACGCCCCGGCCCAATTCGCGGCTGCCCCGCGCCGGAGCGCCGGCGGGAGCAGTGCCTCCCGCCGGCGCCCGGCTCACGTCCGTCGGTCGGTCAGAGTGCGGACACCCAGTACCGGTCGAAGGTCATCGTCCCGTTGCCCGAGGCACCGGTGCGGGTGCCGGTCGTGGTGGTGGCCAGGGTGTACCAGGACTCGACGTAGTCCGGGTCGTCGGTCCACCAGGACGACGGCATCGCGTCGATGATCGCGTTGACCAGCGGGATGTACGCGCCCTGGTCGGTGATCGTCAGCAGCACCGCCGCCAGCGCCTTGGCCAGCGAGGAGTAGTTGGTGTTGCCGTCGTCCTCCATCATCACGACGTCGGCCAGGTTGTACTTGTACAGCGACCAGTTCACCAGGATCTGGTTCGGGTAGTACGTCTTGTTCGCGTCGTCCAGGTACGGCATGGTCACGGTGTCGACCCGCACCTTGCCGTCCAGGCCGAAGCCCGTCACCAGGTCGAAGATCTCCGCGGCGCCCTTGAACCAGGGCTCCTTCACGTCCTTGACGGTGACGGCGGTGACGCGGGTGGTCCAGAAACCGGTGGCAGCCGCGGCGGCCGGCGCACTCACCGGCGCCTGCAGACCGGCCGCGGCCAGCTCCTGCCGCAGCACCTTCATCCCGGCCTCGGTGGCCTTGTCGGTGTCCACGTCCACCAGGATCACCGGACGGTCCGGGGCGTGGTCCGCCGCCAGGTTGTACGTCTTGCCGGCGCTGTCGTACGCGACCACCACGGTGGCGTTGTCGTCCGACGGCGAAGAAGCCACCAGCGGCTCCATCCCGTCGACGGCCGCACCGACCAGCCGCGCCTGAAGCAGCGGACCGACCTCCGCGCCGAGACCCTTCGCGTCCGCGACCTGCCGGTCCGCCTTCGCAATGTGCGCACCGAACCCGTTCGCACCGGCCGTCGCCGACCCGGCCGTCAGCCCGCGCAGGCCCACCGCCTTGCCCTGGGCGAGCGCGCCGGAGACCTGGCGCTGCCAGGCCTTGTCACCGAGCGACAGCGCGAGCGACCGCGCCGTACCGTCCTCGATGCCGTCCACGGCCGAGACACGCGTCGCATGCCGCTGGGGGGCGGGGGCCGCGGACGCCAGGCCCGGAGCTGCGGTAACGGCGAGACCGGTCAACGTCAGACCGGTCAACACCGCACGGAACCGCCGTGCAGAGTGCAGGGAGAACATGGGGGAGCCTCCACCTGTGGTGACCGCCCGGGATCCCGGGCAGGCCATGGACGCCGAACCCGGGTCGGTCCGACGTGATGGTTCCTGGAGCGGCACCATGGTGGGGTATCAGGCGTCTACGCGAATAGACCTCGTGCGACCGTCCAGTACGGACCGGTCATGAAGTGTCCGTAATGTCTGTCCCAAATCGTGACCGTGTCTGCTCAAAATCTCCCACCAGCGGCCGCAGAAAACAGGGGCCCCCGCGCCCCGGTTCTCGCTCCCGCCTGCGTTTCGCCCCCGCCGGGACAGGTTCTGCACCGATGATGGGGGCGCCCGTTCAACCGCTGATCCGAGGAGACCGCCCCGTGGCCCAAGAGCCCCTTCCCGAGGCCGAGTTGTGGCTGCTGCTCGGCCGCGCCGTCCAGGACTCCCCGGTGGCGAAGCGGCTGGGCCGGGATTTCGCCGAGGCCTTCGGTTCGCGGTTCGCGGTCGTGTCGACCGACAGCCTGCTGCTGGGCGTGACGGGCGGGAAGCTGAGCCTGTACGACTTGACGGGGCGTCCGGTGACTCCGCCCCGGGTGGCTGTGGTGCGGCTGGCGATGACCTCGCTGAGCAGCGACCGGGAGATCACCCTGCTGCGTCAACTCCAGGCGATGGGAACCGAGTTGATCAACCCACCCGACGCCATCCTGACCTGCGTCAACAAGTTCTGGCAGCTCCAGCGGCTCGCCGAAGCCGGTCTGCCCGTACCGGACACCCGCACCTACACCGACACCCGGCCGGACCGGGCGCTGGTCGGGATCCCGGAGCCGTGCGTAGTGAAGGCGGTGCGCGGCAGTGGCGGCCACCAGGTGTTCCTGGCGCGGGACGCCGCGATGGTGGCGGACGTCCAGGGCTGTCTGCGCCCGGACGTGCCGTTCCTGTTCCAGCGCTACGTCGAGCACTCGCACGGCCGCGACCTGCGGGTGATCGTGGTGGACGGCCGGCCGGTGGCCGTCGGGTTGCGCACGTCCGCCAACGGCCTGATGCAGTCGAACGTTTCGCTCGGCGGCACCGTCGAGCCGTGCCCGGGCCGCTACCCGGTGGCGGAGCAACTCGCGGTGCGGGCCGCCGAGGAGGTCGGTCTGGTGCTGGCCGGTGTCGATCTGCTCTTCGAGGAGGACGGCACCTTCACCGTGTGCGAGGTGAACGCCAACGTCCGCTGGGGCGCGCGGGTCACTCAGGTGACCGACGCCCTGATCGCCGCCTGCGCGGGCAGGTTGACGTAGCGTCAGATTCGGTAGGCAGCGACATAGCGCGCCGGGTCGCCGTCCCAGCGCGCCAGGGTCTGTGCGGCGAAGGTCCGGCCGGTGGCGACGATCTCGTCGAGCGGGTCGAGGTAGCCGGGCACGTGCGGGGGTTCGAGTCCGGCGGCGACCCTGGCGTCGAGGCCGGCCCGGGCGAGGCGGAGCAGTTCGGCGGCGAGTGGGCGGACGGGGGTGTCGCCGAGGCGGGTGTCGAGGCCGTGGACGGGGAGTCGGTTGCGAGCGGCGCGGTGTTCGGCGGCGCTGTGGTGGCCGGTCAACTCCCAGGCGGCGTCGCAGGATTGGCGGTGGTAGGTGAGGCCGGTCCAGAGCGCGGGCAGGGCGGCGAGGTGGGGGTGGGGCGGGCCGTCGGCGCCGCGCAGTTCGAGGGTGTGGCGGACGCGGGTGTCGGTCCAGAGCTGGTCGAGGTGGGCGGCCCAGCGCCGACGGGCGTCGTCGAGGCCGTGGCGGAGCAGGTCGGCGAAGGTGCCGTCGGGGGCGCGGTGGTAGTGGCCGTCGCGGGTGCGGTAGTGGATCAGCGGGATGCCGAGCGCCCAGTCGACGATGTCGTCGGCGGCGACGTCGGGCCGCAGCGCGGGCGGCAGCAGGCCGGCCCGGCGGGGGTCCATTCGCAGCCAGGCCCAGGAACGGTGGGACAGCAGTCCGCACGGACGGCCTTCGTGGAGTGGCGAGTTGACGAGCAGGGCGGAGATCACGGGGGCGACGGCGGTCTGCATCCGCAGTTTCCGGGTGAAGTCCTCGGGGCCGAGGAAGTCGAGGGTGGCCTGGGTGGACAGCGACAGCCCCATCACGTGCGGGGCGCGGGCCCCGCCGGGGCCGAGGTCGGCGAAGTACTGGCGCATCAGGGCGCCGCGGGACATCGGTACCCATTCGACGTCGGCGAGCCGGCCGAAGGGCAGGTTGCCTCCGGGGACGAGGGCCAGGCCGAAGCCGGCGGCGAGGTCGGCGAGCCGGGCCAGCGCGGCGCGGACTTCGTCCATGGTCTTGCCGACGCCGGGGCCGGGGGTGGAGGAGTACTCGATCTGCCCGCCGTGTTCGAGCGTGACGGTGCTGCCGTCGGGCAGCCGGACGCCCGTCAGGCAGTCGCCGTCCAACTCCGGTTCGCCGCCCCAGTGCTGGAGCACCGCCTCCAGCAGAGTCCGCACTCCGCGCGGGCCGGAGTAGCGGGCGCCGATGCCGGTGGCGGGGTCGAGCAGGCCGCACTCGACCTCGACGCCGACCTGCTCGGTGGCGCCGGCGGGCGGCGTCAGCGGGGCGAGCAGCCGCGCCCGGTCCATCACGGAGCGGTCCGTCACGGGGCGCTCACCGGGGCGGCCGTGCGGGCCTGCCCGGCGTGGTCGAGCAGGGCGACGACGGCGCCGAGCGCGGACTGCGCGGCGCCCTGGCACCAGGCGTGCGCGCCGGACAGGTGCTCGCCGGCGAAGAAGATCCGCGGCCGGTTCGCGGGGTGCGGCGCGCCGAGCACCGACAGGTAGCGGGTGTGTTCGCCGGGGGTGAGGTGGGCGAACGCGCCGCCGCCCATGCCGGTCTGGACGTCCCAGTTGCAGTGCACGATGTCGTCGACGTCGCCGGTGATGCCGGGGTGCAGTTTCTCCAGGCACTCCAGCACCAGCGCCTCCCGGTCGGCCTGTTCGAGCGCGGCGAACCGGCGCGCGTTGGCCCCCCACAGGTAGGCGCCGAGCAGCGCGGCGGGTTCGGCGGAGCGCAGCCGGTCGAGGGCGCCCCAGCGGGGGGTGCCGGAGCCGTTGACGCCACCGTCGGTGCGCACCGCGTTGTCGGACGGGTACCAGCACTGCTGGATCGGCAGGTCGGTGAAGCTGCCGCCGCCGTGGATGCCGTCCTCGATCTCCCAGCGGCGGCGGGTCACGTGCAGCACGGTCTTGGCGCTGGACGCGTAGCTGATGCCGCGCACCGCGTGGCGCTGGGCGTGCGGCAGGCCGGGGGTGACGGTGATCTGGTCGAGCGCGGGGGCGGGGATGCAGCAGACCACGAAGTCGGCGCGGTCGTCGATCCGGCTGCCGATCCGCCGCCCGCGCACCTTTACGCCGTCGGCGCGCAGCGTGAGTTCGTCGATCCGGGTGGACAGCCGCAGGGTGCCGGGGCGCAGCGAGCGGACGAAGGCGTGCGCCAGGGAGTCCATGCCGTCGGTGAGTTCGACCTGGCCGCGGTGGAACAGGCCGAAGTAGTCGACGAGGACTTCCAGCAGCGAGGACTGCTCGTAGTGGGCGAGGCCGCTGGCGTGGCCGAACAGATCCCAGGCGTCCTGCGAGAGGTGCTGGTGGACGAACTGCCACAGCGAGACCGAGGCGGCTCGCTCCAGGGCCGGGTCGTCCCAGCGGCCGTCCAGTGCGCGGCGCTGCTGTTCGACGGTGAGGGCCCGCCAGACGGGGGCGAGGACGCGTTCCAGCAGGGCGGACGGGGCGTGGCGTTCCTCGGGGCGGAGAGCGAAGGCGGGGAACAGCGAGGCGACTTCGCGGACCCGGACCCGGCTGCCACGCAGGTGGTAGTAGGCCTGCGGGTTGGTGTTGACGAAGGGCCGGGTGGCCAGCCGGAACCGTTCCACGTAGTGCAGGACGCAGTGGTGGTTGGCGGGGATCCGCATCGCGCCGAGGTCGGCGTGCGTGCCGTCCCAGAACCGGTGGGTACGGATCCGTCCGCCGGGCCGGTTGCCGCGTTCGTACACCGTCACGTCGAATCCGCGCCGCTGGAGCTCGTACGCGCACACCAGGCCGGCGATGCCGGCGCCGATCACGACCACTCGGCCGCCGGGTCCGGCGGTCGGTGTCAGCAGGGCGCGGGGGAACGCAAAACTGGTGTCGAACATCGGGGCCCCTTCGGTTCGCGAACCGCGCGGCGCCCTGTCCTGCCCTGCTCGCACCCTCCCGTGCCCGGACGTCGCCGCGTCTTCGGAACACGCTGCCACCGGCCCGGCCGGTTCGCATCCGCACCGCCGGCCGGCCCCCCACCGGCCGCCGGTCAGGCCCTTACTTCAGGGAGGGTTCCTGCTTGCGCTGGAGCCAGTAGCCCGCGAGCGACACGACCACGGTGAGGGCCAGGGCCAGCAGGGCGTCCACCCGGGACTCGGCGAGGACGATCATCACCGCGTACAGGCCGAGCAGGGCGAGCAGGACGGCCCAGGTGAGGCCGGGGAACAGCCAGACGGCGGTGCCCTCGGCGGGGCGGCGGCCGTCGGCGCGGTCGTGGCGGCCGAGCACCAGGTGGGCGGCGGCGATGCCGATCCAGGTGACGTAGACGGTGTCGCCGGTGATGTCGACGAGTCGGCTGAAGGCGTCCGTCGGGTGGACCACCTCGAGCACCAGGCAGGCCGCCGCGAGCGCGGAGGTGAACAGGATCGCCGTGTGCGGGGCGCCGCGGCGGGAGATCCGGGCGAACAGCGACGGCGCGTCCTTGTCGCGGGCCAGCGCGAACAGCATCCGGGAGCTCGCGTAGACCTGCGAGTTCATGGTGGAGAGCATCGCCGCGAACAGCACCACGTTCAGCACGGTGGACGCGCCGGGCATGCCGAGGTGGTCCAGGGTGGCGGCGAACGGGCTGTCGCCGACGGCGGCGCTGTTCCACGGGAGCAGCAGCACCACGACGGACAGTGAGCCGAGGTAGAACACGGTGACCCGCCACATGATGGTGCGGGTGCTATTGCGGATCGCGGCGGCGGCGTCCTCGGCCTCACCGGCGGCGATCGTGACGATCTCGGTGCCGGAGAAGGAGAACATCGCGCCGGAGGTGGCGATGACGATCCCGCTGAAGCCCATCGGCAGGAAGCCGCCCTGGCCGAGCAGGTTGTCGGTGCCGGGTGCGGGCGTGCCGGGCAGCAGGCCGGACACGGCGACCAGGCCGACGCCGATGAACAGGGCGATCACGGCGACCTTCACCCAGACCACCCAGAACTCCATCTCGCCGTAGGCGCGGACGGAGCCGAGGTTGACGGCGGTCACCACGACCAGCATCAGCACGGCGATCAGCCAGACCGGCATGGCGGGGATCCAGCCGTGCACGATCTTCCCGGCGGCGATCGACTCGATGCACATGCCGAGCGGCCAGCCCACCCAGTAAATCCAGCCGCTGGCGAAGCCGGCCCAGCGGCCGAACGCCAGGCGGCCGTACACCGCGAAGGCGCCGGTGTCGGGGCGGGTCACCGACATCTCGGCGAGCATCCGCATCACCACGATGACGATGCCGGCGGTCAGCGCGTAGGAGATCAGCACGCCCGGGCCGGCCTGCTGGATGCTCACGCCGGAGCCGACGAACAGCCCGGCGCCGACCGCGCCGCCGATGCTGATCATGGTCATGTGGCGGCTGAGCAGGCTCCGCGACAGCTGTGCCCCGCCGGCCGCGACGGCCGTGTCGTGGGCGTCCTCGAGCAGCTGCGCCTCGGTGTTCTCTCTTACCTCGCTCACGACCGCAGCTCCACTCCGTGCCGGGCCTCCACCTGGTTCAGCAGCGCGCGGAACAGCGGCAGTCGCAGCTCCTCCACGGGCTCCAGCGCCTCCGGGTGCCACTGGACGCCGACCGTCCAGGCCGCGTCCGCGTCGCCGGTCAGCTCGACGGCCTCCACGCAGCCGTCGTCGGCCCGGGCCGAGACCGTCAGGCCCTCGCCGACCCGGTCGACCGCCTGGTGGTGCCCGGACGCGATGTCGATCCGGTCGCGGCCGAACGCCTCGGCGACCGCGCTGCCCGCCTCCAGCGAGACCTCGTGGGTGGCCCACTCGACCCCGGCCTGCGGGTTGTGCGTGACGTCGGTCGGCGCCATGTCCACGTGCAGGGTGCCGCCGCGGACGATGTTGAGCAGCTGCATGCCGCGGCAGATGCCGAGCATCGGGCGGCCATTGTCGAGCGCGTACCGCAGCACGGCCTCGTCCAGCCGGTCCTGCACGGGGTTGACGTCGTACAGCGACGGGTGGTTCGCGTCCTCGCCGTACAGCGCCGGGTCGACGTCCCCGCCGCCGGGCACCACGAAGCCGGCACACTCGGCCAGTTCGGCGCCCGACGGGTTGCCCTCGGCGTCCGGCCGGAGCAGGACCGGGCGCGCGCCGGCGGCCCGGATCAGGTCGACGACCTGCTCGAAGATCGCGTTGGCCTCGCCGATGCGCACGTCGGCGCCAGGAGCGTCGCCGTCGCTGAGACGGACGGGTATCCCGATGAGGGGTTCCGGGTGATCGGTGACGCTCATAAGCTCTCCATGAACAGCTTGCGGATGAGATCCGAAATCTAGAAGATAGATTTCATGGATGGCAAGGGGTGGACCCAACACATCGAGCCGGTGCGCGCCGCAGGGGCGGCCGAGGCCATCGCGCGACGGCTCGGCGAGCTGATCGGCGCACGGATCCTGGTCGGCGGTGACCGCCTGCCACCCGAGAAGACCCTGGCCGAACTGTTCGGCGTCGCCGTGATGACCGTCCGGCACTCGATGGCGGTCCTCCGCGAGGACGGCCTGATCGAAACCCGCCGCGGCCGCGGCGCCGGCACCTTCGTCGTCCCCGACATCCTCACCCGGATCGGCGAACTGACCGCCCTCCACCCCTACACCCGCGCCGATATCGAAGAACTGACGGCCTGGCGGATCGCCATCTCCGGCGAAGCCTCCGCCCGCGCCGCACTACGCGCCTCCGACGCCGGCCTGGCCCGGATGCGCGAACTCGAGGACGCCGCCGACGCCGTCGTCGCCGACTCCGAGGCCTACCGCACCGCCGACGCCGGCCTCCACCTGTACATCGCCGAACTCTCCGGCTCCAGGCGCCTGCTGGAAGCCGAACAGGGCATCCAGCACGAACTGACCCGCCTCCTCGCCGGCCACCCCGGCGGCACCGAATCCCGCAGCACCCCCTCCCAACGCCACCGCGCCCTCGCCGCCGCCATCGAGGCCCGCGACCCGTCCCGCGCCCGCAAACAGTTCACCATCCACGCGGAGGCCACCGCCGACCTCTGCCTCCCCTTCGTCCAGGAGCCGGCCGAGTCCTGAACTCCCGCCGGGTTCAGGAGCCGGCCGAGCCCTGAACTCCCAGGCCATGAACTCCGGCCGGGGTCAGGGGAATTCGATTGCCCGGTGGCGCCGAGCCGGTCGCCCGGCGCCCACAGTCCGCTGTGGTCGCGAACCAGCAGCAGCCGGGACGGGTCCGCCCGCCAGTCGTCGAGCATCCGTCCCCCATCCGGGACCCGGGCCGGCTCCATCACCCGCCGGCTGCCACGCCGCTGCTCCCCACGGCCGTGCCCCGCGGATTGGCCAGTCAGCACCACGCCCCCCGCGACGAAGCTCTTCCTCGCCTACCCCACCGCCTGATGGCGCGAGACCGGCGTGGCCGGCGGCCGCAGCACCAGCGACCTACCGAACCGTCAACTCCGGTACTGGCACGCGCCGCAGAACCACGACCCCGCCGCCCTGCTGACCGACTATGCCGACGGCCCGTCCCACCCCATTGGCCCCCGGCCTCACCTCAACTCGCCTCCCACCCCCATGAGTTCGCCGTCCACCTTGGTATCCACCCACCCCGTGCAGTCGTGCGCGTGTATCGTTCACGCACGCAACACGGTTCGCACAATTACCTCCACGGGCAAAATGCCCGTTCCACCACGTTTCTGGGGGGGATATTCCCATGCGCTCCATCCGCCTGCTGGCCGCCACCGCGGCTCTCGCCACCACCGCGCTCGGCCTCGGCTCCACCACCGCGTCTGCGACCGTGACACCGAAGATGCCGTGTTTCGGCGGTGTCCAGAACCACCCCGAACTCGCCACCACCTGGCCGGGATTCCCCACCGAGCTGGTCAAGGGCGGCCCGGCCGTGGAGTCGACCGTCACCTTCCAGAACTCTGTGGACCACGAGGTCAAGGACTTCCAGACCTCGCTCTACGTCGCCTACCTGAGCGGCGCGTTGCCGGCCGGCTCCTTCGCCGTCGAGCTCAAGGCTCCCGGCGGTGAGTGGACGAAGGTCGACTTCGGCACCGGTGACTTCTCTTCCATCATCAATTCCGGGACGTACCAGCTCCCGAAGGATGCCTCGCTGACGCTCGCACTCCGTATCGCGGCCACCGCCACGGCGCCCGCCGGGACCTACCAGGCCATGGAGAGCGGCGGGTCGGCGCTCCTGGAGGACGACAGCGACACGTTCGTTCCATTGGACCCGGCCGAGCAGAAGCCTGCGTCCAACCAGAACGGCACCGGGGTCTGCACGCAGTTCGTCGGATACGCGTTCCACGGCTTCGCCGTGGTGGACAGCGCCACAACGGCCACTCCGCCGGCCATGCAGGCCGCCCGCACGGGGCGCTGAGCTCGCCGAGACCGGCGCACGCGACACGGCGCGGATCGCCGTCGGCGGTACCGCGATCCTGATGCTCGGCGCCGGGGCGACCGTCGCCGGAGCCGGCACAGGAGCCGCAGCGCCTACGGCTCCAGCCGGGGATCGTCGATGCCGACGGTGACAACCCCGGGCGGGTAGAGCTCCGGGTCGGCCGTCAGGATCAGGTGCTGTTGCGGGCGCGCCGGGGTGGGCAGACTCGCGGCGATCGCGTGCGCCAGGCCCTGGCTCCCGTAGCCGTCACGGACCATCGTCGCCACCAGCACGGCGGTACTCGCGTCGAGCGGCGCGAGCATCCGCCGTGGCGATGCCGTAGACCCTCCGCAACAGGTCCGGTCCCTGGTCCAGCTCCGCGTCGGTGAGGGTCATCCCGAAGTGCTCGCGCAGCAGCTGGCGGCCCTCGGCCACCCGCTCGGCGATCTGCTCCGCAGTGGGTTGCTCGATCGTCGCATCAGCCATTCCGCGAACTTACACCGGCGGCGTACCGCATGGGCCAGGTCGGCCTAGAAGCCCAGCGGTGTGTACGTGGACATCGTCTGCGCGAACGCCTGCCCGTCGGCGGGTGCGGCGGCGACCGGGAAGGTGGTGACCACGCTGCCGTTGGCGGGTGCGATGCCGAGGTATTCGCCCAGCATGCGGCCCTGGTTGGTGTCGGGCATGCGGGTGAGGGGCATGGCGTCGGCGAGTGGGGTGGTGCGTTTCTTCCAGGTGCGGCCGCCGTCGGTGGAGGAGAGGTACTTGACCGAGACGGCGCCGTTCCAGAGGTCGTTGTAGACGATGGCGAAGCGGCCGGGGTTGAGCGGGTCGGCCGTGATCGACGGGGCGAACTGGTTGCTGGCGGCGCACAGGGCGGTGTCGGGGCAGGTGTCGATCTCGGTGACCGTCCAGTTCTGGCCGTCCGTCGAGGTGGCCTGGACGAGGTTGTTCCAGGCGCAGCCGGTCGCAGTGCGGCAGCCGTGCCAGACGGCGTTGATGCGGCCGGTGCTGTCGGTGTCGGCGGAGACCACGGAGACGTCGCGCAGGCCCGGGACGTCGTACTGGCTGCCGCTGCTGATCGGTACCGGGCCGGTCCAGGCGGTGCCGCCGCCGGTCATCGTGAAGGAGCTGACGCGGCCGGCCAGCCCGTACAGGACGACCAGGGTGCCGTCCGGGCGGACCACCGGGAAGCTTCCGTTGGCGGACGGTCGGGGGCCGTTGAGTGGCGTCCAACTCAGGCCGCCGTCAACGGACTTGGCGAGTTCGACCTGGTAGCCGGCGAGCTTGGTGACGGTCAGGTAGCAGGTGCCGTAGGAGGGGCTGGAGGCCCAGTTGTCGCAGGCGATCCACTCCTTGTCCCAGGCGCCGCCGTCGTTGCCGATCGCCCAGGTGGGGGCGGACCAGTGACTGCCGGCGTCGGTGGAGCGGTTGACCATGATGCCGCGGCCGTCGCCCCCGTCGAAGACCAGGCTGCCGACCATCCAGGTGTCGTGCCGGGCGCTGTCCGCCACCACCGGGTCGCTGGCGCGTTCGTGGGTGCCGCCGGCGGCGACGGTGAGGCCGGGCAGGGCGCCGGACGTCCAGTTGAGTCCGCCGTCGCGGGAGGCGGCGAAGCCGGTGTTGGTCGAGCCGCCGCTGTAGCCCCGGCCGACCTGGTAGGCGCTGACGACGGTGCCGCCCCAGCCGAAGCTGTCCGCCTCGACGGCGGCCGAGTGCTGGGTGTCGGCGTTGCTGTAGGGGTCCGTGCCGACGGTGTAGAGGCCGGCGGTGAAGGTGCGGCACCCCAGGGACGTCTCGGCTGCCCGGCGCGGTGCGCCGCCGTAGACGTTGACGGCGGCAAGGCAGATGGTCTGCGGGCCTGCCGGAGCGGCCGGCAGCGTCTGCGAGAAGCCGTGGGCGCCGACGTCGGGGCGGTAGGTGTTGGCGGTGAACGTCTGAACCAGCGTGCCGTTGCGGCGAACCCTGACCTGCACCGGTCCGGTCGTGTCGGGGTCGGCGGCCCAACCCGCCACCACGACGCCACCGTTGGCGCCGTACATCGCGTCGAGCCAGCCCTCGGCGGCCCGGTCGGGCTCCGGCGGGTCCGGCTGCTCGAAGCAGATCGGCGGCGGATCGGGCTGGTCGCAGAACGGGGACGCCTGCGCGCGGCCCGGTGCGACGAGGACGGATGCGACGGCGGCGACGCCGGTCAGCAGCAGAGCCACCGACCGGCCCGCGGCCAGGAATCGTCTGGACAACTTGACCCCCTGGGTTTCCAGTTGCGGTACCCCAGAGGGTGGCAAGCGCGAGTAAATGCTCCGTCAACACCGAATAGGCGTCCGGAACCGCCTCTGTGGGAAGATCCGCAGGTGAGTGCCATATCGACGCCCAGTAAGCCGGTCCAGCTGTGCGCGGCCCCCGGCTGTTCGCAGCCCACCGCGTACCGCACCCGCTCCCGCGACGCCTGGTGCGACGACCACATCACCGGAATCCTGCGCGCCGGCGGCCTGGAGCCGCTCGAGCCCTTCGCGAAGCCGACGGCCTGGCGGCTGACCAGGTGCCTCAACTGCGGCTGCGAGGCGCACTACCGCCTCGAGTACACGCTGGAGAAGAACAAGGAAGGCGAGGCGACCTGCCGGGCCTGCTACTGGCGGCAGTGGGCGCTGGACGTCCGCCGCAACCAGGGCCCGTACGTGGACCTGACGCCCGTTCCGGTCGAGCAGGCGCGCGCCCACGCCGAGCAGCACGGCTACGAGCACCTGGCCGCGCTGACCGAACCGTCGCTGGAGGGCGACCCCCACCACGTCCGCTGCCGCTACTGCGGGCGGCAGGCCGCCGAGCGGATGGGCGACATCGCGTTCGGCTGCCGGTGCGGGACCAACCCGAGCCGGGCCCGGCAGACTTCGAACGCGCCGGGCGAGAAGAAGCGGGACCTGCTCAAGGACTCGGGGCTGCCCGTGCTCGACTGGTGGGACCACGAGGCCAATGACGCCGCGCAGTGGGAGACCGTCACCGTCACCGCCGTGCGCGAGGTGGCCTGGCACTGCCCCGACTGCGACCTGCGGTTCCGGGCCCGGGTCAGCGACATGCTGCACAGCCGGCGGTGCCCGGCCTGCGAGCCGAAGCGCCGGGCCGAACGGGACGCCGAGCTGGCCCGGCTGAAGGTGACGCCGGTCGCCGACATACCCGAGCTCCTCGAAGCGTGGGCCGACGAGGAGGACCCGCGCACGGTGTGCGTCGCCGGCGACCACTGGCTGCGCCGCTTCCGCTGCCCGCAGGGCCACCACCCCCGGGTGACCCCGCTGCGGTACCTGGAGTCGGGCTGCCCGTCCTGCCGGAGCCTGAAGACCGCCGCCGCCCGCAAGGAGGCCGAGGCCCTCGAGGCGGCCCCGTTCCGGCTGAGCCCGGAGCTCGCCGGCCAGTGGCACCCGACCCGCAACGGCCGCACCAGCCTGGCCAAGATCTCGCCCAAGTCGCGCCGCACCGTCTGGTGGCAGGACCCGGTCTGCGGCCACGAGTGGCAGGACACGCCCGAGCAGCGCGAAAAGGGACATCGACTGCGCTGCCCCGAGTGCCGCACCATCCTCGACTCGCTGGCCTTCCACTTCCCCGACCTCGCCGCCGAGTGGTCGCCCGCCAACCCGCTCTCCCCCTGGCAGGTCCGCCCCACCGCGCAGACCCTGTTCATCCCCGTCTGGACCTGCCCCGGCGGGCACACCTGGCAGGCGCCGCTCGCCTCCCGCACCAACGGCAGCGGCTGCCCGGAGTGCCGCGAGCACGGCAAGTCGCAGGTGGAGCTGAGCCACCACGCGGCCGCGGAACGGGTCTTCGGCACCGCCTCGTCCGGCCGGACCGTACGTCACGCCGCCTTCGTCCGGCGCAACAGCTGGTCCGTCGACATCACGGTCGACCTCCCCGACGGCCGCACCCTCGCCATCGAGTACGACGGCGCCTACTGGCACGCCGACAAGACCGCCCTCGACACCGACAAGTCCCGCGACCTGCTCGCCGCCGGCCACCTGGTCGCCCGCCTCCGCGAACACCCGCTCCCACCACTGCCCGTCGACCACCCGGGCTACGCCGAGTTCACCGTCCACTCGAGCGCCCCGCGCCCGGACGAGGTCATCGAGCGGGTGAAGAACTGGGCGCTCGCCGAGCGGAGTTGAGAATGCCGGGATGCCGGAGGGCCGGGCCGCGTTCCGCGCGCCCGTACAATGCGACACCGAACTGCCGCGGGTCGGCCCGCGGCTTCCGATGACGAAACGGACGGAGGGAGCACCCGTGCCCAGCCAACGGTCCATCAACGAGGCGGAGCGGCTCGTCGGGGCGAAGCTCGGCGGCATCCCCGTCCGGGCGGAGCGGATGGCGGCGGTGGCCAACATCTACCGGGCCGCGTCCGCGGTGCGGCAGCATCTGGAGAACTCGGTGCTGCGCGGCTCGGACCTGACCTGGACCGCGTTCGTGGTGCTCTGGGTGGTGTGGGTGTGGGGCGAGTCCGAGACGCGGCGGGTGGCCGAGGAGGCGGGCATCTCCAAGGGCACGCTGACCGGGGTGTCGCGGACGCTGGAGTCGCGCGGCCTGCTGCGGCGGGTCGACCATCCCACCGACGGCAGGCTGGTGCTGCTCGCGCTCACCGCGGAGGGCGAGGAGTTCATGCGCGAGGTGTTCCCGGCGTTCAACGAGGAAGAGTCGTTCGTCACCGCGCAGTTGAGCGACGAGGAGTGCCACAGCCTGGCCGACGGGCTGCGCCGGGTGGTGCTCCAGGTCGAGGAGCACGGCGAGGACCGGCGCCGGTCGCTGCTGAACGGCGAGGAGCCGGCCCCGCGCCGCAGCGGCCGGCGTCCTCGCGGCTGACGACTCAGCAAGCCTCCCGGACCAGCGCGTCGAAGATCGACTGCTGCGCCGCGTCCTGGTGCGCGGTGTCCTCCGGGTGCCACTGCACGGCCACCAACCACCCTTCGTGACCGGCGAGTTCGAGCGCCTCGACGGTTCCGTCGGCGGCCCGGGCGGTGACGGTCAGGCCCTCCCCCGGCTTGTCCACGTGCTGGTGGTGGTAGCAGGACGCCTCCACGACGTCCGCGCCGGTGGTCGAAAGAAGCGCGGAGCCGGGGGCGAGCGAGACCGGGTGGCGCAGGTGGCGGTGTTCGTGGTCGGGGCCGCCCATGTCCTGGTGCAGGGTGCCGCCGAGCGCGGTGTTGACCACCTGGAGTCCGCGGCAGATCGCCAGCACCGGCAGCCTCAAGTCGATGGCGGCCCGGGCGAGTTCGAGGTCGAAGGCGTCCTGTTCGTCGTCCACGTCGTACACGGCCTCGTGCACGTCGGCGCAGCCGTAGCGGTGCGGCGCGAGGTCCCCGCCGCCGGGCAGCAGCAGCCCGTCGAAGCGCTCGAGCCGCTCCCGCACCTCGGCGGGGTCGGCGACGCCGCCGGGCGCGTGCGGGTGCAGGGTGGCGGGTTCGCCGCCGGCCCGCCAGACGGCCTCGATCAGGGCGCGGGCGTTGACCTCGGCGGCGTACCGCAGCGCGGAGGTGCTGGCGGCGAAGCGGGCGGGTATCGCGATCAGCGGGCGGTGGCTCAAAGCTGGATCCAGGTGGTCTTGAGTTCGGTGTACTTCTCCAGCGCGTGCGCGGACTTGTCGCGCCCGTTGCCGGACTGCTTCATGCCGCCGAAGGGCACGGTGAGGTCGCCCTCCTCGTAGCAGTTGACCCAGACGGTGCCGGCCTTGAGGCTGCGGGAGACCAGGTGGGCGGTGGACAGGTCGGAGGTCCACAGGCCGGCCGCGAGGCCGTACTCGGTGGCGTTGGCGAGGGCGACGGCCTCGTCGAGGTCGTCGAAGGCGAGGACGGAGAGGACGGGGCCGAAGACCTCCTCGCGGGCGAGGCGGCTGCCGGGGGCGACCTGGTCGAAGACGGTGGGTTCCAGGTACGAGCCGCCGGAGGAGGCCAGGGTGCGGGCGCCGCCCGCACGGAGCCGGGCGCCGTCGGCGAGCGCGGTGCCGACGTGGTCGAGCACCCGGCCGAGGTGGCTCTCGCCGACCAGGGCGCCCATCTCGGTGGCGGGGTCGAGCGGGTCGCCGACCCGCAGCGCGCGGGCGCGGGCCACCACGGCCTCGGTGACCTGTTCGGCGATGGAGCGGTGCACCAGCAACCGGGAGGGCGCGGTGCACATCTCGCCCTGGTTGAAGAAGATGCCCCAGGCGGCGGTGGCGGCGGCCCGGTCGAGGTCGGGGGCGTCGGGGAGGATGATGTTGGGCGACTTGCCGCCGAGTTCCAGCCAGACCCGCTTGAGGTTGGAGTCGGCGGAGTAGTGCAGGAATTGGCGTCCGACGGCGGTGGAGCCGGTGAAGGCGAGCACGTCGACGTCCGCGTGCAGGCCGAGGGCCCGGCCGGCCACCGGGCCGTTGCCGGCGACGATGTTGAGCACGCCCGGCGGCAGTCCGGCCTCCAGGCCGATCCGGCCGAGCAGCAGCGCGGACAGCGGCGAGTTCTCGGAGGGCTTGAGCACCACGGTGCAGCCGGCGGCCAGGGCCGGCGCGATCTTCCAACCGGCCAGCGTGAGCGGGAAGTTCCAGGGGACGACGGCGCCGACCACACCGGCGGGCTCGCGGGTGACGAGCGCCAGGGCGTCGGACGCGGTGTGCGGAGCCTCGTCGGTGAGCTTGTCGGCGAGTCCGCCGTACCAGCGGAAGGTGTTGATGGCGGCGCGCAGTTCGATGTCGTGCGCGTCGGTGACGGGCTTGCCCATCTCCAGGCTGACGGTGAGCGCGAGTTCGACCCGGTGCTGTTCCAGCAGGTCGGCGAAGCGCAGCAGCACCCGTCCGCGCTCGGTCGGGGAGAGCCGGGGCCAGGGGCCGCGGTCGAAGGCCCGGCGGGCGGCGGCGACGGCCGCGTCCACCTCGGCCTCACCGGCGTCGGCGACCTGGGCGAGCACCCGGCCGTCGCGGGGCGACACCACGGCGAACGTCCCGCCGCCGCCGGCCTCGTCGGCGCCGTCGATCAGGTGCGTGGTGACGGGGCGCAGTGCCTCGGCCCGGCGCAGCCAGTCCTCGTAGGTCATGCGGTCCTCCAGGAGCGGGGGCGCGCACCCGACAACTGCCGGGTGCGCGCCGCAGGTTGAATCAGGTGAGTGAACGCCGTTGCCGGATCCGCTGGTTGACCACCCCGGCCGCGAGCACCACGGGCACCGACAGCACCAGCCAGAGGGCGGTGCTCAGTTGGCCGCCGATCAGGGTGGTGAAGTTGGCCAGGATCAGCCAGATGGCGCCGGCGATGCCGAGTGCGCCCAGCACCGGGGCGATCAGGGTGTTCCACAGCCGGGTGTCGACCTGCTTGCGGCGGAAGAACACCACCACGGAGACCGAGGTCAGCAGGTAGAGCAGCATCATGGCGAGGACGGCGAGGCCGCTGAACCAGGAGAACAGGGTGAGCACCGGGTCCTGCCCGGCGATCGCGAACGGCACGACCAGCAGCGCGGCGATGGCGGTCTGCACCCGGCCGGCGACGGCGAGGGCGTGCTTGCCGTTCAACCGGCAGAGCGCGGCGGGGAGTTGGCCGTCGCGACCGAGGCAGAACAGGTAGCGGCTGGCGGAGTTGTGGAAGGTGAGGACGCCGGCGAACAGCGAGGTGGCGAGCAGCACCGGCAGCACGCCGTTCACCCAGCCGCCGAACAGGTCGGCGATGGGCGCGAACACGAACCCGGCGGAGTCGCCAGCGGCCAGCGCCGAGTTGGCCGCGTCGGGGGCCTTGGAGGCGCCGTGCGCGGAGATCAGCGACCAGGAGGTGAGAGCGAAGAATCCGGTGACCACCAGCACCGAGAGGTAGGTGGCGCGCGGAACGGTCTTCTTGGGCTCGCGGGCCTCCTCGCCGTAGATGGCGGTGGCCTCGAAGCCGAACATGGACGCCAGGGCGAACATCACGGCGATGCCGGGCGCGCCCTGGAGAGCAGCCGACGGGGAGAAGCTCTCGGCCAGCCCGAGCCCTTCGGGGCCGCCGCCCTTGAACAGCGTGACCAGGCTGAACACCAGCAGGATGCTGAACTCGGCGAGCACGAACGCGGCGAGCACCTTGGCGCCCATCTCGATGCCCGCGGCGCCGAGTGCCTGCACCACGGCCATGGTGACCAGGGTGTAGACCCACCAGGGCAGGTCGACCGAGGTGTTGTCGGCGACCAGCGAGCTGACGATGGAGCCGTACAGGCCGTACATGCCGGCCTGGATGACGCAGTAGGAGAACAGCGCGACGCTCGCGCCGCCCGCGCCGGCGGTCCGGCCGAGGCCGGTGCCGATATAGGTGTAGAAGGCGCCGGCGTCGACGACGTGCCGCCCCATCGCGATGAAGCCGACGGAGAACAGCAGGACCACGGCGCCGGCCACCACGTAGGCGGCGGGGGTGCCGGAGCCGTTGCCGATGGCGACGGAGATCGGGGCGGCGCCGGCGATGCCGGTCAGCGGCGCCTGGCCGGACAGGACGAAGAAGAGGATGCCCAGGACGCCGAGGGCGTTGGGCTTGAGGGTGGCACTGGTGGGGGCGTGCCGCACGGTCCGTTCACGGGAAGCCGTCTGACTGTCCACACGGATCACCTGCCAGATCGAAGTGGGGGGAATCGTTTCAGGTCAAACGAGTTGCCTCATCGTGGAGGCAGGCGATCCGTTTGGCAAGGGTTTCGCACCGCTCCCGCGGTAACGGTTTGAAGCAGGCCGCGCAGGTCAGCGGTCCGCCAAGCCCTCCAGCAGGGCGCGGAGTTCGGACAGCGCGTCCTCGGTGGCCGCCCGCTCGCCGAACACCAGCTGATGCAGCACCAGGCCCTCCAGCGCGGCGAACACCAGCCGGGACAGGCCGGGGCTCACCGGCTCGGGCAGCAGGCGGCCCAGCTCGCGCCGGCTGGCCTCGAAGTACTCCTCGTACAGCCCGCGCAGGTGCGCCAGCAGCTCCGGACGGCGGCGCGCCTCCAGCAGCAACTCGTACTGGAACACCTGGAGTTCGGGCCCGGCCTCGACCATGTCGGCCAGGCCGGTGGCGAACTCCGCCGGGCTCTCCGCGCCGGACTCCAGGGCGCTGCTGCTGATCGAGGAGCGGACGGCGTGCGCCACCGCCTCCTCGATCAGCGCGTCGCGCGAGCCGAAGTGGTGCACGACCAGGCCGTGGGTGACCCCGGCCTCCTCCGCGACGGCCCGGTAGGTGAGGTTGCGCAAGCCCCCCCGGGCCACCACCCGCACCGCCGCCTCCAGCAGCGCGGTGCGGCCCGTCCCGTAGTTCTTCACGCGCTTGCGGGTGGCGGGCTTCGCGGAAGGCAGCTGGTCGGGGTCGTTCATGGCCGTGACCCTACCGGGAGGCACCGGTTCAGCGCTTCGGAGGCCGGATGCCGCGGAACTCCCAGTCCCCGCCCAGCGCGGTGGACAGCACCTCCTCCGACTCGGTGGGCTGCGCGCCCACGTCGGTGCGGATCGCCGTCGGGCCGGTGACGATGTGATTGGTCAGCTTGCCGAGGCCCTCGACCTCCACCTCGACGACGTCACCCGGCTGGACGGGGCGGGAGTTGGCGGGGGTGCCGGAGAGCAGCACGTCGCCGGGGTACAGGGTGATGGTGCGGGCGATGTCGGCGACCAGGTAGTGCATGTCCCAGGTCATCTCGTCGGTGGAGCCGTCCTGCACCACCTCGCCGTTGACGTAGGTGCGCAGCTTCTTCCCGCGGAAGTCCCAGTCGGTGACCAGGCCGGGGCCGAGCGGGCACAGCGTGTCGGCGCCCTTGACGCGCAGCATCGAGCCGGCGTCGGTGTCCCGGAAGTCGTGCAAGCCGTAGTCGTTGGCGACGGTGTAGCCCGCGATGTAGCCACCCGCCTCCTCGGGGGAGATGTTGCGCGCGGTCTTCCCGATGACGATGGCCACCTCGCCCTCGTAGTTGAGCCACTTGCAGCCCTCGGGGCGGACGATGGCGCCGCCGTGCGAGTTCAGCGAGGAGGTGGGCTTGTGGAAGTAGGTGGGGGTGTCGGTCAGGTTGATCTGGAACTCGTCCACCCGGCTGCGGTGGTTGAGGTGGACGGCGATCACCTTGGACGGCACCACGGGCGGCAGGTGGTGGGCGTCGGCGATGGCGACCCGGCGGCCGTCACCGGCGACCAGCTCGTCGCCGTCGCGGACGGTCTCGACGACGGCGCCGTCGAGGAGGATGCGGCGGTACTCGGGCACGGTGGGGCCTTTCTCAGACGAGGCTGTGGGGATTGCGCGGGGCGGGCAGGCCGGTGCCGGTCCAGCCGTCCTCGGGGCGGTCGAACCAGAGGTGGACCTGGCCGGTGCCGATGGAGTTCTCGTACTCGCCGTACTGGCGGGCCTTCGCGGTGCACGCCCGCTCGCCGAGGGCGCCGGCCATCATCAGGTAGTGGGCGAACCTGGCCTCGGGCTTGTAGGTGGCGAACTCGTCCATGGTGTCGAGCACTTGGTCGTGCCGCCCTTCCTTGAACCATTCGATCCGCTGCTCGTCGGCGGCCCGCGCCTCGGGGGTGAAGATGTGCGAGGGGTCGCTGGACTCGTGCGCCCGGAGCTCGCGCAGCGGCCAGAAGGTGTGCGACAGCGCGCCGGAGGCGATCACGATCACCCGGCGGCCGGGGGTGGCGGCGATGCCGTCGGCCAGCGCGCGGCCGAGGCGCAGGTGGTCCTCCGCGTCGCCGGTCTGGCAGACGCCGATGGTCACCCAGCGCTTGTCGGGCAGGCCCTCGCCGAGGTACTTCCACAGGTTGACGGTGGCGTAGAAGATCGGCAGGTACGGGTCGTCGATCGGGGTGATCCAGGTGCCGTGCTTGTCGGCGAACTTCCCGATGTTGTGGGCGAGTTCGGGGTCGCCGGGGTAGTCGTAGGGCATCCGGCACATGCCGCGCGGCAGTTCCTCGGAGGTGAACAGCCCGGCCCGGCGCTGCTGCGCGGTGACCACGAATTCGACGGTGGTCGCCCAGTGCGAGTCGAGCACCACGACGGTGTCGTAGTCGTCGCGCCCGAACACCTCCTCGCGCAGTTGCTGGAGGCCGGTGACGAGGGTGATCTCCTTGCCCTCGTTCAGCTCCCGCCGGATCTCCTCGGGGAGCACGACGGTGGGGACGTGGGCCAGCAGGCCGGCCCCGACGATCTCACCCATGGTCCTTCCAACCCTTCGGCGCGGTGACGGTGTTCTTGACGTCGCAGTAGAAGTCGAAGCTCCAGGTGCCGCCCTCCCGGCCGACGCCCGAGTGCCGGGAGCCACCGAACGGGGCCTGCAGGTCGCGGACGAAGAAGCAGTTGACCCAGACGGTGCCCGCGACCAGCTGCTCGGTGACCCGCGCGGCGCGCTCCTGGTCGCCGGTGGCGAGGGTGGCGGCCAGGCCGAACCGGGTGTCGTTGGCGAGGCGGACGGCCTCCTCCTCGTCGCGGAAGGTCTGGAGCGTCAGGACGGGGCCGAACACCTCCTCCTGGACGATCTCCGAGTCCTGCGCGACGTCGGTGAGCAGGGTCGGCGCGTAGAACTGGCCGGCCAGGCGCTCGCCGCCGATGACGGCGCGGGCGCCGGCCTCGATGGCGCGCCGCACGAAGCCGTCGATCTTCTCCAGCTGGCGGACGTGGATGTTCGGGCCGATGTCGGTCGGCAGCTCGCGCGGGTCGCCCTGGCGCAGCTCGGCGGCCTTCTCGGCGAAGCGGCGGGTGAACTCCTCGGCGACGGACTCCTCGACCAGCAGCCGGGTGGCGGCCAGGCAGACCTGTCCGGCGTTGTCGTACTGCTCGACGGCGAGGTCGACGGCGAGGTCGAGGTCGGCGTCGGCGAACACCAACAGCGGTGACTTGCCGCCGAGTTCGAGGCTGAGCGGGGTGAGGTTGGCGGCGGCGGAGGCGGCGATGTGCTTGGCGGTCGGCACCGAGCCGGTGAAGCTGATCCGGCGCACGTCGGGGTGCGAGGTCAGCGCGTCGCCGATCTCCGAACCGAGGCCCTGCACCACGTTGAACACGCCGGCCGGCAGCCCGGCCTCGGCGGCGATGTCGGCGAGCAGCGAGGCCGTCATCGGCGTCCACTCGGCGGGCTTGAGGACGACCGTGTTGCCGGCCGCCAGCGCGGGGGCGATCTTCCAGGTGGCCAGCATCAGCGGCGCGTTCCACGGTGTGATCAGCACGCAGGGGCCGGCCGGGTCCCAGCTGACGTGGTTGGTGTGGCCGCGGGTGTCGAAGTCCTCGTGGCCGAGGGTCAGCAGCCAGTCGGCGAAGAACCGGAAGTTGTGCGCGACCCGGGGCATCACGCCGCGCCGGTGCGAGCGCAGCAGGGCGCCGTTGTCGGCGGTCTCGACGACGGCCAGGTCCTCCAGCCGCCGCTCGACGCCGTCCGCGATGGCGTGCAGCAGGCGGGCGCGCTCCTCGCGGGAGGTGGCGGCCCAGGCGGGGAAGGCGGCCTTGGCGGCGGCGACGGCCGCCTCGGCCTCGGTGGCGGTGCCGCGGGCGATCTCGCCGAGGACGGTGCCGTCGATCGGCGAGTGGTCGGTGAAGGTCGCGGCGGAGGCGACGCGTTCGCCGCCGATCCAGTGCCGGGTGTCGACGGTGACCCCGGCGACGGTGGTGAGGTGTCCGCTCATTGCGTCAATTTCCTTGCTGGGCACGGGAGTTACTCGGCGGCGACGGTGGTGGTGTTGGAGGCCAGCAGCCGGCCACCGTCCCAGACCACCCCGACCTGGCGGTAGTAGGCGGCGATCGGCTCGCGGATCTCCAGCCGGGCGAGCTCCTCGGTGGGCGACTCGAACAGGTCCAGGTCGAAGTCGCCGACCCAGGCCGGTCCGGCTTCGAAGGAGGCGGCGCCGGAGGCGACCAGCTCGTCCAGGGCGAGGCCCTGGCCCTTCTCGATCGAGGGCAGCCAGCGGTGGTGGGCCATCGGGTGGCCGTTGACGAACCCGTTGGTCTCGGACGGCTCGCGCAGCGTCACCACGGCCTGGGCCAGGCGGCGGTCGGCGGCGGCGAGGGTGGCGCCGAACCGGGCGCCGGCCTCGATCCGCGGCGCGGGGCCGTAGGGGTGCGGGCGGGTCTGGTGGATCGAGCCGAGCTTCTTCGGGTAGCCCTGGTGCAGGCCGCGGGCGATCGCGAAGTCCTTGTCGACCCAGATGTACACGCAGCGGGAGTACGTCTGCCCCTGGAACTTGCAGCGGACGACCGCGAAGGCTTCCTTGTACTGGGCGAGCACCGGGTCGAGCAGTTCCCGGCCGGAGGCGGAGCAGGACTGCCAGTCGGCCCAGATCAGCGCGACCGCGCCGGGGTCCTCGTCGGCGAGTTCCAGCGGCTCGGGCAGCAGTTCGCGCACCCGCTCGGGGTCGGTGCGGTACTCGATGGTGAGCAGGTCGCCGGAGTAGCGCCACGGCGGCGAGGGGATCAGCGACGAGGAGCCCGTCGCGGTCTTGGGGTGGAAGTATCCACGGACATCGGCCACTTGGGTTCCTTACGCGGTGGGGGCGGGCTGCTTGAGCAGCTCGGCGCGGTAGCGGGCGGCGGCGGCCGCGGCCTGCTGGCCGCCGAGGGCGACGACGCCGACCAGGCGTTCGCCGTGGTGGTAGCCGACCAGGACGTCCCCGTCCGGGTCGCCGTCCAGGACGCGCACGTCCTCGCGGCCGAGGGCGGGGGCGCCGAAGGACTGGAGGCGGAAGTCGTGCTGGTCGCTCCAGAAGGTCGGCAGCGGCGCGAACGGGTCGAGGCCGTGCCCGGTGCCGGTGAGGTGCGCGAGGAGCACCTTGGCGGCGTGCTTGGCGGTGTCGGTGGGGATCGACCAGTGCTCGACGCGGCGCGGCACGCCGTCGTAGCGGGCGTTGGGGAAGCGGGCGACGTCGCCGACGGCGACCACCTCCGGCCGGCCGCCGACCCGCAGGTGCTGGTCGGTGAGCACGCCGTCGGTGAGGTCGAGTCCGTTGCCGTCGAGCCACTCGGTGTTGGCCACCGAGCCGACCGACTCCACCACCACGTCGGCGGGCAGCACCCGGCCGTCGGCGAGCGCCACGCCGGTGACGTGCTCCTCGCCCTCGAAGCCGGTCACGCCGCAGCCGAGCGCGAAACGGACGCCGCGCTGTTCGTGCCGGCGTTTCAGCGCGCCGCCGAGCAGTTCGCCGAGCGGTCCGGCCATCGGCAGCGGCAGCGGGTCGACCACGGTGACCTCGGCGGCGCCGAGGGCCACGGCGGTGGCGGCGACCTCGCAGCCGATGAAGCCGGCGCCGACCACCACCACCCGCGCACCGGGCGCGGTCAGTGCGGCGCGCAGCTCCTGGGCGTCGTCCAGGGTGCGGACGGTGTGCCGCCCGGCGGTGGGGCCGGGGCAGCGCAGGCGGCGCGAGCGCATGCCGGTGGCGGCGACCAGCGCGGCGTACGTGAGGCTCTCGCCGTCGGAGAGTTCGACGGTCTGCCGGGCGAGGTCGGCGCGGACCACCGAGGTCCCGAGGCGCCACTCGACGTCGGCGACGGCGGCCCGGGGGCGGAAGGCGAGCGACTCGAAGGTGGCCTTGCCGGCCAGCACTTCCTTGGACAGCGGGGGCCGGTTGTACGGCGCGTGGGGTTCGTCCCCGACGAGGGTGATCGGGCCGGTCCAGCCGGCGGCGCGCAGCTGTTCGGCGGTGCGCAGGCCGGCCATGGAGGCGCCGGCCACCACGATGGGTGCGGCGTTCACCGGCTCAGCCTTCGATCCGGATGGCCTGCAGCGGGCAGACGTCGGCGGCTTCCTCGACGTCGGCGCGCAGCGCCTCGTCGGGGTCGGCGACGTACGCGAGACGGCCGGCTTCGTCGAAGGAGAAGACGTCGGGGGCGGCGAAGACGCACTGGCCGTGGTCCTGGCACTTGTTCATGTCGACGACGACCTGCATGGCCGGTCCTCCTGGGGATGGGTGGGGCTGAGGGGGCGCCGGAAAGTCATTTGGCGTCAAACAACATAGGAAGCGGTCAGCCCCGGGTCAATAGCTATACGGATGGATAAATTTATGTGCCGGACCCCTTGCGGGCCGGTGACCTGCGTCTCTACGGTTGGCCACCAACAGCGAGCGGTTCCTGCGCCCAACCGCAGTCCGAACCTGCCGCTCCCCTCCCCCCAGCACCGCGAGTGCCCGCACCCCGCGCGTCCTGGGCGGCGCCCCACACTTCCCCACAGGAGACACCGGTGAGCGCATCCGACACCCCGCCCGTCCGCCACCACCAGGAGCGGCTGGCCGCCCAGGGCATCGACGTGGTCCGGGTGACCTATCCCGACCTGATCGGCACCGAACGGGCCCGGGACGTGCTGCTGGACCACCTGCCCTCGGCCTGCGACCACGGCCTCGCGTTCTGCCGCGCCGTCTACCACACCAGCCCGCAGGGCGACGTCGTCGCCGTCCCCGGCGGCCTGGACGCGGGCCTGCCCGACATCTGCGTGCGCCCCGACCTCGACACCCTCACCCCGCTGCCGTGGGAGCCCGGCGTCGCCACCTGCCTCGGCGACGTCACCGACCCCGCCACCGGACGCCCCGCCCCCGAGTCGCCCCGCGACCTGCTGCGCGCCGTCGTCGAACGGGCCCGCGAGTACGGCCTGCACCCGATCGTCGGCCCGGAGCTCGAGTACTTCCTGTGCGACCCGGCCCCCGACACCGCCCGCGGCTGGCGCCGCTACAGCGACGCCTCCGGTGTCGTCTACACCGCGGGCCTGCGCGCCGACGGCGACAACCACCTGCTGCGCACCCTGCGCCGGCTGCGCGAGCTGAACATCGGCGTCACCAGCGGGAACCACGAGTTCGACGGCTCGCAGTTCGAGATCAACCTGACCCACTCGGACGCCATGTCGGCCGCCGACCGGGCCTTCCGCTTCAAGTCCGCCATCAAGGAACTGGCCCGCACCGAAGGCCGGTTGGCCACCTTCATGGCCAAGCCGTTCATGGGCGCCGGCGGCTCCGGCTTCCACCTGCACCTGTCCTGCACGGACGACGAGGGCGGCAACCTGTTCGACGACCCGTCCGCCCCGTACGGGCTGAGCACCACCGCCCGCCACGCGGTCGCGGGCATCCTCGCGCACGCCCCCGCGCTCGCCGCGCTGTCCAACCCGACGATCAACTCCTACAAGCGCTTCGGCCCCGACACCCTCGCCCCGTGGCTGATCGACTGGGGCCTCGACAACCGCAGCGCCATGGTCCGCATCCCCCCGGAGCGCGGCGGCGGCTCCCGCTTCGAACTGCGCCTCGGCGACGCCAGCGCCAACCCCTACCTGCTGATCGCCGGCACCCTCGCGGCCGCGCTGCTCGGCGTGATCGCCGGCGACGAGCCGCCCGCCCCGCTGGAGGGCTACGGCTACGACCCCGCCAAGTCCCCGGTCCTGCCGCAGTCCCTGCCCGACGCGCTCGACGCGCTGGAGGCCGACACCGCGCTGACCGAGGTGCTCGGCAAGGACTTCACCACCGCCTACCTCTCGTACAAGCGCGACGAGGTCGCCCGCTTCCATCGGCACGTCACCGACTGGGAGTTCACCGAGTACGCCTACCACCTGTAAGCCGAGGAGCGAACCCATGACCACCGCGCCCGCCCAGTCCGCCGCCGCCGAGCCGATGCCGCTGGACCAGGTGAACCTGGCCGATCTCGACAACTTCACCGACGGTGTCACCCCGTACCGGATGTTCCACACCCTGCGCCACCAGGACCCGGTGCACTGGCAGGAGGAGGAAGCGCCCAACTCCGGCTTCTGGGCGCTCACCAAGCACGCCGACATCGCCCGCGTCGACCGCGACGCCGAGACCTTCACCTCCGCCCGGTTCGTCAACCTGGAGGAGGTCGACGACGACCAGATCAAGAAGCGCGCCTCCATCCTGGAACTCGACGGCGTCCGCCACCGCGCCCTGCGCAGCCTGCTCCAGCGCCAGTTCGGCGCGAGCGTCATCAACAGCTACGCCGACTTCCTGCGCGGCCTGACCGCCACCACGCTGGACGCCGCGCTCGCCAAGGGCACCTTCGACTTCGTCAAGGAGGTCTCCGCCGACTTCCCGATCAACGTGCTGGCCCGGCTGCTGGACGTCCCGCCGGAGGACAACCAGCAGCTCATCGACTGGGGCAACCGGATCATCGGCAACACCGACCCCGACTACGCCGACGTCCTGCTGCACAGCGCGGAGAGCGAGAAGTACCGCGACCTGCCGTTCCGCTCCCCCGCCTCGCTCGAGGTGTTCGCCTACGGCCGCGAACTCGCCGCGCAGCGCCGCGGCGGCAACGGCACCGACCTGATCTCCCGCCTGGTCAACGAGACCCCGAAGGACGGCGTCCCGCTGACCGCGCAGGACTTCGACAACTACTTCCTGCTGCTGGTCGTCGCCGGCAACGAGACCACGCGGCACACCATCAGCCACTCCATGCTGGCGCTGCTCCAGCACCCCGAGCAGCTCGCCCGCCTCCAGGAAGACCCCTCGCTGATCCCCGCCGCCGTCGAGGAGTTCCTGCGCTGGGCCTCCCCCGTCTACCACTTCCGCCGCACCGCGACGCGCGACGTCGAGCTCGGCGGCAAGAACATCAAGGAGGGCGACAAGGTCGTCATGTGGTTCGCCTCCGGCAACCGCGACGAGGAAGTCTTCGGCAACCCCTACGACTTCGACGTCACCCGCCAGGACAACGACCACATCACCTTCGGCAAGGGCAGCCCCCACCTCTGCCTGGGCAACCTGCTCGCCCGCACCGAGATCCGCATCATGTTCGAGGAGCTGATCCCGCGCCTGGCCTCCATCAAGCTGGCCGGCGACGTTCCCCGGGTCCGCTCCAACTTCGTCAACGGCATCAAGAAGCTCCCGGTCTCGGTGACCCTCGCCTGACCTTCCGCCGGCCGCACCAAGGCCGCTCCGGCCGTCCGGGGCTTCTCCTCGTCCCGAACGGCCAGGGCGGGCCTGAACGCAACAGCGGGCGCTACACCTTGACGGTCGTCCACGTCCCCGGCTCGGCCCGGCGGTAGGCCTCGAAGAGCTGGAGGATGTGGAACGCCTGGTCCAGCGAACCGAGTTCGGGGGACGTGCCGTTCAGCACGCAGTCGCAGAAGTACCTGATCTCGTCCACGTAACCCAGGAAGAACAGGTTCTTGTTGTACAGCTGCCCGTACGAGTACTCGGGCTCCCAGTGCAGCGGCGCGTCCTCCGTCGGCACCAGGTACGACCCGGTGCGGCCGTACGCACGGGGCGGCGTCGGCCGGTAGTAGGTGACCGAATTGCCGTTCTCCACCACCACGTTGGCGTTGCGGCCGATCACCTCCACCCGGCTGGACGGGCTGCTGGGCGACTCCCCCGCCGTCAGGTGCAGCGTGCCGATCGCGCCCGACTCGAACCGCATCACGGTGACGCTGGCGCCGGTGCGCTCCTCCCACTCGTGGCTGATCCGGTCCAGCGGGCCCATCAGGTGCAGCAGCACGGCGGCCGGATGAAAGATGCAGTCGAGGAACCAGTTCATCTCCACCAGGCTGTCGCGCCGTTCGAACGCCGGCATCGACAGCGGGTAGCGGACGGAGATCGACGACGGCCCGCCGAACTCGGCCCCGGAGACGATCTCCTTCACCCGGGTCATGGCCGGCGAGAACACCGTCTTCATTCCGGTCACCACCACCCGGCCGGCCTGCCGCGCCGCCTCCTGGAGCAGCTCCACCTCCGCGCTCGACGTCGCGGTGGGCTTCTCCATCCACACGTGCGCGCCCGCCGCCAGGCAGTCGAGCGCCAGATCGACCGCCTGGAGCCGCCCGTCCTTGTCGTACGCCGTCACGATGAACACCGCGTCCGGCCGCTCCCGCTCCAGCATCTCCCGGTGGTCGGTGTAGCTGTGGGCGGCGCCGAAGATCCGCGCGTACTTCGCCGCCCGGTCGCCGTCGAGATCGCAGATCGCCCGCAGGTCGACCGGCGCGTACTGGAACGACGGGTAGACGTTCCGGTACGAGTGCCCGCCCGCGCCGATGAAGGCGCAGCGGATCGGGTTCTCGTACTCGAACTGGTAGCGGACGTGCCCGTCGAAGTCCGTTGTGGTCATGGTCTCCTCCGCCTGTAGCTCAGCCCGCGAGCAGCGCTTCGCGGGTGCTGGTCACGACGTGGGCGATCTCCTCGTCGGTGAGGTAGGGGTGGATCGGCAGCGAGATCACCTCGGCGGCGTGCTTCTTCGCCCGGCCGTCGCCGACCACCCGGTGCGGGTGCCGCTCCAGGAACGGCAGCGTGTGCAGCGCGTACGGGTAGTGCACCAGCGTCTCGACGCCGGAGGCCCGCAGGGCTGCGGCCAGTTCGTCCCGCTTCGGGGTGCGCAGCACGTACTTGTGGAAGATGTTCTCGCGCAGCGAGCCGTGCTCCGGCAGGCCGCACCCGAGGTCGCCGAACCCCGCCGAGTAGGTCGAGGCGGTAGCACGGCGTTGCTTCAACCACCTTTCCTCCTGGGCGAGTTTCACCGCGAGGACGGCGGCGGTCAGCGAGGACATCTGCGAGTTGTGCCCCAGCCGCACCACATGCCGCTTCTCGGCGTCCGCGAACCCCCAGTGCCTGAGCTGCTCGACGCTCTCGGCCACCGCCGGATCGTCCGTCAGCACCACCCCGCCGGTGCCCGGTGCGGGAATGACCTTCATCGCGTCGAAACTGTGGCAACTGGCCAGCCCCAGCGTGCCGCTGCGCCGCCCGTTCACCTCGGCGCCCAGCGACTGCGCCGCGTCCTCGACCAGCGCCAGGCCGTGCGCCCGCGCGAACTTCTCCACCGGGTCGGGCGCGGCCATCCGCCCGTACAGCTGCACGATCACCAGGGCCTTGCTGCGCGGCCCGACAGCCTCCTCTGCCAGGTCGAGGTCGATGGTGCCCTCGTCGGTCACGTCGACGAACACCGGTGTGGCGCCGGTCCGGACGATCGCGTGCAGGGTCGCGACGAACGAGATGTCGCCGAGCAGCACCTCGTCGCCGGGCCCGATTCCGGCCGCCACCAGGGCGAAGTACACGGCGTCGGTGCCCGAGTTGACCACGCGCGCGTGGCGGCGGCCGGAGAGCTCGGCCAGCGACTGCTCCAGGCGCGGCACGGACTCTCCGTTCATCACCCGGCCGGAGCGGAACACCTTCTCGATCGCCGCCATCATCTCGTGGCCGATGTCGTCGAATTCGCGATCGGCTCCGGTGAACGGCACATGCAGGACTCTGCTCATGGGTCAGCCCTCCTGGGGTTCTCGGTGTTTCCGGCTCAGCGCCCGGAACGCGCCCGGGTGCGGGCCCGCGACTGCCGCGACTCCCGCAACTCCCGCGACTGCCGCGGCTCGCGCGGCGTCCGGCTGCCCAGGCGCTCCGCGCGCGGGTGGACGCCGCGGTGCGGCAGCGCGGGCAGGATGCCGTCGAGGGCGGTGGCGATGCGGTCGCTGACCCGGGAGTCCCAGCGTTCCGGCCGCCGGGTGGGCCGGCCGGCGGCCAGCGCGAGGATGTCCCGGGTGGGCAGGTGCAGCCAGCTGTCCGCGAAGTGCGTGCTGCCGACGGCCCGGGTGACTTCGCGGGCACTGCCGGGCACCGTGGCCAGGCAGGCGACCCGCGCGGCGGCGGCCTCCTCCTGGACGCCGTCGGAGTCCGTCACCACGAACGCGCAGTTGCGCAGCAGCGCCCCGAAGGCCAGGTACGGCTGCGGCGGCAGCACCCGTTCGCTCAGGCTGCGGTCGAGCAGGCCGTTCTCGGCCAGGTGCCCGGCGGCCCGGGGGTGCAGCGGAAGGACGGGCGTCAGGCCGTGCGCGGCCAGGTCGCGCAGCACGTCCAGCACCGGCTTGGGGTGGCTGAGCGCGGCCGGCTTGTGCAGCGTGGCCAGCACATACGTGCCCGGGGTGAGGCCGAGCCGGTTCAGGGTCGCCGCGTCCTGGTCGGGGTCGTGGTGGGCGAGGTGGCACTCCGCCATGGGGTTGCCGACGAAGTGCACGGACCCGCCCGGTATGCCCTCGCCGTGCAGCGCGTCCACGGCCTCGGCGGTGGTGGCCAGGTGGTGGTCGGTGCAGGCGGTGACGATGCGGCGGTTGGCCTCCTCGGGGGTGCGGTCGGGCGAGCGCAGGC
This sequence comes from Kitasatospora sp. NPDC004615, assembly GCF_042873545.1. Classification (NCBI taxonomy): domain Bacteria; kingdom Bacillati; phylum Actinomycetota; class Actinomycetes; order Kitasatosporales; family Streptomycetaceae; genus Kitasatospora; species Kitasatospora sp. NPDC004615. Next base: position 1,191,807 of record NZ_JBIALQ010000001.1, read on the forward strand.
CCGCCTCCAGGTGGATCACCGGAGTGCCCCGGCGGGCGGCGACCAGCGCGGCGGCGACGGTGGAGTTCACGTCGCCGACCACCACCACGGCCTCCGCCGGGTGCTCGTCGAGGTCGCGCTCGACCAGGGCGCACAGCCGGCCGATCTGCTCGGCGTCACTGGCGGCGTCGCCGCAGCGCAGCCACCGGTCCACGTGCAGGTCGAGCTCGTCGCAGAGTCCCTGCCCGAGGCGTGGGTCGAAGTGCTGGCCGGTGTGCACGTACGTCCAGGCGGCGCCTGGCGTGCGCATCTTGCCGACCGCCTGCTGAAGCGTCCAGACCTTGGGCGTGTTGGGGCGGGCACCCAGGTACACGGTGATCGTCGGGCCGGTGTCCATGTCTCCCACCTGCCTCCCTGGCAGCTGTCGCAAGGCTGTTCGCCGAGCTACGAGGAGCCTAGGTTCGGCCGGGGCGGGCCGGTCCGGCGCTTGGGCCAGGTGGCCCAAGGGGGCGGTGCCCGGCCGTCGGACCGGCCTTCGCGGTGCTTCCGCGGGCCCGACGGCGCCCCCGCCGCTGGGCCCGCCGCCACTCGTTCGAGTGACACCGCTTGCGCGCTACTTACCGGCCAGGCCATACCCGCCGTCGACCACCAGGGTCTGGCCGGTGATGTGCCGCGCGGCGTCCGAGGCCAGGAACGCCACCGCCGACGCCACCTCGTCCGGCTCCGCGGGACGGCCGAGCAGATTGCCCCGGGCCTGCCGCCAGGTGCCCTCGTCCCAGGTCGCGACCATGTCGGTGACGGTGAACCCCGGCGCCACCGCGTTGACCCGCACCGCCGGAGCGAAACGCTTGGCCAGCGAAACCGTCAGGTTGCCCAGGGCGGCCTTCGCCATCGAGTAGAAGACCGTGCGGTCGCTGGCCAGGCCGTCAACACCCCGGATCGAGGACACCAGCACCACCGCCCCGCCGCCCTGCGCGGCCATCTTCGGCAGCACCTCCTGCAGCACCCCCACCGCGCCCCACACGTTCACGGCGAACGCCTCCGCGAGATCCGCGCGCGACGCGTCCTCGAACGGCACCACCCGGTTCACCCCCGCGCTGTACACCACCACCTGCGGCAGCCCGTGCTCCGCCACCAGATCCGCCACGCCCCGGCGCACCGCCGCCCCGTCCGCCAGATCGAACGCCGCCGTCGGCGCCCCCAGCTCACTCCCCAGCCCCGCCAGCGCCGCACTCGGCGCCCGGCCGTGCAGCACCACCCGATGCCCCTGCGCGCTCAACGCCCGCGCGGTCGACGCACCGATCCCCCGGGATGACCCGAGCACCAGCGCCATGCACTCCGCCATGTCCACTCCCTCTGCTTTCGGCTACATGGCGATGCTGCCGCGCGGCGTGCCGCCTGTACGGGGACCCGCCCACGCGCCGACGAAGACGCCCCGATCGGCGGCCGAAACCCACCCGCCCGCTCCCCGGCCACCCGTATGCTCCCCCGATGGAGAGCGACAGCAGCTGTGAAGTCCTGGTCGCAGGGCCCTACTTCGCCGATCTGGTGTTCCACGGTCTGCCACGCCCGGTCCAACCGGGCGGCGAGGTGTTCGCCGACGGCTTCGCCCTGGTCCCCGGCGGCGCGTACACCCTCGCCATGGCGGTCCACCGGCTCGGCCGCACGGCGGTGTGGAGCGCCGACTTCGGGACGGACGTCTTCAGCGCCGAGGTCCTGTCGGCGGCCCGCGCGGAGGGCCTGGACGAACGCGCCTTCCGCCACCACCCGTCCCCCGTACGGAGCTTGACCGTCGCCCTCTCCGGCCCGGACGACCGGGCCATGGTCAGCTACCAGGACCAGGTGACGCCCGCGCCGCTCGTCCCGCTGCTGCGCCGGTACCGCCCGCGCGTCCTGATGCTCCCCCAACTCCACTGGGACTCAACGACATTGGCCGCCCTGGAGGTCGCCCGACAGCTCGGCACGCTGGTGGTACAGGACTGCCACGACGTCCCGGCCTCCCTGACGGACCCGGCGGTGCGCCGCATCCTCGCCGAGGTCGACGTCTTCACCCCGAACGCCGCCGAGGCCCTCCACCTCACCGGCGCCACCGACCTCGACGACGCCATCACCGAACTCGCCGCCCTGGTACCGACCTTGGTGGTCAAGCGCGGCGCGGACGGCGCCATCGCGCTCCGGTCCGGCAAGCGCTACGACGCCCCCGCCGTACTGGTGCGCGCCGTCGACACCACCGCAGCCGGCGACTGCTTCAACGCGGGCCTCGTCCACGGCCTGCTGTCCGGCCACGACCTCCCCACCTGCCTGACCATCGCCACCACCTGCGGCACCGCCGCCGTCACCGGCCCGGGCTCCAGCGCGGCCCTGCACGCAGCCGACCTCGCACAGTGACCCGCGGCCACCACGCGACCTTCAGGAGTCCTGATGGTCGCGCGGTGGCCGTTGCCGTTCCCACCCGGCTCCGATGTGGGATCACGAAGCCGAAGCGGAATGCCGGGCCGCCAGCAGTGGGCCGAGTTCGACGGCCCACTCCGGGTAGAGCGCGACCTTCTCTTCGTGCAGGGCGAGGATCTCCCGGGCGAGCGTGGGCGACATGTCGTCGGACAGGTCCGGGCCGATGGCGATCCTGGCCAGGAACGGCATGATCTCCGGGTCGCCGGCCAGGTGGACCGGGTCGTGCATGTAGCGCCGCAAGGCCGGCAGGTCCGCGATTCCCACGCAGTAGGCGTGGGTGAAGCCGTCGGTGTCGTCGAGGTTCTGGCCCACCGTCGAGAACGACACCGACTCCACCGAGGCCGTGCGCCCCATCACCGCGAGCACGCGCTCGCGCTCCTCCTCGGTCACGGTCTCCTTGAACGAGAAACGCAGCATGTGGACGATCACGTGCACCCCACCCCTTTTCGAGTCCGACTGAACCCATTGGTTCAGAAATCCGGTCCGGCTGGTTCAGCATTAGACTGAACCCATGAGTTCAGAAGTGTCAACTGGCAACGGGCGCAAGACTCGTGGACGTGACGATCGGCGGCAGGCGATCCTGGACGGCGCGTTCACGCTGTTCGCGCGGCACGGCTACGCGCAGACCTGCGTGCAGGAGGTCGCACAGGAGGCGGGCGTCGCGAAGCCGACTGTCTACAACCATCTGCACGACAAGGAGAGCCTCTACCGCGAGGCCGTGGAGTCCGCCGCCGACCGGATGGGCGCGCGGTGCGTCGCCATCGTCGAGCAGCTGCGGGAGCTTGCAGCGGATGGCGACCCTCGCGCCGGACTCGAGGTCGCGAGCCGCGAGCTGTTGCAGGTATGCCATGGCGAAGAGGCCCGCGCAGTACGGCAGTTGGCAAGTGCCGAGGCGGGGCGCTTCCCCGGCCTGGCGGCAAGCGTGCGCGAGCGCACGACCCTGCGGATACGGTCCGCGCTCGCCGACCGCCTGGCCCGCCTGGCGCTCGCCGGCCACCTGCGCCCGTGCGACCCGGAGCTCGCCACCGAGCACCTCCTCGCCCTGCTCACCGGCCCACTGGAGTACCGGCCCGACGCCGACCCGGACGTGATCGCGGACGCGGCCGTGGAGGTCTTCCTCCGCGCCTACGGGGCGGGCGCCGGTCGGCATTCCGGTTCGACTTCGTGATCCCACCCTCTGACACCGGGTGATCACCAGGGTTGCACTGGCACCGACACCACCGCGCCACCGGCCGCCGCAGCCACGACCGGCGACGACTCGCAGATCCCTCGACCGGACGGATCACCAAGCCATGCTGGAGTACTGGCGGTCCGAAGTGACCTCTTCACCACATCCGGTCGTCGTGTTAGCGTCCGTCAGATGTCGAGGATTCTGGTCACGGATCTGGACGGCACCCTGCTCGGCGGCAACGCCGACGACCGGCTCCGGCTGCGCGAGGCACTGGCCCGCCACCCCGAAGTGACGGTGGTCTTCGCCACCGGCCGCGGGCCGGAATCGGTCCGGGACGTCCTGCACGACCCGCTCGTTCCCCGCCCGCGGTGGATCGTCGCCGACGTCGGCGCCACCGTCCTCGACGGCACCGACTTCTCCCCCGTCGAGCCCTTGCAGGAGCAACTGCGCACCGGCTGGCCGGGATCGCACCGGGTACGCGCCGCGCTGAGTGCCTTCCCCGCACTCCAGTACCAGGACGAGGTACCGCAGGACGGCCGCTGCTCGTACTACCTGACGCCGGACGGGCTCACCGGCGAACTCCTGTCAGCCATCGAGGAGTTGGGACTGGCCTGGGTCTACTCCGGGGACCGCTACTTCGACGTCCTGCCACCGGAGGCGTCCAAGGGCGGGGCGGTCCGGGCGCTGGCCGAGAAGCTGAACTGGCCCGCCGAGTCGATCCTGGTGGCCGGGGACTCGCTCAACGACCTGTCGCTGTTCCGGCTCGGCACCCACGGGGTGATCGTGGGCGGCGCCGAAGCCGCGCTCGACGCGGCGGTCGGCGACGACCCGCTGATCCACCGGCCCGACCGGCCGGGCGCGGCGGGCATTCTGGCGGCCCTCCAGACCCTCGGCTGGGTGACTCCCTCCTCGCCGCCGCGCCGCCAAGCGCTCGTCGTCGGCTACCACCGCCCGCCCCCACAGGACCGGCCGCCGGCCAGCCCCAACGGCATCCTGCCCACCCTGAGCAGCGCCTTCGCCGACGGCTTACCGGGCATCTGGGTCGCTGCCGCGCCGGCTCCGTCACCACCCCCCGATCAGCCTTTCCTGGTCTCGCTGAGCCCCGAACAGTGGAGCGGCTTCGTCCACCGGGCGTGCAAGGAGATCCTCTGGCCGGTCCTGATGTCCGAACCGGAACGCTCCGTCTTCGACCCTCACGCCTGGGCCGCCTACCGCGACGTCAACGCCCGCTTCGCCGACCACATCACCGCCCAGGCCGCACCCGGTGCGACGGTCTGGCTGCACGACTACAACCTCTGGCTGGTCCCCGGGTTCCTCCGCGCCGCCCGCCCCGACCTGCGCATCGGGCTGTTCCACCACACGCCGTTCCCGCCGCCCGAGGTGTTCGCCACCCTTCCGGTCGCCGCCGAACTGCGCGCCTCCCTCACCCGCCTCGACTGGGCCGGCTTCCACACCGCCGGCTTCGCGTCCCGCTTCCGCCGCACCCTTCCTTCCCCACCGCGCACCGGCGTCCACCCGCTGGGCGTCGACCGCCCCGCCATCGAGGCACTCGCCCGCACCCGCACCCCCGCACGCCGCCCGCCGACCGGCCAGCTGGTGCTGTCCGTCGAACGGCTCGACTACGCCAAGGCCCCCGTCCAGAAGGTCGACGCCCTCGACCGCCTGCTCGCCACCCGCCCCGAGCTCCGCGGCCGGCTGACCTTCCGCCTGATCTGCCCACCGCCCGAACCCGGCATCACCGCCTACGACACCACCCGCACCCAGCTCGAACACCGCATCGCCGAGGTGAACGCCCGCTGGCAGCACCGCAGTTGGCAGCCCATCGACTACCACCCGCACAGCCTCCCGTTCGCCGAGGTGGTCGACGAATACCTGGCGGCGGACGTCTTCTGGGTGACGTCGCTCCAGGACGGAATGAACCTGACGGCCAAGGAGTTCATCGCCGCCCAGGCCGCCCTCCCCCGCCCGGGCGTCCTGGTCCTCTCCCACCACGCGGGCGCCGCCGAGGAGTTCGGCCCCGCCGCCCTCCTCACCGACCCGCACTCCCCCGAGGACCTGGCCGCCCAACTGGCCCACGCCCTCACCACCACCCCCACCGACCGCCGCACCCGCATGACGGCCCTCTCCGGCCTCCTCGGCCACGACCGCCCGGTGGACTGGGCCCACCGCGTCATCGACGCCATCCGGCAGGCCCCGCACCGCACTTGAGCCCCTCGGCACTGTCAGGCGGTGCTGAGGACCATCCGGAAGCGGGCGCGGCCGTCGAGCATCTTCTGGTAGGCCTGTTCGGCCTGGTCGAGGGGGACGGTCTCGGTCATGGGGCGGATGTCGTGCAGGAGGCTGAACTCCATGGTGTCCTGCACGTCCTGGGCGGTGCCGGAGGGGTGGCCGCGGATGACGCGGCCGGCCATCAGGAGTTGGGCGGGGGTGATGCCGAGGGGGGCGGTGTCGCCGCCGATGACGACGAGTTCGCCGCGCGGGGCGAGGCCGTCGGCGGTGGCGGTCATGGCTTCGGCGTTGGCGGCGGTGGCGAGGACGACTCTGGCGCCGCCGAGGGCTTGGAGGGCGGTGGCGACGGGAGTGTCGGAGGTGCTGTCGAGGTAGTGGTGGGCGCCGAGCTGTTCGGCGAAGGCGGCTTTCTCGTGGCCGCGGGCGATCGCCACGGTCTCGAAGCCCATCGCGGCGGCGTACTGCACGCCGAGGTGCCCGAGGCCGCCGAGGCCGAGTACGGCGACCAGGTCGCCGGCCCGGGCGGAGCTGCGTCGCATGCCGTTGAAGACCGTCACGCCCGCGCAGGACATGGGTGCGGCGTCGGCCGCGTCGAGCTTCACGGGGATCCGGGCCAGGGCGTCGACGGGGGCGATCACCTTCTCGGCAAATCCGCCGTCGTACGCCCAGCCGGGGACCTTGAGGTTGGGGCAGACGATGAAGTCTCCCTCCCGGCACTGCCGGCAGTGGCCGCAGCTGCCGCCGAACCAGCCGACCGCCACCCGGTCCCCGACCTGCCAGCCAGAGATGTCGGCGCCCGCGCCCAACTCCTCGATCCGGCCCGCGATTTCGTGGCCGGGGACTTCGGGGAAGGACACGCCCGGCAGCACGCCGCTCAGGAAGAGCGCGTCGCTGTGGCAGACCCCGCACGCTTCGACGGCGATGCGGACGTGGCCCGGGCCCGGCGGTGGCACCGCGCGTTCGGCCGGCTCCAGCGGGCCGTTGGGGGCGGTGGCCTGCATGACGCGGTAGGTGCCCATGTCAGCACTCCTGAAAGAGGTACGAGCGGTCAGCCGAGCGCGCGGTCCAGGTTGAAGGCGGCGCTGATCAGCGAGAGGTGGGTGAACGCCTGTGGGAAGTTGCCGAGTTGCTCGCCGGTGCGGCCGATCTCCTCGGCGAACAGGCCGACGTGGTTGGCGTAGGTGAGCATCTTCTCGAACGCCAGCCGGGCCTCTTCCAGCCGGCCGGCCCGGGCCAGTGCCTCGACGTACCAGAACGAGCAGATCGAGAAGGTGCCTTCGGCGCCGCGCAGGCCGTCGGGGCTGGACTCCGGGTCGTAGCGGTACACCAGGGAGTCGGAGACCAGGTCGGCGGTGAGCGCGTCCAGGGTGGACAGCCACTTGGGGTCGGTGGGTGAGATGAACTTGGCCATCGGCATCATCAGCAGCGACGCGTCGAGGACCTTGTCGTCCAGGCCCTGGACGAACGCGCCGCGCTCGGCGGACCAGCCTCGGGTCATGATCTGCCGGTAGATCGCGTCGCGGGACCGTTGCCAGCGCGCCAGGTCGGCGGGCAGGCCGCGCCGGTTGGCCATCCGAATCGCCCGTTCGAGGGCGACCCAGCACATCAGCCGCGAGTACACGAATTCACGCCGGCCGCCCCGGGTCTCCCAGACGCCCTCGTCGGGCTGGTCCCAGTGGTCGCAGAGCCAGTCCACCACGGCGCCGACCTCGTCCCAGTGCGCGCTGCTGATCGGCTGACCCCACTTGTCGTACAGGTAGACGGAGTCGATCAGCGCGCCGTAGATGTCCAGCTGGAGCTGCCCGGTGGCCGCGTTCCCGACCCGGACCGGCGCGGAGCCCGAGTAGCCTTCCAGGTGCGACAGTTCCTGCTCGGGCAGGTCGCTGCGGCCGTCGATGCCGTACATGATCTGGAGCGGGCCGCTCTCCCGGGTGCCGCGCATGATGCCGTACTCGGAGATGAAGCCCATGAACGCCTCGGCCTCCGAGCTGAAGCCCAGCCGGAGCATGGCGTAGATGCAGAACGCGGCGTCGCGGACCCAGACGTAGCGGTAGTCCCAGTTGCGTTCGCCGCCGATCTGCTCGGGCAGGCTGGTGGTCGGGGCGGCGATGATCGCGCCGGTGGGCGCGTAGGTGAGCAGCTTCAGCAGCAGCGCCGAGCGGTGCACCATCTCCCGCCACCGGCCGTGGTAGCGCGAGCGGGACAGCCAGTTGCGCCAGAACCGGACGGTGGCCTCGAACTGCTGCTCGGCCTCCCGGTTGGGGCAGGCGCGCGGGCCGATCTCCTCGCTGACCCGGTCGAGGGCGAACACCGCGGACTCGCCCTCCAGCAGCTTGAAGTGCGCCCACACGTCCCGCCCGTCGGTCTCGACCGGCACGGTGGCGGTCAGCGCGATGTCCAGATCGGGCGAGCGGAACACCGCGTGGCCGGCCTCGAGCTCGACGGTGTGCTCCTGCGTCCCGTAGCCGAACCGCGGCGCGACCTTCGCCCGGAACGGCAGCGTGCCGCGGACGGAGATCACCCGCCGGATCAGCCGGTGCCGGTCCGCCTCGCGGGACTCGTCCACCACGGGCATGAAGTCCTGGATCTCCGCCACCCCGTCGGCCGCGAAGAACCGCGTGATCAGGACGTTGGTGTCGGGGAAGTAGAACTGCCGGGTGCGGGCCGGCGTGTCCGCGGCCAGTTCGAAGCGGCCGCCGCGGTCCGCGTCCAGCACGGACGCGAACATGCTCGGGGCGTCGAAGCGCGGACAGCAGTACCAGTCGATGGTGCCGTCCGTCGCCACCAGCGCGGCGGTGCGCAGGTCGCCGATCAGTCCATGTTCGGAGATCGGCAGGTACCGGTAACCGCCGAGGTCTCCGAATCCGCCAGTACTGCCTGGCCGTCCCATGCGGCCTCCTCACCTGAATGGTGCGGGGCATCGAGCCGAACCTTCCAGTTCATGCTAGATCGCATGCCGCCGGAGCGCCGAAGCGGACCGTGGACCGCAAGACGCCGGTGCCCGGCGTCCGCCCGGGTGAGCGGGCCCGGGCACCGGCGTGCCGAGGTCACTGCCGGTCGTCGTCCTCGCGGTGGACGCGGCCGAAGCGGTCGGGGTCGATGGACCAGATGCCGCGGCCGTGGGTGGCGGCGTAGAGCCGGCCGTCGGGGCCGATCTTGAGCTGCATCACCGTGGTGGTGGGCAGGCCGTCGCCGATCACCTTCCAGTTCTTCTCGCCGGGCGCGCGGTAGAACGCGGCCAGGTCGGTGCCGAGCGCGAGGCCGCCGTTCGGCAGCAGGCGCAGCGAGTTGGTCGGGACGTCGGGCAGGTTCGCCGAGACGTCCGTCCAGGTGGCGCCGCCGTCACGGCTGTCGAAGACGTGGCCGTAGCCCGCGCCGGGTCCCTCGCTCCACGCCCGGGAGAAGCCGCTGAACGCGACCAGCACGTGCTTCGCGTTCGCCGGGTCGACGGCGAACGAGGAGACGTACCGGTTGGGCAGGGTGCCGTCCACGGGCAGGTTCAGCTGGTGCCAGCCGGTGCCGTCGGCGTTGCCGACCGCGATGCCGCGGGTGAAGCCCTGGTTGTTGCAGGGGCCGCACCAGCCGGCGTACACGGTGCCGCCGGAGGCGGCGACGGCGGTGGCGTAGTGCCCGGCGCCGAGGTCGTAGGCGTTGTTCCACTCCTCGCCGCTGCGGATCGCGAAGCCCTTGTTCTGCACCCAGACGTGTCGGCCGCCGGTCACCCAGGTGTCGGGGTTCTTCGCGTCGGTGGTCATCGGCGCGATGAACCGGGCGGCGTGGGTGTCGTGGTCCGGCGGGGCGATCTCGTAGGTGGTGGCCTTGGACGGGTCGTCCTGCCAGGAGCCGTCGTTGACGGCGCAGTTCTGGGTGGACCGCAGCTCGGCGTACGCGTACTCGGCGACGATGTTGCAGCCGTTGTTCGGGTCGACGATGGTGTCGCCGCCGTCGCCGCCGAAGTTCGAGCCCATCGCCTTGTCGCGGGCCCGCAGGATCGACTGGCCGTTGTCCTGGAGGCCGCCGGAGACGACGACGCCCTTGCCGGAGCGGTCCGCCGGGTCCTTGCCGATGCCCACCGAGTAGTACTGGAGGGTGTCCATGGAGCCGTCGTTGAGGGACGTCCAGTCGGTGGCGTGGCCGAGCGAATCCGCCTTGCCGTTCAGCGGGCGGCCGTAGACGCCGCCGTCGTTGCCGACGTACACGGTGGTCCTGCCCCGGTAGCTGCCGAGGGCGATGGCGTGCTGGTCGGAGTGCGGGGTCGTCGAGCAGGTCCGCTTGGCCGGGTCCATGTTCCAGCACGGGAAGTAGAAGTTCCAGTACGGGCCGGGGGTTGTCCAGTCGGTGCCGCCGTTGCGGCTCTCGTAGACCTCTTCGAGGCCCAGGTAGACGTGGTCGGCGTCGTTCGGGTCGACCTGGAGGAACTGGTTGTACCAGGACTGGATGCCCGGGTGGTAGTTGTCGTCCTGCTGCGCGGAGCCTGAGCCCTTGAGCTTGTCCGAGTCCGCGACGAGGGTCCACGGGCCCAGCGGCGAACCGGACTTGGAGACGTACACGCCCTGCAGGTTGGTGTCCGGGTCGCCGGCCAGCTTGGTCGGCGACTCGTCGATCGCGTAGTAGCGCGAGCCGTCCTCGGACCGTTCGAAGGTGACGTTGCCGACGTCCGCGGCATCGGTCGGCAGGTCGCCGAGCGAGCTCAGCCGCTGCCAACTGCCGTCCCCGGCCTTGCCGTAGAAGCCGTTGTAGGCGTCACCGCTGCGCCAGCCGAACGCCAGCACCACCTTCGACGGGTCCTTCGGGTCGAAGGCGATGTCGTTGGCGATGTTCTTGTACGGGGCGTTGGGCACCTTGGAGTCGGCGCCGCCCGGCAGGAACGTCGGATTGGGCGCGAACTCCAGCTTCCACGGGCCGGACAGGTCGGTGGTGGAGTGCGTCCACACGCCCCGGCTGGTGGCCGCCCACACCTTGTCGCCGTTGAAGCGCAGGGCGTGGATGACGGTCGACTCCAGCTCGGTGCCGCCGATGCGGCCCCGGGGCTGGAACTCGCCGCGCTTCGGGTCCGCGAGGACGTACACGCCGGTGCCCACGTACGCGGTGCCACCGGTGTTCGCCTCACCGGTGGCGTACCAGAGCCGGCCGGAACCGTCGAGGCTCAGCGCGCCGGTGGACAGCGACGGCAGCTTGTCCGAGATCGCCTGCCAGTGGCCGCCACCCGTCCGGGAACGGTACACGCCGCCGTTGGCGCCGCCCGCGTACACGTAGCCGTCGTCGTCGGCGGCGATGCCGGTGACCCGGCCGGTGACAAAACCGGACCCGGCACCGGAGTTGGAGTCGATGTCGCGGTAGCGCGGGTCGTCGGAGTTGTACGGCTTGTCGGTGACGTGGCCCCAGGACCCGCCGGTGTGCGGCAGCGACTGGAGCTGCGCCCAGGCCGCGCTGTACGCGCCCGGCGCGACCAGGCCGGGCGCGGTGCGGGCCTCGGTGAACTGCTCGGTGGCCTCGGCGGAGTTCTCCGCCTCGTCGCCCGGGTCCTCGCCGCCCGCGAGGGCGGCGGACGTCCGGGCCTTGACCTGCTGCGCGTGCTGCTGGCCGAGTTCGGCCATCTGGCGGACCGGCCAGGGCTGCGGCTTGGGCCCCGCGGGCGCTGCGATCGCCTGCGAGGTGGTCAGTCCGAGCGCCGTGATGGTGACGGCGCACATCAGCAGCCGTCGTCTCTTCCCGTTCGGCACGATGCGGTGTCCTCCCCAGAAGTGGTCCGGGCCGCGCGATCGCGCCACCCGGCGGAACCAGTCGCAGCTTTCCGGCTCACACCGTCCGGGTAAAGAGCATGCGCCTAAGTGACGCTTAAAAATCGGTACAGGGCAGGGAAATTGACGGGACATCAGGACATGGGAGTGCCCGCCGTGCGGGGGCACGGCGGGCGGGGGGTGCCGGTTCTGGGAAGCGGGAACCGGCTGGGTCAGTCCTGCGACTGCACCGGGGTGAGCGCCGGCGGCCAGTCGGGGAGGACCTCGTCGGTCACGGGGGCGTACAGGCGCAGGGTGACGGAGAAGTTGCCGGCGGTCGGGATGGGCAGCCAGTTGGCCGTCGCCATCTCGGGGTCGGCGGGCTCTTCGGCCTGCACGTAGAGGGTGGTCGAGCCGTCGGCGTTGGCCAGCGGGGGCGCGAAGTGGCCGATCGCGTAGATGTTTTCGTTGTTGTCGACCAGGAAGCTCGACGCGTCGTAGGCGGTCAGCGACCAGAAGGCATCCACCGGCGGCAGCTGGCCCTCGGGGAAGGTGAGGGTGTAGGCGATCGGCGCGCCGTCGGCATCGGTTGAGGTGTTGAAGGTGCTGGGGTAGAGGGCGTCCTGCGGCAGGTTGGCGCCGAGGCCGAACATGGCGATGTTGGCGCGCTGCAGGTAGTCGGTGCCGTAGGTGCCGATGTTGGTCTTGGCGAACTTCCACCCGTTGATGAACGGGGCCCCCTGGTGGTTGGTGATGGCCGGCAGCGCCGCGTCCTTGGCGGCGTCGAGGGTGGCGGCGTCGGGCAGCCGGCTCTCGTCGCGCGGGTGGACGCCGAGGTCGGCGAGCAGCGCGGAGGTCTTGTCGTCCGGCGGGTCCAGGGGGGTGTGCTCGAGCAGGGCGGACAGCTCGGCGAAGAACTCGGTGCCGCTGAACTGGGTGATCAGCTCGGACGGCGGGGTGGTGGGCACGTTCGGGTCGTAGTGGCCGTCCGGGGCCACCCAGGTGCCGCCGTCGGTCCAGGCGCTCAGCGGCATCAGTCGCATCTGGTTCTGGTAGCCGACGACGGTCTGCACCTCGTCCGGGCTGAGGTTGTGCAGCTCGATGCGGCCGATCAGCCAGAGGGTGTCGGTCGGGAACGTCACCTGCTTGATGCCGGCGGGGATCTCGCCCTCCCAGCCGGGGCCGGTCAGCGCGTAGGCGTAGACCGGGATGTCCTGCACGGGGTCGGTGCTGGTGCCGATGAGCGGCGTGATGCTGCTGGGCGAGTCCTCGCTGGTGTTGGACCAGGCGTCCATCAGCTGCATCAGCCAGTAGCGGTCGTCCATCTGCGGCACCGTCAGCACCATCGGCCCGTCCGCCAGGTCGATCCACGCCTGGGTGTAGAGGGTGTCGACGTTGGGCCGGACGACGTCCTTCATCTCCGGGGTGGGCGGCGAGGTGTACTGGCAGAACTGGTTGACCGGCGCCTGGGTCGCGTTCACCTGCTCGGTGTTGGTCTGGAGCCGGCGGGTCAGCTCCATCATGATCAGCGCGTAGCCGAAGACGTAGAGGTCCGTCGCCCCGGCCAGCGGGTCCTGCTCGTTGGTGGTCGGTGTCGTCATGCCGTCTGTCCTCTCCCCCGGTGTGTTCGAGCAGCGACGCTAGTGGCCGGTGCCGGACCGCCACAGCGCGAGAACAAGCCGTTGTGAAGATCCCTCACAATCGGACGTTTTGATTCCGATTCACCTCGCAAGTCACACCAGTCCCACCAGTCACAGCCCGCGAGGACCTCGGATCCGCGGCCACCCGGCACCCGGCGGCGGCAAGCCCCCTGCTCGCAGCGCCGGACCACCCCCGACCCGCCCCTCCGGCCGCCCGCCGGCGCAGGGGTTCGGGCTCCGTGGCCGAATCCGGCGCCGCCCGGTCGCGGCCCGGGCGGGGTGCGGACCGCCGTGCCCCGAACCGACCGCCGCCCGCTGAACTCCCGGACGCGGTTCGGGTTTTAACCATTCATTGCCTCCAGTCCCTTCCCAGCGACCCGCCGAACCGCGAAGCTTCGCTCTGCGTACACGCACCCCCACCCGTCCGGGAAGGACACCATCGTGCCCATGAGGCAACGCCGACGGCTGCTGCTGCCCGCCGTCGCCCTGACCGCGCTCGGCCTGACCACCTCGCAGGCGCTCGCGGCACCGGCTCCGACCAAGGAGCTCCCGCGTCAGGCGCAGCAACTCGCCAAGGGCGGCAAGCAGCACGCCGCGAAGGTGCAGGGCAAGGTCACCGGCCGGTCCGCGTTCGCGGCGGCCGAGGCCGGCGGGGACGACGGCGCGGACGAGGCGGAGAACTCCGCCGAGGGCGTCGCCCAGTACACCGAGGCCCGCACCGCCCCGGGCGTCATCGCCCCGGGTGCGTACGGCGCGGCCTGGGCGCAGCTCCAGTCGCTGCCGCACACCGGCGGTTCCTGGAACCACGTCACCAACAAGCCGTACAACTCGGACGACCCGCGCTACCGCGACATCAACTCCAACTCCAGTGGCGGTTCGGGGTACGTGACGGGCCGGATCACCGGCGTCGCCGCCGACGACGACGGCTACGTGTACGCGGGCGGCGCCAACGGCGGCGTGTTCCGCTCCCGCACGGGCGGCGGCAACTGGGAGCCGATCGCCGACAAGCTGCCCACGCTGTCGACCGGCACGCTGGACCTCGACGAGCGCGGGCGGCTCTGGTACGCCACCGGCGAGTCCAACACCGGCGCCACCTCGTACGTCGGCACCGGCGTGTACCTGCTCGCCGACCCGCAGCACGGCCGGTTCGAGCCCCGCAACCGGGTCGGTGGCCCCGAGCTGGAGTCGACCGTCATCCACGCGCTGCGCTTCGGCGGCGGCAAGGTGTGGGCGGCCACCAGCCGCGGTGTGTGGAGCCACTCCAGCACCGACCTGTCCGGCCCGTGGACGCTGGAGTTCGCGCCCAACCCGGACTACCTGCCGGGCGGTTCGAAGGCCAAGGACCCGGCCGCGCCGTACAAGAACATCGCCAACGACATCGCGATCGACCCCAAGGACCCGTCCAAGGTCGTCCTGGCGATCGGCTGGCGCGGCGGCGACACCTACAACGGCTTCTACAGCAAGGCCGCGGACGGCAGTTGGCAGCGCGTCGGTTCGCTCGGCGAGCTGCCGACGGACGCGGCGAACGTCGGCAACGTGACCTTCGCGCGTTCGGCGGACGGCTCGCGCTACTACGCGATCGACCAGTCGCCGCTGCTCACCAGCACCGACCCGGACTCCGGCCTCAAGGGCATCTACGTCTCCAAGTCCGGTTCCCCGTACGGCCCGTGGACGCAGATCGCGGACAAGGACAAGCTCAAGGACTCCGGTTCGGCGCTGCAGGACGAGGGCTACCAGCCGGGCATCCAGTCCTGGTACAACCAGTTCCTCCAGGTCGACCCGGTCGACCCCGACCACGTGTACGCGGGTCTGGAGGAGGTGCTGGAGACCAAGAACGGCGGCGCCAGCTGGACCGTCCCCGGCCCGTACTGGAACTTCCCGTTCTCCTGCTGGAGCATCGACCCGAGCAAGCAGACCGGTGACTGCTCGCCGACCACCCACTCCGACCAGCACGCCGTCGCCATCGGCTCGTACCACGGCAAGCCCAGCGTGTACGTCGGCAACGACGGCGGCATCTACAGCCGCCCGGTCGCCGGCGCGGCCGACGCCTCCGGGCACGCCACGGACTGGAAGTCGCTGGCGGACGGCACCATCGACACCCTCCAGTACTACTCGGTCGGCATCGGCAAGGACCCGGCGGACCGCTCCGGCAAGGGCGTCATCGTCTCCGGCGGCCTCCAGGACAACGGCGAGTCCATCCTGCGCGCGGGCGACAAGGTGATGGGCTCCAACTTCGGCGGCGACGGCGCCGACACCCTGGTCGACCCGAACAACGGCTGCAACATCGCCGAGGAGTACGTCTACCTCGACATGTGGGTCACCCAGAACTGCGCCGTCAACAACGGCGCCGCCCTGGACGACCCGAGCAAGGCCACCTCCTACGAGGTCGCCCCGCCCGACAAGAAGCTCGGCGGCGCCGGCGCCCGCTTCATCGCGCCGATCACCAGCGACCCGAAGAACGGCAACACCTGGATCGCCGGCGGCCGGCACGTCTGGGTGCAGAACAAGGGCTACGCGATCCGCAGCGGCAGCGAGTGGAGCAACGCCTACGACCTGGGCGCCGGGCACCTCGCCACCGCCGTGGCCACCGTCGACGGCACCGTGTACGCGGGCTGGTGCGGCCCCTGCAACAACCAGGGCTTCAGCCGCGGCATAGCGGTCGGCAAGACCGACGGCACCGGCTGGCACCAGCTGAACCTGCCGGTCGACGGCACCCTGCCGAACCGTTACATCAGCTCCTTCGGGGTGGACCAGAAGGACGCCCAGCACGTCTTCGTCGCCTTCAACGGCTTCTCCCGGACCTGGACCGAGGGCCCCGGCGCGGGCATCGGCCACCTCTTCGAGACCCGTGACGGCGGCGCCACCTGGACCGACGTCTCGGCCAACCTGCCCGACGTCCCGGCCACCTCGGTGAAGATCCTGCCGGACGGCGCGCTGGTGCTCGGCACCGACCTCGCCGCGTTCTACCGCGCGCCCGGCGAGAAGAACTGGAAGGTGCTCGGCAAGGGCCTGCCCACCACCTCGGTCCAGCAGCTCAAGACCGGCCCGGACGGGCGCCTGTACGCCGCCACCTTCGGGCGCGGCATCTGGTCGATCGACCCGCGCTCGCTGAGCGACGACGACAACCAGGGCGACGACGACAACCAGCACTGACCCCCGCACCACCGCTGCCCGGCCCGCTCACCCGAGCGGGCCGGGCAGCGGCGTTCCGTCGGCTCCTCAGCCACCCGGCCGACAAATAGGAGGATTACCGCACTCGTCAGCCAATCCGGTGACGGGACGTCAACTGCGCTGCACAATCTCCGCCTTCCGTTCTACGAACGTTCAGAGGCCGGGCCCTGATCGCGTCGCGTCAAGTGCCTAGGGTCTCCAACGGTTTCGGAGGAAGGCACTCATGGACACACTGCTCGCGGTCCGGGCCCGGGGGATCACCAAGCGCTTCGGTGACGTGATCGCCCTCGACGGCGTCGACCTCGATGTGACGCAGGGGCAGATCCACGGCCTGGTGGGGCCGAACGGCGCCGGAAAGACGACGCTGCTCGGGCTGCTGCTGGGGCTGGCCGTCGCCGACGGGGGCCGGCTGGAGATCCTGCGGACACCGGTCGGGCGGGCGCTCGCCGCGCCGGACGGGGTGGCCGGGTTCGTGGACGGGCCGGGTCTCTACCCCGCCCTGACCGCCCGGCAGAACCTCACCGCACTGGCCGCACTCCAGGGCCGCGCCGCGAGCGTCGAGGAGGAACTCGACCAGGTCGGCCTCACCGATGTCGCCGACGACCGGGTGAACGGCTTCTCGCTCGGCATGCGCCAGCGCCTCGGCCTCGCCGCCGCCCTGCTCACCCGGCCCCGGCTGCTGGTCCTGGACGAGCCGTCCAACGGTCTCGACCCGGCCGGCAAGCGGCAGGTGCACGGCGTACTCCGGCGGCTCGCGGCGGACGGCTGCGCCGTCGTGCTCTCCAGCCACCGCATGGACGACCTGGAGGCCCTGTGCTCCGAGGTCACCGTCCTCGCCACCGGACGGGTGGTGTTCTCCGGCCCGCTGACCGAACTGGCCGCCCGGAACCGCGAACTCGACCACCGGCTGCTCACCTCCGACCCGACAGCAGCCCGCCGCGTCGCCGCCGAAACGGCGGGCGTCCGCCTCACCGACGACACCACCGACCGCCTCGTGATCCGCGCGGCCGTACCCGCGCTGGACGCCCTGGTGACACGACTCGTCCAGGCCGGCATCGCCGTACGCGAGCTCGCGCCGGTGGTGTCGCCACTGGAAGCCGCCTTCCTCGCCCTCACCGACCAGCCGCAGGCGGACGCCCGATGACCACCACCCACCGCTTCGAACTGCTCGCCTGCCGGCCCGCCCCGGCGCTCGAAGCCGCTTTCCTCGCCCTCACCGACCAGCCGCAGGCGGACGCCCGATGACCACCACCCACCGCTTCGAACTGCTCGCCTGCCGGCCCGCCCCGGCACTCGAAGCCGCCTTCCTCGCCCTCACCGACCAGCCGCAGGCGGACGCCCGATGACCACCACCCGCACGCCCGCCACCGCCACCACCCCCGCCGCCACCCGCGTGCCGGTGTCCCGCGCCTTCCGCTTCGAGCTGGTCAAGCTGGTCGCGCAGTGGCGGATCCGGCTGCTGTTGCTCGCCTGCTGGCTGGCCCCGGCGGCCTTCGTCGCCGCCGTGAGCCAACAGAGCACGCTCCCCACCGACACGCTCTTCGGCCGCTGGATGCACGCCACGGGCTGGGCGGGGCCGCTGGTGACGCTCGGGTTCGCGGGGAGTTGGGCACTGCCGCTGCTGACCTCAGTGGTCGCCGGTGACGTGTTCGCCGCCGAGGACCGGCTCGGCACCTGGCGCCACCTGCTGGTCGCGGTCCGCTCACCGCGCCGGATCTTCGCCGCGAAGGCGCTGGCCGCGCTCACCGTGCTGGTGCTGCTGGTGACGGGTCTGGCGGTGTCCGCCACGGCCGGCGGTCTGCTGGCGGTCGGCCACCACCCGCTGGTGGGTCTCGACGGCCACCTGCTGTCGCCGGGCGACGCCGCGCTGAAGGTCCTGCTGGCCTGGCTGTGCGCGCTCGCGCCGACGCTGGCGCTGGCCGGGATCGGCCTGCTCGGTTCGGTCGCCCTGGGCCGCTCCCCGATGGGCCTGCTGCTGCCCGCGCTGGTGGCGCTGGCGATGCAGCTCGCCCAGTTGCTGCCGCTGCCGGTCGGTGTGCGGCTCGCCCTGCCCGGTTACGCGTTCGTCTCCTGGAACGGCCTGTTCACGGGCCCGGTGCAGCTCGGCCCGCTGCTGATCGGCGTCGCGGTCTCCCTGGTGTGGGCGGTGGCCGCCACGCTGCTTGCCCGACTGCTGTTCCTGCGGCGCGACTTCACCAACCCGGTGCACGACGGCTCCGGCCGCCGCGCGCTCGCCCTCGGCACTCTGCCGCTGGCCGCCCTGCTCGCCGCCACAATCGGGATCCTGACCCCGGCACTCAACGCGGCGGGCTCCGGCATCGAGCAGGACAAGGTGCAGCGCTCGGTCGCCACGGCCTTCGCGCACCTGTACCGCCTGCAGACCGCCGAACTCAACCGTCCCGACGTCACCGAGGCGCAGTTGCAGGTCACGGCGGCGTGCGACAAGGGCAGCACCGAGGTCGAGCCCGAAGGGGCGGGCAACGACTGGCGCTGCGTCGTGTCCTGGCACCTCCCGGGCGTCGAGGCCACCGGGACGGCCGTCTACCAGCTCGACATCGCCCCCGACGGGAGGTTCGTCGCCGACGGCGACGGGCCGAAGGAAGTGAACGGCTACTTCCTGGTACGCACCTCCACCGGTGACGCGCCGAACCCGCTCTGGCAGTTCGACGGCAACGTCGATCTGCTTCCGGCACCTTCGAAGGGACAGTAACGATGCAGGTCACACGTCGTCGTGTGAAGGACACCCCGAGCACGTCCGGCCGCCGGACCCGCCGCCGGACGCTGGTCACGGCCGCCGCCACGGCCGTGGTCGTCGCGGCCGGCGCCGGTGTCGGCTGGGCCAAGTCGGACACCTTCGGCACCAACCGGGTTGGCCAGGTCTACGACCAGGGCGCACTGGTCTCCAGCAACCAGTACCTCGCCCCCTACGGCGAGCGGCTGGTCATCAACAACGGCAAGATCATGTCGTCCACGGTGAGCCCGGACGGCACCCACCTGGCGGCCTCGGTCACCGACGGCGGCGCGGCGCTGGCGATCGTGGACGTGCGGAACTGGAAGGTGCAGCAGCTGGTCGGCAGCGGCGCCTCGTCCACCCCGAAGATCAGCAGCAACAACGTGGGCCAGGAAGGCCCGACGTACTCCCCGGGCGGCAAGCAGCTGTGGCTCGGCCAGCCCGACGGGTACACCCGGTTCGACGTGAACCCGGACGGCAGCGTCACCAACCCGGTCGTCGTCAAGATCGCCAAGACCGGCTCGCAGCGCGCGCTGGTGGCCGGCCTGGTGTTCTCGGCGGACGGCGCGACCGCGTACGCGGCGGTCAACGGCCAGAACCGGGTGGTGGCGATCGACACCGCGAGCGGCACCGTCAAGCAGAGCTGGGCCGTCGGCAACGCCCCGCGCGGCCTGGTCCAGGCCGGCGGCAAGCTGTACGTCAGCAACGAGGGCGGCCGCCCGGCGCAGCCCGGCGAAAACACCGTCAACTCGTACGGCACCCAGGTGCCCGCCGACCCGAACACCGCCGCCACCACCTCCGGTACGGTCAGCGTGATCGACCTGGCGAACCCGTCCGCCGTCCCGGCGAGCATCGACGTCGGCCTGCACCCGACCGCCGTGTACGCCAAGAACGGCGCGGTGTTCGTCACCAACACCGCCGGCAACAGCGTCTCGGTGATCGACACCCGGAACGACAAGGTCGTCCAGACCATCGCCACCCGGCCCTGGTCCGAGGCCTCGATCGGCTACGAGCCCAACGCGGTGACCCTCACCGACGACGGCCACCTGCTGGTGACCCTCGGCCGGGCCAACGCGGTAGCCGTCTACCGGTACAGCGGCCCGCAAGAGCCCGCCAGTTACGTCGGCCTGCTGCCGACGGACTACTTCCCCTCCGAGATCTCCTCGTCCGGCAACCAGATCCTGGTCTCCAACACCCGCGGCATCGACGCCCGCCGGGTGGACGGCGCGCACGGCACCCACGACACCACCTCCAGCGTGGTGCGGTTCGCCCTGCCCAGCGACAAGGAGATCCGGAAGCAGACCGGCAAGGTCTTCGCGCAGAACAACTGGACCAACAACGCGGCCAGGCTCGCCACCGGCAACAAGGCCAAGGCCGTGCCCGTCCCCAACAGGATCGGCGACCCGTCGACGATCAAGCACGTCTTCCTGATCGTCAAGGAGAACCGCACCTACGACCAGCTCTTCGGCGACCTGCCGCAGGGCAACGGCGACCCGTCGCTGGCCCAGTTCGGCCAGAACGTGACGCCCAACCAGCACGCACTCGCCCAGCAGTTCGGCCTGTACGACAACACGTACGACATCGGCACCAACTCCGCCGAGGGCCACAACTGGCTGATGCAGGCGGACAACCCGGAGTACACCGAGTCCTCGGCCGGCGAGTACATCCGCAGCTACGACACCGAGGACGACGCCCTCGGCCACCAGGCCAGCGGCACCCTGTGGAGCGGCGCCCAGGCGTCCGGCAAGAGCGTGCGGGACTTCGGCGAGTTCCACCAGTTCCTCACCAAGCCGGCCGACGCGACCTGGCAGAACCTGTACTGCGACGCCAAGACCATGCAGACCACCGGCAACCCCTCGGCGTACAAGCTGAACTCCTCCTCGCCGATCCCCTCGCTGAACAGCGTCTCGGTGCCCGGCTTCCCGATGTTCGACACCAGCGTTCCCGACATCTACCGCGCGCAGATCTGGCAGCAGGACTTCGAGAAGAACGGTCCCGCCAACCTCAACATGCTCTGGCTCTCCAGCGACCACACCGGCGGCCCCGCCAACGGCGCCGCCCAGGTCGCGGACAACGACCTCGCGGTCGGCCAGATCGTCGACAGGATCACCCACAGCCAGTACTGGAAGGACTCGGCGATCTTCGTCGTCGAGGACGACTCCCAGGCCGGCCTCGACCACGTCGACGGCCACCGCGCCCCCATCCAGATCATCAGCCCCTACGCCCAGCGCGGCGTCGTCGACAGCCACTACTACTCGCAGATCAACATGATCCGCACCATCGAACAGATCCTCGGCATCAAGCCGATGAACCAGAAGGACACCGCGGCCACCCCCATGACCTCGGCCTTCACCAGCACCCCCGACCTCACCCCCTTCAACGTCCAGCCCAACCGCACCTCCCTCACCAACGGCCTCGCCACCGCCCCCTCCTGCGGCCTCGACGTCCCCGCCACCCAGAACCCGGCCGCCGCCCGCGCCGCGACCGGCACCGTCCCCGCCGACCGGGCGGACCTCGTGCAGAAGTGGTCCGACTGGAAGCAGCAGCAACACCTCACCGGCACCGGCGCCGCCCCCGACCGCGCCAACCCGTCCCAGATGAACCACCTCACCTGGTACGAGGCCCACGACTGGACGACCCCGTACCCCGGCGAACAAGCGCTGCTCGCTCCGGCGGACGTCCCGGGCGCGACCTTGCCTTCGGCGGAGCTCGACGGCTGACCTGATCGCGCAGGACGGGCCCGCCCGGATCAGACTTGGGTTCTGACGGTCGTCGCAACACCCCAGCTGAAGGGGTGCGATGGACTTCGAGATCCGAGCGAATCGGGAGCCGCAGGGACCGAGGAGGCTCCGTGCCGAGCGGGCGGAACACTTCCAGCTCGTGCAACAGGGCTACAGCAACAAGGAGGCGTCCCTGCTGGTCGGCGTCCACGAGCGAACCGGACGCGAGTGGCGCAACGGCCGGACGGACCCGAACAGGTTCCGGGCGCCCGCTCGACCCGAGCGGGCGCCCGCCGCCGCGCCCGGACCGTCCCGGTACCTGCGTGAGGACGAGCGCATCCACATCGCCGACCGGCTCCCGGAGAAGGCCGGCGTTCGCACGATCGCCGCCGAGCTGGGCCGCAGCCCGTCCACGGTCAGCCGGGAGATCCGGCGCAACAGCCGTCCGGGCAGCGGCAGTTACCGCCCCCATGCCGCGCAGGCCCGCGCCGACGCCCGCCGGCCCCGCCCCAAGCCCCGCAAAAAATCGCGCAGAACCGCGAGCTGCGGAACTTCCCGGTCTGTGACCCTATCCGGCGGGTTTCGGGAACAGTGCCGCACGGACGGTGTCCGCGACGTCTTCCGGGGAAGTGGCAGCCACCTACGCTGCAAGCTTCGATGGAGTATGAAACGCGGCCCTGCCGGTTGAGGAGAACTGATCACGTGGTGCGCACCGAGTTCTACGACGATCCCGACGCGCCGGAGCCGAACCGTCTGGTGGTGGCGGCGTCCGCGGTGGTGACCGATGGTGAAGGGCACATCCTGCTTCAGCGGCGTACCGACAACGGCCTGTACGCGCTGCCGGGCGGCACGATGGATCTCGGCGAGTCGCTTCCGGGGACGGCCGTCCGGGAAGTCCGCGAGGAGACCGGCCTTGACGTGGAGATCACTGGACTCGTCGGAACGTACACCGACCCACGACACGTGATCTCCTACTCGGACGGTGAGGTACGACAGCAGTTCAATGTCTGCTTCACCGCGCGCATCACGGGCGGGACACTCCGGATCTCCAATGAGTCGACCGATCTCCGGTTCGTGGCACCCGAAGACATCGGAGACCTGCCGATGCACCACACCCAGCAACTCCGGCTCCACCACTTCCTGGAGAATCGAGCAACCCCTTATCTCGGCTGACGGAAGCCAAACGACAAAGGCCCCATCCCGACCACCCGAAGAGGGAGGAAGGGGCGGGGCTGGGCGGGCCCCTCAGAGATGCGGGGTCGGCCCGCTCCGAGTAGGCGTTGCAAGACCTTCGCGCCTACTGGGAACTGCGCGCAGCGGAAGGACCCGACCGCAAGATCGCGACGCGGGCGATGACTTGCACTTGATCGCGACCTTGCGGACGGGCGTGCGCTTGTCGCGCAGTTCTCCCCCGGCCCTGGCGGGCCGGGAGGTACCCCCACGCGCCCCTGACTGGTCGCCGCCTGCTCGCGCGCAAGTCTCCCCGCGCCCCCGGATTCGCACCCGCCTGCGGTCACACCCTGCCGGATAATGAGGTGTACGGGCCAAAACCTCCCGGATCCGGCGCGACCCCCATGCCCCACCACCCCGCCGACCACAACCACTACGCGGATCTCCTGCGGGTAGCAGCTATCTGCGCTGTCGTGCTGGGCCACTGGCTGCTGACCGACCTCACCTACCGCGCCGGGCGGGTGACCGGCCATGACGCCCTGGCGTATGTGGGCTGGGGGCGCTGGGTCACCCTTCTCTTCCAGGTGATGCCGGTCGTCTTCCTGGTCGGCGGCTACGCCAACGCCGCTTCCTGGACGGCGCACCGCGAGGAGTCCTGGGCGGGCTGGGTGCACCGCCGCGCGCTACGACTGCTGTGGCCGACGGCGGTGTATGTCGGCGTGATGGCCCTCGCCGCCGCCGGGGCCTGGGCGGGTGGCGCGGACGCGGGCGAACTCGCGCAGGCCGGCTGGTACTTGGCCCTGCACCTGTGGTTCCTCCCGGTCTACCTGCTGCTGATCGCGCTGACCCCGGCGCTGCACGCCGCGCACACCCGCTGGGGGCTCGCGGTGCCGGCTGCCATGGCGACCGCCGCCGCGCTGGTGGATGTCGCGATCCTGGGTCCGCGACTGCCGGTGGTCGGGTTCGCCAACTACCTGCTGGTGTGGGGCGCCATGCACCAGTGGGGGTTCGCCTGGCACGACGGCAGCCTCACCCGGGGGCACCGCCCGCTCGGGCTGGCGCTCGCGGGCGCGCTCCTGCTCACCGTCCTGCTGATCTGGGGCCCGTTCCCGGTGGACATGGTCGGCGCGGGCCTGCACGCCGGCAACACCACGCCGCCGTCGATCGCCCTGCTCGCTTTCGCCGCCGCCCAGTGCGGCCTCCTGCTGGCCGCCGAGCCCGCCGCGCAACGCTTCCTGGCCACCCCGGCGCGACGGGACGAGGTCACCCGCCTCAACCGGGCGGCGATGACGGTCTACCTGTGGCACCCCGTCCCGGTGGTGCTGGTCGCCGTCACCCTCTACCCGGCCGGTCTCGTCCCGCAGGCGGGCATCGGCTCCTGGCAGTGGTTCGCTCTGCGCCCGGCCTGGTTCGCCGTCCTGACCGTGCTCCTCGTCGCCCTGGTCGCCGTCCTGCAACGGGCCCAACGCCCCCTGCTCGGCCTCACCGGCAGCACCGGGCGATCCCCAGCCCTGCTCCTCGGCGGCCTCGCCGCAATCCTCCCCGCCCTGGCCTGGCTGGCCGTCAACGGCTTCGCCCCGTCCGGCCACCCACCCGTCCTCACCCTCGCGGCCTTCGCCTGCGGCTTCGCCCTGGTCCTGCGCTCCGGCCGCCGCCCTGCCCGGTCCTGAACGGCTCCGCCCCACCGCCGAAGGGGGTGGCGGTGGGGCGGAGTGGCGTCCGGGGGAGGAAGCGTCGGGTCAGATCTTCAGGGGCGTGCTCAGAAGTGCAGGTCGGGGCTGGTCTGGTAGGTGTAGCCGCTGCCGGGCTGCCAGTAGAAGCGGGCCTCGGCCTTGTAGTCGTGGCCGGCGGTCGGGTTGGCGAGGGCCCAGGTGAAGGTGTACTGGCCGGAGTGGCAGGGGAACGAGGTGGAGATCGCCTGGGTGTTGGTGGTGTAGTCCCAGATGATGACCTGCTCGGTGCAGTTGCTGCTGGCGAAGTTGGTGGTCACCGAGGTGTTGACCTGGGTCCACCCGTCACTGATGCAGACCTTCTGGTAGTCCGGCCCGGCGCAGCCGCCGCCGACGGACGCGGATGCGGACCCGGCGCCCGTCACTGCGATACCGCCGGCCATCGCCATCGTCGCCAGGGCCAGCGTGGCCTTGCGGAGTCCCTTGATGGACATGTGCGTCCCCTCTCTCGGACGGCCCGGCCGGGGTGACCGGGCACGTGGGAGAGATTCGTCGGCCGCGATGGACATCCGATGAGCATGGGCATGACCACCAGGCCGGGCCTCACGGCAAAAGGCCCAGCAGCTCCTCGACCTCCGCCGCGTCGCCCGCCAGCTCCAGCTGCCGGTAGTGGCCCAGCGCCTGCTGGAGGCAGATCCGGGCCCGGTCGGTGTGGCCCAGCCGGGTCAGTGCCTCGCCGAGGGCACGCAGCAGCCCGCCCTCCAGCAGGCCGCCAACCTGCCGGGCCTTCGGCAGTGCTTCCTCGGCGGCCCGGACGGTGGCCCGGTCGCGGCCGGCCGCCAGGTGGATGCGGGCGATCAGGCTGCCGGTGGCCGCCTCGAAGGCCAGCATGCCGAAGGAGCGGAAGCGCTCCACCACGTGTTCGGCCTGCTCCAGCGCGGGGCCGAGGTCGCCGCACAGGTGCAGTACCCGGGCCAGGTAGTACCGGCCGATGGACTCCGGGATCGAGACCTGGCGGCCGGTCAGTTCGACGCACCGTTCGGCGGCGGCGCGGGCCTGGTCGAGGCGTCCGCACTGGGCGTGGTTGAAGGCCAGTTCGCCGAGCACGAGCCCTTCCCCGCTCTCGTCGCCCTGCCGGTGGAAGAGCTCCGCCGCCTCCTCCAGGCAGAGCACCGCCTGCTCGAAGTCCCGCAGCGCACGGGCGTTCGCGCCGAGCAGTTTCAGCGTGTCGGCGCGCAGCCGCAGCTGGTCCGGGCCGTCGCACAACGCCAGGCAGCCGCTCAGTTCCTCGCCCGCCTCCGCGTAGGAGTTGGCGTGCCACAGCATGCCGCCGCGCACCGAGCGGGCCAGGGCCTCGGCGTCCCGTTCGCCGCGGGACATGGCGGCGGCGGCGACCTGCCCGGCCAGGTCGGCGACGGTGGTCACGTAGCCGCGGCCGAACAGGACCGAGCTCATCTTGTCCAGCAGGTCGACGGTCCGGTCCAGCGACAACCCGTCGTCGCGGCAGGCCCGTTGGATCACCGCGCGGTGCAGCGCGGTCCGCTCGCGCATCCAGGCGGTGGCCTCCTCGATGCTGGCGAAGCCGTGTCCGTCGGGGTCGCGGTGCGCCGCGTTCTCGGCGTTGCGGGCGCTCGCCACGCAGAAGTCGAGGAGCCGGGCGAACGCGGCCGTCACCGCCGCCGGGGTGTCCCCGTCGCGCTGCCGGGCGAACACCTTCAGCAGGTCGTGGAAGCCGTACCGGTCGGCGGCGGGCGACTGGAGCAGGTTGAGGTCGACCAGCGCGTCCAGCAGTTCCCGGGTCTCGGCGGGGCCGCGGTCGAGCAGCGCGGCGGCGTCCGCGGGGCCGAGGTCGGGGGCGTCGGGCAGGGCGAGCAGCCGCAGGGCGCGGGCCTGTTCCTCGGTGAGCCGGGCGTAGGAGAGGGCGAGGACGGGCTCCACCGCGGCCTGTTCGTGGGTGAGTTCGCCGAGCCGGGTGCGTTCGTCGGCGAGGTTCGCGGCCAGCCCGGCCAGCGACTGCGCGGGGTCGGCGGCCAGCCGGGAGCCGGCCACCCGGACCGCGAGCGGCAGGCATCCGCAGGCCGTGACGATCGCGGCCGCCGCCTCGGGTTCGGCGTCGATCCGGGCCCGGCCGACGACGGCGGCGAGCAGGTCGAGCGCCTCGTCCGCCGTCATCGCGTCGAGCGGCAGGTGGCGGGCGCCGGGAAGCGTGGTGAGCCAGCCGCGGCTGGTGACCAGCACCGCGCAGGTCCGGGAGCCCGGGAGCAGCGGGGCGACCTGTTCGGGGGTGGCGGCGTTGTCGAGCAGGACCAGCAGGCGACGGCCGGTGACGGTGGTGCGGAACAGCGCGGCGCGTTCGGCGAAGTCGGCGGGGATGTCGCGGTCCGCGACGCCCAGCGCGGTCAGGAAGCCCGCGAGCGCCTCGCCCGGGTCGAGCGGTACGGGCTGCGCGCCGCGCAGGTCCACGTGCAGCCGTCCGTCGGGGAAGCGCGCCCGCAGGATGTGTCCGACGTGGACGGCCAGGCTGGTCTTGCCGACGCCGCCGAGGCCGTTGATCGCCGAGATGACGACGGCGCCCGGGTCCGGGTGGGAGAGGGCGTCGGTCAGCCGGACGACGTCGGCCTGGCGGCCGGTGAAGTCCGGTAGCCGGGTGGGCAGTTGCTCGGGCACCACGGGCACCGGGCCGGTCGGCCGTTCGCCGGCGGTGGCGGCGGGGCGGGCGGCGGTGGCGAGGCCCGGGTCGGAGCGGAGGATGCGCCGGTGCAGCGCGTCCAGGTCCGCGCAGGTCAGCCCCTCGCCGAGGTAGAACCGCCGGGCGTCCTCGTACACCGCCCGGGCCTCCGCGGGCCGGCCCGACAGGTGGTACTCCAGCATCAACAGAGCTCGAAATCGCTCACGGAAGGGGTGGGCGAAGACCGCCTGGTCGAGCTCGACCAGGCAGGACGGGCCGCTCCCGAGTTCGACGTCCAGGCCGAGTTTGGTCTCCAGCGCGTCCAGCCGGCGCTCGGTCAGGTGGCGACGGAGTTCGGCGGCGTGCCGGCCGGGCAGTCCGGCCAGCGGCTCGCCCTCGTGCAGGGCCAGCGCGTCGGCCAGCAGGTCCCGCGCCCGGGGCCGCTCACCGGCGGCGAGCGCCTCGGCGGACCGGGTGACCAGGCGGTCGAAGGCGACGAAGTCCAGCGCCTCGGCGGGGACGTCGAGGCGGTAGCCGCCGTCGACGGTGACCAGCAGGTGCCCGACCGCGTGGTTGCGGAGCTCCCGGCGCACCCGGTAGGCGTGGGTGGCGAGCACGGACTTGGGGTTGCCCGGCGGGTTGTCCTCGTCGAAGATCCCGTCCCCGAGGCGACCGGTGGTCAGCACCCGCCCGGGCGCGGCGATCAGCATGGCGAGGAACGCCTGCTGCTGACGGCGGCCGAGCGCCAGGCCCTGCCCGCCCGCCCACCCGGCGAGCGGCCCGAGCAGCCGGAACCGGATCCCAGCCTCCCCGGCCCCGTCGGCGGCGATGGCGGCTGTCTCCATGTCAGGTCTCCCCGTGAGCTCGGTGCCCCCGTGCCGTCGCGGGCGCCGGACCAGCCGGACACCCACGACGGCACGGGGTGGTGCGTGGTGGTGCGTGGTTCTGCGTGGTGCGTGGTGGAACGCGGTGGTGCGTGGTGCGTGGAACGTGGTGGTGCGAAGTGACGGGCCCGGCTCAGCAGTTGGTCGGCACCGGCATCACGACGTACGGGCTCTCGACCGAGCTGGGCGCGTAGATCCCGCCGTGCGTCTGCCCGGGGACGTACGTCGTGCCGGGCTGGCGCTCGAAGACGGTGCGGTTGCAGGCGTCGGTGATCAGCAGGTCGCCGCTGCGCCAGAGCGTCACCCGGGCGTGCGGGTACCCGGCGGTGCCGCTCTCCCAGCACAGGCCGCCGTTCGCGTCGAGGACGACCAGGTTGCCGTCGGTGCGGATGACGGCCTTGGCGCCGCACCCGACGGTGCCGGTCGCCCAGGTCGGGTACTGGCGCGAGAAGTCGTTGTCCGGCGCGTAGTAGGCGACGAGGTTGCCGTCGGGCTGCATGACGAGCCGCGCCGTGCCGAACCCGCCCCGGTTGTCGATGTGCGCGCCGTTGTTCGTGAGCTGTTCGCCGTCCCAGATGGTGGCGGTCGGCTGGTCGTAGACGGCGTGGGCGGTGCCCTGGGCGGTCAGCACGCTCGCTGCCGCCAGTGCGACGGCGGCGAGGGTGGTTCGTACGGTGGTGCGGCTCAACGGTCCGGTCCTTTCGATGGTGCTGTCCACGACGGCCGGCCATGCCCGCAAGCTGCGTCTCCGGGCAGATGATCACGTCGCAATCGGATTCTGCGGCGCCCGGATTGACGCGCGATGAACGGTGGCGTTTACGCGTCGGCGGACGACCCGGACGGGAGCACCGCGGAGATCGGCCAGGCGGGACGGCGCACCAGCCGCTCGGCGGCGTCCCGCAGCGCGCGGGGCAGGTGGCCGCAGGCGGCGGCGAGCGCCCGGGCGGCGTCCGGTTCGCGGTCGGTCCGCTCCCGGCCGATCATTCGACCGAGCAGCTCCAGCGCCTCGTCCGGGGCCAGCGGCCCGACCTGGACCGCACTCGAACTCCCCTCCCCCGCCGTCCCGTTGACGACCACGACGGCGGCGCAGCCCGGCCCGGCGGGCAGCAGCGGCCGGACGTCCTCGACGCCCCCGGCGCCGTCCAGTACGACCAGGATCCGGCGGTCGGCGAGCAGCCGGAGGTACAGCGCGCGGCGCTCGGGGGCGCTCGCGGGCACCGCCTGTTCCTCGACGCCCAGTGCGCGCAGGAACGGCGCCAGGTACCCGGAGGCGTCGTCCGCGCCGTGCAGGTCGGCGTACAGCTGTCCGTCCGGGTGGTCGGGGCCCGCGAGGTGGGCGGCGCGGACCGCCAGCGCGCTCTTCCCGGCGCCGGGCGGGCCGGCGACGGTGACGAGCGGCGACCGCGTCCGCCCTGGCACGGCCAACAGCTCGCTGATCCTGGCGAGTTGAGCGATCCGGCCGGTGAAGTCGCCTGGATCGGGCGGCAGCTGGAAGGGCCGCAGCACCGACCGGGCGGCGCCCGCCCTGAGTTCGACCGGCCCCGCGCCCGGCCCCGCTTCCAACTCCCTGACCGGCAGGTCGAGTTCGCGCAGCGCCTCGTCCCGCCGCCCGGCCAGCATCCGGCGTTCGTGTTCGGCGAAGGGGCCGGGGACGCCGTCCAGGGCGGCCGGGCCCTGCCAGAGGTCGAGCGCGGCGGTCAGCAGCTCGCGGGCACGCTGCGGCTGCCAGTTCAGGCGGGCGGTGGCGGCGTCGGCGAGCGCGGAGAGGAAGACCGTCCGATCGATGCCGGCCGGGTCGACGTCCAGGCAGTACCCCTTGCCGACGTGCCGCAGGAGGTTCCCGTCGCCGCCCAGCGCGCTGCGCAGCCGGTACATGTTGCCCGGGAGCGCCCCGGCCCGGTCGGGCGCCTCGTCCCCCTCCTCGCCCCAGACCCCGTCGATGATCTCACCGACCGTCACCGGCCGGCCCGCCTGCGCGAGGAGCACGGCGAGCACCGCCCGGTCCCGGGCCCGATTGATGCGCAGCTCCTGGCCCGCGCGCCGGGCTGTCAGGGGGCCGAGGGTGGTGAAGTGGAGCTCCAGCGCGTCCTCCCCGAGACGATCGTCATGTTGACGTTCCGTCATGTTATCGCTCTCCGTCACGCCACCCCCGGGCCCGGGTGCGGGCACTGGCCCGGGTACCGGCCAGGGTTCTCCACGGGCTCGACCGGCCCGCGTTCCCGGGATCGTGAGCGGTGGAGGCCGAAGGGCGGCTTCCCGCACCAGCAGAGGGAGCTGACGAATGATGGAGTTCAAGATCGAGGTTCTGGTCCTCCCGGTCTCGGACGTGGACCGGGCCAAGGACTTCTACTCCCGGATCGGGTTCCGCGAGGACGTCGACTACTCCGGCCCCGGCGGCTTCCGGGTCGTCCACTTCACCCCGCCCGGCTCGGCCGCCTCGCTGATCATCGGCAGCGGCGTGACCGACGCGGCGCCGGGCTCCGAGCGCGGCGTGCACCTGATCGTGGACGACGTGGTCGCGGCCCGCGCCGAACTGGTGGCGGCCGGGGTCGAGGTCAGCGAGGTCTTCCACGACGCGGGCGGCGTCTTCCACCACGCGGGCACCGCCGGCCGGGTGGCCGGCCCGCACCCGGAGCGGCGCTCGTACGGCTCGTTCGCCTCGTTCACCGACCCGGACGGCAACGTCTTCGTCCTGCAGGAGGTCACCGTCCGTGGCCCGGGCCGGATCAGCCACGTGGTCCACCGCGATGCCGCCGAACTCGAGTCGGCGCTGCGCGACGCGGCCGCCGCCCACGGCAAGTACGAGGAGGCACTCGGCCACCACGACGCCGACTGGCCCGCCTGGTACGCCGCCCACATGGCCCGCGCGGCCGGTCTCGACAGCTGAAACGGCTGAAACGGCTGAAACGGAGGAATCAGGCATGACCGGGTACGGCGAGCAGGCCGAACTCACGGCGTTCGTGACATCCGCGTCCGGCGGTGCCCTCGTGCTGCGCGGGGAGGCGGGGTCCGGCCGCAGCACGCTGCTGCACCACGCCGCCGCGCTGGCCGAGCAGCAGGGCCGGGCCGTGGTCCGGGCGGCGGGCGCCGAGGTGGAGTCCGCGCTGCCCTGGGCGGGCCTGCACCAGCTGCTCCACCCGCTGCTCGGCCACCTCGCCCGTCTGGACGACCGGACCCGGGCGGTGTTCGAGTCCGCCTTCGGCGGCCTGCGGAGCTGCTCGCCGCCGGTCATGCCGATGGGCATCGCCGTCCTCCGGCTGCTGGAGCTCGCCACCGAGCAGCGGCCACTGCTGCTGGTCCTCGACGACGGGCAGTGGCTGGACGAGGCCAGCGCCGACGTCTGCGGCTTCGTCGGCCGCCGACTGGCCGGCCGGCCGGTGCAGCTGCTGGTCGCGGTCCGCACTGACCTCCCGTCGCGCTTCGACGCCGCCGCCCTGCCCGAACTCCCGGTCGCCTCCGGCCCCGACGAAACCGCGCTGCTCCGGCCGGCCCCGGACGAACTGCACGCCGCCCGGGCCGCCCGCCGCGCCTGCGCCCCCGAGCCGGGTGCGCTGACCTGGCAGGAACGCCGGGTCGCCGACCTGGCGGCGGGCGGCCTGACGAACAAGCAGATCGGCGTGCGGATGCACCTGTCGCCGCGCACCGTCAGCTCGCACCTCTACCGCGTCTTCCCCAAGCTGGGCGTCACCAGCAGGGCGGCGCTGCGCGACGCGCTGAGCCGCGCCGCCGGATGACGTTCTCCCCCCTCGGAAAGGACCGAACATGATCAGCAGGCGTACCTTCACCACCGCGGTCGGCCTCGGCCTCGGCGCCACCGCCCTCACGGGCACCGCGTCCGCCGCCGCACCCACCCCGACCGTCCCGGACATCGCCCCCGGCACCCACACCGCCTTCACCGACCTGAAGCGCGTCCAGGCCGGCGTGCTCGACATCGGTTACGCCGAACTCGGCCCCAAGCACGGCCCGGTGGCCGTCCTGCTGCACGGCTGGCCGTACGACATCCACAGCTACGTCGACGTGGCCCCGCTGCTCGCGGACGCCGGCTACCGGGTGATCGTGCCGTACCTGCGCGGCCACGGCACCACCACGTTCCTGTCGCCGACCACGCCCCGCAACGCCCAGC
The DNA here is from genome assembly GCF_042873545.1 of Kitasatospora sp. NPDC004615. Classification (NCBI taxonomy): domain Bacteria; kingdom Bacillati; phylum Actinomycetota; class Actinomycetes; order Kitasatosporales; family Streptomycetaceae; genus Kitasatospora; species Kitasatospora sp. NPDC004615. The sequence continues at coordinate 1,224,134 of NZ_JBIALQ010000001.1, forward strand.
AGTCCGCGATCGCGCTGGACATCCTCGCCCTGATGGACGCCCTGAAGATCCGGCGGGCGACGCTGGCCGGCTTCGACTGGGGCTCGCGGACCGCCGACATCATCGCGGCCCTCTGGCCGGAGCGGGTCCGGGCCCTGGTGTCGGTCAGCGGCTACCTGATCACCAACCTCGCGGCGCAGCGCACCCCGCTGCCGCCGAAGGCCGAACACACCTGGTGGTACCAGTACTACTTCGCCACCGACCGCGGCCGCCTCGCCATGGAGACCAAGCAGAACCGGCACGACCTGTGCCGCCTGGTCTGGGACGAGGTCTCCCCCACCTGGGACTTCGACGACGCCACCTTCGAACGCACGGCCGCCGCCTTCGAGAACCCCGACTACGCCGCCATCGTGATCCACAACTACCGCTGGCGCCTGGGCCTGGCCGACGGCGAACGCCGGTACGACCAGTACGAACAACTGCTCGCCGCCCGGCCCACCATCCCCGTACCGACCATCACCCTCGACCCCGCCCTCGACCCGTTCCTCCCCTCCACCGACGGCGCCGCCTACCGGCAGCTCTTCACCGGCCCCTACGACCACCGCGTCCTCCCGGGCATCGGCCACAACGCACCCCAGGAGGCCCCGACCGCATTCGCCCGGGCAGTCCAGGACGCCGACCGGTTGGCGGCCCACAAGTGACCGGCCCCGAGCACGTCGCCGAGGCCCGCCGCACCCGCTTCGGCACCCTCCCCCAGCGAATCCCCTTCGCGGACATGGTCGAGGAACGCCCGGAGATAGCTACCGATCCGGCCGCCTTCGACCCCGACAGCCAGGCAATCCGGTTCTCCTGCCTGGCTGCCGATCTGGGCCTCTGACCACCCCGGCCGAAGCGGGGACGCCGTCCTACCTCAGCGACCTGAAGGCGGTGCGGAGTTCCTCGGCCAGCAGCTGCGGCTGCTCCCAGGCGGCGAAGTGGCCGCCCCGGTCGACCTCGTTCCAGTGGATGATGTTGCCGAAGGTCCGCTCGCCCCAGCTGCGCGGCGCGGGGTAGATCTCGGACGGGAAGACCGTCACCGCGACCGGCAGCTTCGGAATGGACACCGCGTTGAACGGTCCGCCGCCCGCCTGGGCGCCCTCCCAGTACAGCCGGGACGACGACGCGCCGGTGCCGGTCAGCCAGTACATCGAGATCGCGTCGAGCATCTCGTCGTACGTCAGCACCTTCTCCGGCTCGCCACCGGAGTCCGTCCACTCCGCGAACTTGTCGTAGTAGTACGACGCCATGCTGACCGGGGAGTCGGTGAGCGAGTAGGCGATCGTCTGCGGGGTCTGGTTCATCATCGCCGCGTAGCCGAAACCGTCGCGGTAGAAGTGCAGCAGCCGGTCGTACGCCCGCTTCTCCTCGGCCGACAGGTTCGTGGGGGCCGGGTCGAAGTTGCGCACCCGGCGCAGGATGTCGTCCGGCACCGTCCCCGGCATGTTGACGTGGATGCCGAGCAGCCCCTTCGGCTGCTGGACGGCGAGCACCTCGGAGAGGAGCGCGCCGTGGTCGCCGCCCTGCGAGACGTACTCCGGGTACCCGAGGCGCAGCATCAGCTCGTGGAAGGCGTGCGCGATGCGGGTGAAGTTCCACCCCGGCCCGGTCGGTTTGCCCGAGAAGCCGTAGCCGGGAAGGGTCGGCAGGACCAGGTGGAAGGCGTCCTCGGCGCGCCCGCCGTACGCCGTGGGATTGACCAACGGGTCGATGACCTTCAGCAGTTCGACGATCGAACCGGGCCAGCCGTGCGTCATCAGCATCGGCATCGCGCCCGCGTGCGGGGAGCGGATGTGCGCGAACTGGATGTCCAGCCCGTCGATCTCGACGATGTACTGCGGCAGGTCGTTGAGGCGCCGCTCCAGCGTCCGCCAGTCGTACCCGCTGCCCCAGTACTCCATCAGCGGCCGCATCTTCGCCAGTTGCGCACCCTGGGTGCGGTTGTCGACGGTCTCACGGTCCGGCCACCGGGTCGCCCGGATCCGCCGCCGCAACTCATTGAGGTCCGCCTGCGGAACCTTGATCCGGAACGGACGGATACCCGCCCCCGGTCGCGGCGCCTCCCCGGCGCCCGTCGATCCCGCCGCCCGCCCGGTGACCGCCTGCGCCGGAGCGGACAGGGCAACCTGGCCGGCAACGACCCCGGCCGCCGCCAGACCGAGGAAACGGCGTCGGCCGGTGGTGTTTTCGTGCGCTGCCATCGAGGCCTCCTTGCATGAGAAAGAGATGTGAGGTGTTCCGCCCGCGACCGGACGGAATCAGGCCGGGACCACCCGGTAGCTCAGCGCCGGCCACGGCAGGTCGAACTGGGCCAGCGAGCCGGTGGCCCACGGGTGGTCGCCGGTGCAGCCCGCGCCGGAGTACACCACCACGGACGCGGCCCCGGAGGCGACCTGCACCGACCGCGCGGCCACCGACAACGTGTGGCAGGTGCCGAAGTCGTCGAGATCGACGACGGTCACCGCGCCGCTCCCGCCGCTGCCCGAGTAGAGGTGGGCACCCGGCTGCAACGGGGGCCAGCCGGCGGCCTGCGCCGATCCGGCATCGAGGCCGATCACGGCCGCGACGAGAGCCGCCGCGACGGCCGAGGCCTTGGGAGTGAACATATGAACCACCTTCCGTTCGTGGGACGTTGTTGCTGTGGGGATCAGGCCCGGTTCTCCGCCTGGAACATCCAGCTCTGCTTCTCCAGTTCGGCGATCTCAGTTCGGCGATCAGCCACCAGCGCCGGATCGAGCAGGTCGACCAGCGGACAGACATGGCGTGTCCCTTCGGAGCGGGCGTGCCCTGTCCATCATTGGCGCCGAACCGCCTTTCGAAATCGGTCATTTGACCGCACATCCGCTTCCCCCAGTCCGGCCCCGGGTGCGCGGCGCATTCAGTCAAATCACGGCCGCCGGCAACGGAGGTATTCACCGGAGTCGATCCGACCTGGCGGGGCCTCGGGGATCGGGGCCGGAACGATGCGAGCCCCTCGCGGGGGCGGGCGCGCGGGCCGTGCTGCTAGCCCTGCCCGAGGTGTTCCCGTGGAGCAGGCACCTGTCAGCCGAGGAGGTACGCGAGTTCGTTGTGGACCTCGTCAACGCGACGCGTGATGCCGTCGAACTGGATGTCCACTCCAACCTCCACCGCGTCATAGTCGAATGGCGCGCCACCGCCAGGATCCTGGCGGACCCCGACCTCACTGCTCAGCTGACCCGGGCCCTCCCCGACGAGGACCACGGCGAGGTACCTGCCCCGTGAGCCCCAAGCGCGGCGATGACGTTCCGCCTCCACCCACGACGACGAGTGGCGCCAACCTCGCGCGTCACCGCACCCTGGTCCGATTCAGGCGATCTCGTACATCCCGGCGCCGTCGAGGTACCGCACCGTGTTGAGGTCGCGCTGGAGTACGGCGTCCACCGGGTGCTCCAGCGTGAGGGTGGCCGGGTAGCCCCGGTCGTAGGTGGTCGGGGTGATCGGGTCACCGGGTTCGAGCAGCACGGTGAGGTCGCGGAAGCTCTCCAGCTCGCGGATCCGGTCGAGGGCCCGGTAGCGGACCAGTCGCCCGGCTGCGGGGGCAACCAGCGCGGCCCAGGCGAAGGCGTGGGGCCGCCGGTACGCCCGGCCGGTCCGGGTGCGGAAGCGGTCGGGGCGGGCGTAGGCGTCGACGATCCATTCCAGTTGGCCCTCGCCCAGCAACCGGTCGGTGTAGTACGGGAGTCCGGACATCCGGGCGCCCGCCTCGATCAGCCGCGGGCCGTCCGGCGTCAGCTTGATCTCCAGGTGGGCGGCGCCGTGCCGGATGCCGAGCGCGTCCAGCACCTGGCGTCCGTACGCGGCGAGTTCGGGCACCGGCGGTTCGTCGGAGCGCAGCAGCACCTGGGCGACGACCAGGTCGCAGACTCCGTTGGCGGTGATCCGCTCGGTGCGCCAGGCGTCGGTCAGGTGGTGAACGCCCCTGCTGCTGACGGTGTTCAGGATGTACTCGGTGCCGACCAGGTACTCCTGGGCCACGACTTGCTCGATCGGCTCGCCGTGGATCGTCCCGCTGCCGCGGAGCCGGCGCAGCGCCACGACCGATTCGTCCGGCGAGTCGCAGAACGACACGCCGTCGCCCCAGTAGCTGCGCAGCGGTTTGACCACCGCCACCCCGCCCAACTGCGCGTGCCAGGTCCGGAGTTCACTCTCGTCCCCGGTGCGGAGCTGCCGCATCGCGGGGACGCCCCGGGCCCTGAGTGTCTCGATCTGCACATACTTGTCCCGGCGCGCGGCGCTCAACTCGGTGCCGTTGGTGGGCAGTCCGAGCTTCTCGGAGAGCGCGTCGGCGAGTTCCACCCCGGTCTCGCGTCCGGGCAGCACCGCGACGACCCCCTCCAGCCGCGCGGCCAAGGCGTCCAATTCACCGTCGTGGACCAGCACTTGAGCAAACCGCGCCGCATCCACCGGCTCGACACCGAACGGCAGCCCGGGCGTGCTCTGCACCTGGACGACCTCGCCGCCGACCGCCGCGAAGGCGTCGATGTGGCCGTAGGCCGGCCCGAACGCGTCGACGACTGCCACACGGAACGCGGACATTCTGCCCCCTACTGGTTGGCCGGAGCCGATGCGGACGAAAGGACTTCCCGGCGGAGTTCGAGCAGCCGGTGGACGGCGTTCGTGAGGACGTCGCGCACGCTGAACCCGGAGGTGCCGGGGTGCTCGGCGTTCAGAATCCCCCGCTCGCCGGCCTGCGCGCCGATCTCCCTGCGGGTCAGCCCGGTCCGGTCCGGGAACGCCTCCGGCAGCATGCGCCGGGTGATGCCGAGGTGCACCATGCGGAAGTCGACGAACCTGTCGATCAGTTGGACCAGCCGTTCGGCCCCGGCACCGTCGAGCACCAGCCTGCCGTCCCGCACCGACTGCCACACGTTCATGCCCAGGCTGGAGGCGCTGCGCCACTGGGCGACGACCGGCCGCGACCAGGTCGGGAAGTAGGACATCGCCAGGTCCAGGTAGCTGCCGTACTCGGTGGTCGGCGGCAGCAGGGCCAGTTCGAGCAGCTGCACGCTGGGCATGAACGCCCCGCTCGCGCCGCGCGGACCGCCGGGGTGGCCCATGTGGAAGTGCCGGAACCGGCCGAACGCCTCCCCGGACAGCCGGCGGTAGCTCGCCATGTGCGAGGTGAACTCCGCGACGCAGCGGGCGGCGTCGTCCAGCACCGCCACCGGTTTCACGGCGTCCGGCGCGGTGATCAGCGTGCGAAGCCCGTACGCGGCGGACCTGATCCACGGCTCGGACAGGTGGTGGCCGAGGTAGAAGTCCCGTTCCAGGGTGCCGAGTTGGCCGGGCGAGAACACCCGGATGTCACCGCAGCGCCGGTACTCCTCGCAGTTCACGTCGATCAGCAGCTCGTAGCTCAGGTGCGGATCCAGCGAGCGGAACCGCGCGCTCTGCGCGGAGATCAGCTCCGTCAACTCGCGGGGCGCGGCCAGCGGCCCGGCGGGGGCGAACCCGCCCAGCATGAACAGCAGGTCGAGCTGCGTGACGCGAGCGGCGCGCGGGTCGTCACCGACCACTCCGACTCCCGAAACCAACTCCCGCTGCTTGAAAGCTAGTTGCCGGTACGTCAGCCCGCCACGCCCGACCTCGGCCAGGTCCCCCGGAAGGTCGTGCAGAACGTAGTCGCGAAACGGCGACGGGGACGGAACCAACGCACGAGGCGCGGATTCCACGGAACCGTTGAAGAGATCGTTGCTGTCCACTTCCACTCCTTGTCCGCAACCGAAGCGACCGAGGACGGGGGGCGGATCGGCGACCCGCCCCCCGTTCACGTCAGGGCCTGACGCAGCGGAAGCTGCTCGCGGCGTTCGGGTCGCCGAAGGCGTAGCGGGAGACCATCGGGTACCGGCACACGTCCCGGGTGACGTTCCGCCCGTCGGCGGTGGGCAGGGTGGCGTGCAGCACGCCGGGGGCCTGCCCGCGCTCGACCCAGGCGGTCAGCGCGGCCATGTCGTCGGCGCCGTTCAGGGCGCAGTGCCCGACGCCGGGGGCCAGGAAGACCCGGTAGAAGTTGTCGACCTTCGCGCTGCCGCCCATCCGGTCCTCGACGCGCTTGCGGTAGTCGACCGTGCCCGCGGTGGGGATCACCGGGTCGGCGTCGCCGTGCCAGCTGAGCAGCTTGCCGCCGGCGTCGCGGAACGCGGACAGGTCCGCGTCGCGGGTCCCGATGGCCGGGTCGAACTCGGCGCGCGCCTTGCGGAAGATCTCCTCGAACTGCGGGTACGTCAGGTTCGCCGAGCTGAACCCGGGCTGCTTCTGCACGAAGTTGGCGACCCACTCGGCGGGGACGATGAACGGCGCGCCGGTGGTGACGCCGTCCGTGGTGGTGCTGGCGGCGAGGGGGCCGAAGTCGGCGCCGATCGGCAGCCCGTACCAGAGCCGCTTGCCGCGGCTGTCGCGCGGGCCGTCCCAGATCTTGCGGACCACCTCGGCGTCGGCGGCGCTGATCGTGTACTCCTTGCCCTCGCACACCACCTTCATGCCGATCAGGCGGCGCGGGTCGAAGTCGCAGCGGTTCGGGTCGCTGATCAGCCCGTCCGCGATGCCGTCGAGCTTGTCGCAGGCCTTCAGCGCGGCCTGGTTGAACGCGTTGAACTCGCAGGCGGTCGGGTAGGTGTGCTGCTCGTTCATCACGACCTGCGGCCACAGCGTGGCCACCTCGAACTGGTTCCAGTTGATGGCGGGGGACGCCGCGTTGATGCCGTCGAAGTCGGTCGGGTACTTCTGCGCCTCCATGTAGCCCTGGCGGCCGCCGGTGGAGCAGCCGTTGAAGTAGGAGCGGAAAGCGGTGTGGCCGTAGACGCCGTCGACGACCTGCTTGCCGACGAGCGCCATCTCGTGGACGGAGCGCGAGGCGAAGTTCTCCAGCAGCGCGGCGTTGATCCGGCCCTGCCCGTCCAGCGCCCAACTGCTGTCCAGGCCACTGGTGTCCACGCCCGCGTCGGTGGTGGCGGCGGCGTAGCCCTGCTTGACGGCCGCGGCCACCGAGCCGATGTTCCCGGCGGCGTACGCGGCGCCGCCGGCCGCCTGGAAGCGACCGTTCCAGCCGGACTCCGGCAGCCAGATCTGCACCTTGGCACGGTCGTTGGCGCCCGGGTGGGTCAGCGTGACGGTCACCTCGCAGTGCGCCGGCACGTCGGGGACCACGCCGCCACCCAGCGGCGGACTGCCGGGCACCTGGAACGCGCCCGCCGGCACGGCCGTCGCCGTCACCGACTCCACCGAGGCGCCCTCCGGCGCCGAGGGCTGGAACGGGGTACAGGCGAACGGTACGGAACCGGAGGCGGTCAGCGTCGCGCCGCCCGCCTGGCCGGCCGAGGCGCTCGCCGGTGCGTTGACGGCCGCGGCCGCCGCCAGCGAGAATCCTGCCGCCGCGAGCCTCAGAAGCCGTCGATTCATGTGTCTCTCCTCGAATTTCGGGAATCGCGCGACCACTGTCGCCGCCCCGCCGACTGGAACACATCAGTCATCCGACGCTCTGTGGCCATGCAGTCATCCAACCGATGCGGACGCCCGCCGCGCGGGAGACAGTGAACGCCCAAGCCCCCGAAGACCGAAGACCGAAGCCAGGAGCGTCGCCATGTCGATCACCCAGAACGGCCGCGGACGGCGGCTCGCCGCGGCCCTCGCCGCAGCCGCGGGCATCCTCGCCCTCACCGGCGCGACAGCCGGCCCCGCGGCGGCCGACCGCGGACCGAAGCCGACCGTCGTCCTGGAGCACGGCGCGTTCGCCGACGCGTCCAGCTGGAACGGCGTCATCGCCCGCCTGCGCCACGACGGTTACCCGGTCGTCGCCGCCGCGAACCCGCTGCGCGGCCCGGCCTCCGACGCCGCCGCGCTGCGCAGCGTCATCGACCACATCGACGGCCCCGTCGTGCTGGTCGGCCACTCCTACGGCGGCTCGGTCATCAGCGCCGCCGCCGTCGGCGAACCGCGCGTCAAGGCACTGGTCTACGTCGCCGCGTTCCTGCCCGCACCGGGCGAGTCCGCGCTGCAACTGACCGGACAGTTCCCCGGATCCACCCTGGCCGGCGCCCTCGACCCGGTGCCGTACGCGCTCCCCGACGGCAGCACCGGCACCGACCTGTACATCCAACAGGGCAAGTTCCGCGCGCAGTTCGCCGCCGACGTCCCCGCCGAGAAGGCCGCACTGGCGGCCGCCACCCAGCGCCCGATCGCCCAGGCCGCGCTGACCGAACCGGCCACCGCCGCCGCCTGGCAGACCGTCCCCAGCTGGGACATCGTCACCACCCAGGACCTGAACATCCCGGCCGCCGCCCAGCGCTTCATGGCCGAACGCGCCCACGCCCGCACCACCGAGGTCGCCGCGTCCCACTCCGTCGCGGTCTCCCACCCCGACCTGGTGGCCGGCGTCATCGAAAAGGCGGCCATGAGCTGACACTCAGTCAACTCGAAGCCAACGCCCCCTCGATCTCCCGCCGGTTGGTGATCCCCAGCTTGCCGAACACCTTCCGCAGGTGCCACTCCACCGTCCGCGGGCTGAGGAACAGCTGCGCGCCGATCTCCGCATTCGGGTGCCCGGCGGCGGCGAGGCGGGCGATCTGCGCCTCCTGCGGCGTCAGTTCCGGCCCGCCGACGGCCCGCTTGCGCACCGTCTCACCGGTGGCGAGCAGCTCGCGCCGGGCCCGTTCGGCGAACGCCTCCTGGCCCATCCGCGCGAACTCCTCGTACGCGGCGCGCAGTTCGTCGCGGGCCAGGGCCCGCCGGTTCTGGCGGCGCAGCCATTCGCCGAACAGTAGCCGGGCCCGGGCCTCGAGCACGCCGAGCCCGCCCGCCCCGAAGTGCCCGACGGCCTCCCGGTAGCGGTCCTCGGCCTGCTCGGGCGGCCCGGCCAGCGCCTCGGCGACCGCCCGCGCGCCGAGCGCCCACGGCGTACCGGCCCGACCCCAATCGGCCAGCCGCTCCCGCGCCCCGGCCGCCGCGGCCGGGTCCCCGGCCCGGACGGCCGCCTCGACGAGTTCGCCGCACGTCCACTGGTGCACCGCGAGATCCCGGTACTCCGCGCCCCGCAGCGCCGCCTCCAGCGCCAACGGGTAGTTGCCGAGGCCGTTGTGGAGCACCGCCCGCGCCCACGCCGCGGTCGCGGTGAGCCGGCCGAGGCCGCACCGCTCGCCCTCCCGTTCGGCCGCCCCGATCGCGGCCAGGGCCGGCCGTTCCCGGCCCTGGTACGCGCCGATGCCGGCCGTCGTGGCCAGGCGCATCGCCAGGCCGGCGCCGTTCTCGACGGCGGTCGCCCCGGCCAGCAGTTCGCGGGTCTCGGCGAGCCGCCCGGCGAAGCCCAGCGCGGCCGCCCGGTGCGGCAGCGCCGTCGAGAGGATCGACAGCGCGCCCGTCGTCCGGGCGGAGCGGACCGCCCGCTCGGTGACGTCCAGCCAGGCCGCGAGGTCGCCCAGCTCGGCGGCGGCGTTCGCGGCCGCCCACAGCAGCGCCGGGTCGTCGATGTCGGGGACGGCGCGCAGCGCCCGCGCCAGCAGCGGGTGCGCGGCGGCGGGCCCGTCCGTGGTCCACGCGGCGAGGGCGCGCAGCAGGACGCCCGCCGGCTCGTCGCCGGGCGGCAGCGCGCGGGCCGCCCCGGCGACCTGCCGCAGTGCCCCGTCGTCGTGCCGGCCGGCCCAGATCGCGGCGCCGAACGCCATCAGGGCGGTCTCCCGCGCGGCGGCCGGGTCGAGCGCGCCGAGCCGGTCCGCCGCGTCCAGCAGCGGCCGCACCACGCCGAGTTCCGGGCCGGCCAGGGCCGCCACCCTGGCCCGCAGCCGGTGCACGTGGGCCTGCTGGAGCGGGTCCAGCGCGCCGAGTTCGGCTGCGGCGAGCAGGTCGGGCACCCGGGCCGTCAGCCCGGCCGCGAGGTACGCGTCCGCGGCGGCCAGCGCGCGCCGCGCCCGTCCCTTCGGGTCAGGGGTGAGCGCGGCGGCCCGTTCCAGGAAGGACGCGGCGGCGGCCCGCCCGCCGCGGGCCAGCGCCCGGTCGGCGGAGCACTCCAGCTCGACGGCGACCTCCTCGTCCGGCCCGAGCGCGGCGTGCGCCCGGTGCCAGGCCCGCCGGTCGGGGTCGCGCCCGCCATCGGTGGCCTCGGCCAGCGCCTGGTGCGCGGCCCGCAACGCGGTCGCGTCCGCGCCCCGCCAGACGGCGGAGCGCACCAGCGGGTGCCGGAACCGCACCGCGGCCCCCACCGTGATCAGCTCCCCGGCCGGCGCCGCCGCCTCCGGCCCGACGCCAAGGAACCGCAGCGCGTCCCACAGCAGCGGCCCGTCGCCGACCGGTTCGACCGCCGCGACCAGCAGCAGCGCCCGGGTGTCGGCCGGCAGCGCCTGCACGCGGCGCCGGAAGCCGTCCTCGACCCGGGTCGCCAGCGGCCCGGCCCCGGGCCCGCCGAAGCCGAACGCCAGCTCCGCGGGCGACAGGCCCCGGGGCAACTCCAGCAGCGCCAGCGGGTTTCCGCCGGTCTCGGCGACGATCCGGTCCCGCACCCGGGCGTCGACCGGCCCGGGCAGCACGCTGTCGAGCAGCGCCCGGGCCTCGGCGTCGCCCAGCCCGCGCAGCGCGAGGTCCGGCAGCCCGGCGAAGCCCTCGTCGCCCGCCCCGTCCACGGCCCGCTCGGCGAACACCAGCGCCACCGACTCGGCGTCCAGCCGCCGCCCGACGAACGTCAGGATCCGCTGCGACATCAGATCCAGCCACTGCGCGTCGTCGACCAGGCACACCAGCGGCGCATCGGCCGCCGCCTCCGCGAACAGCCCCAGCACCGCCATCCCGACCAGCAGCATCTCGGGCGCCGCCCCGCCGCTCAGCCCGAACGCCACCCGCAGCGCGTCCCGCTGCACCTCGGGCAGCCGCTCCAGCCGGTCCAGCAGCGGCGCGCACAGCCGCTGCAACGCCGAGTACGCGAACTCCGCCTCGGCCTCCACCCCCGCCACCCGCACCACCTGCGACTGCCCGGCCAGCCCCGCCAGTTGATCCAGCAGCGCCGACTTCCCGACCCCCGCCTCCCCCCGCACCACCAACACCCGGCTGCGCCCGCCGCGCACCTCGCGCAGCAGCCGCTCCAACTCCCCCGACTCCCGCTCCCGCCCGAGCAGTTGACGCTTCGCCTGGTCCGCCATGGTCCCCTCCGGTGTGAATCCCCTCCCGGAGGAGCCATGACCATCCTACGAACACCGCCCGAACTGCCGATACGACCTCAGTTCGCGGGCGCCTGAGGGGTGTCCACCAGCAGGTCGAACGCCAGCCCGCTCGCCCCCTCGCCCCGGCCCGCGCCACGCTGGGCGCCGAGCCAGACGCAGACCCGGCCGCTGCGCCACCGGGTCCGGTGGTAGGCGACGGAGAGCCGGGTGCCGGTCTGCGGGACTTCCTCCTGGTTGACGAAGTACCCGTGCGGTGTGGCGGCGTCCAGGCCCTCGCGCAGCAGCGAGGTTCGCGGCTGGACGGGCGGCAGTACGCCGACGACGTCGGGCATGGCGGCGCGTTGCAGCTGGATGGTGCGGTTGTCGCCGGGGACGTGCACGGGGATGAACGGGATCCAGTTCTCGGGGACGGAGTTCATCGCCTCGTAGGCGATCGGCGCGAGCGGCGCGTCCGGCGGGGCGGGCGGGTGGAGGCGCAGGTGGTAGGCACGGATCTCGGCGGCGACCTCGCTGCCCCGGCGGCCCGGGCCGGTGGGGCGGGGGACGGTCGCCTCGATGCCCCAGACCAGGTCGGCGGCCTCGTCGCGGATCAGCGACACTTCCTCCAGCGCGGGTCCGTCGGCGACCTTGGGCACGCTGGCGGGCAGCAGCAGGCTGGTGTCGGCGGGGGTGTCGGGTCGGGCGTCGATGGTGTCGAGGGTGTACATCGACCAGCGCTGCCAGTTCTCGTCAAGGCCGGTGCCCGCGGGGGTGATCCACAGCCGCTGTCCGAACACGTCGGTGATGGCGAGTCCCTGGATCGACGCGAGGGTGCCGACCGGTAGTTCGCACGGGAGTTGGTACCAGTTGTTGCTGTAGACCAGCGCGAACTCGAGGAAGATCAGCCGGGCCAGGTCGGTGCTGTCCGGCGACACGGCGGCGAAGTTGGTGCCGCCGTCCTCGATCGCCCACCAGCGCGGCAGTGGCATGCCGGCGTAGCGCAGCGGCGCGGGGAAGACGGTGCGGTTGATCGGCGGGAGTGGCGGTTCGGCGCCGCCGACGGGGTGGTCGGGGTCGATCGAGAAGGCGTGCCAGTCGAGTTCGCCGCCGGGGAACTCCTGCGCGGTGAGCACCTTTTCGGTGCCGTCGGGGGCGGTGCCGGCCACCGAGAAGCGGTGTTCGAGGCGGCGCGGGTCCCAGCTGTCGTCGCCGTCCGGCTGGTCGATGAGGTCGTCGAACCAGGCGACCAGGCGGGTGCCAAGGGCGTCGAGCGCGGGGTAGTGCAGGTGCAGGATGTCGTTGATGCCGTCGGAGGCGTGGCCGCCGCCCTTGATGTGCCGGTACAGCAGGTAGCCGTCCATCCGCCGTCCGGCGACGGCTTGGAGGGTGGACCAGGTCTCCGGGTCGGACACCCGCGGCGCGTCGGTGTCGGTGGTCGGGTCGGGCAGCGCGATCGGGTACATCCGGACGTACTGGCCGCGGAAGTCGAACGCGATGTTGGCCAGCACCGGGTCGCGGCCCAGCAGTTTGAGCCACCGCCGGCCGATCGCCAGCCGCAGGTCGAAGGCGATCCGGTCGCTGCCCGCCACGAAGGCCGGCGGGCGCCGTTCGGCGAGAGCTTCCAGCGGCCGGTCGTCCGGCAGTGGTTCGGCGGCGCCGTCGTCGGGGCGGAACCGGCTGGGCCGGGTGCCGGCGATCGAGTACGTCGCGGTGACGGGTGAGCCGCCGTCGGTGGCGCGGAACTCTCCGAGCTGCCACTGCCGGGTCAACAGCCAGAGCGGGTCGCGCAGTTCGGCCCGCAGCGCGCGCTGGAAGTCGGTGGTGCGGGGCCGTCCCTCCAGCCGGTTCCACACCCCGACGGCCGGGTTCGTCCGGCCGGCGAGTGCCGTGGGCAGGTCGGCGATGCGGGGCTCAGGCATGGGCGGCCTTCCAGCGCTGGTTGGCGGTCGCGAGGTCGGTGGAGATGGTGATCGGCTGCCGGGTCGCGGACATCACGGTGGCGGGCAGCAGTTGGGCGTAGGCGGTGTTGTCGAGGTGTTCGGGTTCGACGCCGCGGGTCTTCGCCAGGTCGAGCGTCTCGCCGATCGCGGCGATCAGGTCGTCGGTGTTCCAGGTTCCGGTGCGCACGGGCGGCACGACCAGCAGCATGGCCTGCGGCGGCTGGGAGTCCGGGCCGTCGTAGTGCAGCGCGATGCCGGTGGTCTCGCGGTCGGTGGGGATCACCTCTGTCCATTCGTCGAACAGCAGGCCGACCCGGGTGGTGGAGGGCAGCACCGGGTCGGGCGCGTAGTGGGCGGTGAACAGCACCTTGTCCTCGGTGATGGGCGTGTCGTCGGCGAACTCCATGGCCAGCCAGTGGTCGCCGGGCCGGAACGGCAGCTGGATCGGCGTCAACTGCGGTTCGGCGGACCCGAGCAGGGAGCCGAGCAGCCCGCCGGGGCCGCGCAGGGCGTCGCTCAGCAGCACGGCCTGTTCCCACAGCCGGGGCTTGTCGCGGACCCGGGCGATGCCGTGCGCCCAGTCGTCGATCGGGAAGTCCCGCCCGAACGGGGGCTGGGTGAGGTGCTGGACGAGCGTGCCGCTGGCGGTGACGGCGTGCTGCCAGTCGGCGGCGAGCTGCGGGTCGGGCGTGAACTCCGGTACGGCGAGGGCGTCCTGGCCGAGCAGCGCCTTGAGCGCGTCGATCGCCGCCGTGACCTGGTCCGGCCCGGTGACGGCCGCGTCGTACGCGGCGAGCGCCTGGTCCGCGCCGGCCAGCCGGGCGAGGACGTCGGTGTGCAGCGCGCCCGCGCGGTCCAGCAGGTCGCGGCAGAACAGCACCACCCGGTCCTGGAACGGCTGGAGGCTGAGGTCGGTCGGGTCGAAGGCGGTCAGCGGGAGCTTGCCGGAGACTTCGGCGAGCAGCGCGCTGAGCGTGGTGCGGACGGTCCTGGCCTCCGCCCGGAGCGAGGCCAGCTTGTTGGCGAAGGCCTGCCGCCGTCCGGCGATGATCCCGCGCAGGACGGCCGGCAGCGCGGGCAGCGGCGTGGTGGGGGTGGTGGCGATCAGCCGTTCGGCCTGTTGCAGCAGCCGGAACCGTTCGGTGGCGGAGGTGGCGAACGGCAGCGCGTCGTAGGTGGCGAGCAGCGCGTCGGCCTGGGCCAGCGCCCTGGTCATCCGGTCCGCGGCGGCGGCGACGGCGGCCAGCACGTCGCCGAAGACGCCCCGGCGCCACATCGCGAGTTCGCCCCAGCCGCTGCGGACCATGCCGAAGCCGGCGGCCGTGGTGACCAGGTTGGCGTACCCGGTGAGCAGGGTGTCGACGGTGGCGAGGATCTGGGCGCGCTGCGGCGGCGCACCGGCCGGGTAGAGCGGCGCCAGCGTGGCGAGGTAGCTCTCGACGTTGGTGCGCAGCACGTCCAGCGAGGCCCGGACGGCGGCGGGGCGTTCGCGGGGCAGCGAGACGGCGTCGTCGGCGGCCCGGTCGGCGGGGGCCGGTCCGGCGGCGGGCATCAGGTCGGTGGGGCGCAGCGGCCGGGCGGTGGTCAGCAGCGGGCGCAGCACGTTGATCAGCGGGGCGAGTTCGAAGAAGGTGATCCGTCCGGCGACCCGGTCGGTGTAGTGGATGGTCAGTTCGGCGTCGGGCCGCGGGTTGTCGAGGGCGATGACGGCGCCGGTGATCCGGTCGTCGAGGTCGGTCATGGCACTGTCGCCGGCCGGGCGGACCGCCCAGAGCAGGTCGATCGGCTGGAGGTGGAGGTCGAACTGGCTGAGGGTGCGGCTGCGGGGCTGTCCGGTGATCGGGTCGGTCCAGGTGACCTGGGCGACGACGCCGGTGGCGGGCGGCAGCAGCGCGGGCAGCCAGGCGTTGACGGCGGGTTCGGCCTGGGCGCGCGGGGTGTTGTGGGAGAGCGGGGGCGCGCCGGTGTCGGGTTTGAGGCCGGGGGTGAGGCGCAGGCCGAAGCGGTGGGTCAGGGTGGTGCCGCTGCGGGGGGTGGTGACGACGGCGGGTTCGGGTGGCAGTCCTTCCTTGGCGTAGGCGTCGAGGGTGGCGGAGGCGCGTTCGGGGTTGCCGAGCAGCGCCTGGTGGGTGCTTTCGGCGACGGCGAGGTCGGAGAGCGCGTCGTGGACGTCGAGCAGGTCCTGGACGGAGCGGTCGACGACGGCCTGCTGGGCGCCGTTGACAGTGGGCAGGCCGTCCAGGCCGAACGGGTAGGTCTGGGGTGCGTCTCCCCTGGTCAGCAGGCGGACCAGGGCGAGGCCGTCGATGACGTTGTGGGCTTCGAGCTGGCCGATCGCGAGGGGTTTGGCCGGGTCGGGCTGGTCAGTCTGGCCGGGGACGGTGTCGGCGATCCGGCCGGCCCGCAGCGGGAACTTGAGGCGCAGCGCGGCGATCAGGAAGTCGACCTCGGCCTGTTCGTGGGCGTCGTGCAGGGCGCGTTCGAGCCGGTAGCCGAGCAGCGCGCCGAGGGACTGCCCCTGCCGCATGCCGTCGAGCAGGCCGAGGGCGATCCGGACCCGGCCGGAGCTGAGGTTGACGGCGAACGAGCCGGGGTTCTGCGGTGAGCCGTTGGCGAGGTAGCCGGCCCGCAGCACGGCGGCGGTGCGGGCGTGGCCGGGTGACGGGGCGTGCAGGTGGCCGCCGTTCTTGGCGTCGTGCAGCAGTGGCCCGTTGCCCTGGAAGACCTGGGCGAGCGGCCCGGTGAGGGTGATTTCGGTGAGTGTGCTGGTGTCGCGGCGGCGGACGTCCTCCAGCCAGCCGTACACGCCGAGGTGCAGGCCGGGGGTGGCGGGGGTGGTGCCGTCGGGGCCGTAGCGAAGTTCGGCGAGGCGTTCGTTGGCGAGGCCGAGGCGCCAGGCGTCGAGCCGGTAGGTGGCGCAGTCGAGGTGTTCGGCGAGGACGCGCTCCAACCGGGCGGTGGGCAGGGTGGTCAACAGGTCGAGGGCGGTGGCCTGTTCGGCGAGGCGGGCGGTGCCGGGGGCGGTGCCGAGGACGCGGGGGATGTGGTCGACGACCAGCCGGGTCGGGTCGCCGGTGATCTCCGGCGCGGCGGAGTAGAGCCGCCGGTAGCGGCTCTCGCTGGGCAGGGTCTGGCCGGGCGCGGGGATCTTGACGTGGATGAACGCCGGGTCCGCGGCGGCCTGTTCGGCGGGGCTGGCGATGCCGGCGGCGATGGCGAGTTCGGTGGCGGCGTCGGCCCAGCCGAGCAGCAGCGCGTGCCGGGCCAGCAGGTACAGCAGCGCGGACGGCAGGTCGTCGTCGGGGAAGCCGGCCTCGGTGCGGACGGTCTCCAGGTCGGTGCGGGCGTGGGCGGCCAGCCACTGGAGGTAGTTGGCGCCGTCGGCGGTGTAGGGCCGGATCGGGTCGGTCTCGGAGAGCGGCCGGTCGTCGACGGGTGGGGCGAGCAGCGGGTGCTGGGTGTCGGTGAAGAGGCGGCGGACCAGGTCGGGGTCCTGGGCGTTGCCGGTGTCGGGGTAGCCGAAGCGGGTCAGCAGGTCGCGGATCGGCCCGGGCTGGCCCAGGCGTTCGAGGGCGGGCAGGACGGTCGAGCCGAGTGCGCCGAGGTTCTCCCGGTTGAAGATGTCCTCGACGCTGAGCGCGTACCGCTGGTAGTACTCGGCGGAGGTGGGGTGCGCGGCGAGGATGTCCAGCAGGTGCTGGTGGGCGTCGGCCCCTTGAGCGCCGAGGTGGGCGACCTTGCCGGTGGCGGCCTGCCAGTCGGCGGCGGCGGCCTGGAGCACGGTGTACAGGCCGCGGCGGTGGGGCGCGACGGGGTTGGTGTCCGGCCAGGCGAGCCGGGAGAACGCGGTGGTGGGCAGGATCCCGTAGGGCTGCCGGCCGATCTGTACGGCGGGGACGGGGCCGCGGCCGGAGACGTGGTCGAGGTAGTACTGCCGGGTCTGTTCGACGACGGCCCGGCCGAAGATCGGGTGCAGCACGGTCTGCAGCTGGTTGCCCCAGGTGGCGGGCCACAGGGCGGTGTCGGCGGCGCGGGCGTCGCGCTGGTCGGTGCTGTCGGAGTTGGCCATGCCGGCCAGGGCGGCGGGGTCGAGGCCGAGCAGTTCGGCGAACCACTGGCCGTCGGTGCGGGTGGTCCAGTCCGCCCCGGCGGCGGCGGAGCGCAGGGCGCTGTCGGCCCGCTGGGTGGGGTCGGTGCCGGCGGGTGCCTGGGCGCTGTTGTTGGTGGGGGTGCCCTGGGGCAGCAGGCCGAGTCCGGCGGGGCTGCGGAGTTGGCGGGTGAGCCGGTCGGTCAGGTCGGCGGCGGACTGCGCCGGGGTGGACTGGGCGCGCAGGCCGAGCACCACCAGCCGGTCGAGGCCGCCGGCCAGGGCGGTGGTCAGCGGGATCCGGAAGCCCATGCCGTCGGTGACGGCCCGGTCGAAGTCGGTCAGCCACAGCAGCGCGTCGGGGACGGTCAGCACGCCGGTGGTCTCGTCGACCTTCATCGGGTCGGTGGAACTCGGGTCGGGGCTGACCTGGAGGCTCGCGGGGACGGGGTTGCCGACCAGGTCGACGACCTTGGTGCCGCCGGCCCAGCCGAGCAGCCGGAACCGGTCGGGCAGCAGGCCGGCGGTGGCGGCGACCGTCCAGGACTGCGGGGCGATGCCGGTGTCGGGCGGGCGGGGCACCACGGGGAAGGCCACCAGGACGGCGTCGCCGCTCGCCAGCGGCGCGGCGTCGATGCCGGCGGGCCGGCGGGCCCGGATCGGCGCCGCCCTGGCCGGGCCGACGGCGGCGAGCAGCGCGGTGTCGGCGGCCCGCAGCTTCACCCGGTCGCCATGGGCGCGCCAGACCGCCGTCCAGTAGTCGACCGTCGGCTGCCGGTCGGCGGCGGCCAGCGCGGTGGCGGTAAGGATGACGAGCACGGTGGTGCCGGCGGGGACGGGCATCGGCCGGTCGCCGGGGTTGGCGGGCTGGTGGTTGCTCAGCAGCCAGGTCGCCCGGCCGGGGGCGATCCGGCCGACCAGTTCGTGCCAGGCCGCCCGGTCGCCGACGGGGTCTCCGCCGGTGCGCCACAGCGCGGTCCAGTAGGCGTCGAGGGCGCCGAGTTCGGCCTCGGTGGGCCGCGGTTCGAAGGTGTCGACGGACCAGTCGTCGGGGAAGACGCGGACCAGCAGTTCGGTGGCGGTGAACGTGGTCTCGATCCGTACCGGGCCGAGCAGGACGGGGAAGTCGTCGCTCAGGGCGTTGTCGGCCATACGGGGAGCATCTCCTGTGCGTGAATGGCGACCATGATCGGCGCCCGGAAGAGGATGTAGGCGATGTCGGCGGAGCTGAGCCGGGAGTACCAGAGCGGCAGCGTCGCGTCCTCGGTGTGCTGCTGCTTGGTGTCCGGGTCCTCCTCGGCGGGGTCGAGGGGCGCCAGCGGGACGTTCGTGGTGTCGGTGAACTCGACGAAGCCGGTCCCGCCCGGGTCCACGTCCTGCCAGTTGAGGTCGTTCCACAGCTCGACGGGCGGCTGCGGTCCGGGGTCCGGCTCGTTGAGGCCGAAGCGGGGTTCGCCGGGGCGTTCCTTGATGACGAAGAACCAGCCGGGGTCGGCGGGCGGATTGCCGCGCGCCTCGGCGGCGTCCAGGTCGAACCCAATCAGGTAGATGTCGGGTTCGACCTTCGCCTCGTAGAGCGGCAGCCGGACCAGGTCGGGCGTCGGGTGGTCCTCGTCGGGCAGCGGCGCGGGGATGCGTTCCCCGGTGGTGATCGGGTTGCCGGCGTCGTCCAGCGGCCAGGCCGCCTTGTGCGCGTACACGGCGGTGTTCGGGTACTTCTTCAGCAGTTCGCCGCGGACGACCAGCACCAGGTCGTCCTTCTGCGCGGTGCCGGGCTGCTGCCGGTTGTCGTTCTCGCCGAGCAGCGCGGCGGGGCCCCAGCGGTGGATCGGTTGGATGTCGTAGAGCCGTTCGCGGCGCTGGTCGGGGGTCTCGCCGGGCGGGGAGAGCGCGGCCCGCGGGTCCCAGAACTGGCGGAACGGGGTGCCGCGCTGGTCGGTCGGGTACTCGCGCCAGAGCATCAGCCGGGCCATCTCGTGGTTGAGGCCGACCAGGTACGACTCGATGAAGCGGCGGTTGTTGGCCAGCAGGGTGATCGAGTTCGCCGGGATCAGGTCCAGGTTGGGCGCGAAGACGCCCGTCGACTGGTCGAGCAGCGAGCGGTACATCGGCAGGTCGATCACCGGGTAGGCCATCGCCTCGATGAAGTTCTCGGCGAACGGGCGCAGCCGCTCCGGCACGTCCACCGACCCGAGCAGGCACCGGGGGACGGTGGTGTCCGGGTGCAGCCCCGTCAGCACCGCGTCCGTCGTCCCGGCGACGCCGAGCGGGCCCCGGGCGGGGGCCTGTCCGACGGCGCCGGCCGCGTCCCAGCCCTGGTAGAGCTCGGTGAGGGCGCCCTTGAACTGCTGCGCCTCGAGGCTGTCGACGTTTCCGCCAGTGGTCGGCGGGACGGGGTCGCCGATGTCCTTGAGGACGAAGTCCGGGCTGTGCGGCAGCGAGCCCACCGGGTCCGCCGCCAGACCGATCACGGGGTGCAGCACCTGCTCGAGCTGGTCCGGGGTGACCAGGGCGGCCGGTTTGACCTTGGGCGCGGCGGCGGTGACGGCGCCGGTGTCGGCGTCCATCCGCGGCAGCAGCGCCTCGCGGGGCTGGTCGGGCGGGAAGGTCAGCGAGCGCATCAGCCGGGCACCGGGGCGGATGAGGCGACGCATGGTGGCCGACAGCGGCGCCTCGGCGACCCGGCTGGCCGCCACCTGGAAGCCGACGGCCAGTTGCTCGGCGGCGGCGGCGATCGCCGCACCGGGCCCCGAAGTGGTGACGCGGGGGTGGGCGGGCGCGGTCAGCGTCAGGTACTTGCCGGTGGGCGGCGGCACCGCGCCGGCCGGGGCGGCGGGCGGCGACAGGTGCTTGACCTGGAGCCGGTGCCCGACCTCGCGGGCCAGCTGGGCGGCGCGGATCTTCGCGTTGGCCGTCAGGACGTCGCCGATCTGGGCCCACGCGGCGTCCATGAACTCGTCCTGCCGCGCCTGGACGACCTTGGTGCCGAAGTTCGCGGCGACCCGGTGCCGCGGGTCGAGGTTGAGCCGGTGCACCCAGTTGCGGTTGGCGGGCGAGGGCAGCGGCTGACCAGCGTCGTCGATCAGCAGGTGGTTGGTGAGCGCGTGCCAGCGGCCGTACAGCGGCGGGGTGATCACCGGGTCGACGCCGGCCGACAGCGACATCGCCTGGTCGGCGGGCAGCGCGCCGTTCGCGGCCGCCGGGGTGGCGGACTGGTAGGCCTCGGCGAGGTTGACCAGGTTGGCCAGCGCCTGCTCGAAGGGGTGCGGGTAGGGCGCGGCGGGCGCCGGCTGGTCGTAGAAGTTGTCCCAGTTCTCCCAGGCGTCGATGGGCTGTTCGGGCAGCTGGAGCGCGCCGCCGAGCTTCAGCACCCCGCCGATCGCGGCCGGGGTGGTGATCGGCGGCAGACCCGGCCCGGCCGAGCGGTGCACGTCCATGTCCCGGCGGCCGACCGCGGGGTCGGGGCGGCGCGGCTTCAGCAGCCGTACCAGGTACTCGAAGTCGCCGGTGGCGCCGGTGGTGAACGCCCACCGCTGGTAGTAGGGCAGTTGGCCCGCGCCCATGCGGTTGGGGTAGTCCGGGCCCCAGCTGGAGTACAGCGCGGCGGGCGACAGCGCCGGGTCGAACCCGAGCCCCGCGAGCCGCCCGGTCTCGAACGCCGGGACGAGGAACGCCTCGTACGCCACGTCGTGCTGGAGGTGGCGCGGGCAGACCAGCCGCGAACAGGCCCGGTCCGGGTCGGTGCGCAGGATCTCGGCGAGCTCCCCGAGCACCGGGTCACCCGGTCCGCCGAGCTCTCGCGCCACCGGATCGTCCAGCGAACCGTTCACGTGCACGTGCGCCCAGGCGCCGAGCTGGTCGGGCGGCGGGAACACGTTCGGGTTCTTGACGGTGACGAACGGCAGCGGGGTGCCGCCGCCGCCCTCCTCGAACTCGGCGGGCGCACCGTTCGCGTCCGCCCTGGCGGCGAGCACGACGAGCGCCAGCCAGGGCGCGAGCCGGTCGGTGGAGCCGTCGGCCACGGCCGGGCTGTACCGCCAGGGGAAGTCCTCGTCGTAGAACTCGATGTGCGCCAGGTAGTTGGGCTCGATGTTGGTGGTGCCCGGCAGCGGCTCCCGCCGGGAGATCGCCCGCCCCTCGACGCCGACGATGTCGCCCGGCCCGTACAGCTGCACCGCCCGTTCGACACGCTGACTCAGCGGGCTGCCGTCCAGGCCCTCACCGCTCAGCAGCAGCTTGACGGGGATGGTGGCGCGGGCCGCCGTACCCGGGTCCTGGGTGATCCGGGTGGACAGGCCGGTGCGCAGCCACGGCAGGAACGAGTAGCCGTTCGCGGTCATGCCCCACTCCCGTTGAACAGCTCGGTGGCGGCGGTGAGTTCGGTCGTCGTCGGGTCGGCGGCGGCCAGTCCGGCGCGGGCGGCGCCGCCCGCCGCGAGCACCCGGCCGTCGGGCAGAACGGCCACCGCGAAGCCCCACCGGCCGGTGGGCATGCCCGGTTGGGCGGTCCAGGCATCGGCGGCCGAGTCGTACTGGACGACGCTGCGGAAACCGGCCTCGTCGGCCTCGCTCCCGGTGCCGCCGACCACCAGCACCCCGCCGGTGCCGACCGCGACAGCGCGGTGCTGGGCGCGCCCGGCGGGCATGTCCTTGGCGGCGGTCCAGACGCCGGTGGTGAGGTCGTACTTCTCCGCCGTCCGCCGGCTGACCGGATCGAAGGTGCCGTCGTCCCCCGCCCCCGGCGCCCGGCCGCCGGTCACCAGCACGGTGGTGTCGGACAGCGCGGTCGCCTGGTGCAGGGCGCGCGGACGCAGCAGGCTGCCGGTCGGGCTCCAGGTGCCGGTGGTCGGGTCGTACAGCTCGCAGAACGCGATGGCCGGGTCCTGGCCGGTCCCGGCGGACGCGGTGCCGCCGACCGCCAGCACCTTGCCGTCCTTCAGCACCACCGCGACATGCCCCGACCGCGCGTCGGTGAGATCACCCGTCACCGTCCAGGTCCCCGCCGCCGGGTCGTACAACTCGGCGGACCGCAGCGCCTTGGTGGTGCTCCCGGACCGGACGGCGCTGCCTCCCGCCACCAGCACCTTGCCGTTCGGCAGCAGCACCGCGCTGTGCCCCCAGCGGGCCTGGTTCATCGTCCCGGCCGGCGTCCAGGTGCCGGCCACCGGGTCGTAGACCTCGGCCGACGCCAGCCCCGGCGCGGTGGATCCGCCGATGCCCCCACAGGCCAGCACCTTCCCGTCGGCCAGCGCCACCACGGCGTGCAGCCGCCGCGGCGAGGGCTGAGTGGCGGTCGCCGTCCAGGTGTCGGCGGCCGGGTCGTACACCACGGCCTGCCCGCGAGCCGCTCCGCTCGGATCGGCGCCCCCGACCGCCAGCACCTTCGAGGTCCCCTTCAGCACGACCGGCCCGTCGTGCTGCCCGTACCAGGCCGTGGCCGCGGTCAGATCGTGAGCGGCGGTCCACTTCGCTGCGGCCGGCGCGATGGTGCTGGTCATGGGGGTCGAACCTTCCGTCATGGGGGTTTACGTCATCGGGCCTCGGCGGCGGCAAACGGGTCCGCCCGGAGGCGGGTCACGTCATCAGGGCACGTACGCCTCGACGGCGACGGCCAACTCGACCGGATCCGGCCCGGGAGCCGCCGCGCCGGCCGAGGCGGTCCCGCCCGCCACCAGCACCCGGCCGTCCGTCAGTTCCACCACCGCGAAGCCGTAGCGGCCGGTGCCGAGCGCCCCGGTGGTCGTCCAGCTGCCGGCGGCGGGGTCGAGGACGGCGACGTGCCGGAAGCCCGTCTCGAACCCCGGCCCGCCCGTACCGCCGACCAGCAGCACCAGGCCGGAGCGCAGCGCCAGGCAGCGGTGTCCGCGGCGGCCGCCGCCCGGCAGGGGGCCGAAGGCGGTCCAGGTGCCGGTGGCCGGGTCCCAGATCTCGGCGGTGGCGAGGCTGCGCGGGTCGTACCCGGACGGACCGGCCACCGCGTCGCCGCCGGTGACCAGGACGCGGCCGTCGGCGAGCAGCGTGGCCTGGTGGCCCTTGCGGGCGGTGAGCAGGCTGCCGGTCGGCGTCCAGGTGCCGGCTACGGGGTCGTACAGCTCGCAGTGGGCGAGCGCCGCGTCCGGTCCGCCGGTCGGCAGCGCGCCGCCGACCACCAGGACCTTGCCGCCCTTCAGCAGGACGGCCCGGTGTCCGGTGCGGGCGTCGGTCATCGCCGGGCCGGTGGCGGACCAGGTGAGGGTGGCGGGGTCGAGCAGTTCGACGGTGGCCAGCGCCCGGCCATCGGCGCCGGTGCCGCCGGTGACCAGCACCCGGCCGTCGCCCAGCGCGGTGGCGGCGTGCCCGTGGCGGGCGGTGGCGAGCGCGGCGGTGGACGCCCAGGTGCCCGGCGCCGGGTCGTAGACCTCCGCCGAGGCGAGGACAGCACCGCCGGCGCCGAGGCCGCCCGCGACGACCACCCGGCCGTCGCCGAGCCGGCTCGTGCTGTGTCCGGTGCGGGCGGTGGCCAGGCCGGCCGCGGCCGTCCAGGTCCCGGCGACCGGATCGAACAGCGCCACCGACCCCAGCGCCGCCCCACTAACGTCCGCTCCCCCGGCCACCAGCGCCTTGCCGTTGGCCAGCCGGACCGCCTCGATCTCCCGCGCGGGCACCGGCAGCGGGCCGACGGCCGTCCAGGCGCCCGACACGGCCGGCGAGCCGACGGACTCCTCCTCGGGAATGACGTGCAGCTGGCCCGCAAGAGCACCATCGAGGCCGATCCAGTCGGCGAGGGCGTCCTCGGCGGTGGCCCGGCTGCGGAAGGTCCCGCCGGTGCCGCCGGCCGGCGGGTGCGCCTGGACGTTGTTGCGGATGTTCGCGACCACGAACCGCCGGTCGGTGAGCTGTACGGTCTGGTCGGGCGCGAACGGCTGCCGCAGCTGCGACTCCCGCTGCGAGATCGGCGACCGGCTGGTGCTGCTGCCCTGGAGCAGCTGGCCGAAGATCGCGGGGCTGACGTTCTGAAAGCGCTTCGGCGCGGCGACGGCGGATCGGGCCGCCATCGGGACGACCCGGCGGGCGGCGGCGGCCGTCGCGGGCGCGCCGCTGTCGATGATGTGCAGCTCGTACCGGGCGCTGCGGCGCACCACCCGAGGCGCCAGCAGGGTGCCGGCGGCCGCGGTCAGCTCCAGTCCGGCGTCCTGGCTCTCGTACGCGGGGCGGGAGAGTTTGGCCGCGTCGTCCAGGTCCTGGAACTGAGCCATCGCGAACCTGTCGCCGGTGACGGAGACCCTGGCGAGGCCGCTGTCGGGCGCGGGTGCGATGCCGAACCGCCGTCCGTCGCTGGGCCGTTGGGCGCCGATCCGGTCCAGCCGGACGTCCAGCGGGATGGCCCGCTGGCGGACGAACAGGGTGCCGAGCGGGTGCAGCACCAACTGGTCGGTGGGGGGCAGCTGCCGGAGGGTGACCAGCGGGTTGAAGCCGCCGGTGGGCAGCTGGGTCTGCCAGCCCTCGATCTTTCCGAACTCCCCTGCCAGCAGCGGGAGTACGGCCACCGGCGGCAGGGTGGTGTTGTGTTCCTCGCCCCAGGTGATGTCGAAGTCGGCGGAGATCTCGAAGAACAGCAGCGAGATGGAGCCGCGGCCGTGCGCCCGCCAGGGCGCGGGGCCCTCCAGCGCGAAGTTCAGGTCGATGCCGAAGACGCCGACGCCGAAGGCCTTCAGGGTGACGCCGGCGGAGATCTGGATGGTGAACGCGAACGGCGAGAAGCGGAACAGCGCGTCGAAGGAGAGGTGGCCCTCGATACGGAACCCGCCGAAGCCGAGCCGGAGTTCGGCGGCCGCGCCGAACTGCACGGTGTTGCTGGTGACGGCGAAGTAGCCGGACACCCGGATCAGTTGGCCGGGCCGGTTGAGGATGTCCACGGAGAGCCGCTTGGGCACCGGGAACGGCAGTGGCGGCGGCTTGAAGGACGGGTGGAAGCCGCCGACGGTCAGCACGAAGTCCGGTGCGTCGCCCCAGGCGACCAGCAGGCCCATCCCGCCGTCGATGGTCATCGTCAGCACGTGCGAGTCGAACAGTTCGGCGAAGAACCAGAGCCTCGACTTGTCGACCTCCAGCGCGCCCACGAAGTTCACCTGGAGCGCCAGCAGCGGCAGGTCCTCGCTGGGCAGCAGGCACTTCAGCACGCCGAGGATGGCGATGTCCCCGGGCGGGATCTCGATGACCACGCCGAGCGAGACGCTGACCAGGGTGGGCGTCCCCCAGCCGATCTTCGCCATCGGCCCGATCAGAAACCGGCCCTGCTCGGGCGGGAAGAACGTGCGCAGGTCGGAGAGGATTCGGGGGGCGTTGGCGATGACGTCCTTGGGGAACATCACCGATTCGACCGAGCCGGTCCGGACGCCTTCCGCCAGCGCTTGCAGGTTCATCGACCGGTTCAGGCCGATCAGGCCGCCGACCGCCAACAGCGTGAATCCGTAGCCGAGTTGGATGCCGGTGGAGCCGAAGTCGGTGGTGATCACGATCAGCAGCGAGAAGCCGCTGCTGCCGTCGGGCATCCGGGTGCTGATCAGGCCGATCGCCTTGAGCTCGACCAGTCCGGCGAAGTCCAGGTCGAGGGCGCCCGCGTACTCGCCGTGGTCCGGGTCGAAGGACAGGAACCCGCCGCCCTTGACCGCCCCCGCGTCCACCGACAGGCCTACGCCCTTGGGCGGTTTGAAACCGAAGGTGAGGTCGACGGGGCCGAGGTTGCCGTCGCCGCCGGAGCGGAACGCAATGTTGGCGTTGAGGCCGACCTGCTCCACCACGGCCGTGACGGGGCCGAGCCCAGCGCGGAAGGACGCGCCGAGGCCGATCGGCAGCCCGTCCGGCCCGGGTGCGACGGAGATGGTGAGGCCCTGGATCTCCAGCGGGCCGAGTTCCAGGTGCGCGGGGAGCTGGATCTCCAGGTTGGAGGTGCCGCGGAAGTAGAAGCCCTGCCGGTAGGAGAGGCCGACCGTGAGGTCGGTGCCGAGGGTGAACCCACCGGCGGGCAGCACGGCGCCGATGAAGCCGTCCGCGTCGGCCGGGGAGAGGACGAACTCCAGCCCCTCCAGGTCGAATTCGGCGAAGAAGTCGACGGCGTCGCCGACCAGCCGCACCCCGCCCCCGCCGCTGATCCGGCTCAGTTGCAGCCGCGTCCCGTCGGCCTGGCCGAACAGGACGCGCGGCTGGTCGGTCGGCCCGAACCGGTCCACCTGGACGTCGATCGAGCCCTTGGCGTGCACCGGCGCGGAGGACGACTCGAACCCGAGCACCATGTCGATGCCCCGGCCGGGGCGCACCAGCAGCGCGACGCCGCCCTGCAGGTCGAGGTCGCCGCGGATGGTGACGGCGATGTCCGGCCCGAGCTCGAACCGGAAGCCCTGCATCCCGGTGAACGAGGGCAGCAGCGCCAGCCCGGGCGGGGCGCCGTCGGCGGTGGCGGGCAGCGGCAGCAGCCGGATGGCGGCGGTCATCTCGGCCGTGGGGCTGACGCGTTGGAACAGCACGGCGGCCAGCGCCCTGGTCCGCGGCCCGAACGGGTCCGGCGTCGCGCCCTGGACGGCCAGCGCGGTGGACGGCACCACCCGCTCGCCCTTGACGTTGGCGCCGATGCTCCGCAGCAGATTGTCGAGCTGGTTGAGCACCTCCGGCTGGTCGAACGCGGCGGTGCCCCAGCCGAAGGCGTCCTTCAGCACCTGAGCCGGGTCGGCGAGCGTCCGCGGCAGGTCGCCGAGGTCGAGGGCGAGGTGCTGGTACGGCGGCCGGTTCCCGGTGGGCGGGGCGTAGCTGGACTTCACCACGCCGAGGCCGCGCAGCGCGAAGCCCAGGTTGGGGTGGTAGCGCTGCAGGTAGGTGACGACCAGGAAGTCGATCAGCTGGCCGGGGAAGAGCGTGAGGAACCCGTCCGCGCGCAGCGTGTCGGGGATGGCGGAGGCGGGCGCGTTGGCGATCGCCTGGATGCCCTTGACGAGCGCCTGCACGGCGCCGAGGGCCCGCTTGACGTCGTCCGGGGAGAACGACGCCGCCGCGGCGGCCCCGCCGTCGCCGACCGTGCCGTCGACGTTCAGCCCGCCGTCGCCGAGCAGCGAGTGCAGGCTGTCGTAGAGCGTCTCGACGGCGCCCCGCAGGTCGACGAAGGGCTGCGGGATCGCCGTGACCGTCCAGCCGAGGCGGCGCAGCAGCCCGGTGAACGCGGCGGGGGTGGCCAGCCCGTCGCGCAGCGGCAGCAGTGCCTGGCCGATCTCCGCCAGGATCCGTTCGAAGGTGCCCGGCTCACTCATGCTTCTTCTTCTCCGCCTTGGACTCCGGGTAGAACTTCCGGTCGAGGAGCGCGTGGAAGGTGGGGTCGACCCGGTTGACGATCAGCCAGGCGCAGACGTGGCAGAAGTCGGTCTCGTCCTGGCGCATCTTGCAGCGGCCGGTCGGCCGGTAGTGGGCGCCCGCGAAGGTGTCGCCGCCTTCGAAGATCCCGATCGTCCTGGCTCCCTTGCAGGGCGGGTCGAAGTCCGGGATCTTGAGCGGCGTGTCCTCCTTGGGGTTGGTGTCCTCGTGGTTCGGGTCCTGGTTGAGCGGGCTCTGGGTGATCTGGAGGAACTTGAGCACCTCCGGTTCCACCACCTGGAGCACCTGGTGCTGGTTGTCCTTCAGCGGGACGAAGACGATCGATCCCTTCACGAAGGTCGGGAACGGGGCGCTCCCCGCCCTGGTGAGGATGATCGCGCCCTCCGCCGGCAGCACCTGGCCGACGATCAGCCCTTCCATGTAGTGGGCGGGCGTGGTGTCCAGGGGGAGCTGCTGGCCGCCCGGTGCGATGCCGAAGTTGCGCACCCGCACCTCGGACAGCTGCGTCTTGACCTGCTGCCACTCCGCCGTGTTCCGGGTGCCGATGGTGAGTTTGAGGCCCTGGACGGGGCTGGTCACGTTCACCGAGTCGGCCAGCAGCATCGCGGCGGTGCTGATCCGGGGCAGCTGGAACCACTTGACCTTGGCCGGGTCGATGCGCCGGTCCGGGGCCGGGGCGACCCGCAGGAAGCCGAGCCTGGCCACGTTGTCCCCGGGCAGGTCGACGGGTTGTTCCTCGTCGGGCCCGCCGTCGCCGCGGAACTCCTCGTACTCGTCGAGCAGATTGAAGCTGTGGCCGAACTCGTGGGCGACGGTTTCGACGACTCCGGCGAAGTTCACCTCGGTGTCGCCGGGCGGGTCGCGGCGCAGCTCCCGCTTGTCCGTGGCGTTGGCGTAGACGTACGAGACCCCCTGGATGCTGTTGACCGTCTGAGCGGTCACCGTCCGGACGTTGAAGTTGGTGCCGCCGTCCACGCCGTCGTTGACGATCAGGGCGATCAGGCCCCGGCTGGGCTGGAAGTGCAGGACGTCGGGCTGCCACACGGCGCCGACCGGGACGCTCGAGCTGGTGACCTTCAGGCTGCCGACGAAGCGGAGCAGCGTGTTGGCCACGTTGAGTTCCGAGGGGTTCATGTACAGCTCGGGCGGGTGCCGGCGGACGTCCAGGGTCAGGTTCCGGGTCGGCCTGTTCCGGTAGAACTCGTACACCCGGGCGACGAAGTCCTTGACCCCTTGGTCCCCGACCGTGTCGGCGGCGGGCCTGACCACCGGGCCGAAGCCCGAGAACCGGTCGCCGGGCCGGGGGCCGAGGCGGACGCCGAAGAAGGTGTCGCGGGCGTGCAGGATCCCGACCGACTGGTGCGCCTTCCAGGCCTTGATCAGGTCGTCGTTGATCTTGGCCGGCTCGATGACGAGGTCCTGGGCCTGCCAGGTCGCCACCAGGTTGGTCCGCTGGTCGCCGCGCATCGGGAACCCGACCAGGTGGACCAGCTCCTCCAGGCTGTAGAGGTTGCCTCCGCCGATCTGGTTGGTCGGGATCGGGAAGCCGATGCCCCTCGCCTGGCCGGCGTCGATCCGCTCCTCGCCGGCGGCGACCCGGAATCCGCAGGTGACGGTGTGCTGCTGGGAGGCGGTGAAGGCCTTGAAGACGTTGAAGCTCTTGTTCAGCATGCCGTACGGCTCGTGCGCGGGCTTCTCGAACATCTCGTGGATGGCCCGGGTGACGATCTGGTCGAACTTCGGTCGGTCCTGGTCGCGGAACCCCTCGGCGAGGAACAGCACGTTGTGCTTGTCGGCCAGGGTCGTCAGGTCGTCGCCGCCCATCTCCCGGGTCACCGCGTGGTCGGCGGCGTAGTCGACCACCCACACGTTCAGCAGTTGCGCACCGCCCAGGCCGGGGAACAGCCCGGACAGCACCCAGGGGGTGCCGGGCTGGGTGGGCAGCACGCCCCGCAGGCGGCCGGTGGGCGACACGGCGAGCTGCCGGGCGTCGGCCGGCACCAGCTGGACGTACCCGTGGCCGGTGATGTCGCCGATCAGGTCCGTCCCGGTGCCGGGGTCGTCGCTGAACTTCGCGTACAGCGACGGCTGGGCGTGCGCCAGGGTGGTGTCGAGCACGGTGGTGATCGAGTCGTTGCCGAACCACCAGCCGACCACCGACTTGTGCACCTGGAGCCGGCCGACGATGTACTGGCCGCCGGTCTGGGCCTGGAACAGGAAGACCCCGGGGGTGGTGGCCGTGACCACGCCGGTGGTGTTGTCGTACACCGGCACCCCGTCGAACCGGTGGCCCTTGTCGTTGAAAGGCGCGAAGAAGTCGACCGTGCACTGACGCGGCGGGACCGGGGTGATGATGAATCCGTTCGTCGCCGGCACCGCCACCCGGCGGGTGGCCAGCGAGAGGGTGAGCGGCGGCGTTCCGGTCAACGCCATGTGCAGGTCACTGTGCGGGAACAGCAGCAGATCGGGGGTGGGGTCGGGGGGGTGGGCCACGGAGGACCTCCTGTCCAATGCTTCGCAACCGTACTGACCGGCGCCGGGGAATTCGGCACGAACACGGCGTCAATGCCTCGAAAGAGGTCATTCGCCCCACTGATCGTCAGATCATGTACCACACAAGGGAGTTGAGCCCGATCACCATTCCACCCGAAGGCTGCGCGGGCTGCGGGTGGTGCCGCCCAGGCGCCACTCGACGGCCGCGCCCGGCTCGGCCAGGCGCAGGCCGGGGAGCCGAGTGGCGAGCCGTTGCAGGACCACCTGGAGCTGGGTCCGCGCCAGCCAGGTGCCCAGGCAGTGGTGCGGGCCCGCGCCGAACGCCAGGGTGGGTGCCGGCAGCGGCGCGAAAAGGTCGCCCGCCATGCCGTCCGGGAAGACCGCCGGGTCCCGGTTGGCGCTGCCGAGGCAGACCGCGACCGTCGATCCGGCCGGGATCCGCACGCCGCCGACTTCGACGGCCTCCACCGCCCGACGGGTGGTGAACTCGTCGTCACCCAGCTGGATGTGATGCAGCAACCACTCGGTGGCCGTCCGCGCCCGCTCCTCCTCCGCGAGCTGCGGCCAGCTGCCGAGCCGCTCACCCAGCAGGTACAGCAGCGCGTTGGCGAGGACTCCCGCGACGCTGTCGCTGCCGCTGGCCGCCAGGCCGCCGAGCAGGTACGTCAACCGCTCCTCGGGGATCCCGCCGGCCTGGTCGGCGGCCTGTACCAGGCGGCTCGCCAGGTCCTCGCCCGGCCGGCGCCGTCGCTCGGCCAGCAGCGCGGCCGCGAATTGCGCGAACTCCCGCTGATCCGACGCCAGTTCACCCCCCGCTTCGGCGTCCTCGACGGTCAGGCAGGCGGCCCAGCGCCGCAACCGTCCGGGCTCCAGGCCCTCCAGGCCCATCAGTCGCTCCGCCACCGCGAACGGCAGGACGGAGGTGAGACCGGCGACCAGATCGCCCGGCGGTCCGGCCGCCACCAGGTCGTCCAGCAACCGCCCGACCTCCGCCTCCGCCCAGGGCCGCCACGGGGCGACGGCCCGGACCGTGAACGCGCCCTGCGCGGTGCGCCGCAGGCGCTGGTGGTCGGATCCGTTCTGGTTGTAGAGCGACGCCGGATCGGTGGACACGTTGAGCGCGCCGCCACCCCCGGGCTCCAGGTCGCGGACGAACCGCGGATCGGTCAGCACCTGCCGCACCTCGTGGTACCTGGTCACCAACCAGGCCGCCGAGCCGTCCCGCAGGGTGGCCGACCGCGGCGGGGCCGACTCGGGTAGGTCCAGGGCGTGCAGCGGCGGAAGTTGGGCGGACATGGCACCTCCACGCGAGCGGCGGGATTTGCCGATTACGCTAGCTGATGGATCGTCAGATTTTCTGAAGCCGTGCCACGTCGGTTCCGCGTCGACCGCTCGCCCTGCGGTTAGCATCGAATCCCGTTCAGTTCGGTGACGATTCATCTGGAGGGCCGTTGAACCAGGAAAGATCCTTTGGTCAGACGGCCGAATTTCGCACCGTTCTCCGCTACGCCGCCTATCCCGCCCTGCTGTTCACCGTGCCCGCCTGTGCCGTGGCAACTCTCCACCAGCACTGGGACATCGGCCGCGTCCTCGCCGCGTTCCAGGCCGGCACCATCGGCTACCTCTGGGCCCTCGAGCGGCTCATCCCCTACCGGCGGGACTGGCACCCGGGCGGGCGTGAACTCCGCTGCTACGCCGTCTACTTCGTTCTGACGATGGTGGGCGGGGCACTCGGCCAACTGCTGGTCGCGGCGCTGGTCGCCCGGCTGGCGCCGCCGCATCCGACGCTTCCGCTCCGGGTGGAGATCCCGCTCGCCCTGCTCACCGGTTCACTGGCGAAATACCTCTTTCACCGATGGTCGCACCACCAGCCGTGGCTGTGGCGGCTGCACGGCGTCCATCACGGGCTGGACAAGGTGAACGTCACCAACAACGGCGTCAATCATCTGCTCGACGTCCTGCTCGGGCAGGCGTTGGTGCAACTCGCGCTGGCCTGGCTCGGTTTCTCCCGGGAATCCGTTTTCTGCACCTCGCTGTTCGTCGTCGCCCAGGGCTATTTCGTGCACGCGAACATCGATGTCCGAATCGGCCGGCTGAACCACGTGTTGGGCAGTCCGGAACAGCACCGGCTTCACCACAGCACCGTGTTGGCCGAGTCCGGGCACTTCGGCGCGGACCTCGCGATCTGGGACCACCTGTTCGGCAGTTTCACCTGGCGGCCGGGGCGCCGGCCGGTGGCGGTCGGACTGCACGACCCGGCGAGTTTCCCGCCCACCACCAGCGTCCTCGCCAGCCTGCTGCACCCCTGGCGCCCCGCCCCCGACGCCACCACCGGACCTTCCAGCTGACCCCACCCGTCCCCTGCCGGGGCGCCACGAGACACGGATTGGACCATGACGGACTCGACCGACCAACCCCAGGACCGGATCGCGATCATCGGCATCGGCTGTCGGTTTCCCGGCGGCGTCCGCGACCACCGGAGCTTCTGGCGCAACCTGATCGAGGGCCGGGACTGCATCGTCCCGACCCCGGCCGACCGCTACGACACCACCACCCTGGCCAGCCGGGACCGCGCCAAGCCCGGCCGGCTGATCGCCGGGCGCGGCGGATACATCGACGGCGTCGACGAGTTCGACCCGGAGTTCTTCGGCATCAGCCCGCGCGAGGCCCACCACATGGACCCGCAGCAGCGGAAGCTGCTGGAGGTGGCCTGGGAGGCGCTGGAGGACGGCGGACAGCTGCCGAGCCTGCTCGCCGGACGCGAAGTCGGTGTCTACGTCGGCGCGTTCACCCTCGACTACAAGATCCTGCAGTTCGCCGACCTCGGCTTCGACACCCTGGCCGCGCACACCGCGACGGGCACCATGATGACGATGGTGTCGAACCGCATCTCGCACTGCTTCGACTTCCGCGGCCCCAGCGTCTCGATCGACACCGCGTGCAGTTCCTCGCTGGTGGCGCTGCACCTGGCCCGGCAGAGCCTGCTGCGCGGCGAGACCGATCTCGCCCTGGCCGGCGGCACGTTGCTGCACCTGGCGCCGCAGTACACCATCGCCGAGACCAAGGGCGGCTTCCTGTCCGCCGAGGGCCGCTCGCGCGCCTTCGACGCGACGGCCGACGGCTACGTCCGGGCCGAGGGCGTCGGCGTGGTGGCGCTCAAACGCCTGGCGGACGCACTGCGCGACGGCGACCCGATCCACGCGGTGGTGCTCGGCAGCGGCGTCAACCAGGACGGCCGCACCGACGGCATCACGGTGCCCAGCGCCGATGCCCAGGTCACCCTGGTCCGCCGGGTCTGCGCGGAGGCGGGCATCGCGCCGGGCAGCCTGCAGTACGTGGAGGCGCACGGCACCTCCACCCCGGTCGGCGACCCGATCGAGGCCCAGGCGCTGGGACGGGTCCTCGCCGACGGCCGGGCGCCGGGCGCGCGGTGCTATGTCGGCTCGGTGAAGACCAACATCGGGCACACGGAGGCGGCGGCCGGCATCGCCGGGCTGGTGAAGACGGTGCTGGCCCTGAAGCACCGTCGAATTCCGCCGCACATCAACCTGGAGCGGCCCACCGACGCGATCGACTGGGCCGCGCTGCCGTTCGAGGTCCCGACCCGGGCGGTGGACTGGCCCGCGCACGAGGGCCCGGCCCGGGCGGGCGTGAACTCGTTCGGCTTCGGCGGCACCAACGCCCATGTGCTGCTGGAGGAGGCGCCGGTGCGCGAGGCGCCCGCCCCGCCCGCGCGGATGCCCAGCTGGACCGTCCTGCCGCTGAGCGCCCGGGACGAGGCCGGGCTGCCCGAACTGGCCGCCGGGATCCGGCAGGAGCTCGCCGGCGCGGACGGCCCGCCGGTGGCCCTCGCCGACCTCGGCCACACCCTGGCCCGGCGCCGCGAGCACCACGAGCACCGCCTGTCGGTGGTGTACCGGCCGGAGTCCGCGGCGTCGCTGGACGAGGCGCTCGCCGCCCACCAGCAGGGCGAGCCGCACCCCCGGGTGCTGACCGGCCGGCGGCTCGAGCGCGCGCAGCGGCGGCTGGTGTGGGTGTTCACCGGGATGGGCCCGCAGTGGTGGGGCATGGGCCGCGGCCTGTTCGAGAGCGAGCCGGTGTACCGCGAGACGGTCGAGCGGTGCGACGCCGAGATCCGCCGGCAGGCCGGCTGGTCGCTGCTGGACGAACTCGCGCGCGGCGAGGCCGAGTCGAGGATGGCCGAGACCTGGCTCGCCCAGCCCGCCAACTTCGCCGTGCAGCTCGGCCTGGCCGCGCTGTGGCGCAGCTACGGGGTGCGCCCGGACGCGATCGTCGGACACTCCACCGGTGAGGCCGCCGCGTTCCACGAGGCCGGCGTCCACGAACTCGCCGACGCCGTCGCGGTGATGCTGCACCGCAGCCGGCTCCAGCACCGCCTGGCCGGGACGGGCGGGATGCTCGCCGTCGGCCTGCCCGAGGTGGAGGCCGCCCGCCGGATCCGGCCCTGCCAGGACCTGGTGTCGGTGGCCGCCGTCAACAGCCCGTCCTCCGTCACCCTCTCCGGAGACCTGGACGCCCTGAAGCAGCTGGCCGCCGAGCTGGAGC
This sequence comes from Kitasatospora sp. NPDC004615, assembly GCF_042873545.1. Taxonomy (NCBI): domain Bacteria; kingdom Bacillati; phylum Actinomycetota; class Actinomycetes; order Kitasatosporales; family Streptomycetaceae; genus Kitasatospora; species Kitasatospora sp. NPDC004615. Next base: position 1,258,713 of record NZ_JBIALQ010000001.1, read on the forward strand.
GGGAGCAGGTCTTCGCCCGCTTCCTGCCGGTCCAAGTGCCCTACCACAGCGTGCGGATGGACCCGATCCGGGATGAACTGCTCGCCGCGCTCGCCGACTTGAAACCGCGCCAAGCCGAAGTCCCGCTGTACCTGACGGCCCGCGAGGGGCGCGCCCACGGCACCGAGCTGGACGCCGACTACTGGTGGCAGAACGTCCGCGAGCCGGTGCGGTTCCGCTCCGCCGTGGACCTGCTGGTCGACGACGGCCACCAGCTGTTCCTGGAGATCGGCCCGCACCCCGTCCTCGGCCACGCGATCCGCGAGTGCCTGGACGGCCGGGAGGCGGCGGGCTGGACGGTGCCGTCGATCCGCCGGGAGGAGGACGAGCCGGAGCGCATCGCCCGCTCGCTGGCCGAACTGCACAACCTGGGCGTCGAGTTGGACTGGGAGGCACTGCACCCCGGCGGCCGCCCGGTGCCACTGCCGGGCTACCCGTGGAAGCGGGACAGGTACTGGGTGGAGCCGGAGCCGGTCGAGCAGATCCGGCTCGGGCGGCTCGACCACCCGCTGCTGGGCCGCCGCACCGCGAACGTCCGGCCGACCTGGGAGGTCCAGCTCGACCTGGAGCGGCTGCCGTACCTGGCCGACCACCGGATCGAGGACGCCGCGGTGTTCCCGGCCGCCGGCTATCTGGAGATGGCCGCGCAGGCGGTACGGGTGCTGACCGGCGCCGACCGGGCGGTGCTGGCGGACGTCGAACTGCCCAAGGCGCTGTTCCTCTCCGAGTCGCTGCCGCCGACCGTCCAACTGGGCTTCGACTCCGACGGGGTGAGCTTCTCCGTCGCCTCGGTCGGCGCCGAGCGCACCATCCACGCCGCCGGTGTGGTCCGCACCGATCAGCGCCGCGGGCCCGCCGCCGCGCCGGACCTGCCCGCAATTCGGGAACGCTCCGCCCGGCGGCTCGACCGGGCCGGCTGCTACCGGGAGCTCGCCGAACTGGGCTACGGCTACGGCCCGGCGTTCCAGCGCATCGAGGAGGTCTGGATCGGCCCCGGGGAGGCCCTGGCGCGGATCTGCCCGGCCGAGCCGCGCCCGGCGGACGCCGACGTCGCGCACGTCCACCCGACCCTGCTCGACGCCTGCTTCCAGGCCCTGCTGACGCCTCAACTCCTCGGCGAGGAAAGCCCGGTGAGCGGCATCCGGCTCCCGCTGTCCATCGCGGAGGTCAGCCTCGACCGGGTCGGCGACCGGCCGTTCTGGGTGCACGCGACCGTCACCCGGGAGAGCGGGGACGAGCTGATCGGCGACCTCACGCTGTACGCCGAGGACGGCGACCTGCTCGGCCGGGTCACCGGCTTCCGCGCGGCCGGCGTCGAGGGCGCCTCGGCCTCCGCGGGTCTGGCCGCGATCGACGGCTGGCTGGCCGAACCGGTCTGGATCGACCAGCCGTTGGCGGACGCCGACGCGCCGGCCCCGGAGCGGCTGGTGGTGCTCGCCGACGCCGCCGGTCTCGCCGAGGAGCTCGCCGCGCAGGTCCGCGAGCGCGGGGGCGCCTGCCACCTGGTCCGGCCGGGCGACAACTACCTTTACAGCGACCGCGGTTCGACCGTCCGGCCCGACTCCGCCGCCGACCTGCGCCGGTTGTTCGAGGACCTCGACGACAGCTTCGACACCGTGCTGCACCTGTGGAACCTGGACCTGCCGTCGCTCGACGCCGTCGGCCGGGAGCAGTTGGCGGACTGCGGCACCCTCGGCGGCTGGTCGCTGATCGCGCTCGCCCAGGTATTGCCGTCCGCCCGGCCCGGCGGGCGGCTGCACATCGTCACCCGGGGCACCCAAGCGGTGGTCGAGGGCGAGCCGGTGGAGCCACTGGGCGCGCCCGCCTGGGGCATCGGGCGGGTGCTGTGGCAGCAGGAACTCGTCGCGCAGCGCGGCAAGTTGATCGACCTGGGGGCGGCGGCCGAGCCGTACGAAGAGGCGGCGGCGCTGCTGCGGGAGCTGGCGGTGGCGGACGCGGAGGAGATCGCGCTGCGCGGCGAGCGGCGCGCCACCTGCCGCCTGCGCCGGCCCGCCGGGCTCACCCGGCCGCTGCCGCTGCGGCTGCGCGCCGACGGCTCCTACCTGGTGACGGGCGCGTTCGGCGCGCTCGGGCGGCTGCTGTGCCGGACGCTGGTCCGGCGCGGCGCGCGGCGGCTGATCCTGGTCGGCCGGACGGCGCTGCCCGCGCGCGAGCAGTGGTCGGAGCTGGACCCGGCGAGTGCGGCGGGTCAACGGGTAGCGTTCCTGCGGGAGTTGGAGGCGCTGGGGGCGCACCCCGTGCCGGTTCCGCTGGACGTGACCGACGAGGCGGCGCTGGCCGACTGGCTGGCGGACTACCGGCGCCGTCAACTCCCGCCCGTACGGGGCGTGTTCCACCTCGCGGGGCAGGTCAGGGACGCGCTGGTGCCCGAGCTGGACCGGGAGGTGTTCGACGCCGCGTGGGAGCCGAAGGTGGTCGGCGCGCACATCCTGCACCGGCACCTGCGCGAGGAACCGCTGGACCACTTCGTACTGTTCGCCTCCATCGCCTCGGTGCTGACCACCGCCGGGCAGACCAACTACGCGGCGGGCAACGCCTTCCTGGACGCGCTGGCCCACCACCGCCGGGCCCGCGGCCTGCCCGCGCTGAGCATCGACTGGGGTCCGTGGGCGACGGGCATGATCGAGGAACTGGGCCTGGTGAGCCACTACCGCGAGGCGCGCGGGATGAGTTCGCTGCCCCCGGCGGCGGGGATGGCGGTGCTGGAGCGGGTCATCGGGCAGGACCGGGCGCAGCTGCTGGTCGCCACGGTCGTCGACTGGCCGGTGTTCCAGGCCTGGTACGCCACACCGCCCGCGCTGGTCGCCGAGCTGGCGGCCGCCGCCGACGTCCCGCAGGCCGCCCCGGCCGGGGGTTTCCCGGCCGCTTTCCGGGCCGCCGATGCCGGGGTGCGGCGCCAGTTGGTGACGGAGCGGTTCACCGAGCTGGTGGCGCACGTGCTGCGGGCGAACCCGGAGCGGATCGACCCGGCGGCCGGCCTGAACAGCCTCGGTCTGGATTCGCTGCTGGCGATGGAGCTGCGCGCCCGCACCCAGGCCGAACTGGGCGTCGCCCTGCCGGTGGTGACGCTGCTGAGCGGCGATCCCTTCGACGAGCTGGTCGAGCGGCTGTACACCGGACTGCTGGAGAAGGCGGCGACCGACGGACCCGCGCCGGAGGCCGAGGTGGAGGTGCACACCGACGAGCACCGGTATCCGCTGACGCACAACCAGAAGGCCCTGTGGTTCCTCAAGCACCTCAACCCGGACGCCTTCGCGTACAACATCGGCGGCGCGGTGGAGATCCGCACCGAGCTCGACCCGGAGCTGATGTTCGACGCCTTCCGGGTGCTGCTGGAGCGGCACCCGGCCCTGCGGGCCAACTTCGTGCTGGAGGACGGCCGGGCCGTCCAGCTGATCTCCCCCGAGGCCCGTCCGGACACCGGCCTGTTCGACGTCCAAGGCCGGGAGTGGGACGAGATCCACGGGATGATCGTCCAGGAGTACCGCAAGCCGTACGACCTCGAACGGGACCCGCTGGTGCGGCTGCGGCTGTTCAAGCGCGGCCCGGACCGCTGGGTGCTGATGAAGGCCGTCCATCACATCGTCTCGGACGCGATCTCGACCTTCACCTTCATCGACGAGCTGTTCACCCTCTACGAGGGGCGGCGCCATGGTCGCCGGGTCGAGCTGCCGCCGATGTCCGCGCGCTACCTGGACTTCCTCAACTGGCAGAACCGCCTGCTCGCGGGGCCGGACGCCAAACCGATGCTGGACTACTGGCGCTCCCACCTGCCGGCCGAGACGCCGGTGCTGGGCCTGCCCACCGACAAGCCCCGCCCGTCCGTGCAGACCCACAACGGGGCGTCCGAGTTCTTCCGGCTGGACGAGGAACTCAGCGCCCGCGTGCAGGAGTTGGCCCGCGAGCACGATGTCACGGTGTTCATGGTGCTGCTCAGCGCGTACTACCTGCTGCTGCACCGGTACTCCGGGCAGGACGACATCATCGTGGGCAGTCCGGTCACCGGCCGCACCCGCGAGGAGTTCGGCTCGGTCTACGGGTACTTCGTCAACCCGCTTCCGCTGCACGTGAATCTGGCCGACCGGCCGTCGGTGGCCGAGCTGCTGGGCCGGGTCCGGGAGACCGTGCTGGGCGGCCTGGACAACCAGGAGTACCCGTTCGTGCTGCTGGTCGAGCAGCTCGGGCTGCAGCGCGACCCGAGCCGCTCGGCGGTCTTCCAGGCGATGTTCATCCTGCTCACCCACAAGGTGGCCACCGACAAGTACGGCTACCACCTCGACTACATCGAACTCCCGGAGGAGGAAGGGCAGTTCGACATCACACTGTCCGCCTATCAGGACCGGGCGGACGGCTGCTACCACTGCGTGTTCAAGTACAACACCGACCTGTTCGAGCCCGCGACGATGGAACGGATGGCCGGGCACTACCGCAACCTGCTGGACGCGCTCACCCGGTCGTCCGCCGAACAGCCCGCCGACCGGCTGCCGCTGCTCGACGCCGCCGAGCGGGAGCGGCTGCTCGACCGGTGGAGCGGCGCGGGGCGCACCGAGCCCGCCGAGCTGCCGGTGCACGAGCTGATCGCCCGGGCCGCCGCCGAGCGGCCCGAGGCCCTCGCCGTGACCCTCCCGGCGCCGGACGGCACCGTCCGGCGGCTCGACTACGGCGAGCTCGACCGCCGCAGCCGCCGGGCCGCCGGGCAGCTGCGCCAACTCGGCGTCCGGGAGGGCTCGGTGGTGGCGCTGTGCCTCGACAAGTCGCCGGAGCAGATCGTCGCCCTGCTGGCCGTGCTCCGGGCCGGCGGCGCCTACCTGCCGCTGGACCCCGGGCACCCGGTGGACCGGCTCGCCTACATGACGTCCAACGCCGACGCCGTCCTGCTGCTCACCGACCGCGACCGCCCCGAACTGGCCGGCCTCGCCCCGCGGGTGCTGACCCTCGACGAACTGGACGCGGCGCCCGAGGGCCCGGCCCCCGAGGCCGTCGCCCTGGACGCCCCCGCGTACGTCATCTACACCTCCGGCAGCACCGGCCGCCCCAAGGCGGTCCGGGTCAGCCACCGCAACCTGGCCTCGGTGTACGCCGGTTGGCGCGCCGAGTACCGGCTGGACAGCGACGTCCGGGTGCACCTCCAGATGGCCGCCCAGTCCTTCGACGTCTTCACCGGCGACCTGGTGCGCGCCCTGTGCTCGGGCGGCCACCTGGTGCTGGTCGACCGCGACCTGCTGTTCGACACCGCCCGGCTGTACCGGACGATGGTGCAGGAGCGCGTCGACTGCGCCGAGTTCGTCCCGGCGGTGGCGCGCGGCCTGCTGGCGCACTGCGAACGCGAGGGCCACCGGCTGGACTTCATGCGGCTGCTGATCGTCGGCTCGGACGCCTGGAAGGTCGAGGAGCACCGGCGCCTGCACGCGCTGTGCGGCCCCGGCACCCGGCTGGTCAACTCCTACGGGCTGACCGAGGCGACCATCGACAGCGCCTGGTTCGAGGGCCCGGCCGACGGCGTCGAACCGGGCCGGATGGTGCCGATCGGGCGGCCGTTCCCGAACAGCGTGCTGTACGTCCTGGACGAGCACGGCGAGCCGGTGCCGCCCGGGGTGGCGGGCGAACTCTGGGTCGGCGGCGCGGGCGTCGCGGACGGCTACGTCGGCGACCCGGAGCAGACCGCCGAACGCTTCACCGTGCGTTCCCCGGGCGGCCGCCCGGTCCGGCTGTACCGGACCGGCGACCTGGCGCACTGGGCCGCCGACGGCACCGTACGGCTGCTCGGACGGGCCGACAACCAGGTCAAGGTGCGCGGCCACCGCATCGAACCCGGCGAGATCGAGACCCAGTTGGCCGCTCTGCCCGGCATCGCCGCCTGCGCCGTGACGGTGCGCCAGGTCGACGACGGCGGCGGCGTGCTGTGCGCCTACTACGTCCCCGAGCCCGGCGCGCAGCCCGACCAGCGCGAGCTGCGCCGCCGACTCGCCGACCGGCTGCCCGCGTACATGACGCCCTCGCACCTCACCGAGCTGCCCGCCCTGCCGCTCACCCCGAACGGCAAGGTCGACACCGCCGCGCTGCCGTCCCCCCGGTTCGACCCGGGCGACGGCGAACCCGAGCCGCCGACCACGCTGTTCGAGGTACGGATGGCCGCGCACTGGACGTCCCTGCTGGGCGTGGAACGGGTCGGCCTGCAGCACGACTTCTTCGAGGCGGGCGGCAGTTCGATCAAGCTGATCGAACTGATCCACCACCTGCGGACCGAGTTCAACGTCTCCATCCCCGTCAGCCTGCTGTTCGAGTCCACCACGCTGCGCGGCATGGCCCGGACCCTGGAGCACGTCATCACCGGCCGGATCGCCGGCGCCCAGCCGTACCTGCGCTTCAACCCCGGCGACGAGAACGGAACGGTGTTCTGCTTCCCGCCCGCCGGCGGGCACGGCCTGGTGTACCGGCAGCTCGCCGCGCACCTGACGGAGTACCAGTTCGTCGCGTTCAACTACCTGACCGGCGAGGACAAAATCGCGCGCTACGCCGACCTGATCGAGTCCTTCCAGGAGCAGGGCCCGTACACGCTGCTCGGCTACTCGCTCGGCGGCAACCTCGCCTTCGAGGTGGCCAAGGAACTGGAACGCCGCTCCCACGAGGTGCCGCACGTGCTCATCGTGGACTCCTACCGGATCACCGACTCCTTCACCCTCGAAGCCGAGCACCTCGACGCCTTCGAGCGCGAACTGCGCGAACACCTGCGCCGGCACACCGGCTCGGACCTGGTCGCCGAGGAGACGCTCAGCCAGGCCCGGGAGTACCTGCACTTCTGCGCCCGCACACCGAACCTCGGCGCCGTCCGCTCACTGATCAGCGTGATCTCCGACCAGGAGAAGGTCCCGTTCTACGCGGCGGGCAACCAGGGCACCTGGCACGGCAGTTCGACCACCCGGACCACCGTGTTCCGCGGCTTCGGAAGCCACGCCGAAATGCTCGACCAGGACTTCGCCGCCCGCAACGCGGAACTGACGCGCGGCATCCTCACGGGAGGGGCGACCGGTGCCGCAGGGTGACGACGGACCCCGGGTGATCGTCATCGGCGCCGGGCTCGGCGGGCTGGCCACCGGCTGCTACGCCCGGATGAGCGGGATGCGGACCCAGATCTTCGAGAAGCACGTCCTGCCGGGCGGCTGCTGCACCGCCTGGTCCCGCAAGGGCTACCTGTTCGACTACTGCATCGACTGGCTGATCGGCACCGCCCCGGGCAACGACGCCAACCGCGTCTGGCGGGAACTCGGCGCCCTCGACGGGAAGAGCGTCACCAACTTCGACCTGTTCAACCGGGTGGTCGACGAGCACGGCCGGGCGGTGAGCTTCTACAACGACCCGGACCGGCTGGAGCACCACCTGCTCGACCTCTCCCCCGCCGACGCCCGCCCGATCCGGGCGTTCTGCCGGGACCTCAGGCGGTTCGCCGCGCTCGACCTACACCCCTTCCTCAAACCGTCCGCCCTGCAGACGCCCCGCGAGAAGCTCGCCACCCTGCGGAAGGTACTGCCCTCGTTCCGGCTGCTGTGGCGGACGGCGGCGACCCCGCTCAACACCTTCGCCGACCGCTTCCAGGACCCGCTGCTGCGCCAGGCGTTCCGCAACATCCTGTTCCAGGACCCGGACGGCTTCCCGCTGCTGCCCTACCTGTACAGCATGGCCGCCGCGCGCAACCTCAACGCCGGTTTCCCGCAAGGGGGTTCGCTGGGCCTGGCACGGTCGGTCGAGCACCGCTACACCTCGCTCGGCGGCGAGATCGCCTACCGCGCCCGGGTCGAACGCATCCTGGTCGAGGACGGGCGCGCGGTCGGCGTGGAACTCCGCGGCGGCGAACGGCACTACGCCGACCACGTGGTCGCGGCCTGCGACGGACAGACCGCCATCTACCGTCTGCTGGAAGGCCGTTGGACCGGGCCGCGGATCGACCGGCTCTACCAGGACGTGCTGCACGAGCCGGGCACGCTGTTCCCGGCCGTGGTCTCGGTCTTCCTCGGCATCGACGGCGAACTCGACGCCGGCGGCCCGCACTGCACCACCTACCTGCTCCCCGCCGAACAGGCCGCCGAACTGCCCGGCGCCCTCCAGCGCGGCCTGGTGGTGCAGCAGCGCTCGCACTACTCGGACGGCTTCGCCCCGCCCGGCAAGTCGGTGATCCACTGCACCTACTTCAGCGACTACCACCACTGGAAGTCGCTGCGCGGCCGGGACCGCCGGGCGTACCGGGCGGAGAAGCAGCGGGCCGCCGACGTGGTCCGGGGCTTCCTGGAGCGGCGGTACCCGGGGATCGGCGAGCGCATCGACCTGATCGAGGTCGCCTCGCCCGCCACCATGGAGCGCTACACCGGCAACAGCTTCGGCAGCATCCTCGCCTGGAAGGCGTTCTCCGGGGCCGACGACCTGGTGACCAAGCTGATCAACCGGGACCGGATGCGCCTGCCCGGACTGAGCGGCTTCTCCATGGCCGGCCACTGGGCCAGCCTCGGCGGCCTGATCCGCGCGGCGTCCAGCGGCCGGTTCGCCGTCCAGTACCTCTGCGAGGAACTCGGCCTGGAGTTCCGGGCCTGGGAGAGCGACAACCAGGACCCCTGGCACCCCGGCAAGCTCGGACACCTGCCCCAACTCGCCCGCTGGAGCGCGTCGGCATGACGGAACCACGCAGAGAGACCATGATCGTCATCGGCGGCGGCCTGGGCGGACTGTCGACCGCCTGCTACGCACAGATGAACGGCTACCGCAGCACCGTCGTGGAGATGCACGAACTGCCCGGCGGCTGCTGCACCGCCTGGGACCGCGGCGACTTCACCTTCGACTGCTGCATCAGCTGGCTGCTCGGCTGCGGACCGGGCAACGAGATGCACCAGATCTGGCTCGAACTCGGCGCCCTCCAGGGCAAGCAGATGCGGCACTTCGACGTCTTCAACATCGTCCGCACCGAACACGGCGAGGTCTACTTCTACTCCGACCCGGACCGGCTCGAGGCCCACCTGCTGGGCATCTCGCCCCAGGACGCCCGCCCGATCCGGGAGTTCTGCGCCGGGCTGCGCAAGTTCCGTGCCTGTCTGGCGAGTTACCCGTTCCTCAAGCCGGTCGGCCTGATGGGGACGGTGGAGCGCTGGCGGATGCTGGCCGGCTTCCTGCCCTACTTCAACGTCGTCCGGCGCTCCATCGGCACCCTGATGACGGACTACTCGGCGCGGTTCCGGCACCCGCTGCTGCGCGAGGCGTTCAACTACATCCTGTACGAACGCCACCCCGCCTTCCCGGTGCTGCCGTTCTACTTCCAGCTGGCCAGCCACGCCAACCTGTCCGCCGGCGTCCCCGAGGGCGGCTCGCTCGGGCTGGCCCGCTCGATCGAACAGCGCTACCTGCGGCTCGGCGGCGAGATCCACTACAACGCCAAGGTGACCGAGGTGCTGGTCGAGGACGACCGGGCGATCGGCGTCCGGCTCAGCGACGGGCGCGAACTGCTCGCCGACATCGTGGTCTCCGCCGCCGACGGCCGCACCACCCTGATGGACCTCCTCAAGGGCCGCTATCTCGGCGACACCTACCGGGAGTTGTACACCAGCACCATCACCCAGCCCGGCATGGTCTTCCCCGGCTACGTCACCGTCTTCCTCGGCCTGCGCCGCCCCTTCCCCGAGGGCGATCCGTGCACCACGTACCTGCTGGACCAGGACCGGGCCGACGCGCTGACCGGCATCCGCCACCCCAGCATCAACGTCCAGTTCCGCAGCCGGCACTACCCCGAACTGTCGCCCCCCGACTCGACCGTCGTCTACGCCAGCTACTTCTGCGACATCGCCCCCTGGCGGGCCCTCAGCACCGGCCCCGAACAGGCCAGCCGGGTGCGCCGCGGCGAGGAACTGCACACCCTGCCCACCGGGCGCGGCAAGGCCTACCAGACCGCCAAGCGCCAAGTCCGGGACACCATCGTGGACTTCCTCGACCAGCGCCACCCCGGCCTGAAGGCCGCCGTCGCGGTCAAGGACGTCTCCACCCCGCTCACCCAGGTCCGCTACACCGGCAACTACGACGGCACCGTGCTCGGCTGGCAGCCGTTCGTGACCAGCGGCGAGACGCTGGAGACCGAGATGAAGCGCAACGGCCCCGTGCTGCCCGGGCTGCGGAACTTCTACCTCTCCGGCGTCTGGGCGACCACCGGCGGCCTGATCCGCGCCGCCGCCGCCGGACGCCACGTCATGCAGTTCGTCTGCCGCGACGACGGCGTGCCGTTCCGCGCCGAGATCGACCGCAGCGCACCCCTGCCCACCCATGTCGTCATCCCCGTAGGCCGTTGAGTCGTTGAGTCGTTGAGGAGAACAGCACCGTGCAGATCGCCAAGTGGGTCGTCCAGGAACACCTCGACGGAGTGCCCGATGCCCGACGGATGTACCGGAAGGTGGTCGAGGACACCGACATCCGACTGCGGGACGACGAAATGCTGTTCCGCACCCGCTACCTCTCGCTCGACCCCTACCTGCACGGCATCACCCTGGACACCCCGATCGGCGACCTGATGGGCGGCGACGCCATCATGGAGGTGGTGGCGGCCGGGCCGCGCGCCCGGTTCGCGGTCGGCGACCTGGTGCAGGGCTACGGCGGCTGGTGCACCCACCTGGTCGGCACCGGGGAGGCCCGGCTGTGGCAGACCGGAACCTTCCCGATGATCTTCCCCGACTACCGCCGCCTCGACCCCGCGCACTACGACGACACCCTGCCGATCAGCACCGCGCTGGGCATCCTCGGCGGCCCCGGCATGACCGCCTGGGGCACCCTGACCAAGTTCATGACCGTCCGCCCCGGCCACACCGTCCTGGTCAGCGCAGCGAGCGGCGCCGTCGGCTCGCTGTTCGGACAGCTCGCCACCCGGGCCGGCGCCCGCGTCATCGGCACCACCAGCTCCGAACAGAAGGCCGATCACCTCACCGGCCTCGGCATCGAACCGCTCCTCTACCGGCACGGCGACCACCCCGACCGGATCGGCGAACTGCTGCGGAAGGCCGCGCCCGACGGCATCGACCGCTACCTCGACAACCTCGGCGGCGCGATCACCGACGCGGCGTTCACCATGCTGAACGTCGACAGCCAGGTCGCGGTCTGCTGGCAGTGGGCCACCCAGGTCGGCAACGACCACACCGGGCCCCGCCTGCTGCCGTACATCATGTTCCCGCGCACCACCGTCCGCGGGATCTTCGCCCCCGAGTGGTTCACCGAGCCCAACTGGACCGCACTCCGCACCGAGGTCGGAAGCCTGGTCCGCAGCGGCGAGATCTTCCACCGCCAGACCGTCCACCAGGGCTTCGACGCCATCCCCACCGCCTACCAGAGCCTGTACGGTGAGGCCCGAACCGCCAACCGGGGCAAGGTAGTTGTCGAACTCTGAAGCACTGCCGCCCCCTCGGAAAGGACACCACGATGGCCCGACCGCCCGAACCGGGCACGCCCGCCCCCGACTTCACGCTGGCCGGGGTACAGCTCGACCAGGACACCGCCCACCGCCGCGAGTACCGGCTCGCGGACTCCAAGGGCACCCCGCTCGTACTGGTCTTCTATCCGGGTGACGACACCCTGGTCTGCACCCGGCAGCTCTGCTCCTACAACTCCGAGCTCGACCAGTTCACCGGACTCGGCGCCGCCGTCTGGTGCATCAGCGGCCAGGACCTCGACAGCCACGAACGCTTCGCCCGCAAGCGCGGCCTGCACCTGCCGCTGCTGGCCGACACCGGCGAGCGGGTCGCCAAGCTCTACGGCATCACCGCGCCGGGCATCGGGGTGCGCCGCTCGGTCTTCGTGATGGACGCCGAGGGCGTGGTCCGCTGGCGGCACGTCGCACTGGCCGGGCTGACCTTCCAGCGGCCCGGCACGCTGATCGAACAGCTCGCCTCACTGGCCTCCTCACCCGCCTGAGCCAGCCGGGCCGGTCAGCGGCCTGAGCAGGCCGGGCCGGTCAGCGGCCGACCTCGCGGGTGCGGAAGTCGTCGACGGTCTCCCGGCGGATCAGCAGCCGGATCCGGCCCTCGCGGACTGCGGCAACGGCCGGGCGGCCCACGTGGTTGTAGCTGGAGGCCATCGACAGGTGGTACGCCCCGGCGGCCGGGACGGCCAGCAGGTCGCCCGGCCGCAGGTCGGCGGGGAGCGGCGCGTCGCGGGCCAGCACGTCGCCGGCCTCGCAGTGGCAGCCGACCACGTCGAACGGCCTGGTCGGGGCGGTGCCGGTGCGGCCGATCGGGCGGACGGTGTAGGCGGAGCCGTAAAGCGCGGGCCGCGGGTTGTCGCTCATGCCGCCGTCGACGGCGGCGAAGGCGCGGCCGTCGGCAGTGTGCTTCACGGAGAGCACCCGGTAGACGGCGACTGCGGCGGGGGCGGCGATCGCCCGGCCCGGCTCCACCATCAACTTCGGTACGGCTAGGCCGTGTTCGGCGCAGCGGGCGGCCAGCCGGGCGGTGATTTCGGCGGCGAATCGGGCGGGGTCGAGTTCCGGGTCGCCGGGGAGGTAGCGGACGCCGTGGCCGCCGCCGAGGTCGAGTTCGGGCAGCTCGACGCCGTGCCGGTCGCGGATCCGGGCGAGCAGCTCGACCAGGCGGTCGAGCGCCGTGAGGTAGGGGCCGGTGTCGGTGATCTGCGAGCCGAGGTGGCAGTGCAGGCCCGCCAGTCGGAGGCCGGGCTGGGCGAGGATGCGGCGGAAGGCTTCGGTGGCCTCGCCGGCGGCGATCGAGAAGCCGAACTTCTGCCCGTCGATGCCCGTCCGGACGGCGCTGTGGTGTCCGGCCGCGACACCGGGCAGAACGCGCACCAGGACGCGCTGCGGGGTGTCGGCGGCGGTGAGGGCGGCCAGGCGCGGGATCTCGGCGAGGTTGTCGATGACGATCCGGCCCACCCGCAGGCGGCGGGCCAGGCGCAGCTCCTCCGGGGACTTGGCGTTGCCGTGCAGCAGGATCCGCCCGGGCGGGAAGCCCGCGGCGGCGGCCAGGCGCAGTTCGCCGGCCGAGCAGACGTCGAGGCCGAGGCCCTCGTCGGCGATCCAGTCGGCCATCGCGGTGCACAGGAACGCCTTCGCGGCGTACAGCACGTCGGCGTGCGGCAGGGCGCGGCGGTAGGCCCGGGCGCGCAGCCGGACCTCGTCCTCGTCGAGCACGTACAGCGGGGTCCCGAAGCGCTCGGCGGCCTCGCGCAGGCCGACACCGCCGAGCAGCACGTCGCCGCCGCGCCCGGGGACGGCGGACGCGGGCCAGGGGCTGCCGAGGGGCCGGGGCGGGTCCTGCGGGTGCGCGAGCGGGCGGGTGGACAGGGTGGTCATCGCGGGGGTTCTCCTGGGCTCGGCGGGAGGGTACGGGCTTCGGCCCGGTGTGCGGGGCGCCGTCAGTCCTCGTAGTGCATGGTGAAGCGGCAGTGTCCGGCGGCGGGGCGGCCTTCGGGGTGGTCGTTGGTGCGGTCGGGTGCGGCGTCGAGGGCCGGTGTGCGCAGCAGGCGGCGGAGGATCGCGTCGTCGGGTCGGTCCTGCTGCGTGCTCGGGGCGGGGTTCAGCAGGTTCGCGGGGACGAGTTGCAGGTCGGTCATGGTGGGCTCGCTTTCGCCTGGAGGTCGCGGGGGCCTTCGTCCGGGCCCCGACCACTCCAGTGCAAGCCCGGCGCGCGCCGATCGCACCCGTCCTTGACGCAGGGGCTACACGGATCGGGCCTGCCCTGACGGGACGTTGACGGGCGTCACGGGGCGCGCGTCAACGGGCCGTACGGATCTTGCCGGAAGGTGACAGCCCCGGTGGTGAGCGGGGATAGCGTCTCTGCTGCGCCCGCGAGCGGCGCTTGGTGTCTCGACCGTTGTGTGGAGGTATGCCGTGAAGCAGCAGCTGCACCCCGTCCGTCCGAAGCCCTCGGAACGCACCCCGGCCGGACGGCTGGTGGTACCCGTCCGGCCGGGCCCGCTGGGCCACACGGTCCGTGTCTTCCGTACCGCCGTCGGTGACCGCACCGCGGTCGCCTTCTCGTCGGAGCGGCACCTGATCGCCGTGCTCGGCCCCGACCAGCCCTGGATCTCGCTCGCCGAGCCCGCGCTGCGCGCCCTGTTCGAGCCGCTGGGCGTCAGCGCGCTCACCCTCGACCCGCAACTGACCGCGGCGGCCCCGATCCCGCTGGACCTCGGAGGAGTCGCGGCCTGACCTGCTGGTACGGGCTGGGAACCGGCTGGGCTCGTGGTGTGTACCGTTGTTGCAGGTGGTGGCCAGGTCGGTGGCCGCCCGGGAGCTGAAGGCGGTGCTGGGCGGTGAGCCCCGAAGAGCCCCCGACCCGGCGCATATTCGTGGCGCTGGCACCGCCCGACGAGGCCAAGGACGAACTGGCCCGCGCGCTGGCGCCCGCCTACGCCGCCCACCCGCAGCTGCGCTGGAACCGGATCGAGGACTGGCACATCACGCTCGCCTTCCTCGGTGAACTCCCCACCGCCGTCGTGCCGTTGCTGCTCACCGCACTGGCCGGCACCGCCGGCTCGCGGCCGGCCCTGGAGCTGCGGCTGCGTGGCGGCGGGCACTTCGACGGCCGGCTGCTGTGGAGCGGCATCGACGGCGACCTGGCGGGGCTGCACGCCCTCGCCGACGAGGTCCGGCGGCTGGTCAGGTCCTGCGGGATCGACTTCCTGGAGCGCCCGTTGCGCCCGCACCTCACGCTGGCCCGGGCCCGCCGCGACGACCCGCTCGGCGTCCCGGCCGTGGCCGCCGACCTGGCCGGCTTCATCGGGCGCAGTTGGCACACCGACCGGCTCCACCTGGTCGGCAGCAACATCGGCCGCGGCCCCGGCCCGATCCACTACCGGGACATCACCGCCTGGCCGTTCGCCGCCGCCACTCCCTCGCAGCCGTAGCCGTCAGCCGCAGCGCTTGTCGACCTGCGCCCGGTAGTCCGCGAGCGTCATGACCTCCCGCTCGTGCCGGCCCTGGCCTCGGACGACCTGGTCCGCGCCGAGCCCCAGCAGGACCGCACCGTCCACCGTGAACGCGCCGGTATGCGGCCGGTCACCCCGGCTGACCGTCACCGTGAAGGAGTAGGTCGCGTCGGCCCGGAGGCCGGGCGCGTCACCGCTCCCCGTCCAGCCCGGGGCGAGCGCCCCCGAATCGACCTGGTCGACATTCGTTTCCATGGTGTCCGGGCTCGCGAACCAGTGGTTCTCCCCCTCCTCCCCGTTCACCCTGGTCCTGATCATCACGTCGTTCACCGTCTCGTTCGGACACCGGGCGGGATCGATCACGAGGTGCCCCTCCACCACCCGCACGCCGAAGACCCGGTCCCAGGCAGGCGTGCACGCGGACAGCAGGGGCAGCGCCAGGCAGCCGGCGACCGCCGCGACCGCGAGCCGGTGCCGTCGTCCATGGTTCTTCACGTCGTCAACTCCTGCTGCTGCCGGGGTGATTGCCGGTGTCAGCCTTCCGCAGTCGGGTAGCCGCCCCGGCACGGCTTCGCGTCGATCTCGTTGCGGTTCCCGGCAGTCGCCCGACCAGGGCCGATATGACGTGGGCCAAGCCCCCCAAAGAGGGGGTACAGGAGGTCCGCGGCGCGCGCACAACGTCATCCCTGCCCCCGGGAAATGCGGACGCCGGGGCGGGAATTGGGAGGTGGCGCGGTGCTCGACTTCTGCCTGACGCTGGCGGACCGGGAGTTCTACGTTCCGATGGAGCGGGCCCCCGAGGTGGGCGAGCGCTACCGGCCCAGTGAGGTGCCGGACGGCCGGCGCGGGGAGCTGTTCCCGCTCGCCCAGCCGCTGGAGCGCGACCCGCGCGGCCGGGCGGAGCTGTACCTGCGCGACCTCGAACAGGAGGTACCCGTCCCGGAGGCGCTGTGGCGCACCGCGACCAGGTACCACGGGGCGGCCACCCCGGAGACGCCGAGCAACTACGATCTGCCCACCGCCGCCGAGCTGGACGAGAAGCCGGAGCAGGCGCTCACCGCGCTGCGCAACAGCATCGCGGCCGGGCTGCTCGGGATGGCCAGGCCGGACGGCCAGGGCTGCACCGACGCACCGAGCCGGCCTGGTTCCTCCACCCCGCGCGCTGCCTGCGCTGACCGCGCCGACCGCGCCGCACGGGAGCGAAGATCTGGCAGACCAAACGTCAAGTCGCCACGGCTACGACGGGAGTTGACTGCTACTCCGCCGGACCAAGGACAGGCCCGCCAATTCGGCGGGCCTGTCCCCGTGTCACGGGGAAATCACCGGTCGTCACTCAATCTGCGGACGCAGTAGCGGTGTTGACGGAGAACGGCCCCGCCGCGCAGGCTCGTCGCGTGGGGGCTCGGGGTGGGTGGCGGTGGAGAGAGGGGGTCAGGTGGTCGAGTGTGACGGGGGCTGCACAGAGTGCTCGAGGGGCGCTCGAGGGAGCCTTGATTAAAAACCGACCCGCCTGTATCTTATTGGCTACTTGCTCTTGATCGATGAAGTCAGCCGGCCGCCTCGGAGCTTGTGCGGGGCGTTCTGGGGTGTGGCGTCCGATTTGTTCGGCGGGCGCACGGGGTGTAGTGGCTGTTATTCGATCAGGGTGATGCGGCGATCAGTGGGACGTGCGGTGCGACTGCCCGCTCACGTTCGCCCGCGCGCGATCCACCCAACTGGCCAGAGTTCGCTTCTCATTGCTGGAGCCGTCATGCCAAGGTCGCTGTGCACCGCAACACAAAGCCGCACCACCCGGAATGACGGTGGCGCGGCTCACGACTCGCCCTACGGGGCCGTCAACTCCTGGTACACCTGGCCACCTCGGTCGGCGCCGTAGAGCAGGGCGGCGAGGACGGAGGGGACCACGATGCTCGGCAGCAGGTAGCGCAGCAGGGACTGGGCGCGGCGGTCGAGGTCCTGGTAGCCGGTGAGGGCCTCGGACATGGCCTGGATGCCGCCAAAGGAGCCGACGACCACGTCGGAGGCTTCCGCCACGTCGACATGGGGAAGCAGTTCGCCCTGTTCCTTCGCGGCGGCGAGGATGCTGCGGCAGATCCTGCCGAACTCCTGGAAGGGGCCGGAGCGGTCGAGGTCCTGCTCCAGCGAGTTGAGGGTCAGGCGCACCGAGGCACGGACCAGCGGGTCCGTCTGCAGGCGGTGGGCGTGCAGCATGACCAGGTCGACCAACTGCTGGGCCTTGATGTTCCGGTCGGGCAGTTCGGCGGTCTGCCCCTGTTCCGCGAGGACCCCGCGGGCCAGGTCCTCCTTGGACTTGAAGTGGAAGTACAAAGCACCCTTTGTCACGCCGGCCTCTTTGAGGATCTGCATGATCGTGGCGGCCTGGTACCCGTGCTCCTCGAAGACCTTCGCCGCCGCGGCGACGATTGTCTTTCTGGTTCGGATCGCCCTGTCCTGAATGGCCATACAGCCTCCTCCGTGCCCCTCAAGCGTTGCTGGTTACTGAACGCACACTGACACATACTCACCGTACAGCGAAACCGTCCAGTCTGTATTTTACAACACATTACCTACCCCAAGGGGGGGACCATGCTCGAGGCGACGCTGACCGCACCCGACGCACTGCACGTTCAGCCGGAATCCGGCATCGCGACGCTGGAGATGCTCCACCGCGCCCGCGCCCAGGACGCGTTCCTGCACGGCTGGCGGCGGACCGGCGCGGACACCTTCGTGCTGACCGGGCAGTGGCCCGCGCGTCACCCCTTCTTCGAGCTGATGGCCGGGCGCCGGGTGGATCCGCTGCTGGTCGCCGAAACCGTGCGCCAGTCCGTCCACTTGGTGGCGCACGCGGGCTTCGGCGTCCCGGTCGGCCAGGCGTTCGTACTGCAGAACATGCGGTACCACTGCTCCCCCGAGCGTCTCGCGGTCGGGGCGGATCCGACGGACCTGCGGGTCCGGGTCTCGATTCCGGGCTTCGGGGGCAGGTCGCGGGGCACGACCGAGGCCAGGATCGAGATCCGGCTGGCTGGGGTCACCGTGGCCGGTGGCAGCATCGACTTCCAGGTGGTCAGCCCGGGTGTGTACCGGCGACTGCGGGGCGGCCGGACCGATCTGCTGTCGGTGCGGCCCGCGGTGCCGGCCGTCGCGGCGGCGGCGGTGGGGCGCTCCCGGGACGAGGACGTCCTGCTGTCGGCCGGCTCGCGGGAACGGGAGTGGCTGCTGCGGGTCGACACCGAGCACCGGACCCTGTTCCAGAGCCCCAAGGACCACGTGCCGGGCATGCTCCTGCTGGAGGCGGCGCGGCAGGCGGCCACGGCGGTGGCCCGGCCGGGGGCGTTCGCTCCCTGGGCCGCCGACGCGTCCTTCTTCAACTACGTGGAGCTGACCGAGGATTGCCTGATCCAGGCACAGGAGGTCACGGACCCGGCGACCGGGGAGCCGGCCGTGCGGGTGACCGGGCGTCAGGGCGACCGTCCGGTGTTCGAGGCCACGCTTCGCGGCGAGCTCGGGTGAGCGGGCGGCGACGATGATCCTGGTCACGGGTGCCACCGGGACGGTGGGACGCGAGGTGGTCCGTCGGCTGTCCGGCCGGGTGCCGTTGCGCATTCTGGCCAGGGATCCGGGCCGTGTCACGCGTATGAGTGAAGCGGACGAGGTCGTTGAGGGTGACTATCGGGACGAGGAGTCGCTGAAGCGCGGTTTGCGGGGGGCGAGTTCGGCGTTCGTGGTGACCAGCGACGTCGGCGGGCAGGACGATGTCCGCTTCGTGGCGGCGGCCCGGAGTGCCGGTGTGCGGCACCTGGTCAAGCTCTCCGCCGCGGCCGTCACGGATCCGCTGGCCGACGATCTGATCACCCGCTGGCAGCGCGGGGCGGAGGAGAGCATCCGCGCGTCGGGGCTCGACTGGACGTTCCTCCGGCCGCGATCGTTCATGTCGAACACGCTGGGCTGGGCGGCGACCGTCCGGGCCGAAGGTGTCGTCCGCGCGCTGTACGGCACCACGCGCAACTCGTGCGTGGACCCTCGCGACATCGCGCGGGTGGCGGTGAAGGCACTCACCGAACCCGGGCACGAGGGCAAGGCGTACACGCTGACCGGCCCGGAGGCCATCAGCGCGGCCGAGCAGGCGGAGTGGATCGGCCGGGTGCTCCAACGCCCGGTCAGGTTCGAGGAGTTGGGCCGGGAGCAGGCCCTGGCCCAGTGGTCGCGGCGGTACCCGGGGCCGGTCGCCGAGGCGCTGCTGGCCAGTGCCGAGCGGCAGTTGGCGGGAGCGAAGACGGGAGTGGACAGCACGGTGGAGCGGCTGACGGCCCGTCCGGCCGGCTCCTTCGCCGGCTGGGCCGAGGAGCACGCGGCGGCCTTCGCCGGGTAGCGCACCGGCTGGTTCGCCTCACAGTTCGAAGCGCTGTCCGGTCGGTTGAAGTGACCTCGGGACGGAGCCAGGAGTCCCGGACAGCGCGATTTCCCTCAAGTCAGGAGCCGAGAGAATGCCGAAGATCACCGCCAACGACGGGCGCCTCACCGTCCTCAACGTGTTCACCACCGCCACCCCGGAGAAGCAGCAGGAGCTGCTGACGGCCATGCGCGGGGTCACCGACACCGCCGACATCGAGGGCTGGATCTCCACCACCGTCCACGCGGGGCAGGACAGCCCGGGCACCGCCAACTTCATCCAGTGGCGCAGCGCCGCGGACCTGGAGGCCCGCTACGCCGACGAGGAGTTCAAGCGCCGCACAGCGCCGGCGTTCGGTCAACTCGCCACCTCCGTGCGGCTGTTGCAGAACGAGATCGCGTTCACGCAGCAGCGGGAGGCCGGCGGCACCGAGCTGTCGCCCGAGCGGGACGACTGGACCGTCATCGAGCTGTTCGGCGTCGCGGAGGCCGACCAGGACGAGCTGATCGACGCCCTGGGCGCCTCGCAGGGGTGGCTGGTGGACGTGCCCGGCTACCGCACCCACACCGTGCTGCGCGGGCTGCGCGCCCGCGGTGTCGAGGGCAGGTTCGTTGTGGTGTACGGGCAGTGGGACAGCAAGGAGGCCCACGACGCCTTCCGCGGCCGTCCGGAGGCCGAGCGGGGAGCGGAGCGGGTGAAGGTGGACGAGCGGGTCGCGGCGCTGAGCACCTGGCGGGACGTCAACACCTACCGGGTGGTGCACACCCGTTCCGCGGGCGAGCAGGTGGGTGAGTAGCACGCCGCCCGGCGGTCGGTGACCCCGGCCCGCCCCACCGGGCCGGGGCACCGGGCCGGGGCACCGCGGGCCGGTCAGTCGGTGCCCCGGAAGATGTGGTGGTCCGGGGCGTCCCGGTCCTCACCGGCCAGCAGGGCGGGGCGGGTGAACACGCGGCCCGCGACGGCGGGCCTGGTGCCGAATATCTCGAAGGTGGTCCGGTCTTGGCTCTCCAACAGGTCGGAAGTCACGCGGGGATCCTTTCCGGGTCGGCGAAACAGGCGGAACGAGCGGAACGAGTCAGGACGAGCGGGACGAGCGGAACGGGTCGGGACGAGCGGGACGAGCGGAACGGGTCGGGACGAGCGGGACGAGCAGGAACAGGCGGAGCAGGGGTCAGACCAGGCAGGGGGCCGCACGGTCGTCGAGGCGGTCGTCGAACTCGCCGGCGGATGCCGGGAGTTCGGCGGAGGCCCGGCGCCGTACCGGCCGCGGCGGCGCGGCGTCCTGGGCGAGCAGGCACTCCTCCAGGAAGGCCAGCGCGCGCAGGTGGTAGGTGCGGGCCGCCCAGCCGAGGCTGATGTTGTGTCCGGCGTCCGGCTGGTGGTCGACGGCGACCCGGGGGGCGGCGAGCGGTCTGCGCAGGGCGGCGATGGCCTCCTCGTCGAAGTGCCACCACTGTTCCTGCTCGGCGAAGGTGAACCGGACGGGTACCCGGACGAGTTCGGCGAGTCCGGGGTAGAGCTCGGGCCACAGCGGGCCCTCCTGGGCCTCGCGGGTGGGGACGGGCGAGACCAGGGAGCGGCCGAGCCGGAAGGCGTCCGGCGGGTAGAGGCGCAGCGCGCCCCAGTGTTTGCGCCAGGCGCCGTGGCCGTCGGAGCCGGGCATCTGGTGCGGTTCGACCGCGAGGCGGCTGCCGAGGCCGGAGATGTCGAGCCCGATCAGGGGGTGTTCGCCGGTGCGGGCGCCTGCGGCGAGGGCGAGTTTGCCGCCGTTGGAGTGGGCGAGGAGGAAGAAGCCGCCGCCGATGTCGCGGTCGCGGGCGAAGTCGGCGAGGGCGGCGTTCAGGGTGTCGGCCTGGTCCAGGACGCCCTGTCCGTCGGGCAGGTGTTCGGCGGACGCGCCGTAGCCGGGCCGGTCGATCGCCAGGACGGTGTAGCCGAGTTCGGCGCCGAGGGTGAGCAGGGAGAGTCCGGGGCGGGCCCGGCTGTCGAAGTAGCCGGCGCTCATGCCGCCGCCGTGGATGGCGACGATGACGGCGCGCGGCGGTGCGGGTGTCTCGGCGAGCAGGGCCGAGAGCGGTACGCCAGCCGCGTCGAGGGTGATCCGGCGTACCTGGGGTGGGCGGGTGCTCTGCGGCTCAGTCATGGGCGTTCACGTGTGGCGCCGCGGCGCGCAGGGCGGCTTCGAAGGCGCTCACGGGCTGGGCGCCGCTCAGCACGGTGCCGTCGTCGAACAGGAATTGCGGGATGGAGCGCACCCGCATCCGGTGGTGCACGTGCTGGAGCATGGTGCGGGTCTCCTCCGTGCCCTCGCCGTCGGCCATCGGCTTGTCGACTCCGACTTCCTGGCCGAGGCCGGCGAGGACGTCCGGGTCGGCCACGTTGAGGCCCTCGGTGAAGTAGGCGCGGAACAGGCGTTCGGTCATCTCCTCGGCGCGGCCGGACCGGGCGGCGTGCAGGATCTGGCGGTGGGCGTCGAAGGTCTGGGTGTGCACGACCTCGGCGAAGCGCAGGTCGAGGCCGTCGGCGGCGGCGGTCTTCGCGACGCGTTCGGTGCTGGCGAGCGCGTCGGGGCCGAACTTGCGCAGCAGGACCGGGATCAACGGCTCGCCCTCGCTGGTGGAGTCCTGGTCGAGCTGGAACGGCAGGAAGGTGACTTCGAGCCGGCCGCCGTCGGCGCGGAAGCGGCGGGCGGCTTCGGTGAAGCGCGCGTAGCCGATGTAGGAGTGTGCGCAGATGATGTCGAGGACGATCTCGACGCGGCGGACCGGGGTCTCGGCGGGAGCCATGCGGGGGCCTTTCTCGAATTGAAGACGTACGGGACGCGGGCGGTGGGCGGCTGACGGCTCAGGCCTCCGCGGGGACCTCAACGGGCTTGCGTGCGGCGTCCGTTCGCGGTGCCGGTCGGGCCGTCCCGCCGCGCACCGTGAGCAGGACCAGCACGGCGACGACGGCGGCGAAGCCGGCGGCGGTCAGGTAGACGCCGCCGATGCCGACGGCGCCGCTCACCGGCTGGCTCACCAGGGGCGAGACGAACTGGCCGAGGAACAGGGTCGAGGTGACGCCGCTCAGGGCCCGGCCGCGCATCGCGACGGGGGTGCGCGACACCAGCCAGGTGTTGAGGTTGGGGATCAGCAGGCCGATGCCGGCGCCGGCCACCAGCAGCCCGGCGAGCACCAGCGGCACGCCGGTGGCGGCGCCGATCGCGGTGTAACCGACCGCCAGCAGGACGAAGGTGGTGACGGCGATGGTGCGGTGGCTGCGGTTCTTGCCGATCCGCCCGTAGGACAGTCCGACCAGTGCGGTGGACAGGCTCATCAGGGCGATGGCCAGTCCGCTGCCACCGGCCCCGACGTGGGCCAACTCATCGAGGTAGAACGGGAGTTGGGAGGGGATGGCGTAGAAGACCAGCTGGGCGGCGAAGACCAGGGCGTAGATGCCGAAGGCCAGCTTCGGGAAGCCGCCCGCGGTGTCGGCCGCCCCGGCCTCGGCGGCGGCGCCGTCCGCGGGGCGCGGTTCGCGGATCAGCCACAGGGTCAGGAAGGTCATCGGCACGGCCACCAGGTAGATGGCGAACGGGCCGCGCCAGCTGATGTCGGCCAGGGCGCCGCCGAGGGACAGGAAGGCCACGCCGCCGAAGCCCATGAAACCGGCCTGGAGTCCGAGGACCCGGGAGCGCTGCTGCCCGGGGTAGTGGTCGGCGACCAGGGTGGTGGTCGCGGTCATGATGCCGGCGACGGCGATGCCGAGCAGCAGCCGGAACACCAGGATCGCGTACAGGTTGCTCAGGAACAGGCCGGTGCTGCCCGCCACGGCGAACAGGGCGACCGAGGCGACCAGGATCGGCTTGCGCCCGCTCCGGTCGATCAGCGCGCCCACCACCGGCGCGCCGAAGGCGATGGCCAGGCCGGGCACGGTGAGCACCATGCGCACCAGCAGCCCGACGTGGCCGACGTCGGCGAAGTGCTTCTCCATCGCCGGAAGGGCCGGTGCCACGATCGCCCCGGCCATGGTGGTAAGCATGCTGGCCAGCAGCAGTGTCACCAGCAGCGGGCGGCCGCCGGCGGGCCGCCCGGCGGCGGCGCTGGTCTCGTGTGTCATGACTGTTCCTCTTCCTCGCCCGTATTCGCGCACGTCTCGAACCTCAACTCTCCGCTCCCCCACGGCGAATTCGGCATTCTTTTCCTCGTTCTGACATTTGTTTCAGCAGTTCTGACACAGCGGCCTTTCGATATGACACGGGCGCCATTTACCGTCTCGGCCATGACCCCGATTCCGCTGTCCCCGCTCGCCGGGCGCCGCTGCCAGGAAGCCCTCAACGCGCTGCACTCGACCGTCTACTTCAGCCCGGACTTCGCCGAGAGCCTGGCGGAGTACGGCGTCGACGACTCGATGGCCGTCTACCTCGCGGGCCGGGCCGGCCCGCTCGGCCCGGTGGCGGCGGGCACGGTCACGGCCGCGTTCTACGGCTTCGCGCACCCGCTGATCGCCGAGCACCTGCCGCACGTGTGGAGCCTGGTACCGCCCGCCACCGTCGTCGAACTGCGGCTGGCCGCGGTGGACGCCCTGCTGCGCCGCCACCTCGGCGAGGAGACGCTGGCCTCGGCCGGGATGGCCGAGGCCGCCCGGCTCGCGCTGTCCGCCGCCGGGGCCGGGCAGCGCGCCGGGCGTCCGATGTTCTCCGCCCACGCCGACCAACCGGTGCCGCAGGAACCGCACTTGGCGCTCTGGTACGCCGCCACCCTGCTGCGCGAGCACCGCGGCGACGCCCACATCGCGGCGCTCCAGCACGCCGAGCTCGACGGGATCGACGCCCTGGTCTCGCACTGCGCGAGCGGCGACGGCATGCCCAAGGAGGTCGTGATGACCAAGCGCGGCTGGACCGAGGCCGACTGGTCCGCCGCCGAGGACCGGCTGCGCGAACGCGGCCTGATGGACGCGGACGGGGCGCTGACCGCGCACGGCGAGCTGCTGCGCACGCAGCTGGAGGCGGAGACCGACCGGCTCGACCGCGCACCGTACGAGCACCTGGGCGCCGAGTCCGTGGCCCGGCTGACGGAGCTGGCCGAGTCCTTCACCGCGCAGGCCGCGGCGTCCGGCGCCTTCCCGCCCGAGCTGCTGGCGTTCTTCGGCAAGCGCTGAACACCCCGCCCGGGAGGCGGTACGGGCGGCCCGCTCGTACCGCCTCTCCTGCTGCCCGCACGGCGGCCGGTTCACTGCACCGGGGTCCCGTCGGGGCCGGGGCCGTCGGCCCAGGTGAGGTTGAAGCTCCACTCCTGGAAGCGCCAGCCCTGCGCGGTGCGCACCACCACGCCGCCGTAGTGGCCGCCGATGTCGAACAGCGCCGCGCCGGCCTCCCGGTGGTGCACGTGGGTGGCCACCACGTGGAACCGGACGGTGCCCCGGTCGCCGTCCAGGCTGATCGCGTGGTTGGCGCTCAGGTGCAGCGTGCGGTCGAACTTGGCCTTGGCCTCGTAGTGGAACCGCGCCACCCCGTCGATGCCCCGGTGGGTGCCGATCGGGAAGTGCAGCACCGCGTCGTCGGTGAAGACGGTGGGCGGCCAGGTCTCGTCGTAGCCGTGCTCGTCCTGGGTGTCGAGCAGGGTGACGTAGCGGTTGATCAGTGCGCTGATCTCCGCGCCGTCGGTGAGTTCCTGGACCCGGGCGCGCAGCGCGGCGAGTTCGGCGGCGAGGTCCTCGATGGTGAGTGTCATGCGGCTTCGCCGAAGGTGCGGGCGAGGTGCGAGGCCTCGCTGCGCCAGCTGCGGGGGGTGCGGTGGCCGAAGGTGCGGTCCACCCGCCGCCAGCGGGCGCGGGCCAGCGTGGCGGTGCCGGAGGGGTCCGCGGCCCGGCTGGTGGCGAGGAGCAGGGCCACGGTGACGGCGGCCAGTTCCTCGTCGGTGGGCATGCCCTTCTCGATGCGGAGGACGTCGGAGGGTTGAGTGGTCACGTCGGGTCTTCTCTCTCGGTGGCGGGTGGTCACTGCGGCGGGTTGCCGTGCTTGCGGGACGGCAGTTCGGAGTGCTTGGCGCGCAGCATGTCCAGCGAGCGGATCAGCACGGAGCGGGTCTCGCGCGGGTCGATGACGTCGTCGATCAGGCCGCGCTCGGCCGCGTAGTACGGGTGCATCAGCTCGTCCTTGTACTCCTGGATGCGCGCCTCGCGGACGGCCTCGGGGTCGTCGGCGGCGTTGATCTCGCGGCGGAAGACCACGTTGGCGGCGCCCTCGGCGCCCATCACGGCGATCTCGTTGGTGGGCCAGGCGAGCGCGAGGTCGGCGCCGATGGAGCGCGAGTCCATGACGATGTAGGCGCCGCCGTAGGCCTTGCGGACCACCAGGGAGATCCGCGGCACGGTGGCGTTGCAGTACGCGTACAGGAGTTTCGCGCCGCGCCGGATGACGCCGTTGTGCTCCTGGTCGACGCCGGGCAGGAAGCCGGGCACGTCGACCAGGGTGATCAGCGGGATGTTGAAGGCGTCGCAGAACTGGACGAACCGCGCGCCCTTCTCGGAGGCCTCGATGTCCAGCACGCCGGCCATCGCGGAGGGCTGGTTGGCGACGATGCCGACCACGTGCCCGTCGAGCCGGCTGAACGCGCAGACGATGTTCGGCGCCCAGGCCGAGTGCACCTCGAAGTACTCGCCGTCGTCGACGACTTCGGCGATCACCTTGCGCATGTCGTAGGCCTTGCCGGGCTCGGCCGGGACGAGGTCGAGCAGCGACTCGTTGAGCCGGTCGGCGGGGTCACCGGAGCGCTCGACGGGGGCGAGTTCGCGGTTGTTGGCGGGCAGCAGGGACAGCAGGTACCGCACGTCCTCGATGCAGTGCTCCTCGTCGTCGTACGCGAAGTGCGCGACGCCCGAGGTGCCGGCGTGCACGTCGGCGCCGCCGAGGCCGTTCTGGGTGATCTCCTCGCCGGTGACGGCCTTGACGACGTCCGGTCCGGTGATGAACATCTGCGAGGTCTCGCGGACCATGAACACGAAGTCGGTGAGCGCCGGGGAGTAGGCGGCGCCGCCCGCGCACGGGCCGAGCATCACCGAGATCTGCGGGATGACGCCGGAGGCGCGGGTGTTGCGCAGGAAGATGCCGCCGTACCCGGCGAGCGCGGTGACGCCCTCCTGGATGCGGGCGCCCGCACCGTCGTTGAGGGAGACCAGCGGGGCGCCGGCCGCCTCCGCCAGGTCCATGATCTTGTGGATCTTCTGGGCGTGCGCCTCGCCGAGCGCGCCGCCGAAGATCCGGAAGTCGTGGGCGTACACGAAGACGGTGCGGCCGTGCACGGTGCCCCAGCCGGTCACGACGCCGTCGCTGTGCGGTTTCTTCCGCTCCAGGCCGAAGCCGGTGGCGCGGTGCCGGCGCAGCGCCTCGACCTCGTTGAACGAGCCCTTGTCCAGCAGGAGTTGGACGCGCTCGTGGGCGGTGAGCTTGCCCTTGGCGTGCTGGCGTTCGGTGGCGGCGTCGTCTCCGGCGCGCACCGTCTCCTTGAGCTCCGTCAACTCCTCGATGCGGGCCCGTATCGTCTGGTCGCTCGCGGACATGTGGTTCCCACTCTCCTTGGTCAAAAGTCGGGTCGGACGGGTCCTGGCCGTTCAAGGGCCTTGCCGGACAGGCCCCGGTCGTTCAGCCGGCGAGGGCCGGCGCCGGAGCGGCGTGCAGCCACCCCTCGTCCAGCCAGCGGACCCCGGCGGTCAGGGGGCCGGCGCTGCGCACGGCCGCGGCGGCCGCGTGGGTGGTGGTGCAGGGCACGTCGAACACCGTCCAGCCGGCCGGGTGGCGGGCGGAGCGGGCGCCGAGGTAGTCCTGGGCGGGCGACCGGCTCAGGCCGGTGCCGATGCCCTTGAGGTAGGCCTCCTTGCGGGTCCAGATCCGCCCGAAGCCCTCCGCCCGCTCGAACTCGTGCTGGTGGCCCGCCAGTTCGGCCTGTTCCTCGGGGTGCAGGGCGCCGGTGCAGACCTCGATGGTCTCGGCCCGGGGCAGCCGTTCGACGTCCACGCCGAGCGGTGCGGTGGCGACGCCGATCAGGGCGACGGCGCTGCTGTGCGACAGCGAGAAGTGCAGGGGCAGCGGGGACCTGTCCAGCGCGGGGCGGCCGTGGCGTTCGCCGCAACCGGGGCACGGCTCGCGGGTGAAGCGCACGTCCTCGGGCGCGGTGTGCAGGTAGCGGCCGAGCAGCCGGCGCAGCGCGACGTGGACCGTCGCGTACAGCAGTCCGTCGGCGGGGCGGACGAAGGAGTCGGCGCGGCGGCGCTCGGCGGCGTCGAGCTCGGAGCGGTCGAGCAGGTGCGCGGTGGCCGGGTGCGGACTGCGCATCAGCCAGAGGTCGAGCCTGCCGTCGCCGAGGGTGAACTCCTGGTCGGCAAGCGTGCGGACGGTGGCCCGGGCGGCGGTCATGCGGGGACCGCGGTGCCGTGGGGGGCGGCCACCGCCGCCGGGTGCGGGCCGAGCGGGCCGAGCTGTCCGGCCAGGCACTCCACCAGCTCGGCCGCGCTGTTGGCGAGCAGCAGCATCTGCAGGTTGAGCTCGACCTGGAGGGCGTGCTCCATCCGGCGCTGGAGTTCCAGCCCGGCGATGGAGCCGACGCCCAGGCTGCGCATCGGCCGGCCGGTGGTGTCCACCTGGTGGGGGGCGATGCCGAGGACCCGGCCGAGCTCCTGGCGGACGTAAGCGTCGAGGACCCGGGTGCGTTCGGCGTGGTCGGCGGCGGCGAGTCGGGCCCGGTCGGGCGCCGTCACCGCCCCGGTGCCGGCGGTGCACGTGCGGGTGGGGCGCGCCGTGCGGTTCACAGTCATGTCCCTTTCCGGTTGGCGCCGCTCCGGGGGGAGCGCGGTGTGTGCCGCGCTCCCCCCGGAGCCGCGGGTCAGGCCTGGTACGGGATCCGGGTGCGGCCCTCGCGCAGCACGTTGGCCCACCAGGAGAGCTGGTCGAGGAGCACCTTGGCGGCGCCGGCCGGGCCGGTCTCGTCCTTGGGCTTGCCGTTCTCGAAGTTCTCCCACGGGGTGTGGAAGCTGACGACGTCGCGGACGGTCACCGCGTGCAGCTCGGCGAAGATCGGCCGCAGCTGCTCGACGGCGCGCAGGCCGCCGGCCAGACCGCCGTAGGAGACGAAGCCGACCGGCTTGGCGCGCCACTGCGTGTAGTGCCAGTCGATGACGTGCTTCAGCGAGGCCGGGAAGCTGTGGTTGTACTCCGGCGTCACCACGACGAACGCGTCGGCCGCCTCCAGGCGGGGCGAGATCTTCGAGAGCTGCTCGAGGGCGTCACCGGACGGGTTGAACGAGTGCGCGAACGGCATCTCGTGCTCGATCAGGTCGATGACGTCGACCTCGAGGTCGCCGCGTCCCTTCGCCTGCTCCGTGAACCACTCGCCCACGACCGGTCCGAACCGGCCCTCGCGGACGCTGCTGATGATGACGGCCAGCCGCAGCGGATCGTTCGACATCTTCTTCACCTTTTCCTGTTCTCATTCGGGGAGTTGACGGGCGGCGGTGTGCGCCGCCCGCCGGGGCACGAGGGCCTGTCCTAGGCCGTGGAGTGCGACGGCCAGGCCGAGCAGGCCGACGGCCGTGATCAGGTACAGCACCGGCCGCTGCCCCGTGGGGTACAACGAGCCGCACAGGGCGGTCATGACGGCCGCCCCCAGCTGCACGAAGGTCTGGTAGAGCCCGCCGGCCGCCGCCTGGTCGGCGGGGGCCACGGAACCGGTGGCCTGCACGTGGAAGGCGGTGAAGGCCAGCACGAACGCCGCTCCGAGCAGCAGCATCGTGGGCAACACGCCTGTCACGTACGACAGTTCGGATCCGTCGGGCGAGTAGAGGAGGTAGCCGAGCGGCGCCGCGGCGGCGCCCGCCGCGATCAGCCGGGGCGGGCCGAAGCGGGCGACCAGCCGGCCGGAGTGCAGCGCGGTCAGGGCGAGCGGGGCGGCGGCCGGCAGGAACGCCAGGCCGGTGAGCCAGGGGCCGTGGCCCGCGCGCTGCTGCAAGTCGAGGGTGGCGACCAGCAGCAGGCCCAGGTACGAGCCGTTGAGCGCGCCGGCGCCGAGCGCGGAGCGCAGCAGCGGCCCGTGGCGCAGCAGGTCGAGCCGCACCAGCGGTTCGCGGGCGGTGAGTTCGATCCGCACGAAGGCGGCCGCGAGCAGCGCCGCGAGCAGGAACGCCGCGACGGTGACCGGGGCGTCCCAGCCGTACCGCGCCCCCGAGGTGAGGGCGGCCGGCAGCAGCATCACCGCGCCGGTGAGGGTGGCCGCGCCCGCCGCGTCGTAGCGGCGCGGGGCCTTCTCGTCGGGCAGGTCGCGCGGGATCAGGCGGAGCGCGGCGGCGAACAGCGCCAGGGCGACGGGGGCCGGGAAGGCGAAGGTCCAGCGCCAGCCGAGTCCGGTGAGCGCCCCGGACAGCAGCAGCCCGGCGGAGAACCCGCCCGCGCCGAACAGCGAGTACACCGACAGCGCCCGCCGGCGGGCCGGTCCTTCGGGGAAGGTGGCGGCGATGATGGCGAGTCCGGTCGGCGCGGTCAGCGCCGCGCAGAAACCCTTGACGAAGCGGGTGGCCACCAGCAGCGCCATGCTGTCGGCCAGCGCGCCCACCAGTGAGGCGGCGGCGAACACCAGCAGCGCGGCCAGGTAGACCGGGCGCCGGCCGCGGATCGCGACCAGGCGGCCGCCGAACAGCAGCAGCCCGCCGAAGCCGACCGCGAATCCGGAGACCAGCCACTGGAGTTCGGCCGTCGCGAGTCCCAGGTCGGCGCCGACCGAGGGCAGCGCGACCAGCGCGACGGACACTTCCAGGGCGTCGATGAGCATGTTGCCGGCGAGCACGAACAGCAGGCCCCACAGGACGGGGGTCCAGCGTGCGTCGGCCCGGGCGGCCGGGCGCGTGGGTGTCGAGAGCGTCATGATCCCGTTCCGCAGGGGTGGTTGGGGTGCCACAGGTTGGGGTGCCACAGGGTGGGGTGCCGGGGCGTGGGCGTTCCGGGCGTGGGGTCCCGGGGCGTGGGCGTTCCGGGCGTGGGGTCCCGGGGCGTGGGTTTCGGGGGCGGGCCGGCCGCGGGCGGGGGGTCCCGCGGCCGGCCCCGATGGGGTGGCCCGGCCTCAGCCGAGCAGGGTGCCGCCGGTGGCGTCGACGAACGAGCCGGTGATCCAGCGGGCCTCGTCGGTGGCGAGGAAGGCCACCACGTCGGCGACGTCCTCGGGCTCGCCGACCCGGTTGAAGGCGGACAGCTGCGCCATCGCCTGCACCGCCTCGGGGATGGCGAAGACCGGGTTGCTGTTGCGGGTGATGCCCGGTGCCACCGAGTTGATGGTGATGTTGCGCGGGCCGAGGTACTTCGCGAAGTGCAGCGCCAACTGGTCGACGGCGCCCTTGGTCATCGCGTAGGCGATCTCGTCGGGGTTCGCGAACCGGGTGAGGCCGGAGGTGATGTTGATGATGCGTCCGCCGTCGGGCATGTTCTTCAGCGCCCGCTGGATGAGGAAGAACGGCGCCTTGGCGTTGACCGCGAACAGTTCGTCGAACTTCTCCGGGGTGGTCTCCTCGGGCTTGACCCCGCCCATCACACCGGCGTTGTTGACCAGGATGTCCAGGTCGGTGCTGCCGGTGCGCTCGCGCAGTCCGGCCTCCAGGGCGAGGAACAGCTCGTGCACGTCGCCGGGGACGCCGAGTTCGGCGCGCACGGTGAAGGCGCGGCCGCCGTCCTTCTCGATGGTTTCGACGACCTCTTCGGCCGCCTCCTGCTTCGCGGTGTAGTGGACGGCGACGAGTGCGCCTTCCCGCGCCAGCCGGATCGCCGTCGCGCGGCCCATGCCGCGGCTGGAACCCGTGACGAGCGCCGTCTTGCCGGTGAGCCTTCCCATGTCTGTACTCCACTTCGTGGCCGGCGCGGTGGCCGGTGTCGTCGTCCTGGTGGTGGCCGCGGGCTTCCCGAACCAGCGGGTCAGCGCCTGCGGCAGGTCGGCGGCGTCGGCGGTGTCGGCCCAGACGACGTAGCCGTCCGGTCGCACCAGCAGGGCGCCGCCGCCCGGCGCGGGGGTGTCGGGCAGCGCGGTCGCGCGGACCGTGCGCACCAGCGGTGCCCACGGTGCGGCGGCGGCCGCCGCGGCCGTGCGGCGCGCTTCGTCGCCGGGCAGGAGCAGTAGCAGGCCCTGCCCGCCGCGCAGTGCCTGCGCGGTGGTCGACGTGCCGTCGTCGGTGGTCAGTTGCCAGTGCGGCAGGCGTCGTCCGAGCAGGGGGTGGGCGCCCGGCCCGACGTCGTAGCGGATGTCGAGGCCGGAGATCATTCCGGCCAGGTGGGTGCGGACGTTCTCGCTGCCGCCGATCAGTTCGGCGAACACTTCGCGGGTGGCGTCGGTCCCGCCGTCGCCGAGCAGCAGCAGGGCCTGCGCCCCGATGTTGCCCAGCACCTGCCGGCCGACGGCGTGCCGCTCGGTGTGGTAGCTGTCCAGCAGCCCGTCAGGGCTCCGACCGGCGACCTGTGCGGCGAGTTTCCAGCCGAGGTTGGCGGCGTCCTGGAGGCCGAGGTTGAGGGCCTGTCCGCCGATCGGCATCTGCTGGTGGGCGGCGTCGCCGGCCAGCAGGAGCCGTCCGTCGCGGTAGCGGGTGGCCTGCCGGGAGGCGTCGCCGAAGGAGTTCACCCACAGCGGGGTGCCGCCGCCGATGTCCTCGCCGGTGACGCGCTTCCAGGCGTCGGCGACGTCCGTGAACTCCGGCTGCGTTCCGCGCGGCGCCGCACCGAACTCGTGCACCATCACCCGGGTCACTCCGTCGGGACGCCGGGCGGCGATGGCCAGTCCCCCCGCGAGCCGCTGGAAGCGGCGGTTGGGGATGTCGATGCCCGCCACGTCGGCGCGCAGCAGTTCGCGGCCGGCGTCGGCGCCGGGGAAGTCGAAGCCTCCCAGGCGGCGCACGGCGCTGGTCTCGCCGTCGCAGCCGACCAGGTACGCGGCCCGGAGGAACTCCGTCGTTCCGCCGGCCGTCCGTACCTCGGCCTCGACGTGATCGGCCGTCACGGTGAGGCCGGTCAGCTCGTGGCCGCGCCTGATGTCCGCGCCGAGGTCCGCCGCCCACTGGCCGAGGAGTTCCTCGATGCGGGTCTGCGGGACCTTCCACTGCCCCGGGTGGGGGCCGGGCAGGGTGAGGTCGAGCGGGATGCCGCCGAAGTGGCCCATCGGGTCGGACGGGATCTCGCCGAGCGGCGCGAGCAGGCCGCGGCCGTCGAGGAGTTCCATGGTGCGGGCGTGCAGGGTGGACGCCCGCGATTCGGTGGTCGGTGCGGTGAGCCGGTCGAGGACCACCACGTCCGCGCCTCCGAGCCGGAGCTCGCCGGCCAGGAACAGCCCGACCGGGCCCGCGCCGACCACGACCACCTGGGTCCCGGTGTGGTCCCCGGCCATGGTCAGGCCGCCTTGTTCTTCGCGAGGTTCTCGGCGTGCTCCTTGGCGTGGCCGAGGGTGGCGCGGCTGTTGGTGCTCAGCGCGGTGTGGACGTAGAACCGGGCGTCCTCGACCGTGGCCTGCCCGCCGAGGATCTTCTCGATGTTGGCGGTGTTCAGGGTGACGGTGTGCTGCGAGGAGGCGGCGACGCCGTCGGCGTTCTCGGTGAACGTCCAGTAGCCGGTGTGCAGCGTCATCAGCGCCGGCAGCGTGACC
Source organism: Kitasatospora sp. NPDC004615 (assembly GCF_042873545.1). Lineage (NCBI taxonomy): Bacteria > Bacillati > Actinomycetota > Actinomycetes > Kitasatosporales > Streptomycetaceae > Kitasatospora > Kitasatospora sp. NPDC004615. Next base: position 1,291,695 of record NZ_JBIALQ010000001.1, read on the forward strand.
TGCTTGTAGGCGATCTTCTGGTGCGGGAAGGCCACCCGGTACGACTTGGTGGTGTGCACCGAGCCGTCCTTGGCGCGGGTGTCCATCTCCAGCTCCTGGAGGCCCGGGTAGGGCTCCTCGAAGCGGACGGTGGCCACGTGCGGGAGGCGCTCGGACCACAGCTGGGCCTCGTTGACGAAGTCGAAGACGTCCTTGGCGGAGCCGTTGATCTGGACGGTGTCCTCGAAGGAGAACGTCAGGTACTCGGCGGCGTGCGCGGCCTCGACGTTGGTCTTCAGGGCGGCGAGTTCGGAGCGCGAGTTGCGGTCCACGGCCTCGTCGATCCACTTCAGCGACCCGGGGTCGTCGTCGACGGCCCGGTAGTCGTGCAGCAGCCGCACGCGGGACGAGTCGGCGGAGAGCGGTTCGATGATCCAGGTGCCGCCCATGGCGGCGACCGGCGGGGCGGAGACCTCCTGGCGGAAGGTGATCCGGAGGTTCTCCTGGTCCAGGGTGCGGTGCGAAGTCCAGTTCTTGGCCTCGCCGTTGGCGGTGGCCCAGATGCGGATGCGCTCTTCGTCCGCGGACTTCTCCACGTGGTCGACGAAGATCGTCGGTGGGAAGATCCGCGGCCAGTTCTGCACCTCGGCGATCAGCCGGTACACGGCGGCGGCCGGGGCCGAGATCGTGATCTCGTGCTCCACCTCGCGCAGGCCGGGCTGCGACATGCTGGTGACTCCTTCGGTCTGGGGGCGGGTTGGTGGGGGCCTGACGGGTCAGAAGTTGCCGAGGCCGCCGCAGACGTTGAGCGCCTGCGAGGTGATGGAGGCGGCCGTGTCGGAGGCCAGGTAGCCGACCAGGCCGGCCACCTCCTCGGGCGTCGAGTAGCGGCCCAGCGGGATCTTGGCCTGGAACTTCTCGAGGATGGCGTCCTCGGTGGCGTTGTAGGCGGCGGCGTAGCCCTGGCGGACGCGCTGGGCCATCGGCGTCTCGACGTAGCCGGGGCACACGGCGTTGACGGTGATGCCGGTCGGGGCGAGCTCGTTGCCGAGGGCCTTGGTGAAGCCGACCACGCCGTGCTTGGAGGCCGAGTACGGGGCGCCGAGGACGACGCCCTGCTTGCCCGCGGTGGAGGCGATGTTGATGATGCGGCCGCGGTCCTTGTGGCGCAGGCCGCCGGTGGTGAGCACCTCGCGGGTCAGCCGGAACACCGAGTTGAGGTTGGTGTCGATGACGTCGTTCCACAGCTCGTCGTCGATGTCGGCGGTGACCCCGCCGCCGGACCGGCCGGCGTTGTTGACCAGCACGTCCACGGTGCCGAAGCGGTCGACGGCGGCCTGGACGAAGGCCCGGGCGTCGTCCGAGGAGCGCACGTCCAGGGTGGTGCCGTCGACCTCCAGGCCCTCGTCCTGGAGCTGCTTGACGGTCTCGGCGACGTTCTCGGCGTTGCGGGCGCCGATGAACACCTTGTGGTTCTGGGCGGCCAGCAGCCGGGCGACGGCGAGGCCGATCCCGCTGGTGGCGCCGGTGACGAGGGCAACCCGCTTGTCCTGCTGCGACATGGCTTTGCTGCTCCAAACGAAGAAGAGTGGGGTGAGCTGCGGGCCCGCCGGGGCGCGGGACCCCGGCGGGGGCCGGTCAGGGCTCAGGGCTCAGGGCTCAGGCGTCGACGAGTTCGGTGAAGTAGCCGTTGATCGCGGCGACCAGGGTCCGCGGGGTCTTGTTGTCGGCGAAGATCTCGTCGTCGAGGGATATGCCGTACTCGCGCTCGATCCGGCCACCGGTCTCGAGCAGCGCGAGGGACTCGTAGCCGAGCTCCTCGAAGTCGGTGTCGAGGATGTCGCCGTCGAGGTCGACGTCCTCGTCGGCACCGGCGCCTTCGAGCAGGATGCGCTTGAGGTCCTCGATGGTGAATTCCTGGGCGGACATGGGGGTCCCCTTCGGTAGTTGTGTTTTTTTGCGGGGGTGGGGGTCAGTCGAGGGAGCGGACGACCAGGGCGGAGTTGAAGCCGCCGTAGCCGCGGGCGAGCACCAGCGCGTTGCGCACCAGGGCGGTGCGCGGCTGGCCGACGACGAGGTCGATGTCGTACTCGGGCGAGAGTTCGACGTTGGTGGTCGGCGGGATCAGGCCCTCGCGCATGGCGAGGACGGCCGCGACCACGTCGACGGGGGCGGCGCCGGAGTAGAGGCGGCCGATCATCGTCTTGGGCGCGGTGACCGGGACGCCGGAGGGTCCGAACACGGCGATCAGCGCGTCGGCCTCCTCGCGGTCCAGCCGCGGGGTGCCGGCCGCGTCGGCGAAGACCACGTCGATCTCGCTCGCGGTGACACCGGCGTCGGCCAGCGCGGTCTCGATGGCGCGGCGCAGCCCGGGTTCGCGTCCGGTGCCCGGCTTCGGGTCGAACGTCGAGCCGTAGCCGGCGACTTCGCCGTAGATGTTCTGCGCGCCGCGTTCGCGGGCGGTGTCCTCGTTCTCCAGGATCAGCAGCGCCCCGCCCTCACCGGCGACGTAGCCGCTCGCGGCGGCGTCGAACGGCAGGTAGGCACGGTCGGGCTCGTTGCTGGTGGTCATCCGGCCGCCGGCGATCTGCGCGACCCAGCCCCAGGGGCAGATCGAGGCGTCGAAGCCGCCGGAGAAGATCAGCTTGCTGCCCTTGCGGATCTGGCGGCGGGCCTGCGCGATGGCGTCGAGGCCGCCGGCGTGGTCGCTGACGACGACGCCGCTGGGGCCCTTCATGCCGTTGCGGATGGAGATCTGGCCGCTGTTGACGGCGTAGAACCAGGCGAAGGACTGGTACGCGGAGACGTACTGGCTGCCCTGGCTCCACAGCTTCTGGAGTTCGTTCTGGCCGAACTCGAAGCCGCCGGAGGTGGAGGCGGTGACGACGCCCATGTCGAACTCGGGGATGTCGTCGGGCTTGACGTCCGCGTCGTCGAAGGCGCATTCGGCGGCGACCAGGGCGAGCCGGGTCATCCGGTCGGTCTGCGGGATCAGCCGGCTGGGCAGGTGCTCGGACGCCTCGAAGTTGCGGATCTCGCCCGCGAGTTGCGACGGGTACGAGGACGGGTCGAACCGGGTGATCCGGTCGATGGCGTTCTTGCCGATCCGGGTCGCGGCCCAGAACTCGTCCACGCCGAGCCCGTTGGGGGTGGCGACGCCGATACCGGTGATCACTGTCCTGGCGCTCATGCCACGCTCCTGTCGGGACGGGCCAGCACCATCGCGCTCTGGAACCCGCCGAATCCGCTGCCGACCGTGAGGACGGCGTCGGTGCGGTGCTCGCGCGCGGTGAGCGGCACGTAGTCGAGGTCGCACTCCGGGTCGGGGGTGTGCAGGTTCGCGGTGGGCGGCACCACGTTGTTCTCCATCGCGAGGATCGACGCGGCGATCTCGATCGAGCCGATCGCGCCCAGCGAGTGCCCCACCATCGACTTGATGGAGGAGACCGGGGTCCGGTAGGCGTGCCGGCCGAGGCTCAGCTTGAACGCGGCCGTCTCGTGGCGGTCGTTCTGCTTGGTGCCGGAGCCGTGCGCGTTGATGTAGTCGATCTGCTCCGGGTTCATCCGGGCCTCGGCCAGCGCCACGTTGATCGCCTCGGACATCTCGCGGCCGTCGGGGCGCAGGCCGGTCATGTGGAAGGCGTTGCAGCGCGAGGCGTAGCCGGCGATCTCGGCGTAGATGTGCGCGCCGCGCCGCTTCGCGCTCTCGTACTCCTCCAGGACGAACGCCGCGCTGCCCTCGCCGAGGACGAAGCCGTTGCGGGTGCCGTCGAAGGGCCGGGAGGCGTGCGCGGGGTCGTCGTTGCGTGGGGTCGTCGCCTTGATGGCGTCGAAGCAGGCCATGGTGATCGGCGAGATCGGGGCGTCGGTCGCGCCGGTGATCATCACGTCGGCGGTGCCCTCGCGGATCAGCTCGACGGCGTGGCCGACCGAGTCGATGCCGGAGGTGCAGCCGGTGGAGACCACGGTGGCCGGGCCCTCGGCGCCGACCGCCCAGGCCACCTCGGCCGAGAACGAGCTCGGGACGAAGTAGTTGTACAGGTGCGGCACGGCGTAGCGGTGGTCGACCTCGTTGAGCACGCCGTTGTTGCTGACCACCCGGTACTCGTCGTCGAGCCCGGCGGTGGCGCCGACCGCGGAGCCGATGGTGACGCCGGTGCGGTGCGGGTCGAAGCCGGCCAGGTCGAGGCCGGAGTCGGCGAGTGCCTCGCGGGCGGTGACCACGCCGAACTGCGCGGCGCGGTCCATCCGGCGGATCTCCTGCGGGGTCAGCCCGTGCAGCTCGGGGTCGAAGTCGGCCTCGGCCGCGACCCGGGAGCGGAAGGAGGACGGGTCGAAGAAGGTGATCCCCCGGGTCGCCGTGCGTCCTTCGCTCAGCAGACTCCAGAAGTTCTTGGCGCCGATTCCGCCCGGCGCCAGCACTCCCACCCCGGTGATGACTACGCGGCGGCTCACTGGCGGTGCCTTTCCCTGGTGTCGGTGGCGGTCGGCGTCACTGGGAGGCCGTCCAGTTGTAGAAGCGGGTGGCCATGGCGTCGGCGGGCGAGCGCCAGGTGGCCGGGTCGAAGGCGCCGATGAACGGCTTGAGGTCCTCGCTGATGCCGACGAACCGCGGGTCGGTCTTGGCCGCCTCGATCAGTTCGCCGCCGTTGTCGCCGTCGAAGTCCTGGAGGTGGAAGTACAGGCCGTTGTAGGCGAACAGCTGGCGGCGGCGGGTGCCCATCCGGTGCGGCATGTCGGTGCCGTCGAACTCGCCGAAGAGCTTGGCGACCTGGGCGCTGGACTCGACGTCCATGCGGGCCACGATCAGGGTGCTGTGCATGGTCTTCTCTCTTCCGTGGGTGTCGGCGCCTCAGGCGGCGCGGGTGGGGCCGAAGAGCCGGATGAAGTCCGCCACGCCCGCGTCGACCAGGGCGTCGCGTTCGAAGTCGGCGAGCGGCAGGGCGCCGTGGAACGAGCGCTGCACGACGCTGCCGGCGACCAGCTGGACGAACCGGCCGGCCGCGTGGTCGGCGTCGGCGATGTCCAGCAGTCCGGCGTCGGCGATCCGCCGGAGCCGGCGGGCCAGTTCGCGCTGGGCCTGCCGGGGGCCGGCGGTCTGCCACATCTCCAGGACGCCGGCGGGCAGCCGGGTGACCTCGGCGCCGATGTGCCGGACGATGGCGAAGTGCTCGGGGAAGGTCGTCATGGGCGTCAGCCAGGCGCGGCCGAGGGCGGCGAGGTCCGCCGCCAGGTCGTCCACCTGGACGAGGTGGTCCTCGGCGATGACGGTCAGCGCGGCGGCGACGGACGCGGCGCTGTCCAGCAGCACCGACAGCAGCAGCTGTTCCTTGTCCCTGAAGTAGTGCTCCACCGCGGCCGGTTCGAGGCCGGCCTGCTCGGCGATCGCCTCGACGGTGGTGTGGGTCCAGCCCTCGCGGGCGAAGACCGTGCGGGCCGCGGTGACGACGTCCCGGCGTTCCTCCGCCGGACCGGCGTGGACCGCGATCGTTGCCTGCAGCGTGGCCATGGGCGTACTCCTCCTTGACGTGCGGTTCGGTGGGGGTGTCGGTCGCTCAGCCGGCGAGCGGCTTGCCGAACCAGCGCTCCAGCGCCATCGGCAGGTCGTGGTGGCTGCCGGGCGCGGCCCAGGCGATGTAGCCGTCGGGGCGGATCAGCACGGCGGTGGTGTCCCCCAGGCCACTGGCGGCGGTGCGGCGGCCGGGCTCGGCGGTGACGATGTCGACCCGGTCGGACCAGCCGGCCGCCCGGGCACGCAGCCGCGGGTTGTCGGTGAGGTCGAGCAGCAAGCCGCGGGCGGAGTGCAGCAGTTCGGTGCTGGTGGTGACCCGCCTGGCGGTGGTGAGCTCCAGGTTCGGCATGCGCTTGCCGAGCAGCGGGTGGGTGCCCGTGCCCACGTCGTAGGTGATCTCCAGGCCGCTGACCATGGCGGTCAGGTGGGTGGCAACCTCGGGGTACTCGATGAGTTCGGACAGCACGTCGCGCAGCGGCTGCACCTCGGGTCCGCTCAGGAAGAGCAGGCCCTGGGCCTGGGTGTTCATCAGCAGCCGCTTGCCGACCCGGTGCCGCTCGGAGTGGTACGTGTCGAGCAGGCCTTCGGGGGCGGTGCCGTGGACGACGGCGGCGAGCTTCCAGCCCAGGTTCACCGAGTCCTGGATGCTGGTGTTCATGCCCTGGCCGCCGGCCGGCAGGTGGATGTGGGCGGCGTCGCCGGCCAGGATGATCCGGCCGCGCCGGTACTCGGTGACCTGGCGGGTGGCGTTGCCGAAGGCGCTGACCCAGACCGGCTCGGCGTGCGAGATGTCGTCGCCGGTCAGCCGCTTCCAGGCGTCCGCGACCTCCTGCCACGGCGGCGGGGTGTCGCGGCGCTGCGGCGGGTTGCCGCGCTCGCAGACGATGATCCGGGTGGTGCCGCCGGGCAGCGGGCCGACCATCACCATGCCGCCGGGCAGGGTCTCGCCGATCATGCGGGTCTTGAGTTCGACGCCCTTGATGTCGGCGAGGAACATCTCCATCGTCGCCGCGGTGCCGGGGAAGTCGAACCCCGCCGCCTTGCGGACCATCGAGCGGCCACCGTCGCAGCCGACCAGGTAGGCGGCGCGCAGCGTCTGCTCGCCCTTCGGGCCGCGCACCTTCACGCGGACGCCGTCGCCCTCGTCGGTCACCTCCAGCACCTCGTGGCTGCGCCGGATGTCGGCGCCGAGGCTGGTCGCCCACTCCTCCAGGTGCGTCTCGGTGGCGGACTGCGGAACCGACTTCGCGGCCTGCTGGGCGCCTTCCAGAACGGAGAAATCGATCGGCAGACCACCGAAATGACCGAGGTCGCTGGTCTCGACGTCGCCGAAGCGGCCGAGAATTCCGCGCTGGTCGAATATTTCCATGGTGCGGGCGGTGAACCCGAGCCCACGGGATTCTCCGGTGCGCTCCGCGAGACGCTCGAGAACGACGACATCGACGCCGGCGAGCCGCAGTTCGCCCGCCAGCATCATTCCGGCGGGGCCCGCGCCCACAACGATCACTGAAGCGTCCATGTACCTCTCCTCGGCCATTTCCGGGTTCCTTCGGTTCGACACACAACTGCGGCGACGTCAATGAGTCTGTTGGCCCGGAGAAAGGACTTCAAGGCACTTCTGTTCAGGCCTCCGCAGGGTTTCTTCACGGCTCTGTGCGCCCTGTGCAAATACGTCCGGCGAATGTCAGGGAATGGACAGATCACCGGGGGCGCCACCAGTGCACCGTCCGGTCGGCCGGCTCCTCGCCGGAGCGGGCCGGATCGTTGTCGCGGACCTCGGTGCGGAACGGCTCGCGGTAGCGGGGGAACTCCGCGGCGACGTCGGCCGGGGCCAGGGTCGAGCGGTCGGCCTCCACCATCAGCACCGGCACCCCGGGCTCGGGCCCGGAGCAGCTGCGCAAGCGACTGCGGCGACTCAAGGACGAGGGCCTGGTCGAGAGCGTCGTGCTGCCGCAGGCCGGGAAGCTGCGAACGTGGTTCCTGACCGAGCACGCGGTGCGGATCGCCGCGACCTTCCCCGAGTTGGAGGGCGTCACCTCGCCGCCGCTGCCCGGGGACAAGACGGCGGCGCGGCTGCGGGTCGGCCACGTCCTGGCCGTCGTGCGCACCCACGTCGCCTTCGTGGCCGTCGCTCGGGCGGCGGGGGACGAGTGCGCGCCGCTGTGGGTGCCGGCGCGGCCACGGTGTTCGAGGGCGAGCAGCTCGGCCGGTGGGTGCGGGCGCAGCGGGCCGGCCGGCCGGGGCTGGGGGCGGACCGGTGGGGCCTGCTGTCGGCGATCGGGGTCGAAGGCGATGCCGGGCTGGTGGCCGCCGGGGCCGCCGCGGAGGCGAAGCGGAAGGTGTCGCGCACGGGCCCGGTTCGTCCAGGGTCTGGCGGCGCCGGCGGCCCTTTGTCGGGCGGGAGCGGCATCCGCGGGTGCCCCGGCCGCACGAGGAGCCGTTGGAGGTCGTGGAGGCCAGCCCCGGGGGCGAGTCGTGTCGCACTTCGCGCTGGGTACCTGGCTCGACAACCGGAAGGCAGGAGGGCGGAACTGGCGTCGGGTCGGCTCGCGCGGCTCGTCGGGCTCGGCGTCGGGTGGGCGTGGGCAGGCTGTCGCTTCTGCCGGGTGCTGCTGGCCGGCCTCGCGATGTGCGGGGCCGGCCGGCAGTGTTCGGTGGGCTGCTGGTGGGTCAGCGGCGTGGCCCGGGTGGAAGGGCTGCGGGCGTGAAGCGGTGTGGCGCGGGTGTGCTCCGCAGCTGGTTTGGTTCTCGTTGAACGGGGGGGTGAGCCCGTCCGGGGCGCTGTTCGAGTAGTTGTGGTGGTGCGGGCTCCGAGGTCCCCAGGGCTGGTTGGTCTACCAGTGCTCGGGGCGGTCGCAGTGCGTGTCGTACTTGTTGTGTTCGTCGTGCCGGGGGCGCTCGATCCTGGTGGGGTCGGTGGCGGTGTGGGGGGTGGTGTCGCCGCCTCCGGTGACGACCGCGACGTTGGTGACCTCGTCGTCGGCGCTGCAGGAGACGTCGACCTGCAGGGTGATGGGCGGGTAGCTGCTCCCGGCGGGAAGGATGTCACTGCGAGTGCAGGTGAGCGTGCCCTGGTCACAGGTCCAGCCCGTGCCGCTGATGCTGTCGGCCTCGAGCCCTGCGGGGAGGGTGTCTTGCATGGTGACGGTGGTGCCGTCGGTCGGGGCGGCTCCGGCGGCGTTGCCGACGGTGATGGTGTAGATGCCGTCCTGTCCCTGGGTGAAGTGCCCGGTGTGGGTCTTGGTGATGGTCAAGGACGGGACTACGTAGGAGATGGTCACCTGGCCGTTGTGGTTCGCCGTCCCGATCGTCGACGGCGCATAGCTCGTGCCGGTGCCCGTGGGGGTGGCGAAGCTGCTGCCCCCGCCGCCGCCACCACCACCCGCCGAGGTGCCGTGGTTGTTGACGGCGCCGCTGCCGCCGCCCCCGCCGCCGAAGTAGCCGCCCCCGCCGCCACCGCCGCCAGCGATGGCAGTGGCGGCGCAGCCGCCGTCGAAGGTGCCGCCGGTGCCGCCGGTGCCGACCGTGGCACCCAGGAACCCGCCTCCCGGCCCACCCGAAAAAGCGGCACAGGGTGGAGCGGTGCCGGCGGCCCCGCCGGCGCCCCCGGTGCTGGTGCTGGTGCTGCCGCCGCCCCCGCCCTGCCCCGGGGAAGCCCCGGAGCCGGTGGCACTTCCCGCGGTACCGCCGGTGGCATCCGGTGTCGTCCCGCCGTTGCCTCCGTTGCCTCCCGTGGAGCCCGCTCCGGTGCCGCCGGAGGCACCGCCGCCCCCGGCGACCACCAGCAGGGAGCCGCCCGTGCTGACGCTGGAGGCCCCGCCCCCGCCCGGACCTTCGAAGTGGAAGCCGCTGAGCGGGAAACTCCCCCCTGGGGCGCCGCCGTTGAACCCGCCCGCACCCGCCGTTCCGGTGCCGTTGCAGCCCTTGCCGCCGGTGCCGCCGACGTTGACGGTGAAGGTCGTCGGTGCGACGGTCTGCGGCAGGGTGGTCACCACCCGCGCCCCCGTCCCACCGGTCCCGGTGACGGAACATGGGGTGCCGGTGTTGTCGGCGCCGCCCGCGCCGTCCGCGGTGATCGTCACCACCGCCGCCGCCGGAACGGTCAGGGTCTGCGAAGCGCCGGTGAAGGTGAAGGTCTGCGACGGATCGGCCTCCTGCGCCCGCGCCGGCACGGCCCCCGCCGGCGCGGCGGCCACCGGTGGAGCCGCGGCCGCCAGCAGCGCCATAGCGGACAGCAGCGCGCCCCCCACCGACATCACCCCCACACCATGCTCCCCACGCCGTCCACCCGGGCCGACCAGGTCGGACGCACCGCCGGCACCGGCCGGGATCGTCCCACCGGCCAGGGCCCTGTTGAATACGGCCGCGGGCCGCTGACGGCTGACCCGGTACCACGGCAGATCGCCCTGTCCACGCGTACGAGCACTCATCCGCAGGTTCACCTCTCCTCATAACAAAGCGCCCCGCACCCTCACGCGACAACGCGGAAGTGCGACAGGACACTTGACGTCAAATCATGACAAACCACAGTGGATACCCCGCCCCGATCACTTCGAGGTAGCGAGGTTGTGATGAGAAGCCTCGTATGTCGCAACACCCCGCGCGAGCCGGCGAGGACCCGGCATCGCCCATACGCCCCACTGCGCCAAGCCCTGCTCGACGCCGACGAGGTCGCCGTCGTACGCGCCACGCTGCGTACCCGCGAGACCCTCGCGGTGCAAATGGGTACGCGACAGGGGCTCGAGTCCGACGGCCTGGCCGACCGGACCGTGCTGCCGCTGGAGACGGTGTACGAGGGCGAGCAGCTCGGCCGGTGCGGGCGGGCGCGGCGCGCCGGCCGGCCGGGCCTGGTGGCGGACCGGCGGGACCTCCTCATCGCGATCGCGATCGGGATCGGGGCCGGCGCCGGGCCGGTGGCCGCGAAGGCCGCCGCGGAGGCGAAGCCGAAGGTGTCGCGGGCAGGCCGGTTCGCCCGGGGTCCGGCGGCGCCGGCGGCGTTTGTCGAGCGGGAGCGGCATCCCCGGGGTGCCCCGCCCGCGCAAGGAGCCGTTGGGGACCGTGGAGGCCGGCCCCGGCGGGTGAGGAGCAGGTGGTGGTGTCGCACTTCGCGCCGGGCAGCTGGCTCGACCATCAGAAGGCCGGCCGGGCGAAGCCGGCGCCCGGCCGGCTCGCGCGGCTCGCCGAGCGCGGCGCGGAGTGGGCGTAGCGGGCCGTCCCCCGGTTCGGGTGGCCAGTTGCCCGGCGGTGGGCTTCTTGGGCCCTGAGACAGCACTGTGAGGCCGTCGCCTGCGGGGACAGAAGGGGCGCAGGGGCGCAGACAGGGACGTCGGAATTCCCGGCCGCCTCCACCAACTCTTCGACCCGGGCGAACGCGGCGGGCGCAGGCCGGGACGGGAGAGCCGCATCGGGAGTGTCATCGGGAGCGCGCCGAGTGATCGGGCACCGCACCCGCTGCGGCTGGGCGGTCGGAGCCGCTTGATCCGAGCACTGCCCGGCGTCGATCGCGGACACGCCGTCTTCACGCGTTCAGTGTCGGGTCGAGGTCGGCGCGCGGGGCGGCGCCGGCGTCGGTCGGACCCTGCTCGGCGGCGCGGCGCACCACCGGTGCGCCCGGCGGCCGGCCGCCCCGAACGGCCGGGGTTCGGTCGGGCTGTGTTAGGTTGCGCGCCGGTTTCGGCGTGATCAGGGGGCTCCATGCGCAGGGGTGCGGCAACACGGGTCGTGGTGGCCGGAGGCGGTCCGGTCGGGCTGTTGGTGGCGGCGGAACTGGCCGGCTACGGCGTCGACACGGTGGTCCTGGAGGCCCGGGACACCGTCGACGAGCACCCGAAGGCCAACACGCTGCACGCCCGGACGGTGCAGTGCCTGGTGCGCCGCGGCTACCTGGACCTGCCGGTGTCCGCCGAGCGCGCCGGAACGGTGTCCACGCCGTTCCACTTCGGCGGGCTGCACATGCTCGCCATCACCGCGCCCGCGAGCGAGCCGCCCGCCGTGGTCAAGCGCCTCCAGGCCGACCTGGAGCGGGAGTTCGAGGGACGGGCGACCGCGCGCGGCGCCCGGGTCCTGCGCGCGCACCGCGTCATGACGGCCCGCCAGGACGCGGACCGGACCGTGGTGGTGGCCGAAGGCCCCGACGGGGCGGCCGAGTTCACCGCCGACTTCCTGGTCGGGGCGGACGGCGCCCGCAGCACCGTGCGCGAGCAACTCGGCTTCGGCTGCGAGGAGCAACTGCCCACCGTCTCCGCGGCCATGGGCGTGGTCCGGGTCGCCGAGCCGGGCGCGCTGCCGGAGGGCTGGCGGAGCACACCGCGCGGCTGGACGGTCGCCCGCCCGCTGCCGGACGGCCGCCACCTGGTCCGCGTCCTCGACCTGAGCGCCCCGCACCCGGACCGGCGCACGCCGCTGACCCGGCAGGAACTCGAGGCGGAGCTGTCCCGGATCACCGGCCACCCCGTGCCGCTGTCCGAGGCCACCAGCCTCAGCCGGTTCAGCGACTTCACCCGGCTCGCCGACCAGTACCGCCGGGGCCGGGCCTTCCTGGTCGGCGACGCCGCGCACGCCCACTTCCCCATCGGCGGCCAGGGGTTGAGCACCGGGCTGCTGGACGGCCTGAACCTCGCCTGGAAGCTGGCGTTCGCGGTCCGCGGCACCGCGGGCGAGGGCCTGCTCGACACCTACGAGTCCGAGCGCCGGCCCGTCGCCCAGCAGGTCGTCGCCAACACCCGGGCCCAGCTCGCCCTGATGAAACCCGACCCCGCGCTGCGCGAACTGCGCGAACTGTTCGAGCAGTTGCTGACCCGCGCCGAGGGCGGCCGGCTGGTCGGCGGCATGATCAGCGCCCAGGGCCTGGACCTGCCGGCCCGCGGGCCGGGCGCGTCACCGTGGGAGGGCCGTTTCCTCGACAACGCCACCCTCGGCGGCACCGACCTCATCGGCCTGCTGGCGGGGGGCCGCCCGCTGCTACTCACCAGCGACGACTCCCCCGCGCAGGAGGCGGCCGGCTGGGCGCACGTCGTCACCACTGTCCCCGTACCGCGATCCGCGCTGCCGGCTCCGGCACTGCTGGTCCGCCCCGACGGCTACATCGCCTGGGCCCCGGACGGCGGCCGGCTCACCGAGGCGCTGCGGAGCTGGTTCGGGGAACCGCGCCCCTGACCCTCCCGCACCAAAAACCGATCGTACTGTTTGTCAACGCGCGCGCCGGCCCTCAACCAAGGGCCTCTCGGCACGCACGGACAACGGCAGCCTGGCTTTCCCACTCCAAACGGTACCGTGCGGTCGGTTTTACTGGTCCGGCGCGCTCTCGGGCGAAGCGATGTACGGGGCGAATCGCCGGTGGATCTCGGCGATCTGCTCCAGGACCTCGTCGCCGCCCTTCGGGTCGGTCGCGGCCCGGGCCTGCTCGGTGCAGGCAGCGAACAGCATCTGCTGCCAGAAGCCCGTGACCGTGCGGCGCGACAGCCATTCCCGGTCGCGCCGGCCGAGTATCTCCATGCCGAGCGTCGCGCTCGTCACGGTGTTCACCAGGTCCTCCAACTCCGCGTCGGGCCGCAGCGCCCCGTCGGCCGCGGCCCGGGTGACGCGGCTCTGCACGCACCCCTGCCACTCCCGGCGCAGGTCGATCTCGCCCTGCGCCCAGTCGCAGTTGAGGCGGAAGCCCGCGCGGACCACCACGTCCTCCGTCAGCAGGTACGCGAAGCCGTGGGACATGTCCGCCATGGCCTGCACGGCATTGCCCTGCCAGAGGGTGGCCCGGCGCGCGGCCCGGCGCAGGACGTGGACGGCCGACTGCTCGACGGCGCGGGCAACGGCGGCCTTGTTCTCGAAGTGGAAGGTCAGGGCACCACGGCTGACCTCCGCACCCGAACTGATCGCGGTCAGCCCGGTCTGCACATAGCCGTGCTGCTCGAAGAGCCCGGCCGCCGAGCGGATCAGCGCGTTGCGGGTACGGGTCGCCCGTTCTTGTTTGCTCACTCTCTCGGCTCCGTCTTGGGAGGCGCGGCACAGTGCGCCCTACTATAAAACCAACTCCCCGGTATTGAACAATCGGGCGTCCGATTTGATCACGATCGGACCGGCCTGGCCGGCGTCGCGGCGGCACGCCCGAGCCCGTCCCGGGGGCGCGGAGATCAACTACAGGGGCACGTCAAGTCTGCTGCTGTACGGATGCGTTGAGACACCCTCCGAGACCGCCCCCGCGCCAGCGCGACGGCCTCGAATCTTTGACAAACCGGCATGCCGGTTTGTATTCTCCTGACGTCTACTCACCATGAGCTCAGCGCCGACTTGCAGGGGGAGAGCAGATGACCAGGTCATCCTCGGATCTTTTGGTGCACCGGGCACACAGTGCGCATCACGACCGTCGCCACCAGGCAGAACAGTCGGTCGCCGGGCCGGTGGTGGAACAGCCCGTGCGGCCGCAGCGCGAGCCCCTCCGGGTGCTCGTCGTGGAGAACGAGACCAAGGCCGCCGACTCCCTGGTACAGGGCCTGCGCCGCCAGGGCTACCGGTCCGACAGCGTGGCGACCGGGGCCCGGGCCCTGCAGACCTACCGCAGCGCGGACCTGATCCTGCTCGACCTCGACCTGCCCGACATCGACGGCCTCGAAGTCTGCCGCAGCGTGCGCGCCATGTCGGACACCCCGGTCATCGCCCTGACCGCCCGGGACTCCGAGCTCGACCGGGTACTCGGCCTGCAGGCCGGCGCCGACGACTACATGGTCAAGCCGTACGGGTTCCGCGAACTGGTGGCCCGGATGGAGGCCGTCATGCGCCGCGTCCGTCCGCCGCACGTCCTCGAACAGGTCATCAAGCACGGCCCGCTGCAGATCGACGCCGGCACCCGCGAAGTGCTGCTCGACGGCGAGCCGGTGGAAATGACCCGCAAGGAATTCGACCTGCTGCACCTGCTCGCGGCCCAGCCCGAGACCGTCGTCTCGCGCCGACAGCTGATGACCCAGGTCTGGGACGACTCCTGGTCGCGCCCCGGCCGCACCATCGACACCCACGTCAGCAGCCTGCGCAACAAGCTGGGCTCCAGCAGCTGGATCATCACCGTGCGCGGCGTCGGATTCCGCCTCGGCCACGCCTGAAAACGGCCGCCCGGAGCCGGAGTTGACCAAGGCGTGTAGTGCGGTGCGTAGATCCCTGAAGCGAGCACCGGGCAGGGTGGGATTCCCGAACGCAGGTTTCCGAACGCAGGTCTCCGGACCCGACTTTCCGGACGCAGGTCTCCGGACCCGACTTTCCGGACGCAGGTCTCCGGACCCGACTTTCCGGACGCAGGTTTCCACCCCTGGGAGAAGTGACTCGTCATGCGCAAGGTGCTCATCGCCAATCGTGGTGAAATCGCTGTCCGCGTCGCCCGGGCGTGCCGGGATGCCGGTATCGCCAGCGTCGCCGTCTACGCCGAGCCGGACCGGGACGCACTGCACGTGCGGGCGGCCGACGAGGCGTACGCGCTGGGCGGCGACACCCCCGCGAGCAGTTACCTGGACATCGCGAAGGTCCTGAAGGCGGCCGCCGATTCGGGCGCGGACGCGATCCACCCCGGCTACGGCTTCCTCTCGGAGAACGCCGACTTCGCCCAGGCCGTCCTGGACGCCGGCCTGACCTGGATCGGCCCGCCGCCGCAGGCCATCCGCGACCTCGGCGACAAGGTCACCGCCCGGCACGTGGCGCAGCGCGCCGGTGCCCCGTTGGTGGCTGGTACCGCGGACCCGGTGTCGGGTGCGGACGAGGTTGTCGCGTTCGCGTCGGAGCATGGTCTGCCGGTCGCTATCAAGGCGGCGTTCGGTGGCGGTGGTCGTGGTCTGAAGGTGGCCCGTACGCTGGAGGAGATTCCGGAGCTGTACGAGTCGGCGGTGCGTGAGGCGGTGGCCGCGTTCGGCCGCGGTGAGTGCTTCGTCGAGCAGTACCTGGACAAGCCGCGGCACGTCGAGACCCAGTGTCTGGCCGATCAGCACGGCAACGTGGTGGTGGTCTCCACGCGTGACTGCTCGTTGCAGCGTCGCCACCAGAAGCTGGTCGAGGAGGCGCCCGCGCCGTTCCTGACGGCGGAGCAGAACGCCGAGCTGTACCGGGCGTCCAAGGCGATCCTGCGTGAGGCGGGCTACGTCGGCGCCGGTACCTGCGAGTTCCTGGTCTCGCAGGACGGTCTGATCTCCTTCCTGGAGGTCAACACCCGCCTCCAGGTCGAGCACCCGGTGTCCGAGGAGGTCACCGGCCTGGACCTGGTCCGCGAGATGTTCCGGATCGCCGACGGCGAGGAGCTCGGCTACGACGATCCGGAGGTCCGCGGTCACTCCTTCGAGTTCCGGATCAACGGCGAGGACCCGGGTCGCAACTTCCTGCCCGCGCCCGGCACCGTCACCCTGTTCGCCCCGCCGTCCGGCCCGGGCGTGCGCCTGGACGCCGGCGTCGAGTCCGGCTCGGTCATCGGCCCCGCCTGGGACTCGCTGCTCGCCAAGCTGATCGTCACCGGCACCGACCGCAAGCAGGCCCTTCAGCGCGCCAAGCGCGCCCTGGAGGAGTTCAAGGTGGAGGGCATGGCCACCGCCATCCCGTTCCACCAGGCCGTGGTCACCGACCCCGCCTTCGCCCCCGAGGTGCACGGCTCCGAGGGCCCGTTCACGGTCTTCACCCGCTGGATCGAGACCGAGTTCGACAACACCATCCCGGCGTTCGCGGGCGCCGGCGGCGACGGCGAGGAGAACGACGAGCCGGAACGCGAGAACCTCGTCGTCGAGGTCGGCGGCCGCCGCCTCGAGATCTCCCTCCCTGCGGGCATGGGCATCTCGGGGGCCCGTTCGGCTGCTGCCCCGGGCGTCAGGCCGAAGCGGCGCACGGCGTCGGCGTCCGGCCCGGCGATCTCCGGCGACACGCTGGCCTCGCCGATGCAGGGCACCATCGTCAAGGTCGCCGTCGAGGAGGGCCAGGTCGTCGCCGAGGGCGAGCTGGTCGTCGTCCTGGAGGCGATGAAGATGGAACAGCCGCTCAACGCCCACAAATCCGGCACCGTCACGGGCCTGTCCCTGGAGGTCGGCGCCGCCCTCACCTCCGGCGCCGCCATCTGCGAGATCAAGGACTGACACCCCATGCCGAACAGCACTCAGGACCGCATCGACCGCCTCGAGAACCAGCTGCGCGAACTGACGGACCGCAGCCGGATCGGCGCGCTGATCGACCGCTTCGTCTCCGGGCTCGACCACCCGGATCCGCGGTGGTGCGACGAGGCGTGGTACCGCTCGGTGTTCAGCGACGGCATCGTGCTCGACATGCCCAACGGCACCCACACCGGGATCGCCGGCCTCCCGCTCTTCTTCGGCGGCCCCAAGTCGCAGTGGGCGCGGACCCACCACGTAACCACCAACCACCTGATCGAGGTGGCCGGTGACACCGCGACGGGCCGGGCGAACGTCCAGGCCACCCACGTCCCGCACGGCCCCGACGCCCCGCTCTTCACCGGCGGCGCCCGCTACGACTTCCAGGCGGTCCGCACCCCCGCCGGCTGGCGGATCAGCCACCTGGCCACGGCGATCGTCTGGCTCGACCACGGCACCCCCGCCATGGCGGCGCAACGCTAAAGCGCTGCGGGGCCGGGCAGTTGGAGGTGGGCGAGCGCGCCGCCGTCGGGGTGGTTGCGCAAGCTCAACCGGACACCGATCGCGGCGGCGTGGCCCTGGGCGATGGTCAGGCCGAGGCCGTGGCCGCCGCCGCGTTCGCGGGCTCCGGTGCGGAAGCGCTGCGGGCCCTCGTGGAGGATCTCCTCGGGGTAGCCGGGCCCGTGGTCGCGAACGGTCACGGTGGTGCCGTGCACCGTCACCAACACCGGTGCCCGGCCGTGGCGTTGCGCGTTGGCGACCAGGTTGGCGACGACCCGGTCGAGGCGGCGCGGGTCGGTGCTGACCACGACGTCGGAGTCGGTCCGCAGCTCGACCCCGGCGTTGGCGGTGATCCGGGCCATCAGCGGGGCGAGCGGGAGGTCGGCGAGTTCCGGCGTCTCGGCGCCGGCGTCCAGCCGGGACACCTCCAGCAGGTCCTCCGTCAGGTCGCGCAGCGCGCGCACCCGGTTGCGGACCAGTTCGGTCGGCCGGCCCGGGGGCAGCAGTTCGGACGCGGTCAGCAGGCCGGTCAGCGGGGTGCGCAGTTCGTGGGCGACGTCGGCGGTGAAGCGCTGTTCGCCGGCGAGCTTGCTGCGCAGGGTGGCTGACATCGAATCGACGGCGGCGGCGAGTTCGGCCACTTCGTCGCGGGCCCGGCCGAGCCGTCCGATCCGGGCGTCGAGGTCGCCGCCGGCGATGGTGCGGGCGGTGCGGGCGGCGGTCCGCAGGCGGCTGCTGATCCGGTCGGCGGCGAGCACCCCGGCGAGGACGGTGACCAGGACGGACAGTGCGGCACCGATCGCCACGGCGCGGTCCAGGTCGGCGATCGCCCGCGCGTCCTCGGCGTAGTCGATCCGGACGGACAGCACCCGTCCGTCGGTTCCGGCGGCGGCCCACATCGCGGTGCCGTGCGGGCCGGGGCCGAGCATCGAGCCCTGGTGGCCGCGCTCGGCGAGCCGGCGCAGGTCGGCCGGCAGGGCCGGGTCGTCGGCGGCGGCGTGCCAGCCGCCGACCAGGTCTCCCGTGGCGTCGTACCCGGTGAGCAGCGCGTCGAGGGCGGTCATGGCGGACTTGCGGGCCTGGTCGGTGTGCTGACGCACCGAGGCCTGGTGGACCAGGATTCCCACGGCCAGCGCGACCAGGCAGGAGACCAGCGCGATGACGGCGGCGATCTGCCGGCGGAGCGTCACGTCGTCCGCCGCAGTTTGTAGCCGAAGCCCCGGACGGTCTCGATCCGGGTGGCGCCGATCTTGGCCCGGAGCCGCTGGACGTGGACGTCCACCACCCGACTGTCCGCGCCCCAGGAGTAGTCCCAGACCCGCTCCAGCAGCACCTGTCGCTCCATCAACACGCCTGGTGCGGCGGTGAATTCGAGCAGCAGCCGGAGTTCGGTCGGGGTGAGCGGCACCGGCCGGCCGGCCACCTTGACCTCCATCGCGTCGGTGTCCACCTCCAGGTCGTCGATCACCCGCACGGAGTTCCCCGGCGCGGTCGCCGCAGCGGCGGCCGTCGCGGTCGGCCCGAAGCCGGTGCGCCGCAGGACGGTCCGGATCCGGGCGACCAGGACGGCGATCTCGAACGGCTTGACCACGTAGTCGTCGGCGCCGGCCTCCAGCCCGGAGATCACGTCGATGGGTTCGGTGCGGGCGGACATCATCAGGATCGGCAGCTGGCTCTCCTCGCGGATCCGCCGGCACAGGCCGACCCCGTCGAGCAGCGGCAGCATCACGTCGAGCAGCAGCAGGTCCGGCGGCGCGGCGCGGAAGCGTTCCAGGCCCTCCAGTCCGTCGCCGGCGGTGTCGACCGGGAATCCGTAGCGCTCCAGGGCGAGTTGGGTGGCTTCGCGGATCACCTCGTCGTCCTCGACCAGCAGGATGCGCGGGGAGGCGGGAGTGCTCATGGGTTCCTCGTCGGGACGGGCTGGACGGCGCCGCCCTGCCGGGCTGCCGGGATGCGGCCGCCCTGCGGGACGGGGGACGCGCTGTCGGTGGGGTCGCGGCGCGGCAACGGCCCGGCGGTCGGCACCACCGGGACGGTCGGCGCGCTGTCGGCCGGGCAGCCGGGGACGTTCGGGTCGGTGCCGGTGGCCTTGATCCGCCGGTCGACGAAGGCCATCCGGCCGGCGTTCCACCGGTAGGTGCTGCTGGTCTCGGCGGACGGGCCGGTGGGCTCGTGGACGACCAGGTCCTCGCCGACGGTCTCGGCGGTGAACCCCGGGAGCGCGGCCACCGTCAGCACCGGCAGCACCTCGCGGCCGCGCAGCGTGTAGACGTGCAGCACGGCCCGCCCGCCCTCCGAGTCGGCGCCGGCGACCACGGCGGTCAGCAGTTCGGGGCTGCCGTCGCCGTTGAGGTCGCGGTACTGGGCGGGCCGGATCTCGCAGCCGGTGCACCGGCCGTTCAGCGCGGCCCGCTCGGCCGAGCTCAGGTCGGGTTCGGCGCCGAGCACGGCGCGGGCGTCGAGTTCGGTGAGCGAACCGGCCGACAGCCCGGGCAGCGGGACGGGCGCCTGCGGGACCGCCGAGGCCTGCGCGGCGGGCGGCGCGGAGGTCGCGGACACGGGCCACAGCGGCAGCGGGCTCGGGTGGGCCTGGATCGGCCGGGTCGCCCCGGCGTCGTCCAGACCACCGGGCGCCCGGCAGCCGGTGACGGCCACCAGCGCCAGCAGCGCCGGCAGTCCGAGCAGGACGCACCGCAGCAGGGCAGGGCGAACGGTCCAGGTCCTCACGTCGAAACGGCGCCTTTCGGGTGCGGGCGGGGTGCGGGCGGGAAGAGCCGCCAGTCTCCCCCACCGCCGGACCGCCCACCGCCCCGGGGGTGGTGGGCGGTGGGCGGTCGGTCAGGGGGTCAGCGGGTCGGCGAAGACGATGATGTTGTCGGTGTAGTGGCCGTTGCCGCCGAGGGTGCCGCCGCAGGTGACCAGCCGCAGTTGCGGGCCCGCGGTGTCGCCGTAGACCAGCTCGGTCGGGAAAGCGTCCTTGGCGAACTGGCGCAGTTCGCGCACCTGGTAGGAGACCGTGCTGCCGTCCTCCCGCCGGACGTCGATCCGGTCGCCGGGCCGGAGGCCGGGCAGCCGGTGGAACACCGCCGGGCCCTTGCGGGTGTCGTAGTGCCCAAGCAGCACGGCCGGCCCGATCCGTCCCGGCGCGGGGCCGTTGCGGTACCAGCCGACCTGTTCCGGCCTGTCGAGCGGCGGCACCTCGACGGTGCCGTCCGCGTCCAGGCCGACGCCGTCCACCGGCGCGTCCACGCCGATCCGCGGGATCACCAGCCGCACCGGTGGCGAGAACGGAGCCTGCGCGGTCGCGGGCGGCGACGGGTCGGCCGGTGCCGCGGCGGCCGGGCCGGCGGCGGTGATCCGCACCGGCGCCGGGTCCGCGCTCCGGGTGCTGACCAGCGTCACCCCGGCGGCGATCAGCAGTCCGGCCGCCACGGCCGGCACCCACGAAGGGCGCCGGCCGCGACGGTGCGGACTAGCCCCGCGCGCCGGCACGGCGCCGGGCGACGAGCACGCCGACCGCGGCAACACCCGCACCCGCCAACCCCGTCCCGAGCACCAGCGTGCTGGTCGAACCCCCGCCGGCCGCGCCTTCACCGGTCTGCGCACCACCCCGGGGCACCTGCGAGACCTGCGCGCCCGACGTGGGCGTGCCCACACCCGGCGTGCCCGCACCCGGCGCGGACGCCACCGGGGACGGGGCCGCCGACCGCGCGGCGCTGGGCGACGCCGAACCGACGGGGCTCGCCGTGCCGGCCGGGCTCGGCGTGGCGGAGTCGGCGAACGCGGCGGCGCCGGGCAGCGCGAGCGCCCCGACGACACCGGCCGAGACCAGGGCGAACCGCACCGCACGACGGATGGACGTGGAACCTGACATGGAACTCCTCCGAGCGCTCGCCACCCGCGGCCCCGTGGCCGCGGGTTGACGCAGCTCAGGCTAGGAAGCGCGGCCCTCGGCGAGCCGCCGGTTGTGTAACAGCCACCGGCAGGCTCGGTAACAGTTCTCAGTCACCCTGCGGACGTGGCGAGTTGTCCAGGGCCGCGAGCGTCTCGTTCAGCCAGGCGAGCTCGGCCTCGGAGGTCGCGCGGGCGATCAGCAGGATGCCGCTGCGGAACGGGTCGGTGAGCTCCTCCGCGCGCAGCGGCCGGTCGCGGTCGTCGCGGTCGTAGAAGAAGCTGGCGGGCTCGCTGAGGAACGCCAGCCGGCGGCGGAGTACGGCGGCCTGCTCGGCGGGGTTGTCGAGGTGGCGGAGGAAGGCCAGCACGGTGAACCAGCGGTTCTCGTCGCTGATGTCCAACTGCTCGGGCATACGCAGGAGTTCGAGCAGTGCGGCGCGCCCGGCCGGGGTGAGGTGCAGGGTGTGCCGGGGGGCGGCGGCCGATCCGGGTTCGGTCTCACGGGCGAGCAGGCCGTCGCCCTCGAGTCGCTTGATCGCGGGGTAGAGGGTGCCGTCGCTGATCGGCCGGATGTGGCCGGTGAGTCCGGCCAGGTGCCGGCGCAGCTCGTAGCCGTGCATCGGCCGGTCGTGCAGGAATCCGAGGATCGCGAGCTTGAGCATGCGGCCCATGCTGCCACATCCGTCGCTCGGCAACGCGGTATATCGGTATCGCGATACCTCGCCATCGAGGTATCGTCCACCTCGTCCAAGTCCCGCAGCAACCAAGGGAGTCGGCCGTGCGCCATGCCCTCGTGACCCCGAACGGCGACCGGATCCAGTGGGTGGAGATCCCCGGCGAGGAGCCCGCCCGCCTCTACCTGCACGGCCTCGGCGCCAGCTCGCCCGTGTACTGGGCGGCCGCCGCCGCGCACCCGCTGCTGACCGGCCGCCGGTCGCTGCTGCTCGACCTGCTCGGCTTCGGCATCAGCGACCGCCCGACGGACTTCACCTACACCCTGGAGGCCCACGCGGACGCCGTGGCAACCGCGCTGGAGGCCGCCGAGGTGACGGGCGCCGAGGTCGTCGCACACAGCATGGGCGGCGCGGTGGCGGTCCTGCTCGCCGCCCGGCACCCGCGACTGGTCTCCCAACTCGTCCTGGTGGACGCCGCGTTGGACCCGGCCCCGCCGGTCCCGGAGCCCGGCAGCAGCGCCATCCACACCTTCACGGAGCAGGAGTTCCTGGCCGACGGATGGCAGCGCACGGAGCAGCGGGTCGGCCCGGAGTGGTGGGCCACCATGCGCCTGGCCGGGCGCGAGGCCCTGTACCGCACGGCGGTCCACCGGGCGCGCGGAACGACCCCGGCTCTGCGCGAGCAGCTGGGGGCCCTGCCCGTCCCGCGCACCTTCCTCCACCCGGCCGCCGACGGCGCGCCCGCCGACACCGAGCGGCTGGCGGCCTCGGGCGTGACCGTCCGGGCGGTCCCGGACTGCGGTCACAACATCATGCTCGACAACCCCGAGGCCTTCGCCCGCGCGGTCGCCGAAGCTCTCCCCCGCTGACGCCGCCTCAGCGCGGTCCGGCAGCCATGTCGATCACGTCCCCCGCCGCGTCGGTCACCACCGGGTCGTGGGTGGCCACCAACGCCACGCAGCCGCGGGCCTTCGCGGTGTTGGCGATCAGCTCGGTGAGGGTGCCGGCCTGTTCGCGGTCGACGGCGGCGGTGGGTTCGTCGATCAGCAGCAGGTCCGGTTCGAGGAACAACGCCCGGGCCAGCGCGACGCGTTGGCGTTCGCCGCCGGAGAGCTGGTCGGCGCGGTGCCGCAGCCGGTGGCCGAGCCCGACCTCGCCGAGCGCGGCCTCGGCCCGGGGGCGCAGCCGACGGGCGGGGCGTCCGGCGATCGAGGCGGCGGCGAGGAGCTGTTCGACGGTGGTGAGTCCGCCGAGCAGGTTGCCGCTCTGGAACATGTACCCGATCCGTTCGCGGCGGACCTTCGCCCGCTCCGCGTCCCCGAGCGGCGCCAAGTCGGTGTCGCCGAGCAGCACTTGGCCCTCGTCGGGGCGCAGCATCGCGCCGGCCACGGCGAGCAGGGTGGACTTCCCGGAGCCGGAGGGGCCGACGAGTGCGGTGAGGACGCCCGGGCGGCAGGTCGCGTCGATGCCGCGCAGCACGGGGGTCCGTGCGTCGCCGCGGCCGAGCGAGACGGACACCTGGCGGAGGGTCAGCGTGGTCATCGTCCGGCTCCCAGCATGGTCATCGGGTCGGCGGTGGCGACCCGGCGGAGGGTGAGGGCGGCGCCGGCGAGGGCGGCCAGGGCGACGGTGCCCATGGTGGCGGTGAGCGCCAACCCCGGGAGGCTGAACGGGACTTCGGTGCCGACCAGCAGCCCGACGGCGGAGGCGAGCGCGGCGCCGGCCGCGGTTCCGCCGATCACCACGACCGCGGCCTGGACGAGGGTGTGGCCGAGCAGCCGGCGCCGGGAGGCGCCCATCGCGCGGAGCAGGGCGAGTTCGGGCTGCCGCTGGACGGTCCAGACGCCGAAAAACGCGCCGACCACCAGCGGGGCGATCAGGTACAGGAAGAACTGGATGGACGTCATGGTGACGCGTTCGCCGGTGTAGCCGGGCGCGGCGGCAAAGGCGTCCTCCAGCGGGACGGTGCGGGTGCCGAGCTCGCGGTCGGCGGCGGCGAGCTCCGAGGTTCCGGCCTGGAGGGCGATCGCGCTGTACTGGTGCGGGAGTTCGGCGGCGGGAGTCTTCGCGCCGGGGGTGGTGAAGCGGATCCGCTGCCAGGTGGCGGTGGTGACGTAGCCGACCGGGACGTGGCCGTAGGAGGCGCGGCCGGTGATGCCGGTGACCTTGAGGGCGATGCCGAGCCGGTCGACGGTGAGGGTGTCGCCGATCGCGACGCCTTCCTCGGCGAGCTTCCGGGAGATCACCAA
This sequence comes from Kitasatospora sp. NPDC004615, assembly GCF_042873545.1. Taxonomy (NCBI): domain Bacteria; kingdom Bacillati; phylum Actinomycetota; class Actinomycetes; order Kitasatosporales; family Streptomycetaceae; genus Kitasatospora; species Kitasatospora sp. NPDC004615. The sequence goes on from NZ_JBIALQ010000001.1 coordinate 1,315,606, forward strand.
CTGGTCGTCGCCGCCGAGGCGTTGGCCGTCCTCGGCGCCCGGGTCGAGGAACGAGCCCGGTTCGACGCCGAACGCGGCGAGGTCGACCTCGGTGTGCCGGTCGGTGGTGCCGCGGGTGATGCCGACGCCGAGCGGGGTGGCCCGGACGCCGGGGCGCTGCTGCCAGCCGGTCAGCGTCTCGGCGGGGACGAGGCTGCGGGCGAACTGGTCGGACTTGGTGTCCGGGGAGAACGCCAGGTGGGTGGCGGGCAGGCGGCGCAGCGCGGAAACGGTGTCGTCACCGAGTCCGGTGGTGAACCCGGAGACGATCCCGACCAGGGCGGCGACCAGCAGGACGACGCAGCCCATGAGCAGGAAGCGGCCGCGGGCGGCCTTGAGTTCGAGCAGGGCGAGGTACACCGTGCTCCTTCCGAGATGGGGACAGTGTGTCCCCAAGATAGAACATGGCGACGCGGCGTCCCCAAACCGGGGGCCGTCCGGGCTCCTAGACTGTTGAGATGCCGAAGATCAGTGCCGCCACGGTCGCCGACCACCGCGCCCAGCAGCGCCGGGCGCTGGTCACGGCTGCCCGCGAACTGCTGGAGACCGAGGGCGACGCCGCCGCCGTCACCTTCACCGCCGTCGCCCGCCGCACCGGCCTGGCCCGCAACAGCGTCTACAAGTACTTCGCGGACCGCGCCGAACTGCTCGCCGCCGTGGTCCAGGAGTCCACCCCGCGCTGGACCGAGCGGATCACCGCCGCGATGGCCGCCGCCGGCACCCCCGAACTCCGCGTCGCCGCCTACGTCCGCGCCCAGTGCGAACTCGTCCGCGACGGCGAGCACCGGATCGCCCGCGCCCTGGCCGGCGACCGCGACGCCGCCGCCCTCCGCGAGGCCGCCGGCCACGCCCACCACGAACTGCTCGCCCCCCTGCTCCAGGCCCTCACCGACCTCGGCGACACCTCCCCCGAACTCACCGCCCGCCTCCTCCAGGGCCTGGTCAACGCCGCCGTCACCGCCCTCGAATCCGGCGCCCCCTACCACCCCACCACCGACCGCACCACCACCCTCGCCGTCGCCGCCCTCACCGCCGTACGCCCTTCCGCCGGCTGACGGCCCGCCGGGCATCCAACTCCCTTCAGGGGACAGGCATGTTGTAGCCGTGCCCGGTTCGCGTCGCCCTGGACCGGCTGGGACCGCGGCACGGTTTCCACCTGCCGATGCCTCGGCTAACTTGGCGTCAGGCTCACGACTGTCCACGTACGGCCCTCCCAGCCCCTGGGCCGGGCGCTGGGCACACTGGCGGACGGACGATCAGAAGTGGCCGGGACCAGCGGTCGCGGCCACCGCCGGATCGGCACAGTACATTTCACAGCTGCTGGTAGCCGACACGAGTGGTTCGGTACGCACCTTCGACGTCGCCACCGGACGGCGGCTCGGCACGGTCGTGACACCTGCCCCGCGGCCGTCGCGGGGGTCGGCTGTCACGGCCGGCGGATCCGTCGTACTGCTCGATGCGTGGGGCGGCACGGAACTGCTGGCGCCGACCGAACCACGGCCGGGCCTGGAACCGTACGCACTGACGGAGGCGATCGAAGCCATCGGGGACTCCGCCGCCGAGCTGTGTGCGGTGGCAGCGGTCGGACGGCTCCCGCAGGCCGCGCCGGCCTTCGGGGACGCGAACGGCGCCGCGCACTGGTACGCCACTCCGCCTGAACGGGCGCGAGGCCACCCGACTGCCGGCCGGTCCCGACGTCGAACTCGCCGCCCGCGCCCGGCAGTTCGGCCTGGCCTGAACCCGACGGCCGCGGGCCGGCGCTCCCGTATTCTCGCCCCATGGTTGACGACCGCACAGTCGATGCCGGGGGGATCCGGCTGTCCTACCGGGTGTCCGGCCCGCCGGACGCCAGACCGCTGGTGCTGCTGCACGCGCTGGGCGAGGGCGCCGACAGCTGGGACGTGGTGGCGCCCGCGCTCGCCCGCGGCCGGCGGGTGTACGCCCTCGATCTGCGCGGCCACGGCCGCAGCGACCGGTCGAAGGAGTACACGCTCGAGCTGATGCAGGCCGACGTGCTCGGGTTCCTGGACGCGCTCGGGCTGGGCGCCGTCGATCTGGTCGGGCACTCGATGGGCGGGGTCGTGGCCTATCTGCTCGCCCAGCGCCGGCCGCGGCGGGTCCGTGGGCTGGTGCTGGAGGACGTACCGGTGCCGCGCCCGCGGACGCCGAACGTCCCGACCCGGCCGGACGGCGAACTGGCCTTCGACTGGGAGCTGGTGGCGCCCGTCCGCCGGCAGATCGACCGGCCCGATCCCCGCTGGCTCGAGCAGCTCGGCGAGATCACCGCGAAGACCCTGGTGCTGGCCGGCGGCCCGTCCAGTCACATCCCGCAGGACGGCGTCGCCGAGCTGGCCGCCCGGATCCCCGGCGGGACTCTCGTCACCATCGACGCCGGGCACATGATCCACGACACCGAGCCCGAGGCGTTCCTCGAAGCGGTCTCGGCCTTCCTCGAAACCCTGGCTGACCCGGACGGGTGAATTCCGGGCCCCCCTTTGGCGGACAGCACAACGCGGTACCCAGGTGGGCGAAGAATCAAGGCAGTTCGCCCGAGAACTGTTCAGGATCCCGGCATCCGCCCCGGGCCGGGCGACCTCCCCCGTGAGAGAGGAGCGCGATGACAATTCCCGCTGTGACCAAAGAGGTTGAGGACTTCGTCAAGCTGTCCGTCCCGCTGACCGGGTTCTCCGCGTTCGACCTGTACGGCACCGGCATGGCCGAACGTTACTTGGAGACCACCCAACAGCAGGTCGGGGCCGAGCAGTTCGGCGAGTTCCGGGCCGCCTGGAAGGCCGCCGTCGCGGACGGCGGCGGCCCGCAGAGCCTCTCCCCCGTCCACCTGGAGGTGGCCCGGGCGCTCACCTACCTGTGGCTCACCGGCGCCTGGCCCCGCCTGGCACCGGCCGCCCACGCGGCGCTGCGCCGCCAGGTGGCCAACGAGGAGTTCGTGGTCGCCCCGGAGTCCTACGTCGAGGGCCTGGCCTGGCGCACCTTCCACGGGCACCCGTCCGGCGCCAAACCGCCGGGCTTCGGCACCTGGGCGGTCAAGCCGCCCGCCCAGCCCGACACCGCGGCGCTGCGCGAGGGCCTCGGCTTCGCCGAACTCCCCTTCCGCACCGGGCTGACCGCCGAGGTCGCCCTGGACGCCGTCCCCGGGCACCTGCTGCCCGGGCTCCGCGCCGCCCGCCACATTCCGCCGTCCGCCGTCCCCACCGCCGCCGAACGACCGTCCGCCGTCCCCACCGCCACCGCCACCGCCGCCGCCGCCGCCGCCGCCGAGCGACCGCCCGCCGTCCCCACCGCCGCCGAGCGGCCCGGCAGTTCGAAGGAGGACGCATGACCGAGACCGTCAGCGCGGACGAGGCGGTCCGCCGCCGCTACGACGTCGTCATCGTCGGCGGCGGCTGGGCCGGCAGCCTGCTCGCCAAGGACCTCGGCGACCGGGGCTGGCACGTGCTGGTCCTGGAGGCCGGGAACGGCGGCACCGAGACCTGGCCCGGCTACCTGGGCTCCTTGTCCACCTTCTACTCGGCCGTCGCCAAGGTGCCCAACTCCGCCTACCGGCGCAGCACCGCCGCCCCCTTCCCCGACGTCCTCGACCTCGCACCGGTGACCGACCCGGAGCCCGGTGAGCGGGAGTACACCGCAGGCGGCTACTTCGTGCAGAACGGCCGGCTGCCCTACGGCACCGACTACCTGCGGGAGTTGGGGGGCGCGGCGATGCACTGGCTCGGGGCGGTGCCGCGCATGCACCCCGAGGACTTCGCCACCAAGGAGCGCTTCGGCTACGGCCGCGACTGGCCGATCGACGCGGCGGACCTGCAACCCTGGTACGCCCGGGCCGAGTTGGAGATCGGCGTGGCCGGGGACGCCGCCGATCAGCGCGAGCTCGGTGTCGTCACGGACCCCGACTACGTCTACCCGATGCACCGGATCCCGCCCAGCTACATCGACCAGTACTGCACCGGCCTCGACGGCACCCAGATCCCGGACCAAGTCGCCCACGACACCTACCCGTTGAAGGTCCACAGCCTGCCGCAGGCCCGCAACTCCACCCCGAACCCGGACTACAAGCCGGAACGGTACCGGCCGGCCAGCGCCGTGGGCCTGCCCAACTACGGCGAGCGCTGCGTGGGCAACGCGAGCTGTGTGCCGATCTGCCCGGTGCAGGCCAAGTCCCACCCGCTGCGCCAGCAGGCCCGCTTCCCGAGGACGGTCACGCTCGCCACCCGCTGCGTGGTGACCCGGGTCCGCCTGGCGGGGCCGACCATGGGCGGCCGGGTGAGCGGCGTCGAGTTCCGCGCCTACACCGACCCGGTCTCGCCGGTCGGCCGGTCGTACGTGGTCGAGGCGAACACGGTGGTGCTCGCCGCGCACGCCATCGAGAACGCCCGCCTGCTGCTGTTCTCCGGGCTCGCCAACGGCAGCGACCAGGTCGGCCGCAACCTGATGGACCACCCCACCATCCTCAACTGGGCGCTCGCCGACGAGAAGAGAGGCCCGGTCGGCCCGTTCCGCGGGCCCGGGCACACCTCCGGCTGGGAGGTCTTCCGGTTCGGGGACGGACGCCGGCGCCGGGCCCCGTTCCGGATCGAGATCGGCAACTGGGGCTGGGGCTGGGCCACCGGCGCCCCGATGAGCAACGTCGCCACCGCGCTCGGCATCGGCGGCGACAGGAACGGCGAGGTCCGCCCCGACGGCGTCTTCGGCCCCGAACTGCGCCGCCTGCTCGGCTCCACCATCGGCCGGCAGCTCCAACTCCAGGTCGCCGTCGAGCAGTCCGCGAACCCGGCCAACCGGGTCACCGTCGACCGCCGCTACCGCGACGCGATGGGCAACCTGCGCCCCGTCCTCACCTACGACCTCGACCAGCACACCCGCGACGGGATCTACGCGGCCCGCCTGGTCGCCGGGCAGATCTTCCAGCACCTCGGCGCCACCGACTACACCGACTTCACGCCCCGCGACGGCGTCTCCCCGCTCGGCCACTTCACCCACACCATCGACGGCACCACGATGGACCTGGCCTACAGCGGCGCCGGGCACGGCGCCGGCACGCACATCATGGGCAGTTCCCCGAAGGACTCCGTGGTCGACGGCTTCCAGCGCACCTGGGAACACCCCAACCTGTACGCCGTCGGCTGCGGCAGCATGCCGTCCGTCGGCACCAGCAACCCCACCCTCACCATGCTGGCCCTCGCCCTGCGCAGCGCCGAGCAGATCCACACCGACCTGCTCCTCGACCGGCGCCCGGCCGACATCCGGGGCGCCGACGAAGCGGAGGTACCCGCATGAGGACCGCCCTGGCAGTGGAGAAGGCCGGCTTCGCCGTCCCGAAGACCCTGGACGAGCTGCGCACCTACCTCCAGGCGGCGCTGGAGGTCGAGCACCTCACCATCCCGGTCTACATGACCGGCATGTACACCATCCGCCCCGGCACCAACACGCCCGCCTACTATGGGATCCGCGCCGTCCTGATGGAGGAGATGCTCCACATGACGCTGGCCGCCAACCTGCTCAACGCCGTCGGCGGCACCCCGGTCGTCGACTCCCGGGTCGTCGCCGAGTACCCGGCGAGGCTGCCGTTCAGCGGCGAGACCGTCCCGTCGATCGGCCTGCGGCACTTCTCCCCCGAGGCGCTGAAGACCTTCCTGCGGATCGAACAGCCGAAGAGCATGACGCCCCCGGCCACCCCGGGCGACGGCTGGACCTCCATCGGACAGTTCTACGACACCATTCGCCAGGGCCTGGAGTACCTCGTCCGCACCCTCGGCCACGACCGGGTCTTCACCGGCGGCCCCGAACGCCAGGTCGGCCCCGAGGACTTCTACAACTCCGGCGGCGAAGTCTTCCCGATCGAGGACCTGGCCACCGCGCTGCTGGCGATCGAGACCATCACCGAACAGGGCGAGGGCGTCCACGACACCATCTGGAACAGCAACGAGGTGTTCGGCGAGGAACGCGAACTCGCCCACTGGTTCCGCTTCAACGAGATCTACACCGGCCGCGGTTACGGCCCCCACGACCGCCCCAAGGACCCGCCCAGCGGCCCGCTGATCGACGTCTCCTGGGACGACGCCTACCCGATCCACGGTGACTCCAAGGTCGCCGACTACCAGCGGTACGAGCAGACCAGCGGCGTCTACGAGCAGGCCGTCGCCTTCAACTCCCGCTACGCCGTCCTGCTCCGCTACCTCGCCTCCGCGTTCGACGGCTTCCCCCGCCACCTGGCCCTGGCCATCCCCACCATGCTCGAACTCCGCGACCGCGCGGCCCAGTTGTCCCGCAACCCGCACCCCGACCCGGCCCTCGCCGCCCAAGGCCTCTTCGCCAGCGCCACCTTCGAGATCACCGCCCCCCAGTTCGACGCCGCCACCACCGAAGTCACCCGCAACCTCCGGGCCACCACCCTCCACCCGGGCGCCCCCATCGACCTGTCCGCCGCCCGCTCCCCCTCCCCCGAGGCCTTCGCCTGACCGACCACCCGCCGCCGCCCCGGTGCGGCGCCTGGCATGATCGACACATGCTTGAACGAGTGATCGCCGCATGTGACGGAGCAGCCAAGGGCAACCCCGGGCCGGCGGGCTGGGCGTACGTGGTCGCCGACAGTGCGGCCGTGCCGCAGCGCTGGGAGTCCGGGGCGCTCGGCCACAGCACCAACAACATCGGCGAGTTGACCGCCCTCCAGCAGCTGCTGGCCTCCACCGACCCGGGCGTGTCGCTGGAGGTGCGGCTGGACAGCACCTACACCCGCGACGCCGTCACCAAGTGGCTGGCGGGGTGGAAGCGCAACGGGTGGAAGACCGCCGCGGGCAAGCCGGTCGCCAATCAGGAGCTGATCCAGCGGATCGACGCGCTGCTGACCGGCCGGGACGTCACCTTCGTCTACGTCGCGGCGCACCAGGTGGACGGCGACCCGCTGAACGCCATCGCGGACAAGGCCGCCAGCGACGCCGCCCGCACCCAGCAGGGCGCGTCCGGCACCGCGGCCGACCTGCCCGAGCCCGACCCGCAGAGCTCGGCCGCCAAGCCCGCGAGCAAGCCCCGCCGGGCCACCGCCGCGAAGAGCACGACCAAGTCCGCCGGAGGCCGCACCCTCGCCGCCCGCTTCCCGGGCACCTGCCCGTGCGGCACCGCGTACCCGAAGGGCGCGACCATCACCAAGGTCGGCTCCGGCTGGGGCCACCCGGACTGCGCCGCCGCCCACTGACGGCCGCGCCCGTCAGGCGATCGCCGCGCCCCACTCCTTGGCCCGGTTCAGCTCGCCGTCGCGCAGCGGTCCACCGACGTCCTCCACCAGGAAGCCGACGGGCTCGGCCGTGAGGTCGTAGTTGTGGCGGGTGAGGCGCGCGGCGATGCCGTCGGCCGCCGCTCCGGAGTGCTTCCCCTCGACCCGGGTGTCGAACGCGGCGGCGCGGGTGCCCGCGCCCTCGGCCGGCAGGGACCGGAACCAGGAACGCAGGCCGGGGCTCTCCTCCGGTGCGCCGGTCTTCGCGGCGACGGTACGGCTGAGGCCGGTGGACATGCCCCGCATGTGTGTGGGGCCGCCGACCACCAGCAGGTCCGCGTCCCCGACGGCCTCGGTCTCGGCCTCGGCGACCGGCAGGCACCGCACGTCGGCGTCCGGCTTGGTCGTCCGGATGCCGTGGGCGATCGCCTGGGCGACCTGCCCGGTGTTGCCGTACATGCTCTCGTAGACGATCACGGCACGCATCGTTGGTTCCTTCCTCCGGTCGGCGGCTCGAACGGCCGCGCACCAGCAACTTCCACGGTAGGCGTGCCCGGTGGGACGGGCGAGGGCCGACCGGCCCTGGCCCGTGGGGCATCGGGCCCGGTCAGAGCGTGAAGGTCCGGCTCTCGCCGGGCCGCACCGGGACGGCGGTGCCGCGGAAGCGCACCGTGACGGGTTCCGGCCGGTCCGTGCCGAGGGCGACGGTCGCGGTCTGCCGGTCGACGGTGATCCGCACGCCCCAGTGGCCGCGGTAGTGCAGGTCGAGGGCGAGGCCGCTGAGCGCGGCGGGCAGCCTCGGGTCGAGCCACAGGGCGTCCTCGCGCAGTTCCAGGCCGGTGTAGCAGCGTTGCAGCAGGTCGGCGGCGCCGGCCATCGCGCCGAGGTGGATGCCCTCGCGGGTGGTGCCGCGCTGGCTGTCGCGCAGGTCGGCGGTGAGCGCGTCGCGGAAGTGCTTCCAGGAGGCGCGGCGGTCGCAGCGGGTCAGTACCCAGGCGTGCACGACGGAGCTCAGGGTGGAGCCGTGGACGGTGCGGTGCAGGTAGTGGGAGACGGTGCGGCGCATCAGTTCGTGCTCGGCGGGGTGGCCGAGGCGGCGCAGCAGGTCGCGGACCTCGTGGGCGGAGAACAGGTACCAGAGCATCAGCACGTCGGCCTGTTTGGAGGCCCGGTAGCGGTTGACGGTGTCGCCCTCGGCCTCCAGGATCCGGTCGAGGCGGCGCAGGTCGGGGTAGCGGCGGCGGTAGGTCGCCCAGTCGAGTTCGGCGAGGTGTTCGTAGCCGTCGAACTGGCTGATCACTCCGTCGTGGAAGGGCACGTGCAGGTGCCGGCCGACGTCCTGCCAGTGCTGGAGTTCGGCGGCGTCCAGGGCGAGGCGCTCGGTCAGTTCGCCGCGGCGGCGGTCGGGCAGCAGGTCGAGGGTGTCCTGGGCGCGGGCGAGGACCCAGGAGGCGAGGACGTTGGTATACGCGTTGTCGTCGAGCCCGGGCCGGTCCGCCCAGGGGTAGGCGTCGTGGTACTCGTCGGGGCCGAGCACCCCGCGGATCGACCAGTGCCCGCGGGACGGCACGTGCTCGGCGGCCGACGCCCAGTAGCGGGCGATCTCAAGCAGCGTCTCGGCGCCGGTCTCGGCGAGGAAGCCGAGGTCGCCGGTGGCCTGATAGTGCTGCCAGATGTTGTAGGCGACGGCGGAGCCGATGTGCCGTTGCAGGTGGCTGTGGTCGGGCAGCCAGCGGCCGGACAGCGGGTTGAGGTGCACCTGGGCGGACTGTTCCCGCCCGTCGCTGCCGCTCTGCCAGGGGTAGCTGGCGCCGCGGCGGCCCTCCGCGCGGGCGGCGCGCCGGGCGGCGTCGAGGCGGCGGTGGCGGTAGCGCAGGACGGCGCGGGCGAGTTCGGGGAAGCGCAGGTCGAGGACCCGCAGGACGAACAGTTCGTCCCAGAAGACGTGGCCGCGGTATGCCTCGCCGTGCAGGCCGCGGGCCGGTACGCCGACGTCCAGGTCGGCGGAGTGCTCCGACCAGGTCTGCAGCAGGTGGAACAGGTCGAGGTGCAGCGGCCCGCGGCCCGGGAAGTCCGCGTCGATCCGGCAGCGCCGCCACAACTGCGCCCAGCGCAGGGCGTGTTCGGTCAGCAGGTGGTCGAAGTCCTCGGCTTCGGCGACGAGTTGGCGGGCGGCGTCGAGCGGGTCGCCGGTGGCCGGGTCGTGCGAGGTGTGGACGGCGACGGCCTTGTCGACGGTGACGGCCGTGCCGGCGGACGCCTCCACGGCGAAGGTGGTGGCGGCCAGGCCCTCGCCGGTCCGGTCGGCGAACGCGGCTTCGACGGACGCGGCCTCGACGGACGCGGCCTCGACGGACGCGGCTTCGACGGACGCGGCCTCGACGGGCCGGCCGCCGACCCGGACGCGGTGCCGGGCGGCGAGCGCGATGCGCCGGCCCGCGCCGGTGGACACCTCCAGCCACAGCGTGCCGTCCGGGTCGAGGCCCTGGCGCAGCGGGGTGAGGTGCCGGCCGGTGAGTCCCGCGTAGCGTGGCACGCCGCTGTTGGTGACGGTGCCGTCGAGCGCGGAGCGGACCTCCAGCCGGCCGGACCAGTTCTCGGCGGTGAGGACGGTCTCCAGCGCCACCAGGTGCGGCCGGGCCTGGCTGGCGATCCGGCGCTGGACCAGCCGGGTGCGCCGCCCCGCGCCGTCCACGCACAGGGCGCGGCGGGTCAGGACGCCGCGGCGCAGGTCGAGTTCGAGTTCCTGCTCGGCGGGCGGGCCGGTGAACCAGTCGCCGTCCGCGCAGCGGAAGGTCACGGGCAGCCAGTTCGGGCAGTTGACCAGGTCCTCGTGGGTGAACACCCGCCCGCCGACCTCGGAGGCGGTGCGGTCGTAGCAGCCGGCCAGGTAGGTGCCGGGGTAGTGCACGCCGTCCGCGACGGCCTCGGGCGCGGCCCCGCGGGTGACCAGGTAGCCGTTCCCGACGGCGCACAGCGCCTCGCGGAGCCCTTCGTCCAGTGGCGCGAACCCGCGGTGGCGCAGCGTCCACGCGTCCGGCATCAGCCGGTGCAGGGCCTCGGCCCGCCGCTGCGGGGTGTCGGACTGCACGCGTCCACCTCCGTCCGTGTGCGTCGCCCGGTTTCCAGTGTGCGCACGGGGTCGGCGGCCGTGCCGCCCCGGCAACCGTGGCGGGGGCGGCCGGAACCGCCCAGGCTGGTAGGGGAAGCGACAGCGGAGGGCGTGAGAGCGATGAAGGCACTGACCTACCACGGGCCCGGCCGGCGCACCTGGGGCGAGGTCCCCAACCCGGTGGTCCGCGACGCGGAGGACGCGGTCGTCCGGGTGGACGCCGTCACCATCTGCGGCACCGACCTGCACATCCTCAAGGGCGACGTGCCCGAGGTCACCGAGGGCCGGGTGCTCGGCCACGAGGCCGTCGGCACGGTCGTCGAGACCGGCAGCGCGGTCCGCACCGTCGCGGTCGGTGACCGGGTGCTGGTCTCCTGCATCTCGGCCTGCGGGCGCTGCGGGTACTGCCGGCAGGGCAGGTACGGGCAGTGCACGGGCGGCGGCGGGTGGATCCTGGGGCATCTGGTCGACGGGACCCAGGCCGAGTACGTGCGCACCCCGTTCGCCGACAACTCGCTGCACCCGCTGCCGGACACCGTCGACAACGAGACCGCGCTGATGTTCGCCGACATCCTGCCCACCGCGTACGAGGTGGGGGTGCTGAGCGGCCGGGTGGGGCCCGGCGACACGGTGGCGGTGATCGGTGCCGGGCCGATCGGCCTGGCCGCGATCGCCACCGCCCGCCTGTTCAGCCCGCGCCGGATCGTCGCCGTCGACCTGGCGCCGGGCCGGCTGGCCGCCGCCGAGCGGGCCGGGGCCGACGAGGTGCTGCCCGGCAACGGCGACCCGGAGGAGGCGGTGCGGGCGCTCAGCCCGGACGGGCTCGGTGTCGACGTGGCGATCGAGGCGGTCGGCATCCCCGACACCTTCGAGCTCTGCACCCGGCTGGTGCGGCCCGGCGGGCACGTCGCCAATATCGGCGTGCACGGCAGTCCCGCCGTGCTGCACCTCGAAGACCTGTGGATCAAGGACATCACCATCACCACCGGCCTGGTCGACACCGACAGCACACCGCTGCTGCTCGACCTGCTGGCCGCCGGGCGGCTCGACGTGACCGGCCTGGTCACCCACCGGTTCGGGCTCGACGAGATGCCGGACGCCTACGACGTCTTCGGCAACGCCGCCGGGACCGGGGCGCTCAAGGTCGCCCTGTTCCGGGCCTGACCGCCAGGAGGTGGAAATCCATGGAACCGCACCCCCGGACCGGCCCGTCGGCCGCCGCCGCGGTCGCCCACCGGATCGCCGACCGGCAGGCACAGATCGGCCTCAGTCCGGACGCGCTGGCCCACCGGGCCGGCATGTCGCGCTCCTACCTGGAGCTGCTGACCGCGGCCGGTCCGGGCTTCGACCCCAACGGCTTCCTGCGGATCGCCGCCGCGCTCGGCGTGACCTACCACGAGCTGGTCGCCGGCCGCGCCGACCCGCCTCCCGGGCAGGCACCGCCCGCTCCCCGGCCGGTGCTGGTGCGGCTCACCGAGGATGAGTGCTGGGACCGGGTGGGCACCCGGGGTGTCGGACGGATCGGGCTGCCCGGCGAACACGGCCCGGCGATCCTCCCGGTGAACTACGCCGTCGACCGGCACACCGTCGTCTACCGCACCCACCACCACAGCGCCGCCGACCCGCCGCCCGGCACCGACGTCTCCTTCGAGGTCGACCGGATCGACGACCGCCGGAGCAACGGCTGGAGCGTGCTGGTCACCGGCACCGCCGAGCGGATCGACGACAAGCCGACGCTCCAGCGGCTGATGCGCGACCTCGCCGTCCAGCCCTGGGCGGGCGGGCCGCGCACCAGCTGGATCCGCATCCGTCCGGTGTCCGTCACCGGCCGCCGGATCACCAGCATGCCCGCCGAGGACGAAGACTGAGCCGGCGACCCCGGGGCGCCGCACCTCCGTGGGACACCGGCCGTCGTCTTCCGGCCAAATGTCTAGACCTTTGCAAGCTCCGGCCCGCCTGATGGGTAGTCAGAACACGACCCCCACAGTGCAGTTGGAGACCCCCATGACCACTCGCCCGTTCATTCGCCCTGCCGTCCTAGCATTACTCCTCCTGCCCCTGGCCGCGGCCGGGTGCGGCTCCGGCTCCGGCTCGGGAGGAGGTTCCGAGTCGGGCGGCAAGCTCACGGTGTGGCTGGCCGTGGACGCCCAGGAGAGCTGGCCACAACTGGTCCAGTCCACCAATGACCGGTTCGCCAAGGCCCACCCCGGGGTCAAGGTCGAGGTCCAGTACCAGCAGTGGACGACGAAGAACCAGAAGCTGGATGCCGTCCTCGCCGGGAAGAACGTGCCCGACGTGGTGGAGATGGGCAACAGCGAGACCACCAACTACATCGTCAACGGCGCCTTCTCCGCGCTCGACCCGGCCCGCTTCGACCAGTCGGACGCCTGGCTTCCGGCGCTGGCCGACGCGTGCCGCAACGACGGCAGGACCTACTGCGTGCCCTACTACGTCGGGGCCCGGGTCGGCATCTACCGCACCGACCTGTTCACTCGGGCCGGCGTCCCCGGGGCGCCGAAGACGTACCCCGAACTGATCTCCGCCTTCGACAAGTTGAAGAACACCTTCGGCGCCGCCGACCCCAACTTCTCCGCCTTCTACATGCCGGGCCGCTACTGGTACGCGGCCATGGCGTTCGTGAAGGACGCGGGCGGCGAGATCGCGGTGAAGGACGGGGGCCGCTGGAAGTCCTCGCTGTCCTCCCCGGCCTCCGTCGCGGGGCTCACCGAGTGGAAGCGGCTGATCGACTCCTACTACGTCGGCGACCGCTCCAAGGACAACGGCGATCAGCCGGGCGTCGTCGGGCAGGGGCACGTGGGCGTGTTCTACGGCAACACCTGGGAGGCCGACGGCGCCGCCGACCCGACCGTGGGCGGGGACCCGAAGCTGAAGGACGAGTTCGCCACGTTCCCCTTCCCCGGCCCGTCCGGAAAGCTCCTGCCGCCGTTCCTCGGCGGCTCCACCCTGGCCGTGCCGGCCAAGTCCGCGCGCAAGGACCTGGCCGCCGACTGGATCAGGATGTTCACCGACCGGGAGTCGCAGCAGGCGCTGATCGCCGCGAACACCCTGCCCAACAACACCGCCCAGCTGGCCGAGGTCGCCGCCGGCGGCATCAACGGCCCGGCCGCGCAGGCAGCGGCCACCGGGGGCTGGATGACGCCGTTCGCACCCGGCTGGACGTCGGTGGAGAAGTCCAACATCCTGCCCGAGATGCTCGAACGGATCGCCAACGGCAAGGCCTCGGTGCAGGACGCCACCCGGGACGCCGACAAGCGGATCGACGCAGTGATCAATGAGCGCTGAATCAAAGGGCGTTGGCGGGCCCCGGCGCCGCCCGTCCCTGCTGCCGTACCTGCTGATCGGCCCCACCGTGCTCGCGCTCGTCCTGGTGCTCGGCTACCCGCTCGTGGACATGATCCTGCTCGCCTTCCAGGACATGACCCGCGAGCAGCTGTTCAGCGGCGCGGCGCCGCCCTGGGCGGGGCTGGAGCAGTTCCGGCGGATCCTCAGGGACGGGTTCTTCTGGACGGTGGTGCTCCGCACGGTGCTGTTCACCGCCGTGTGCGTCGCCCTCACCGTGGCCTGCGGACTGTTCACCGCCCGGCTGATGCACCGCGTCTCGCCGTGGGTGCGGGCCGTCATCGCCGGGGTGCTGGTCACGGTGTGGGCGATGCCCGCCATGGTCGCCGCGTCGGTCTTCCGCTGGCTGTTCGACGCCGACTACGGCGCGGTGAACTGGACGCTCTCCCGGCTGCCCGGCGTCGACTTGGCCAAGCACAACTGGTTCACCGACCCGTGGGAGGGCTTCGCCGTCATCGTCGCGGTCGTGGTGTGGGGGGCGCTGCCGTTCGCGGCGATCACCCTGCGGGCGGCGCTGGCGCAGGTCCCGGCGGAGCTGGAGGAGTCCGCGGTGCTCGACGGCGCCCGGCCGTCACAGGTCTTCCGGCACGTCACCCTTCCGGTGATCAGGCCGGTCCTGCTGATGGTCACCACGCTGATGGCCATCTGGGACTTCGGCGTCTTCAACCAGATCTGGCTGATGCGCGGCGGCCAGCCCGAACGGGAGTACTACCTGCTCGGCATCTACTCCTTCATCGAGTCGTTCGCCGTCAACCGGTACAGCACCGGCGCCGCGATCGCGCTGGTGACGGTCGTCCTGCTGCTCGCCGGATCGGTCGTCCACCTGCGTCAGATGCTCAGAACGGGAGAGATCGAATGAGGCACCGGCGATCCCTCGGCCGCGACCTGCTCGGACTGGCCGTGGCCGCGGTGATCGGATTCCCCGTCTACTGGATGGTCCTCACCGCGTTCCGTCCGGCCAGCGAAATCCTCAGCCTGCCACCGCACTTCTGGCCGGGCCGGCCCACGCTCGCCAACTTCGCCCGGGCCCTGAACACCGAGACCTTCTGGGCCAACGTGCGCTCCAGCGTCGTGATCGGCGTCGGCACCGTCCTGGTCTCCCTGGTGGTCGGCACCCTCGCCGCGTTCGCCCTGGCCCGCTTCCGCTTCCTGGGCCGGCGGGCGTTCGTGGTGGTGATCCTCGTCGTGCAGATGGTCCCGCTCACCGCCCTGATCATCCCGGTGTACCTGCTGCTGAACGACGTCGGAATGACCGACAGCATCGCCGGTGTGATCACCACCTACCTGGTGTTCACGCTGCCGTTCACGGTGTGGATGCTGCGCGGCTTCATCGCCGGCGTCCCGGTGGAACTCGAGGAGGCCGCCATGGTCGACGGCTGCAGCCGACTCGGCGCGTTCCGCCGGGTGGTCCTCCCCCTGCTCGCCCCCGGCATCGTCGCCACCTCGGTGTTCGCCCTCGTCCAGGCCTGGAACGAGTACGTCCTGGTCTACGTCCTGCTCTCCACCCCGACCAAACAGACCGTCAGCATCTGGCTGGTCTCCTTCCAGACCAGCTTCGGCACCGACTACGGCGGCCTGATGGCGGGCGCCACCCTGACCGCTCTCCCCGTCGTCGTCTTCTTCCTCCTCGTCCAGCGCAGAATCGCCTCCGGCCTCGCCGCCGGTGCCGTCAAGGGCTGACCCCGACGCTTGTCTCAGCGGGCCGCGGCCGGCGGCGTCAGGCGCAGGCCGGCCAGGTCCGGGGGGACGCAGGAGTCGGGGCGGAAGAACGGGGCGGCCGCCCCGTCGGCGGAGGTGGCGGGGGCGTCGGTGAGCCGGAAGCGGTCGCGGAGCCGGCCGTAGAAGTCGGTGGGGTGGAGCCGGACCAGCCGTACGCGCTGCGGGGCCCGGTAGACGCCGATCCAGTCGCCGGGGTCGAGCACGCCCCGGAGCTGGCCGTCGACGCTGACCGCGGCGCGGCCGGAGTTCGGCAGGATGCGCAGCGCGACCGGTTCGTCGGGGGCGGCGACGACGGTACGGCTGAAGGTCATGTGGGCGGCGATCGGGGTGAACACGACGGCATCCATGTGCGGGGAGAGCACGGGCCCGCCGGCGGAGAAGCTGTACGCGGTGGAGCCGGTGGGCGTGGCGACCACCAGGGCGTCGGCGGAGTAGGCGGCCAGCAGCCTGCCGGAGATGTAGACGCCCGCGCCGACCTGGTGGTCGCGGGCGAGTTTCTCCACCACCACGTCGTTCAGGGCGTTGACGTCCAGCGGCACGCCCCAGCCGTCCCCGGCGATGCCCTCCGGCCGTGCCTGCGGGGGCGGCAGGGTGGGGCCGCGTCCGTGGCTGAGGAACGGCTCCAGCTCGGCGGGGACCTCCGGCGGCCGGGAGGCGCGCATGGTCAGCGTCATCCGCTCCTCGACGGGGGCGTGGCCGGCGTGCACGGTGTCGAGGGCGGTGGCGAGGTCGTCGGCCGGCACTTCGGTGAGGAAGCCGACCTTCCCCAGATCGACCCCGAGCACGGTGGCGCCGGTCTTCACGGCGATCCGGGCGCCGCGCAGGAAGGTCCCGTCCCCGCCCAGGGTGACGACCAGGTCCGGGTTCCCGGCCGCGCGGGCCTCCTCCCGCCCGGAGCGGCGCTGCTGGTGCGGCGACCACACGTCGATCTCGGTACACGGAACCCCCCGCGCCGCGCACCACCCGCGCACGACCCCCGCCGCCTCCCGCGCGGCGGCCCGCCCCTGGTGAACAACCAGCCCGACGTGCTGCACGGCCATGCTGGACCT
This sequence comes from Kitasatospora sp. NPDC004615, assembly GCF_042873545.1. Taxonomy (NCBI): domain Bacteria; kingdom Bacillati; phylum Actinomycetota; class Actinomycetes; order Kitasatosporales; family Streptomycetaceae; genus Kitasatospora; species Kitasatospora sp. NPDC004615. The sequence goes on from NZ_JBIALQ010000001.1 coordinate 1,332,113, forward strand.
CGTCCCGTTCGACGGCCCCTCCCGCCGGAGTGCGGGCGCCGCATACTGCCACCCGGCCAATCCTCGGATCCCCGCGCACGATCGGTCCGCCGACATGCCGCCGACGCGGCCTTGACCTGTGCATTAGCCGGTAATTAAGCGATGACGGACCGCTTTTGAACCGGACCCGCCAATGCTGGTGCCGCGCTGGTACGGCAATCCGCCGCACAGCCGACGCGGGAGGCGCCAGATGATCGAGAAGTTCGAAATCGGGTCCGACCTGATGGGCTGCAAGCTCTACATGGAGCCCCTCGGCGTCTCGGACGACGAAGTCGTGGCCCACGGCATCGACCTGCCCGAACCGGCCCCCGAGCCGGACGGCGAGCGCACCGAAGACCCGGCCTGACGGCCCGTCCGGCAGTCGCTCCGAGGCTGCCCGGGCACTGGCGAACGACACCCGGAACATCCGATTCCACCCCCTGGAGAGACTCATGTCCGAGAAGTCCGAGAAGTTCGAGACCCCCGAGGTCGTCTGCGGCATCTACGACAAGGCGTCGCCCCTCGGCAACGCCGACGACGTCCTCGCCCACACCGCCGAGAAGCTCGAGGCCCCCGAGGTCGTCTGCGGCGTCTACGACAAGGAATACCCCTCCAACTCCGAGGACGTCCTCGCCCACACCGCCGAGATGCACGAGGGCGCCGAAGTCGTCTGCGGCATCTACGACAAGGAATACCCCTCCAACTCCGAGGACGTCCTCGCCCACACCGCCGAGATGCACGAGGGCGCCAAGGTGATCTGCGGCGTCTACGACACGGACCTCGAGGGCTAGTACCGCGTGGCCGGATCCGTGGAGCCGCGCCCGGGTTCCGGCCACGCGCCCCGTTTCCGCTCGGACGCCCCGTCCGACTCGTCGCAGGAAGCCCCCGTCACAGGAAGCGCAGGCCAACCGTGAGAATCATCGAAGGCAGGTCCGGCGTCTGGCACCTGGGCCCCGGCGGGACGCTGCTGCTGCCCCACCGCTACTACCGGGACGGTGTGCTGACCGAAGAGGGCGCACGGGAGCTGGAGCAGGCGGACCTCACGCGGCGCGCGCCGAAGAGCGACTACAGCCTGACGGTGGTCACCTCGACGGCCTGCAACCTCGGCTGCCCGTACTGCTTCCAGAACACCGACGCCGCCCAGCCGGGGCGCTTCGACCCGCCGCGGATCGACAGGCAGGTGCTCGACGGCCCCACCATCGACCGGATCGTCGAGTTCACCCGGCCCCGGATGGAACGCGCGGGCGCCCGGCGGCTGTTCGTGCTGCTGTTCGGCGGCGAGCCGCTGCTCAACCCTTGGGCGTGCCGTGAACTCCTGGTCCGCCTGGCCGCGTTGGGGCCGGTCGCCGCCTCGATGGTCAGCAACGGGGTGCTGCTGACGCCCCGCCGGGCCGAGAAGCTGGAGCAGGTCGGGCTGCGCTCGGTGCAGATCACCCTGGACGGCCCGAAGGAGCTGCACGACTCGCTGCGCGCGACCCGGTCGGGTCGCGGCACCTACGAGTCGATCCTCGACAACCTCGCGGCCGTCCAGGGCGCCACCGCCCTGCGGTTCGGCCTGCGGCTCAACACCACCGCCGAGGGCCTGCCCCACCTGGAGGGCCTGGTCCGGTCGCTGGCCGAACGGGTGGACCCGTCGCGCTGCACCCTGGACATCGCCCCGGTGCTCAACTACGAGGGCATGTTCGGCGACGTGCTGGACCGCTCCGGCGGCGAGGTGGAGACCATCCTGGCCGCCTACACCGCCGCCCTGGAGGCCGGGTTCACGGTGAACTGGCCCGGCGGCGGCGAGTGCGGCTTCTGCGGCGAGCGGGACGGCACCTCCGGCGCGGTCGTCAACGCGGACGGGACGCTGTACAGCTGCTGGGAGACGATCGGCAAGCCCGGGTACGAGGTCGGGGACATCGACGGCGGCTACACCTCCTACCCGCAGGAACGCTGGGTCAGCTGCGGCGAGTTCGCCCAGCAGTCGGCGACCGAGGCGGCCTCCCGGGCGTTCGACGACACCCTCTCGGTGGGCCTGCTGGAACTGCTGCGCACCCACAAGCGCCGCACCGAGGCGCTCGCGGCCGGGTGAGGACACCGGCCGGCACGCCCCACCGCACCCACCCCGAACAGGAGTCGCTCATGAGCACCGTCCCCACCGACCACGCGGCCGTCGCCTACGACGCCACCGCCCCGTTCTACGACGCGCTGACCCGCGAGGACAACTACACCCTCTTCGGCGACCTGCTGGAGCAGCTGATCAAGCGCGCCACCCCGCCCGGGGACCGCCTGCTGGACGCGGGCTGCGGCACCGGTCGCAGCACCGTGGCGTTCGCGGAGCGCGGCTTCCGGCCGACGGGGACGGACATCAGCCCCGCCATGATCGCGATCGCGCGGACCACCCACGCGGACACCGGCATCGACTTCCACGTGCACGACATCCGGCTGCCGTTCGCGCACGGCGGGCCCTACGACGTGGTGCTGTGCATGAGCGACATCGCCAACTACCTCGCCGACCCCGCCCACTTGGCCGAGGCCCTGGTCAGCCTGGGCCAGGTGATGAGCCCGGGCGGTGTGCTGGTCTTCGACGCCAACACCCGGCACGGCTACCGGCTGATGCACGAGCCGCACGTCTTCGAGTCGGAGGGCCTGCACGTGACCCTGCGCGGCCGCTTCCTGCCCGAGAACGGCGACCCGGAGCGGTTCCGGCTGAACATGACCGCCTTCCGGCGGTCCGCCGAGGCCCCCGGGGTGTGGTCCCGGGAGAGCATCGACCACCTCCAACGGCACCACTCCGTCGAGGAGTTCACCCGTCTCCTGGACGCGGCCGGCCTGGACCTGGTCGCCGCGCACGGCCTGAACCGCGACGGCAGCATGGCCGACTCGGTGGACGAGGACAGCCACACCAAGGGCCTGTACGTCGCCGTCCGCCGCACCGCCGGCTGACACCGGGACCGGGCCGTGATCAGCAGGAGTTACACGCTCATCTGGGTCAGCCAGGCGATGTCCGACATGGCGAGCGAGATGACCTCGCTCGCCCTGCCGCTGGCGGTGCTGGCCTCCACCCGGTCGGCGGTGGACGCGGCCCTGGTGGCCACGGCTGTGGGTGTCGCCCAGCTGGTCGCCAAACTGCCCAGCGGTCTGATCGCCGACACGGTCAACCGCAAGTCGCTGATGCTGCTCTGCGACGCCGGCCGGGCCGTGATCGCGCTGCTGCTCGTGCTCACCCTGGCGATGGGCCATCTGACCACGGTCGTCGCGGTGGCCGCCGCGGCGGCGACGGCCGTGGTCTCGACGCTGTTCTCGTCGGCCGAGTCGGGCGTCCTGCGGCAGTCCGTCCCGGTCGAGCGGCGGCGGGAGGCGATCACCCGAACCATCGTCCGCACCAACATCGCCATCGCCGTCGGCCCGCCACTGGGCGGGCTGCTGCTCACCCTCGGCGCGCCGATCGCCTTCCTGGTGGACGCCGTCTCCTACCTGCTCTCCCTGGCCCTGCTCTCCCAGGTGGTGTACGAGCACCTGCCGCGCCCGCCGTCCGACCGGAACGGCGCGGGTCCACTGCGCCACACGGCCGGCGAGCTCACCCGGGGTTTCGGCTGGGTGGCCCGACGGCGTCCGCTGCTGTTCCTGGTGGGCGTCGTCGCCTACATCAACCTGCTGGGCCGCGCCATCGAACTGCTGGCCGCGATCGGCGCCTCGGACGTGGGACGCCACCCGGTCTCGGCCGGCTGGGTGCTGACCGCCGCCGGGTGCGGCGGGATCGTCGGCGGCGTCTGCACCGGGTGGGTCCTGCGCCGGTTCCGGCCGGCCACCGTGCTGCTGGGCGTGATGGCGGTGTGGCTGGCGGTCACGCCGCTGGTGGCGCTCGGCTCGATGCTGCTCACCGTCGCGGCGGTGGGCGTGATCGTCTTCTTCCTGCCGCTGATCGGCTCGCTGGTCTTCCTCCAGGTCAGCCTGGACTCCCCGACCCACCTCCAGGGCCGGATCTCGGCGGCGGTCATCCTGCTGGCCGGCAGCATCGCCTGGGCCGGGCCCGGCATCACCGGTTTCCTGATCACCGGCGCGGGCGGCCCGACCGCCTCGATCGTCCTGGTCGCACCCCTGATCCTCCCCCTGGCCGCCCTCGCCACCAGCCCACGCCTGCGCGCCGCCGTCAACACCGCCCCCTCACCGACGCCCGACCCGGCCACCACCCAAAGACCCGCACCGGTCGCCCCGGCCGCACAGAAGTGAGCTCCGTCAGAGCTGACGCCAGTGGAGTTCGTCGGGATCGGTGACATTGGTGGCCCCTGTGGCGGGCACCCGGCCCGTTCCGTGTCCGCCCAGCGGAGCGGTGACGGCCAGGCGCGGGGCGCGCTCGGCGACGGCGTCGGGCGTGGAGTAGTCCAAGGCGACCCAGTCAGGTGCGTCGGCCGGTGTGCTCGCGGCCGCGATCCGGTAGTAGAGGTCAGGGTTCTGCCGCAGCTGCTCCCACACCGCGCCGGGCAGCCGGTACTGTCCGGTTCCGCGCGCGTTGGCAGTCGTGGAGGCGAAGAAGTTGAGCGCGTTCCGGCTCGCGGCCGCGGCCGCGTCGAGCAGCCCGGCGTCGGCGGCGATCTCCACCCGGTAGGACCGCATGGCGGCAGGCAGGCTGAAGCCGAACACCGGCGCCGGGCCGTCCGAAGCCACCTCGGCCGGTCCACTGATCTGCGGATGCTCCACGGAGTGCAGGGCCGCGACCTGCTGCGCCGCCCCGACGGCGACCGAGGGCGCGCCGGCGTAGTCGGAATCGGGCGTGGTCGCCCGGGCGTCCGTCCACTGCTGGGACGAACTGCTGAACCAGGCACGGTAGTACAGGACGTCCGCCGCACGCAGCCGCTGCCACGCCTGATCCGGCAGGCTGTACTGACCGCCCGACAGGAACCCCGTGTCCTGCCACGAGGCATAGAACGTGTCCGCCGTCCGCTCCGCCCCATGACCGGCACGATCGAACAGCATCGCCGCCGTCGCCACCTCCACCGCGAAGAACAACTGCGGCCCCGGCCCCGCATCCAGCGTGAACACGGGCGGCGGACCCGAGCGGCTGACAGCGGCCGGCCCCGAGACCGACAACTCACGGTCCGCCGAGGCCTGACCGGTAATGCTGATAGCGGGTGCGGAGGCGAAGTCGGCGTCGGACGTGGTCGCCCGGGCGTCCGTCCACTGCTGGGACGAACTGCTGAACCAGGCACGGTAGTACAGGGCATCCGCCGCACGCAGCCGCTGCCACGCCTGATCCGGCAGGCTGTACTGACCGCCCGACAGGAACCCCGTGTCCTGCCACGAGGCATAGAACGTGTCCGCCCTCCGCCCCGCCCCATGACCGGCACGATCGAACAGCATCGCCGCCGTCGCCACCTCCACCGCGAAGAACAACTGCGGCCCCGGCCCCGCATCCAGCGTGAACACGGGCGGCGGACCCAAGCGGCTGACACCCGCCGGCCCCGAGACCGACAAGTCGCGACCGGACTGGGGCGGGGAAGCGGACGAGGACGAGGACTGCGACTGGGACTGGGCCGCCAGGACGGCGGCGTGCGCGTCCACCTGACCGTATCCGTAGTCGGGGCTGTGCCCGGTCGCGTCGTAGCCGTCACCGATCTTGCGGGCGGTGTCCTTGAGGATGCCCCGCACCTGCTGGGCGGTCAGCCCGGGGTTCGCCGAGAGAACCAGCCCGATGATGCCCGCCACCAGCGGCGCGGCGGACGAGGTGCCACCGAAGGAATTCGTGAAGTCGGCGTCCACGCCTTCGGATCCGTCGTTGTATCCCTTGGCGCCGGTGCGGTCGGTGGTGAGGATGGATTTCTCGCCGAGCGAGCCGGCACCGCTCGACGGCGCACAGACCCAGATCGCGTTGCCGAAATCGCTGTAGTAGGCGCGGCGTTCACGGTTGGTGCTGGCGGCCACCGCGATGACGTTCGGATTCGAGGAATAGCCGTCCTTATCCACCGACTCGTTGCCGTTCCCGGCCGCCCAGCAGATCGGGATCCCCCGGCCACCGCGGCCCTTCTGCAGGCAGTACGCGATGGCTGCGTCCGTGGCGCCGGGCAGCGGCTCGGCGACACCCGCCCCGTCCGGCGGGCCCCAGCTGCAACTGATGACGTCGGCCCCGTTGTCTGCGGCCCACTGGAACATGCGCGCCTCGTCGGCGGATCCGAGGAACTCGGGGAAGCGCGCGAGCATGAGCGAGCACTCCGGAGCCGCACCGGACGCCCGGATCCCTTTCGCCGCGGCAACCCCGGTGCAGGCGGTGCCGTGGTTCTCCAGGTCCGACTTCGGCGTGGCGTCGGGGATGTGCGCGGAGAAATCGAATTGAGGCCCCAGCTTCCCGGCGAACTCCGGGTGGCTCGTATCGGTGCCGTCGTCGAGGATCGCGACGTGGATGGCGGGGTCGCCCATGGTGAGCGACCACGCGTCCACCACATTCGCGGCCTGGAGATGCCACTGGAGGGAGACATAGCCGGCATCGCGCAGCGCCTGCACCGACGGCCCCGCCCCCGCCGGGGCCGCCACCGTGGCGGCCCGGCGCCGGTGCTTCTTCGAGATCAGGTCGGGGTGGGAGAACAGGGTGAGGCCCGTGGCGCGGTAGGTGTTGGCCATCCGGATGGCCCCCAGCCCGTCCGCGCCGGCGGGAGCCGCGAGCAGAAACCCGTTCTCCGCGTACCCCAGCTCCTCCACGACCTGCACCCCGTGCTGACTGTTCAGCTGGTCGATCTGCGCACGGGTCACCTCCGGCCGGAACTGCACGACGAAGTTGCTGGTGACATAGATGTCGTCCTGCCCGCCCCCCGCCCGATGGAGCACCGGCGCGGCGACCTCCACACTGCGCTCCCGGTTGAGCACCTGCACCGCACTCGCCGCCTCGGCCGGGCTCAGCGTGTAGACGATGAGCTGCTGGCCGGCCAGCTGCTCCACCTGAGTGGCCCGGTTCCGCAGCAGGTCCTGGGCCTCGGGCTGCAACGCATCGCGTTCGATCCCGAAGCGAACACTGAACTTCGCCGGATCGCGGACGAGTGCGAGCTGCGCACTGCCCGCGTTGGGAAAGTACGCGAGTTCATCGCTCGCGGATTGACCACCCGTGCTGGGGTCGCTCATCGTCACTTCACTTTCTTCCTTCGGCGCGGACAGCTGGTTCCGGCCGGGCCCATCACGCCGAGGCGCCGGCCAACTCGCGGCGGAGCCGGAGCGTTTCCTTGGGTTCCACATCGAGTCGCCGGCGCAAATGCCCGAAAATCTTCAGCAGATCGGCGCACCACACACTGCGATTGTCGAAACCACGGTCCCGCGAATACCGGTGCGGGTGATAACCGCCCGCACACGTGCTCATCTCGACGCACCCCACGCAGTCGTTCGGCAGGGGAGCACCGTCGAAAACCATCTGACTGTGCAGCGGGCTCGCCTCGATCAGGTCCACGAAATCGTCCCGGAGAACATTGATGCCCGTCCGCACCATCCCTTCCTCGCACGCCTTGAGGACGTCGAGCCCTTCGATGTCACCACTCGGATTGACCACGACGAATCCCAACGGAATGTTCCCCAGGGCATCGACGTGGCTCGACCCACCGAGAATCAGACGGGACACCTCCCAGAAGTTCCGGATCCGCACTTCCAGCGTCGAATTGTTCCACCAGTCCTCGAAAATGGGGATCAGATAGTCGGCACAGGGAGTCGGGCCGTACTTCTCGTGCACGTCGCCGATGGTGTCGTGAGTCATGTCCGGCATCAGATAGCTGATACTGCGACAACCGATCTCCAGGAAGTGCCGGTGAATCTTCAGCGGGTCGGCCCCCAACTGCACCACGGCCAGAATCCCGTACCGCACGCCGTGCTTCTGCAACAGATCGAGCCCGCGACGCACCGCACGGTACGACCCGCTCCCGTTGCGCCGGACCCGGAAGGTGTCATGGACGTCCGGAGGCCCGTCCAGACTGATACCGACATCGACGTCATGCTTCAGCAGGACATCGATCCACTCGCGGTTGAGGAGCGTGCCGTTGGTCTGAATGGAGATGTACACCCGAAGGTCCGGCAGCGAAGCGCGCGCCTCCGTGCACCAACGGTCGAAGCGCGCCGCCCCGACCAGACACGGCTCCCCTCCGTGGAAGGACAGCGAGACAGAGCGCTGTCCGCTCATCTCGGCATGCCGGCGAAGGCGTTCCATCGTGGCGGAGAAAACCTCGTCCGACATCATGCGCGGACCTTCGGCCAACGTCTGGTCCGCCAGATTGAATTCGTAGCAGTACGTGCAGTCCAGATTGCACCTCCCCGCCACTTTCAGGATGGCGAGGCCCAGCCTCGGGGCGGCAACAACAGTAGTCACTTTCTCTCCTTACGGCACAGTGCAGCGCAGCGCATCACGTGATGGAGCGAGAGGCGATCGCAACCTCTCGCTCGTTTCAGTACGTCACTTCACTCACGACGGAGGCGGTCCCGCCGGCCCGGCCCCCGAGGCCTTCCCGGCACCGGGCCCACCGGGCGGGCCCGAACTGCCACGCCCCGGCCCACTGTCTCCGGACTTCCCGAGCTCGGCCTCGATGATCGGACGCAGTGCCGCGTCCACCCGCTCCAGTAGCAGATCGGCACTGGTTCCGCCGCCCGGCGACGAACTGCTGTGCCCCTGGGTGTGGATCTCGTCGTAAGCAGCGGGAGACCCCGGCTCCGCAACCTCCTCCGTGACGTACTGGCTGTACGTCTGCACACTCGGCTTGCTCCCGACATCCCGAGTCGCAGCCGCCATCAACTTGCTTCCCCCACCACCTGACGTCGTCTGGCTGTGCGTCTGCTCATGAGGCGTTTCGTCGCCCACATCACGTGTGCTGGGCGAGCGCGGTTGCATGGCCTCCTGCGCGATGGACTGGCTGTGCGTCTGGGAATGCGGCTCCTCACCCACGTCGCGCGTGGCAGGCGAGCGCAGCTGCATGGCCTCCTGCGCAATGGCCTGGCTGTGCGTCTGCGAATGCAGCTCCTCACCCACGTCGCGCGTGGCAGGCGAGCGCAGCTGCATGGCCTCCTGCGCAATGGCCTGGCTGTGCGTCTGCGAATGCGGCTCCTCGCCCATATCCCGGGTGGCGGCCTCGACCAACTTGCCGCCCCCGCCACCACCGCTCGTCGACTCACTGTGCGTCTGCGAATGCGGCTCCCCACCCACGTCGCGCGTGGCAGGCGAGCGCAGCTGCATCGCCTCCTGCGCAATGGACTGGCTGTGCGTCTGCGAATGCGGCTCCTCCCCACCAACATCCCGCGTAGCAGCCGCAGTCAACTTGCTGCCCCCGCCCCCACCACCCGTCGACTCACTGTGCGTCTGCGAGTGCGCATCCTCCTCGCTCCCCACGCCCCGCGTGGCCGGAGACCGCAACTGCGCGGCGTCCTGCGCGATCGCCTGACTGTGCGTCTGCGAATGCGGCTCCTCCCCACCGACATCCCGCGTAGCAGCCGCAGTCAACTTGCTGCCCCCGCCCCCACCACCCGTCGACTCACTGTGCGTCTGCGAATGCGGCTCCTCCCCACCAACATCCCGCGTAGCCGCGACCAGCTTGCCCCCGCCCCCACCACCCGACGTCGACTCACTGTGCGTCTGATCATGGGCAGTCTCCTCGCCCACGCCCCGCGTGGCGGCCGCAGCCAACTTGCTGCCCCCACCCGCACCGCCAGCCGTCGACTCGCTGTGAAACTGGTGAAAGGTAGGAGTATTTACTTCCACAAGATCCCGCGTGGCGGGAGACCCCAACTCCGACGCGTCCTGCGCAATCGCCTGACTGTGCGTCTGCGAATGCGGCTCCTCCCCACCGACATCCCGCGTGGCCGCGACCAGCTTGCCCCCGCCCCCGCCACCCGACGTCGTCTGGCTGTGCGTCTGTTCGTGGGGAGTCTCGCCGCCCACATCGCGCGTAGCGGCCGAGCGCTGGCTGACGGGGCTCTGGACCTCGAGGGCCGTGCCCTGGCTGTGCGTCTGTCCGTGGCCGCCGCCGGTCCCTTCGCTGTGTGTCTGCGAATGCGCCTCAGGGCCTGCATCACCTGCATCACGCGTGGCGGCCGCCTGCGACTGCGAGGAATCCGCCAAGCCGCCGCCGGACTGGGAGTGGTTCCGGTAAACGACAATGCGCTCTCCGGAATCCGCAGGCACGGACCGCACCTGAATCGCCGGAGTCTGATTGTGGCTACAGACACCGCTGGCGTCACTGTCGTGGGACTGACTGTGTCCCATGACCTCCGCCGATTCCGATGCCAGCTGCGTCTGCACCGCGGATCGCAGACTGCGGGCGACTTCTCCGGCCAATGTGTCCGCGACCTTCCCCGGGGACGATCCCGCACTCTTTTGTTGATCACCAGCCACGTGATTCTCTCCTATACCAACACACAGCCATCGGTCAGCTACTTAGTTCATGTACGCACAGGCTCCCGCCGATGGCATGTTCGTTTGCGCCATTCAGCACACGGGGCCGTCAACACCATCGAGTCGCGGATATCGCACCGCACACACAATTCCGCAAGTCAGGGCAGTGCGGGAACCCCACCTGCGGCTACTGCTCGGCCACGCCGGGCACCGTGACGACGGGACAGCTCGCCTCGTGCAGCAGCCCGCGGGGCACGGAGCCGAGCCGCATGCCGGTGAAGCCGCCGCTGCCGCGCCGTCCGACCACGACGGCCAGTGCGTGCCGGGACTCGTCGGCGAGCACCCGGACGGGATGGCCGGGGACGACTTCGCTCGTGACGGGCACGTCCGGGTTCGCGGCCAGTTGTCCGGCCGTTGTGTGGGCCAACGTGCGGCGCAGTTCGTCGAGTGTGGCGTCCTCGTCGATGCGTGCCAGGCGCGGCCGCTGCCACACCCACAGGGCCCGCACCGTCGCGTCGCGGTGCCGCGCAAGTTCGAGGGCGGCGGCGAAGGCGACGGCCGAGGAGGCGCTGCCGTCGACTCCGACGACGATTCGGGGCGGGTCATCCGGCTCCTCCTGGCGCCCGCCGACCACGACCACCGGGCAGTCGGCCTGCGCGCTCACCGGCACGGTGATCGAGTAGCCGCTGAGCAGTTCCTCGACCCGGCTGAGCGAGCGCGAGCCGAGCACCACGTACGCGGCCTCGCGGGAGGCCCGGACCAGCACCGGGGCCGGCGCCCCCTCCAGGATCTCGGCGGACACCTCCAGCTCGCGGTGCCGCGTCCGGGCGAGTCGGCCGGCGAGGTGGAGCTGCCGGCGTCCGACCCGCCTCTGGTCCTGCTGGAAGGCCGCCCCGAGCACCCGCATGCTCCGGGGAGACGGCTGGACAACGTGGATCATGCGCAACGGGAGGCCGCGACGTTCCGCCTCGTCCGCCGCCCAGCGCAGCGCGTCGTCGTGATCGCCGAGCGCATCGACGCCCAGGACGATCGAACGGCCCGGATCGGTGGCTGCCATCAGTCCTCCAGTGAGCCCTCGGGCCTCGCCCGCCGGACCTCGTCGGCTCCCCTCTCGCACGGTATGCGGCACCGGGGGAAGCCGCGCGCCGGAGCACCTCGGCCGCCGGGGATCTGTCCCGGTGTGAGGGCGGTTACCGTTGACGCACGGTGGCCGGGACGGGCCAGGGGAGCGGGCGGGAGCAGATGGCAGCGGCGCGGACGTTCGGAGGACCGGCACGCCGGCCACGGGCCCGCCTGTTCCGCGCGTTGCTCCTCGCCCTGACCGCGGCGCTGGCCCTGCTCGTGCACCACAGCATCTCGGCCGAGTCGGCCCCGGCGATGCCGGGCATGGCTCACCACACGGCCATGTCGGCGGGCAGCTCGGTGCCGCACGGGCAGGTCGCCCACTCCCCCGCCGGTCAGCCGTGTGCGACCGGCATGCACTGCGTCGGAACCGACGTCCGCGGGCCGGTGCTCACCGCGCCGCCGGCCCACCCGGTGCCCGTCGCCGCGGCGCCCGGCATGAAAGCGGGCGGCCCGCATGACGGCCGACACCCTGCCGGGCCGTCCCCGCCCGATCCGTCACTCCTCCCGGTGCTGCGCATATAGGCGCGGGCCGCGGCCGCCGCATGCCCGGCGGCCGCCGCTGCCCACGTCCACCGGCACGGCCGGACCGTGCCACGCGCACCCACCAAGAGGAACGATGACCACCATCAACCGACGCTCCCTGCTGCTCGCCGGCCTGGGCCTGGCCGGCGGCGGAGCGCTCGCCGCCTGCTCCGGCCCGAAGGGCGGCTCCGCCGCACTCGTCGGCCCGTCCGGCTCCGCCGTGGCGGCGGCCGAGACGAAGCGCGCCACCGGCGGCGCCGAACGCACCGTCCGGCTGACCGCCGCCGCCACCCCCGTCGACCTCGGCGGAACGACCGTCAACACCTGGACCTTCGGCGGGCAGCTGCCCGGCCAGGAGATCCGCCTCACCGCCGGCGACACCCTGGTCGCCCAGCTCGCGAACCACCTCGCCGCGCCCACCTCGATCCACTGGCACGGCCTGTCGCTGCGCAACGACATGGACGGCGTCCCGCCCGTCACCATGCGCGAGGTACCGGCCGGCGGCAGCTTCGACTACCGCTTCATCGCCGACCGGCCCGGCACGTACTGGTACCACCCCCACGTCGGGGTGCAGCTCGACCGCGGACTGTACGGACCGCTGATCGTCGAGGACCCGCACGAGCCGCTGAAGTACGACGACGAGTGGGTCGTCGTCCTGGACGACTGGCTCGACGGCGTGACCGGCACCCCCGACGAGGCGTTCGCCGAACTCTCCAAGGGCATGGGGGGCATGAACCACGGCATGGGCGGGATGGACCACGGCTCGGGCGGAATGGACATGGGCGGGATGGACATGGGGCAGAGTCCCTCGTCCACCGGCGGCGGGATGTCGATGAAGTTCATGCTCATGGGCGCCACCAGCCCGCTGCTCGGCGGCGACGCCGGCGACGTGAACCACCCGCACCACCTGATCAACGGCCGGCTGCCCGCGGCCCCGGCGGTCAAGCAGGCCAAGCCGGGGGCCCGGGTGCGGCTGCGGATCATCAACGCGGGCGGCGACACCGCCTACCGGGTCGCGCTCGGCGGGCACCGGCTCACCGTCACGCACTCCGACGGTTACCCGGTCGAGCACCAGGAGGTCGACGCGCTGCTGCTGGGCATGGGCGAACGGTACGACGTCCTGGTCACCCTGCAGGACGGGGTGTTCCCGCTGGTGTCCCTCGCGGAGGGCAAGAACGCCACCGGCACGGCCCTGATCCGTACCGGCTCCGGCCAGGCCCCGGAACCGTCCTTCCGGCCGACCGAGCTGGACGGCAGGCTGCTGACCGCCGATCAGCTCCGCGCCGACCAGGGCGTCCGGCTCGCCGCGCGCACCCCCGACGTCACGCACCGGCTCCAACTCACCGGCGGCATGGCCCGCTACGACTGGTCGATCAACGGGCGGCGCTTCGACATGAACGACCCGGCCGCCGGCGCGTTCCTGGTCGGCCAGGGACAGCGTGTGCGGCTGGAGTTCACCAACGCCAGCGAGATGTGGCACCCGATGCACCTGCACGGCCACACCTTCCAGGTGGGCGACACGGGACCGCGCAAGGACACCGTGATCGTCAAGCCGAAGCAGCGAATCGTCTGCGACTTCGACGCCGACAACCCCGGCCAGTGGATGGTCCACTGCCACAACGCCTACCACGGCGAGAGCGGCATGATGGGCCTGGTCGCCTACCGCGCCTGACAGCAACTCACCTACCGGGACCGGCACTTGTGCGCCGGTCCCGGCAACCTCACTTGACCGGAGCGGCTCCGGGGGACGCGGACGGGACGCTGCCGGCCCGCGCCGAGGGCGACGGCGACGAGGACGTGGATGCCGTCGGCGAAGGAGCGTTGCAGCCGGGCGAGGGCGAACCCGACGGAGTCGCGGACGGCGACGGCGACGGCGATGCGCTCGTCGTCGGCGAGGGGGACGGCGACGGGGACGCTGACGCCGATGCGCTCGGGCTCGGGCTCGGGCTCGCGGTGGGACCTGCCGTCGGCGACGGGCAGCCGGAGGGCGTCCCGCTCGGCGAGGCGGACGGCGATGGCGACGGCGACCCGCTTGCCGTGGGCGACGGCGAGGAGCTGGCACTCGTGCTCGGCGCCGGAGTCGGCCCGGCCGTCGGCGTCGGGCTCGGCTTCGGCGCGGACGGAGACGGGGTCATGGTCGGCGCCGGTGCCGGTGCCGGCGGGGTGACCGAGACGCCGGCCTGGAAGTGCACCATCCACGCCCGGACCGTCCGCAGGTACTCGGCGGAGTGGTTGTAGCCGAGGACCGCCCGGTCGAGCTGCGCGGGGACGGCCAGGTCGCGGCCGCCCGCGCAGAGGTACCGGCCGGCGGCGAGTGCGGCGTCCCAGATGTTGTTCGGGTCCGCCTTGCCGTCGTCGTTGCCGTCCGCGCCCCAGGTCTCCCAGGTGGACGGGATGAACTGCATCGGACCGACGGCCCGGTCCCAGGCGGCACTTCCGTCGTACCGGCCGCCGTCGGTGTCGGGGATCGCCGCGAAGCCGTTCCCGTCGAGGACCGGGCCGAGGATCGGGCGGTAGGTCGTCCCGTTGGCGTCCACCCGGCCGCCGTCGGCCTGCCCGGACTCCACCTCGCCGATCGCGGCGAGCAGTTGCCACGGCAGGTGGCATCCCGGGGACGACTTGGCGAGCGACGCCTCCGCCTTGCGGTAGGCGTCGAAGACGATGGACGGCAGCCGCGCGCCTCCCCCGTCCTGGAGCGCGACGGTCTCCACACTCGGCGCCCCGTCCGCCGACGCCGGCGGCTGGGGCAGCGGACGGGCACCGCCACCGTCCAACGGCACCTGACCGTCCGGCAGGTCGACCGGACCGTCGTCCGTGAAGGCAGCGAGCGGGCCGGCCCCCGCGGCCCGCGCCGGCAGTGGTTCCGCCGGTGCCGTGGATGCCGTCGCCGCTGCCAGGGCCACCATCACGCCCGCCGCATGCAGAAACACCCGTTTACGTATCCGCCGTGCCATCCGGGTCCCTTTCGCCGATCTCGCGGTCAGCAGTTTCGACGAACCTACGGCCTGTCAGGTTCCGGGCAGGCCCAGGGCCTGCCTTCAAACCCCCGCCTGCCCCACCGCCCGCCCGCAGCCCTGGCGGGCTGGGAGGTACCCCAGGCACGCACTCTCGCCGCACCGGGCGAAAGACCAAGTACACCCAGTACGAGGCCTTCCACCCGGCACGCCGAGAGCACGCACCAGACGCCGCGGGGCTGCGACGCGGGTTTGAAGGCAGGCCCTGGCGTATCCGCGTCAGCGGGCGAGCGGCTCGCCGTTCTCGAACCGCAGGATCTGCCGGCGCAGCACGCGCTTGGCCCGCGGCAGGAACGCGCTGCTGGGGCCGCCGACGTGCGGGGTGATCAGCACACCGGGGGCGTGCCAGAGCGGGTGGTCGGCAGGCAGCGGCTCCGGGTCCGTGACGTCGAGGGCGGCCCGCAGCCGCTGCGCGGTGAGTTCCGCGAGGAGTGCCCCGGTGTCGACGACGGGGCCGCGCGCGACGTTGACGAGCAGCGCGCCGTCCTTCATCCGGGACAGGAACCCGGCGTCGACGAGATGACGGCTCTCGGGGGTCAGCGGTGTCAGCAGCACGACGACGTCGGCGGTCGGCAGCAGTTCCGCCAACTCCGCCACGCCGTGCACCCGTTCCTCCGGGCGGGCCCGGCGGGCGACCCGGACGATGTCGCACTCGAAGGGCTCCAGCCGCGCGGCCAGCGCCCGGCCGATCGAACCGTATCCGAGGATGAGCACCGTCCGGTCGGCGAGCGACTGGTGGAACTCCTGGCTCCAACGCCCTTGGTCCTGAAGGCGGGTGAAGTGCGGGATGCCCCGCAGCGAGGCGAGGATCAGCGCCACTGCCAGCTCGGCGGTGCTGGCGTCGTGCAGTCCGCGCGCACCGCACGCGACGACACCGTCCGGCACCTGCGGCAGGACGTCGTCCATGCCGGCCGTGAGCGTCTGGACCACCTTCAGCGACGGCAGGTGCGGGATCACCGGGAGCGCGGCGGCGTGCCGCAGGTACGGCAGGCAGAAGAACTCCACCTCCCGGAGCGCGTCGTCCGACGGCACCGGCCCGTCCCCGTCCCACACGAGGGCGTCGAGACCGGCGGGCAGGCCGCCGATCGCATCGGGGGCGTACGGGAGGAGGTAACGAGCACTCATGCCCCGACCCTAGCCGCACCGACACCCCGACCCGCCGGGCCCCCTCGATGACGTCCCGCGTTCACAGCACGAAGACCAGCAGGTAGGACAGGGCGCAGGCCAGCAGATAGGCGCCGAGCGCGGCGGGCAGGGCGAGCCAGGCCGAACGCCCGCGCCGGCGCGCCCGGACGGCGCCCAGGGAGGCGACCAGCACCAGCGCCAGCAGACCGGCCCACGGAAGGGCGACCGCGAGCAGCCACACGGCCGGTGTGCACACCGGCGCCGAGCCACCGGCGCCTCCCGTCCCGCAGCTGTCCGTGGCGAACAGCATCCCGAACGAGAACAGCACGTCGACCAGCCCACCGAGCACGGCGAACAGCACCACCACGACGATGTACCCGACCGGCCGCCGGGCCACCGGCCCCGGCAGGTACCCGCCTTGGTATTCCCCCACCACTCAGGTCCTCCCCACCGCCCGGCGCGTCCCTCTCGACGCGCCACCTCCCAGGGCGGCACACACTATCCAGTTCGCCGTCCGGCTGTCACACGGGAGCCGCAAGGGTTCTGACGCCTCATCAGCCCCGGTCCGGCGGTCAGAGTGCGTGGATCGGTGCGCCCAGGCGGTAGTCGGTGTTGGAGAACGCGGCGGAGACGGCGAAGCGGTCGGCGCGGACGAGGGTCTGGCGCCATTCGATGAGGCGGCCGCGGGTGTCGTGGCCGAGGCGGTCGATGGCGAGCAGGGCGGTGGTCGGGGGGCAGTCGAGGAGGATGCGTTCGCCGCGGCCGGGGACGACGGCGCGGATGCGTTCCCAGCCGCCGCAGATGCGGCTGCCGCAGTGGCGTTCGAGTTCGTCGTAGAGCGCGGTGTGGGTGAAGTCGACCTCGAGGAGCGGGTGGGCGATGTCCGCGGGGAGCCATATCCGGTCGACGGCGAGCGGTTCCTCGTCGGCCAGGCGGATGCGCTCGAGGTAGATCAGTGGCGTGGATTCCTCGAGCCCGAGGCGGGCGGCGATGACGCCGTCGGCGCGCTGGTCAAGTGCGCGCACGACGCTGCGCTGGACGGCTCCGACTTCCTCGACGGAGCGGAAGAGGCTGTACGCCTCGCCGACGTCCTGCTCCAGCGGGCGGTTCGCGGTGAACCGGGAGGCCTTGCCTCGCTGGGCGCTGACCAGGCCCTCCTCGCGGAGCTTCCGCAGGGCCTCGCGGACGGTGTGCCGGCTGACCTGGTACTCGGCGACCAGGTCGTGTTCGCCGGGGAAGACGTCGCTGAACTCGCCCTCGTCGAGCCGGCGCAGCAGGTCGGCGCGGAGTTGTGCCCAGAGCGGGTTCCCCGGGGCGCGGACGAGGGGCTGGGGGCCGGGGGCGGTGGTCACGGCGCCGTCCTGGGGTGGTGGGTGGGATGGGTGGTGCGGGGCACGAAGTGAATGTTCGTACCTTTGCGGGGGCAGCGCAAAATCGGCGCCGGCCACTCATACGGGGAGACGCGGCGACCGCTGCCCGGGCGGGTTGGTCCCGGGCAGCGGTCGTGGGGAAGCGTTCGCACCGGAGCTGTCAGGCGACGGCGCTGATCAGCATGGCGGCGGACACCGCGAGCAGCATGGCCGCGAAGGTACGTTGCAGGGCGGTGCCGGAGATCTTGGCCGCCAGTCGTTTGCCGTCCCAGGCGCCCAGGACGGCGGCGCCCACGAACGGTCCGAAGACCGCCAGGTTCAGGGACATCCCGGAGACCGTCAGCCGGGTGGCGAGGGAGACCACCGAGTTGACCAGGATGACCACCAGGCTGGTGGCGGCCGCCTTGCGCATCGGCAGCCGGAGCACGGACACCAGGGCGGGCACCGCGAGGAAGCCGCCGCCGACTCCCAGCAGCCCGGTCACCGCCCCCAGTCCGGCCCCGGCGGCGAGCGTGCCCGGGTGCCCGCCCCGACCGCCCCGGCCTGCGGCGTCGGCCGGTTCCGCGGACGGCGCGCGCCGCGCGGTGCGGGTGCCGCGCAGCATCGCCGCGGCGGCCAGCGCGGCCAGCACGGCGAACGCGGCGGTCAGCACCGCCTGCGGGATGCGGTGGGCGAGCGCGGACGCCCCGATGGCGGGGAGCACGCCGGCCGCGGCGAACAGGAAGCCGGTCCGCCACTCGATGGTGCCGGCGCCGGCGTGGCGGGCGAGCGCGGTGACCGAGGTGGCGATGACGATGACCAGGCTGGTGGTCCCGGCCTCCGCGGGCGCGACGCCCAGCAGGTACACCAGGGCCGGGACCGCCAGCACTCCCCCGCCGCCGCCCAGCGCGCCGAGCGCCACGCCGACCACGGCTCCGCAGAGCAGAGCGGTGATCAGAACGCTCACGCCGTGACGCCGTCCGCATCGCCGGCCGGGCGGGCGACCTCGCCCTGCCAGGCGGCGAAGCCGCCGCGCAGGTCGGTGGTGTCGAAGCCGCGGGCGCGCAGCACGGACGCGGCCACCGAGGAGCGGTTGCCGCTGGCGCAGATCACGGTCAGCGGCTGCCCGGTCGGCAACTCGCCGAGGCGGGCGAGGAGTTCGGGCAGCGGGATCAGCCGGGCGCCGGGGACGGTGCCCTTCTCCTGCACCTCGCCGGGGCCGCGCACGTCCAGCACCACGAGGTCGGCGGCGGCGAGCCGCTCGGCGAGGGCGTCGGCCTCGACCCGTATCGCGCGGGTCAGGTGCTCGGCGCCGACGGCGCCCACCGGCGCGGCCAGGGCGCCGAGCACGCGGTCGAAGCCGATCCGGGCCAGCCGGGTGCGGGCCTCGACGGCGGTGTCCGGGTCGCCGCACAGCACGATGGCGTCCTGGGCGTCGAGCACCTGGCCTGCGAGTTCGGCGAACCGGCCGCCGAGCGGGACGTTGACCGCGCCGTGCAGGTGCGCGGCGGCGAACGCCTCCGGGTCCCGGGTGTCCAGCACGATCGCGCCGCCGGCCCGTGCCTGGAGCAGCTCGTCCGGGGTGAGCGACGGGACGCCGGTGTCCTCGTCCAGGACCGGGCGGGCCTGCCGGTTGCGCACCGAGGTGAACGCGAAGTAGGCGGGCACGGCGGGCTGACCGTCCGTCACCACGGCGACGAACTCGTCCTCGGTCATGTCGGCCAGCGCGTAGTTGCCGCGCCGCTGGTTGCCGATCGAGCAGCTCAGCTCGGCGGAGAGGTTCTTGCCGCAGGCCGAGCCGGCCCCGTGCGCCGGGTAGACGCGGGTGTCGTCGGGGAGGGCGAGCAGCGCGCGGGTGGAGCGGTACAGCAGGCGGCCCATCTCGTCGGCCGACCGGCCGCGCGAGCTGAGCAGGTCGGGGCGGCCGACGTCGCCGATGAACAGCGTGTCGCCGGTGAGCACGCCGTACGGGACTTCGTCGCCGGCGTGCTCGCGCACCACCACGCAGATCGACTCCGGGGTGTGGCCCGGGGTGTGCAGGATCTCCAGCTCGACCTCGCCGAGGGCGAGGCGCTCGCCGTCGGCCAGCGGGTCGGTGTCGAAGTCGAGTGCGGCGGCGGAGCCGTAGGAGATCCGGGCGCCGGTGCGCTCGGCCAGCTCCAGGTGGCCGGAGAGGAAGTCCGCGTGGATGTGGGTCTCGATGACCCGCTCGATGGTCAGGCCGTGGCGCTCGGCGGTGACGAGGTAGTCGTTGACGTCGCGCTGGGGGTCGACCACGACGGCGCGGCCGGTGGTGCGGTCGCCGACCAGGTAGGAGGCGTGGGAGAGGCAGTCGAGGTAGAACTGCTCGAGGACCAGCGGTCCGGCGTTCTCGGGCATGACGGGCTCCTGAGGGTGGGCAGGGATGGTGGCGCCGCAACGGCGCGGGACGGTGACGCGGGTCGGTCGGCCTTCGGCTCAGGCGAGCCCGCGGAGCATCAGGTTCCAGTAGAGGAACGGCAGTCCGCGGCGCTTGAGGTACCACATGTCGGTGCGCTCGCGGACGGTGTTGATCACCGGGATCGACGGGGCGGGCCGTCCGCTGTAGTCGAACTCGGCGAGCAGCATCTTGTTGCGCGCGGTGGTCAGCGGGCAGGACGAGTAGCCCTGGTAACTCGCCCTGGGTTCCCGGCCGCTCAGCACGGCGAGCAGGTTCTCCACCAGCACGGGCGCCTGCTTGCGCACGGCGGCGCCGGTCTTGGAGTTCGGTGACGATCCGGCGTCCCCGAGCGCCCAGACGTTCGGGTACCGGACGTGCCGCATGGTGTGCTTGTCGATCTCGACATAGCCGGCCGGGTCGTCGGCGCCGGCCAGCGGGCTGCGCTTGATCCAGTCCGGGGCGCTCTGCGGCGGCACCACGTGGGCCATGTCGTACGGCAGCGTCGTGGTGCCGCCGCCGTCCAGCTCGGTGACGACCAACTCGCGCGCCTCGGGCCGCACTTCGGTGACTTCGCTGCCGTAGTGGACCTTGATGCCGTACCGGCGCACCACGCCGTCGAGCACGCGGGCGAACTCCGGCACGCCGAAGATCGCGGCGCCGGGGATCACCAGGTGGACGTCGATCTTGTCGAGGACGCCCTGCTGGCGCCAGTAGTCGGCGGCGAGATAGGCGATCTTCTGCGGGGCGCCGCCGCACTTGACGGCGCCCGTCGGCATGCTGAACACCGCGCTGCCGGAACGGGTTTCGCGGATGAAGCGCCAGGTCGCGGGGGCGTGCTGGTACGAGTAGTTGCTGGACAGTCCGTCCTTTCCGAGCCCCGCCTCCAGGCCCGGTATGCGGTCCCAGTCCAGCTGGATGCCCGGGCAGACCACGAGCTGGTCGTACGAGACGGTGCCGCCGTCGTCCAGCGCCACCTCCCGCGCCTCGGGATCGACGGCGACCGCGGCACTGCGGATCCACCGGACGCCCTTCGGCATGACGGACGCCTGCGAACGGACACTCTCCGCCAGCGGCGCCCGGCCACCGCCGACCAGCGTCCACAGCGGCTGGTAGTAGTGCCGCTCGCTCGGATCGAGCACGGCGACATCCCGTTCCCCGGCGCGGCGGAGCCGGGCCGCGACGGTGATCCCGGCGGTACCGCCGCCGATGATCACGATCCGGTGATGCTGCTTGGCCATCAAGGACCCCCTTCAAATGTACGGACATTAAGTTAGGGCGGCGCAGGCCGAACACGCAAGCCACCTGCGAGGATTCGGCCGAATTTGTCCGTACATTTAGGTGTCGGCGTCACATCCCGGACGCGAACGCACTCGGCCCACGACAGGAAACCGCCACCGGTCAGTGCGCCGGCGGCGGTTTCCTGTCGTGGGCGGTGTCTCGTCGGGCCCCGTTCAGTCCTCGGCCTCCCACGGACCCGGCCGGAACGAGGTCACCCGCACGTTCGGCACTTCCCAGGCAGGCCGGTGTCCGACTCGGGAGACCCGGCCCAGGAGCTTCTTGCCCACACCCCGGTTCTCCATGGCCCGTTCGGCGGCGACCATCAGTCCCATCGGCCCGCCGGCCGCCCCTTCGTCCCCGAACTCCTCCAGGTGGATGAGGCCGGCCCGCTGCAGCTGCGCATGGGCCTCCGGGTACTTGCGCTCCTCGTAGAGCAGCACGCCGAGGACGTAGCAGGCTGCGGCCAGTTTCCGCCGGTCTCCGGCGGCCTCCAGGAGGACCACGGCGTCCTTCAGCAGCGGTTGGGCCTGGCGACGCTGCCGGGGTTTCCCCATGGAGATCGCGCGCGCCGCGCCGTACAGGGCCGAGCCCAGTACGCCGGGGTCCTCGACGACCTGGCCGATGACCCGCATCCCGCCGAAGCAGGACAGCGCTTCCTGGGGATTCTCCAGCAGCAGGAACAGATCGCCGAGGCCCTCCAGCGCCCATGCCTCGCCCAGTTGGTCACCCCGGTCCCGATGGATCGAGACCGCTCGCCCGTACAGCATGTGCGCGGATTCGTAATCCTTGGCATCCACCATGATGTTGGCCGCGTTCCGGGTGGCCTCGGCCTCGTTCCCGGTGTCACCCAGTTCCCGGAAGTCCACGGCCGCCGAGCGGAGCATGGCGTAGGCGAGGCGCAGTTCGCCGCGCGCGTACTGAACGTTGCCGATGTTCGCGGACGTCTTGGCCTGACCCAGCAGGTCGCCGATCTCCGCGTAGATCGCCCGGGCCCGTTCGTACAGGCCGAGAGCCTTCTCGTCCTGGCCGAGGCGAATGAGCCACACGCCCCGAAGATTGACCAGCCCGGCCTCGGCCGAGCGGTCGCCGATCCGTTCGGCCGCCGCCAGCCCGGCCTTCGTGCAGGCGCCGGCTTCCTTCAGCAGGTGGCGGTCCAGGAGCAGGCGGCCGACCGGGAGGGCCAGGTCCACGGCCTGCTGGTCGAGCCCCGCCCGGATCGCCATGGTCACGGCCGCGACGACATTGTGGCGTTCGGCGTCGAACCACTCCTTGGCGAGTTCGCGGCCGACCCGCAGTTCCACTCGTGAGGCGGCGGTGGCACCGGTGTTGTCCTCGTCCGCCGTCCTGGCCATCCGCACGTACTGGTCGAGCAGGCGCCGCTGCGCGGCGGTGCGGACCGGCCCCGGGAGCCGGGCGGCCAGCGCCCTGGCCTCCCGGCGCGCGAACCCGGGAAGTCGCCAGCGGTCGGACCCGATCGGGTCCTCGACGAGCAGGTGGTGTCCCGCCAGGTCGGCGAGGGCGGACCGGAGGTCCTCCTCTCCCGCCCCGGTCAGGTACCCGACCTGGTCCGTGGTGATGTCGGGGCCCTCGGCGAGTGCGAGCAGCGGCAGCAGCTCGGCGGCTTCCGGACCGAGCCGGAGGAGGGTTTCGTCGAAACCGCGGCGGACGACGGACAGCAGCGGGCCGTTCGCGGGCCCGCCCCGCGCGTACGAGTCGATCGCCGCCTTCAGTCGTCCGTACAGCGCGCCGGCGGTGAGACCCGGGTCCTGGGTGAACTGGGCGGCCAGCGAGGTCACGACCGCGGGCAGGTGACCGCACTCCTCCATCAGGTCCGGCAGGAAGTCGGCCGTTCTCGAGGAGAAGGAGACCCGTCCCGGGGACAGCCCGGTGCGCTCGACCGCGAACATCAGCACCAGCGACGAGTCCGTGCTGCCCAACGGCCCTGTGACCACCACCCTCGCACCGGGGACGGCCAGCATCCGGCGGCTGGTCACCAGCAGCTTGTGCGCCTCGTCCCCGGGGAGGAGCGGCAGCACCTGCTCCGGCTCCTCGGCGCCGTCGACCACCACCAGCACCGGGCCGTGCTCCCGGCCGCGTTCGTGCAGCAGGGACCGGTAGAGCCTGGCGCGCTCGGCCACCGGCCCGCCCAGTTCGGACTGCCGGACGCCCAGAGAACGCAGCGCGGAGTCGAGCGCCCCGCCGCCATTGTGCGGACGGCCGATCCCGTTCAGGTCGACGAAGACCACACCCCCGGCGAATTCCCCGTTCTCCAGCGCCTGCCGGGCGGCCGAAACCGCGAGCGCCGTCTTCCCCGAACCGGCGAAGCCGGAGATCAGCGCCACCGGGGTGAACGACAACGCGTCGGGCGAGGCCGACAGGAACTCGCGCAGCGCCGCGAGTTGCGGCTGCCGGCCGATCAGGTACTCGTAGTCGGTCGGCAGTCCCGCGAGGGCTCGCGGGCCCGGCCCCTGGAACACCATGTCGCGGCCCGCCACGAACGCCTGGGCCGAGCCGCCGACATGGGTGACGAACGACGGCCCGCCGGACGGCGGCTGCCCGGCATCGTCCTCGTCTCTCACCGCTGTTCGGCCGCCGGCTCGGGGCGCACCGCCGCGTTCACGATCAACGTGCCCTGGCCGAGCTGGTTGATCGTGGCGTTGTCCCTCGCCTCGGCCTTCATCTGCACGTTCCCGCCGAACGACGTCCCCTGCGCGCCGGGCGCCGGCAGGAACCCGCTCTCCACCAGCACCCTCAGCTCCTGCGCCAACTCCGGTCCCCCGGAGGCGAGCAGGGCACGGAACTGCATCTGCCAGGCGGTCGCGGCCATCCGCTGCGCCGCCGGGTCCGCCCCGGACCCGAGCAGGTCCGCGCGCATCTCGGCGAGGTCGGTCTCCACCAGTTCCGCGTCCTCCGGCCGATGCCGATGCCACAGCCGGGCGACGCCCGCCGAGATCCGTTCCCAGGCGCTGCTGGCCATCAACTGGACGAGTGTGGTTCCGGCGCTGTTGGCGAGGCTGATCAGTTCGGCATCCATGGCTGCCCCCCAGGTCTGCGAATAGGTCAACTCACCACTCTACGGAGGAATGTGACGGCCAATCAGTCCTACTTCGGAGTAGGCATCGCGGCGGGCCCCTACGATGGCACGGTGCTCTCGGTGGTAGTGGCGCCCGGGCAGGGTGCTCCGGTGTTCGCGCGCGGTGCGCAGGTACCGCACGATGCGGCGAGCACGATGAAGGTGGCGGTGCTGGCGGCCTTGTACCGCAGCGGAGTCGACTGGGACGCGCGGGTGCCGGTGGTGAACCGCTTCCGGTCGCTGACCGGTGCGGTGTACGGCAACAGCCGCTCCTGGGACAGCGATCCGCTGCCGTGGGAGCACCTGGGCGAGCGGGTGCCGCTGCGCTGGCTGGCCGGGCGGATGGTCACCCACTCCTCCAACCTGGCGACGAACCTGTGCCTCGAACAGGTCGGCCCGGAGGCGGTGGCCGAGGTGTGGCGGCGCGCCGGGGCCACGGGTGGCAGCCCGCGCGGGATCGAGGACTACCCGGCCCGCGACGCCGGCGTGCACAACCGGGTGAGCGCCCTGGACCTGGTCCGGCTGCTGCAGTCGCTGGAGGGCGAGGTCCTGGCGCTGCTGGAGCACAACGCGCACCGGGTGGACCTGGCCGCGGGCCTGCCGCCCGGTACCCGCCTGGCAAGCAAGAACGGCTGGTTCCCCGGCCTGCGGCACAGCGCCGCGCTCGTCCACCCCGACGACGCGCCGCCGTACGTGCTGGCCGTGTGCTACACCGGGCCGCTGGCCGGCGGTCACGACGTGGAGGATCCCGCCGCGCGCCTGCTGGCCCGGATCTCACGCGGGGTGTGGCAGCGGCGGCAGGCCATCGCCGTCGCCTCCGCCGACCGCTGACGCCGTGTCCGGCGCCGGACCTTCCCCTGCGGTGGCGGCGATCAGTGCGTCGAGGCCGGCCCGGTTGAGCAGGTTGATCCGTACATGGCCTTCGTGGCCGTCGAGTTCGAAGAACCCCGCGTCCATCGCGAGGAAACGCTCCAGCGGCGCGCGGGGGCGAGCGAAGAGGAAGAAGCCGCACTCGGCGGGCACTTGGGCGGCCAGCGCCCCGCTCGCCGCCAACGCCCGGTGGTTGTCGCGGATGTGCCCGACCAGAGCGGCGTTGCCGCCCGCCAGCATGAGGTCGGCCGCGCGGTGGGCGAACAGGCGGTCGGAGACGGCGACGTCGCCGTGCAGGTTGATGTGCAGGTCCGCAAGTGACGGGCGCAGCGCGGCGGGCACCAGCAGGTGGGCAGCCCGATAGCCGTGGATGGACAGGTACTTGGTGGGGCAGATCAGGCGCACGGTCCGCTCGGTGGGCAGCTGGGCGCTGGCCTCGCCCGGGCGGCCGTCCCACGGCATGTACTGGAAGGTCCCGTCGACGAACACCAGCGAGCCGGTGGCCCGCTGCCAGTCGGCGACGGCCCCAAGGACCTGGGCGGGCACGCGGCGCCCGGCGTACCAGACGGGGTCGGTCAGGACGAGGACGCTCCGCTCGGCGGGCAGGTCCAGGTCGAAGCCGTCGTGGTGGGCGTGGGCGCGGGCCACCGGGACCGGCTCGATCCCGAACTCCCGTAGCAGGTAGGCGAGTTTGTAGTAGACCGGCGGCAGGTAGTGGATCCGCCGGTGGCCGTTGGTGAGCAGCCACAGCACGAACGTGGCCAGCAGGCTGCTCGATCCTCCCGCCGGAACGACGTGCCGCGCTTCGTAGGCCACACCGTCGAGGCGGGAGTGCATGCGGGCGATCTTGGCGCGCAGCGCCGCGTCCTCGTCCAGCGCCGAGTAGCGGGTCACGTCCGTCAGGCGGTGCGGCGCGAGGTCGGCCAGCTCGCCCAGGTACGCCTCCACGAAGGGGTGTGCGCCGTTGTAGTCCGACACGAACACCCGGCCCCGGGGGTGCAGCCGCTCGGCCTCGATCCACTCGTGCCGCTCCAGCATCCGGAACAGCGACGGCTGCGCCGTTCGTCCAGCTCCTGTGCCCATGCCCATCCCCCATGTGTACGACAGCCCTGGTGGAACCGTATTCGCGCCCGGGTTCACATCTGCCCCGCCCACCGGTGAGAAGAACGCGGCCGAGTGGGCGGCCATGACCCCCGAGGAGCAGGCGGAGCAGGAGGCCACGCGCGCCGCCGCGCACGACGCGTCCCTGCCGGAGAGGGCGAATCGCGGCGAGGAGTACGTCGTTCTGCGCGAGGACGAGATCCAGAGCGTCATCGGGGGCTGACGGCCCTGCGGCGAATCGGCCGGGCCGGCGGTCCCCACGGACCGCCGGCTCCTCATAGCGGGAGCGTCACTTCCAGTGCGTGTGAACGGAGTTGGCCTCCTGGATCTGCCGCCAGGACTTCGGTTCCGCCAGCGGCTGACCTTCGGCCCGGCTCGCAGCCGGTGCGGTGGCGTTCGGGCCCGGGCCGACGGGGGGCTTGGCGGGGGTGAAGAGCCAGGTGTTCAGCAGGTCGCCGAGCTTCTGGCCGGAGATCCGCTCCGCGTAGGCCTGGAACTCCGGGATGGTGGCGTTGCCGTAGCGGCGCTCGGTGGGCCAGCCCTTCAGGATCCGGAAGAACGTTTCGTCGCCGACGGTGTTGCGCAGCGCCTGGATGGCGGCCGCGCCGCGCTGGTAGACCGCCCAGTGGAACTGGTTCTCGTCTCCGGGGTCGCCCGGCTTGACCTTCCAGAACGGGTCGTCGGCGGGGTGCGAGGCGTAGACGTAGTCGGCCAACTCCTGTGCGGTGCCCTCGTTCTCGTGCTCGGACCAGAGGTACTGCGCGTACTGGGCGAAGCCCTCGTTCAGCCAGATGTCGCTCCAGCGGGAGAGCGAGACGCTGTCGCCGTACCACTGGTGGGCCAGCTCGTGCGCGACGACGGAGGTGTTGGATCCCCGGGCGAACACTCCGGGCCCGTAGAAGACCCGGGTCTGGGTCTCCAGGGCGCCGCCGGCCTTGAGGTTGGGCACGTAGCCGCCGACCGAGCTGAACGGGTACTCGCCGAAGTAGCCGCTCAGCCAGTCCACCAGTTCGCCGGTGCGCTCCACGCTGGCCTTGGCGGCGTCCGCGTTGTCCCCGAGGTCCTTGCTGTAGGCGTTGTAGACCGGCAGCCCGCTCGCGGTGACGTCCCGGGTGATGTCGAACTTCCCGATCGCCAGGGTCGCCAGGTAGGTGGCCTGCGGCTTGTTCTCGCGCCAGCTCCAGCGGGTCCAGCCCGCCTGCGAGCTGGTGCCGGTCAGGACGCCGTTGCTGATCACCTGGGTGCCGTCCGGCACCAGCACCGAGACGTCGAAGGTCGCCTTGTCGCTGGGGTGGTCGTTGCTCGGGAACCACCAGCCGGCCGACACGGGCTCGCCGGCCGCCACCGCGCCGTCCGGGGTTCGGCTCCAGGCGGTGAAGCCGCCGTACTTCTGCACCGTCGACGGCACGTCCTTGTACCGCACCACGACGGTGATCGGGGACCCGTGGGCCAGCGGCCGGGCCGGGGTGATCTCCAGCTCCTGGTCTCCGCTGGTGGCGAAGGTCGCGGGCCGCCCGTTGACCTGGATCTCGGAGACCTTCAGCGCGAAGTCGAGGTTGAACCGGGAGAGGTCCTGGGTGGCGGTGGCGAGGATGGTCGTGGTGCCCTCCAGCTCGTCGGTGGCGGGCTGGTACTTCAGCCGGACGTCGTAGTGCGAGACGTGGTACCCGCCGTTGCCGAGGGTGGGGTAGTACGGGTCCCCCAGGCCGTCCGCGCCCGGTTGGAAGCCGGAAGCCGAGGCGGGGACGGCCAGGAACAGGCTCAGGGCGCTGGCCGCAGAGACGATCAACCTCTTGCGCACGTGGTCCTCCAGGGATCACCGAGACGATGGGGTCGGATCGATCCCTGTCCCGGCGACCGCCCGCCTACTCCCCGGCGGTGAGAACTTCATGAAGAAACACACCATCGAGACGGTGCCGCCACAGACACCGGACCGTCCGTCAACTACGGCTGCGCGACAAGGAGTTGCTCGTCCGAAGCCACGACGTTCACCGCCGACGCCGGAACCCCGAAGATCCGGTCGAAGGCCCAGTTGTAGGCGAAGGTGTAGAAGGGGACGTAGATGATGAACGTCAGGTCGAGCAGGAATGCCCGGACCAGGGTGAGCTCCAGCCACCACGCGATGAGCGGGACGAGGAAGCAGACCAGCGAGGCCTGGAACCCCACCGCGTGCAGGATCCGGCGCCACACGGTGCGGGTGCGGTCGGCCCGGCGCGCTTCCCATGCCTCGAAGAGGTAGTTGAACGCCATGTTCCACAGCGTCGCCGTGACGGTGATCATGATCGCCAGCGGTCCGGTGGAGGACATCGAGTCGCCCGTCAGCAGTGTCATCACCGAGGTGCCGATCACCAGCCCGAGGATCTCGTACCCCCCGACGTAGACCAGCTTCCGCTTTATCCCCTGCATGGTGGTTGCTCCTCTTTCGCCTGCCCGAGAGAGAAGAAGCTAGTTCAGGTAGTCTGGCGAAAAAAGCAAGGTTCTTTCAGGAACACTGACAGGTGGAGCTCGCATGGCGCTCTCCAGCGACGACATCACGCTGATCCTGGCCGTAGTGGACCACGGCTCCTTCTCCGGCGCGGCCCGCGCGCTGCGCCGGGTGCCCTCCGCGGTCAGCATGGGCATCGCCAACATCGAGGCCGAGCTCGGCTACCCGCTGTTCGACAGGTCCCACCGCGAGGCGGTGCCCACCGCGCAGGCGATGGCCCTGGTGCCGCAGGCCCGCACCCTGGCCAGCGGCCTGCGGTTGCTCCAGGTGCACGCCGCGCAGTTGTCGCAGGACCTGGAGAGCACGCTCACCGTCGCCGTGGCCGCCGGCATCCGGGACCGGGAGCTGCTGGACGCCGTGATCCGGATCGGCGCCCGCTACCCGCTGCTGCGCGTGAACCTGCAGCGCGCCCCGCAGGACCGGGTGCGCGCGATGCTGCACCAGGAGCGCATCGACCTGGCACTGATGGCCGCTCCCCCGCAGGTGGACCGGGAGGAGGCCCGGGCCGCCGTGGGAGAGGTGACCTTCGTCGCCGTGGCGTCGGCCACCGTCGACACGCCCAGCCTGCCCGCCGACCTGCGGCGGCTGGAGGACCTGAGCACCAGCCGCCAGATCGTGCTGGCCGGCCCCGACGACCCCGCCGACCGCCGGCTGCTGATCTCCGACGACCGGTGGCACGTGGAGGCGGTGGAAGCCGCACTCGACCTGGTGCAGGGCGGCGCGGGGTGGGCCAACCTGCCCACGCACGCGATCCGGGAGGCGGTCGCCGCCGGCCGGCTGCGGGTGCTGGAGTTCGACAACACCAAGAACGGCGTGCCCCTGCCCGTCCACCTGGCCTGGCTGCGCAGGAAGCCGCTGCGCCGGGCCGCGGGGGAAATCGTCGAGCTGATGCACCGCAGCCACCGCTGAGGATTCAGCGAAAGGTCCGTCAGCTCCGCCTCGGCGGACAGAGCGTGGAGATGCACCGCAGCCACCGCTGAGGATTCAGCGAAAGGCTCCCGCCCTGGCGGCGGCCTCGGCGGCAGCGGCGGCCCGGTCGGCGGCGGCCTCGTCCAGCGGTTCGGCCGTGGTGAGCATGCGGTAGTAGAGCGGCGCGGAGACGGCCCGGACCACTTCCTCCGGGTCGGTGCCGGCCGGCAGTTCGCCGCGTTCGACGGCCTCGGTCACGCAGGGGGCCCATTCCGCCACCCGGACCCGGTAGAAGCGGTGCAGCGCCTCGGCGGCGACCGGGTCTCCGGCGGCGGCGACCAGCACGGCCCGGAAGAGCGCGCCCTGCCGGGGGTCGGCCAGGGTCTGCTGGACGAGCCGGGCGTTGGCGCGCAGGTCACCGTGCAGCGATCCGGTGCGGGCGCGCGGCAGCGACTGTTCCGCCATGTCGGTGAGCACCTCGGCGAGCAGCGCGCCGACGGTTCCCCAGCGCCGGTACACGGTGGTGCGCCCGACCTCGGCGCGCCGGGCGACGTCGCCGAGGTCGAGTCCGGCGAAGCCGACCTCGACGAGTGCGTCCTCGGCGGCGCGCAGCACGGCGGTCCGGACGCGGGCGGTGCGGCCGCCGGGTCGCTGCATGCCCGAAGGGGTCGGTGAACTCATTAACGGGACTCCTGTTCCATTAGCGCGGCGCAACGTGTTACGGTCGCCCCATCTTAACGGCACCACAGTCCCGTTAGCGAAGGAGCTTCCGTCATGGAATACCGCCGCCTCGGCGCGTCCGGCCTCGTCGTCCCCGCCCTCTCCCTGGGCACCGGCACCTTCGGCGGCAACGGTCCGCTGTTCGGCAACTGGGGCACCACCGACGCCCGGGAGGCCCGCCGCCTGCTCGACATCTCGATCGACGCGGGGCTGACCATGTTCGACTCCGCCGACGTCTACTCCGACGGCGCGTCGGAGGAGGTCCTCGGCCAGGCCGTCAAGGGCCGCCGCGACCAGGTACTGATCTCCACCAAGGCCGGACTGCCCACCGGTGACGGGCCGTTGGACGCCGGCACCTCCCGGGCCCGGCTCATCACCGCCGTGGACGCCGCGCTGCGCCGGCTCGGCACCGACTACATCGACCTGTTCCAGTTGCACGCCTTCGACGCCGGCACGCCGGTCGAGGAGGTGCTGGCCACCCTGGACGACCTGGTGCGCGCCGGAAAGATCCGCTACACCGGCGCCTCCAACTTCGCGGGCTGGGAGCTGATGAAGTCGCTGTCCGCCGCCGACCGGCACGGCCGCCCCCGCTACGTCACGCACCAGGTCTACTACTCGCTGGTCGGCCGGGACTACGAGTGGGAGCTGATGCCGCTCGGCCGGGACCAGGGCGTCGGCGCGATGGTGTGGAGCCCGCTCGGCTGGGGCCGGCTCACCGGCCGGATCCGCCGCGACGCCCCGCTCCCGGCCGACAGCCGCCTGCACGCCACCGCGGACTACGGCCCGCCGGTGGACGAGGAGTTGCTGTACGACGTGGTGGACGCGCTGGTCGCGATCGCCGAGGAGACCGGCCGCACCGTCCCGCAGGTGGCGATCAACTGGCTGCTGCGCCGGCCCACCGTCTCCTCGGTGATCATCGGCGCCCGCAACGAGGAGCAGCTGCGGCAGAACCTCGGCGCGGTGGGCTGGGAGCTGACGCCGGAGCAGGTGGCCCGGCTGGACGCGGCGAGCGCCCGCACCGCGCCGTACCCCTACTACCCGTACCGCCGTCAGGAGGGCTTCGCCCGGCTCAACCCGCCGATGGCGGGCTGAGGTTCGGCGGGAGAGCCGGGCGAAGCGCGGATCACCCCGCGGTGCGGCAGCGGCCGGCGGGTCTGGGAACGGTGCCCGGTGGGGCGGCCCCCTTGACCTCGTCGGCCGCCGCGGCGTTCCCGGCCTCCGCGGTCGCCTCCTCGTGGTCGGCCCCGGGCGCCGCCGTGGTGGCCGGCCCGGCCGGGAGGTCGTCGTCGGGGGGCGGGAAGCTGAGGCCGGCCAGCTCGTCGCGGAGCAGGTAGCCGGCGTGCAGCCGGTTGCGCGCGCCGATCCGGCGCATGATCTCGGAGATGTGCCGCTGGCAGGTGCGCACGGACATGCCGAGGCGTTTGGCGATCAGCTTCTCCTCGTAGCCCTGCACCAGCATCCGCACGATGGACGACTTGATGTTGTTGGAGGTCTCCCGGACGCGCTGGCGCTGCTGCACGGCGGGGAACTCGTCGGCCGCCACCCAGGCGCGTTCGAAGGAGGCGACGGCGAAGTCGATCACGCTCGGGTCCTGGACCAGGGCGGCGCCGAGCGGTTCGTCGCGGAGTTCGATCAGGGCGGTGGCCCGGTCGAAGACGATCACCCGGACGAAGGCGTCGCTGACGGTGCGGACCTCGGCGCCGAGTGCGGTGACCTTGCGGACGTACTCGACGGTGTTCTGGTCGTACTGCGCGGTGTGCTGGTAGAGGGTGCGCATCCGCACGCCGCGGTTCAGCAGGGACTCGGTGCGGTGGAGCGATTCGCTGAGCACCTCCTCCGAGCGGGCGCCGCCGGGCTGGGAGGCGAGCACCTCGGTGGTGCTGCGGGCGGCGAGTTCGGTGATGGTGCGGCGCACCGACGCCAGATCGGTGAGGCGTTCCACCTGCTTTCCGGCGACCCGTCCGAGGGTGCTGGACTCGTAGACGGGCAGCAGCGCGGCCAGGGTGCTGTGCATCTCCTGGAGTTCGCGGTGGTGCCGGACCAGGTCGCGGACGGCGGGTGCGAGCGCCTCCATTCCCGCCCGGGCCGGGGTGTCGGCGCGCAGGTGCCCGTCGGGGGCCTGCCGGACCAGACGCAGCTCCAGCAGGTGCCGGACGGCTAAGTCGAGGTCCACGCGGTCCGCGGCGAGGGCCGCGTGGAGTTCCGCGAGGGAGGCCGGGCCGTGGTCGGCGAGGTGGCGGTACACCTCGGCGCCGACGGCGCGGGCCACGGATGGATCTAGTTGCGTACTGGTTTCCACCTGATCCTCACTTGTCGCCCATCGTCTTCTTACGTGGCGAGAATACGAGCCCCACCGGACACGCCACCGACGATTTTGATCATGCACAGTAATTCCTGAGCGGCGATGACCGATTGCTGCCCGGATCTGACGGGTTATCACCATGTCCACACGTTTCATCCGTGACCTCGGGTGGGGCTGACCGCCGACACCCGGCCGTACGAACCCACGCCTTCGAACGGAGCAGGTCAGTTGTCCAGCGCACCCAACTTCGTGTCCCCCGACCGGCGTTCACCGCACCGGCTGCCCCTGCTCGCGGTCGTCTACGACCTGGGGGCGGTCGGACCGGCCGAGATCGTCGCCGCCGCCCGCGGCCTGTGCCGCGTCGTCCTGCTGTGCGACCCCGAGCGCCCGCACGTCGCCCGGATCCTGCCCGAACTGCGCAGGTTCGCCGACGTGCTGGAGACCGGAGCCGACCCCGAACAGACCGCCCGCGCACTGGCGGAGCTGATGCCGGACGGCATCACCACCTTCAGCGAGTACGCGATACACGCCACGGCGGAACTCGCCGCCCGGCTCGGCCTGCCCTACCACGACGGCCCGACCGCGGGCCGGCTCACCGACAAGTACCTGCAGCGCGAGGCGCTGGCCGCCGCCGCGGTGGACGCCGTACGCTGCGTCGCCGTCCGGCAGCCGCCGGAGATCGACCGGGCGCTGACCGGGGTCGGCGCACCCGCCGTGGTCAAGCCCCGTCGCGGCGCGGGCAGCCGGGCCACCCACCGCGTCGACACCATCGCCGAACTGGCCGACCTGCTCGGCGCGTTGACCGCCGGCGGCGACGAGGAGTACGTCGTCGAGGAGCTGCTCACCGGCGACCCGGCGGCGGCCGGCGCCGACTGGGGCGACTACGTCTCGGTGGAGTCACTGGTCCGCGACGGCGAAGTCCGACACGTCTGCGTCACCGGCAAGTTCCCGCTGGCCGAACCGTTCCGCGAGGTCGGCCAGTTCCTGCCCGGCGTGCTGCCGGCCGACCTCACCGAGCAATGCACCGCGCTCACCGAACGCGCCCTGCACGCCCTCGGCGTCACCGTCGGCGTCACCCACACCGAACTGAAACTCACCGACCGCGGCCCACGCGTCATCGAGGTCAACGGCCGGATCGGCGGCTACGTCAACGACGTGCTGGGCCGCTCGGCCGGCTACAACCTGCTGGCCGCCGCCCTGCGCACCGCACTCGGACTCCCGCTGCCCGACGACGGACCGGCGTTCCGCCAAGTCGCCTTCCGCCGCTACCTGGTGGCCCCCGCCACCGCCCGACAGGTCGTCAGCCTGAACGGCGCGGACCGGATCGGCGCCATCCCCGGCGTCCAGTACGTCGAGTGGCGGGCCACCCCCGGCGCCCCGCTCGACTGGCGCGACGGCACCCAGGGCTGCCTCGGCGTGGTCTACGGCATCGCCCGTGACCACGACGCCCTGCGCCGGATCGGCGCCGAGATCGACCGCCTCTTCACGCCCGTGTTCGCCCACTGAGCGACCCCCCCCCCCCCCCGACCGGGCCTTCCTCCGCCCCTCCCGTCGCAGGCCACAAGCCTCTTGGCCGCGACGAGGCTTCCGCACGCCCCGCCCCGCTCCACCGGCCGCCGCCCGGCCCGCCCCCGACCGGGGCCGCCGGGTGGCTCACCGCCGCGCGTCCCCGAGCACCAGACCCGGCCCAACCGTGTCCGTCCCACCATCGAAGGAGCGCACGTCCGTGGACCGCCATCGCCTCGGCGCACCCGCCGATCCACCCCACTCCCGACCTCCCGAGCGTCCCGAGCGGCCGCTCGACCTGCCCGGCGCCCGGCCCTGCACCGGCCGCTGCGACCTGCGGCACACCACCGTCCGCCTGCCCCGCACCGGCGGTGACCCGCTGGCCGCCCTGTTACTGGTACTGCGCAAGTACACCGGCGCCGACCTGGTCCCGCTCGGCCGCCTGGACGCGGCCGGCCGGCCGCTGCCCGCCGTCGAGGTGGGGGTCGATCCGGCCGCCACCCTCGCCGAGTTCACCGCCCTCGCCGCCGAGGCGCTGCGCACCGCCGACGGCGGCACCGGCCCGCAGAGCGTGCTGCTCGCCGACACCCCGCAGGCGCTCGCCGCGCACCCACTGCCGTTCGACCTCGCCGTGTGCGCCACCGAGGACGGCGCCGAACTGCGGCTCGACGTCCGGGTGCACGCCGACGCCGTCGACCCGGCCCTCGCCGAGGCCCTGCCCCGGCACCTCGCCCTGGTGCTCGACGCCCTCGCCGAGCGGCCCGACCAGCGCGTCGCCGACACCGGCATCATCGGCGCGCAGGAGCGCGACTTCGTGCTGCACGAGGTCAACGCCACCGCCGTGGACTACCCGCGCGACGCCTCGCTGCCCGCGCTGTTCGCCGAGCAGGCCGCCGCCCACCCCGAGCGCACCGCACTGGTCGGCCCGGACGGCGAGTCCCTGAGCTACGCCGAACTCGACCGCCGCTCCGCCCGGTTGGCCGGGCGGCTGCGCGCCGCCGGGGTCGTCCCCGGCAGCCGGGTCGCGCTGCGCGCCGAGCGCACCGCCGCGATGGTGGTCGCCACCCTGGCGGTGCTGCGGGCAGGCGCGGCATACGTGCCGGTCGACCCGGGCCACCCCGAGGAGCGGGTCGCGTACACGGTGGCCGACAGCGGCGCGGTGCTGATGCTCACCTCCGACCCGGGCCTCCCGGGCCCGCTGCCGCTCCTGTCCTGGGACACCGCCGACGGCGACCCGACCGGCCCGGACAGTCCGGCGGCCGCCGAAGCGACGGCGTACGTGATGTACACCTCCGGCACCACCGGCCGGCCCAAGGGCGTGCCGATCAACCACCGCAGCGTGGTGCGCCTGGTGCGGGGCAGCGACTTCGCCGAACTCGGCCCGGACACCCGGGTGTTGCAGACCGGCGCGCCGGTCTTCGACGCCGCCACGCTGGAGATCTGGGGGCCGCTGCTGAACGGCGGCACCCTGCACCTGGTCGACGACTCCGTGATCCTGGACGCCCGGGCGCTCGGCCGGGCGGTGCGCGAACGCGGCATCACCACCATGTGGCTGACCGCCGCCCTCTTCAACCAACTGGTCGACCAGGACCCGGCCCTGCTCACCGGCCTGCGCGAACTGCTGGTCGGCGGCGACGCGCTGTCCGTCCCGCACATCGACAAGCTGCTCACCGCCTGCCCGGGCCTGAAGGTCACCAACGGCTACGGGCCGACCGAGAACACCACCTTCTCCACCACCCACCCGGTCACCCGCCCGCTCGGCGAGCGCATCCCGATCGGCCGGCCGATCGCCAACTCCACGGCGTACGTGGTCGATCCGGACGGCGGACTGCAGGCCGTGGGCGTCCCCGGCGAGCTGCTGGTGGGCGGCGACGGCCTGACCGCGGGCTACCTCGGCCGGCCCGACCTGGACGAGCGGGCCTTCGTCCCCGACACCTTCGGCGGCGGCGGGCGGCTGTACCGCACCGGCGACCGGGTGCGGCTGCTGCCCGACGGCGCGCTGGAGTTCCTCGGCCGGGTGGACCACCAGGTCAAGATCCGCGGCTTCCGCGTCGAACCCGCCGAGGTCGCCCAGCAGTTGATGCGGGAGCCAGGCGTGCGCGAGGCCGTGGTGGTGGCCCGGCAGTACCCGGAGACCGGCGAGAAGTACCTGTGCGGGTACGTCGCGGCCGACGCCGCCGCCGACCCGGCCGCCCTGCGCACCGCCCTGGCGGCCCGGCTGCCCGAGCACCTGGTGCCGGCCCGGATCGTCCGGCTGGACGCGCTGCCGCTCACCCGCAACGGCAAGGTCGACCGGGCGGCGCTGCCACTGCCGGAGGCCGCCGCACCCGATGCCGGCTACGCCGCCCCGCGCGACGAGCTGGAGCGCTTCCTGTGCGAACGCTGGCAGCAGGTACTCGGCCGTGAACTCGTCGGCCTGGACGACGACTTCTTCGACCTGGGCGCGAGTTCGCTGACCGCCGCGATGCTCGCGGGGGACGTCCAGCGGGAGTACGCCGTCGACTTCTCGGGCGTGCTGATCCTCACCCACCCGACGGTGCGCGAGGTCGCCGAGCTGCTGCGCGCGGCGTTCGCCGAGGCCGCCGACTGGCCCGCCGACGCGGGCGTCCGGGAGCTGCCGACCGCGCCCGAGCTGCCCGACCACCCGGTCACCCCGCAGCAGAAAAGGCTCTACGTCGAGCAGTTGAAGGACCCGTCGACAACCCAGTACCACGTCCCGCTGGTGGTCGACCTGCCCGCCGGGCAGGTCGGGGCGGACGCGCTGGAGGCGGCACTGCGGCAGCTGATCGCGCGTCACGAGGTGCTGCGCACCGCCTTCGTGCACGACGGCGACGAGCCCCGGCAGCGGGTGCTGTCCGAGGTGCCGTTCGCGCTGGAGCGCGAGGAGCGGACGGTGCGCGAGCTGCTGCGGCCCTTCGACCTGGCCGAACCGCCGCTGCTGCGCGCCGCGTTCTTCCCGCGCGGCGACCACGACCGGCTGCTGCTGGACGTCCACCACATCGTCGCGGACGGCACCTCGGTGGCGGTGCTGCTGGCCGAACTGGCCGATCTGTACCGGGGCGTGCCGCTGCCCGAGCCCAAGCACCAGTACCGCGACTACGCGCACTGGTGGCGGCAGCACGGCGAGGCGATGGCCGAACGCGAGCACCGGCCGTACTGGCTGGAGCTGTTCGCCGAGCCGCAGCCCGCCGCCGACCTGCCGGTGGACCGGCCGCGGCCCGCCACCCGGGGCACCGCGGGCGACCGGACCGCCTTCGACCTCGGGCCCGAACGCACCCGTGCGATACGGGAGTTGGCGTCCCGCCACCGGGTGACCGTGTTCGGTTTCCTGGCCGCCGCGCACGCGCTGTTCCTGTCCGCGGTGACCGGCAGCCACGACGTCACCGCGGGCGTCCCCACCGCCGGGCGGACGGTGCCGGGCACCGAGCGGCTGCCCGGCATGTTCGCCGGCACGGTCTGCCTGCGCAGCCGATTCGAGCCCGGCACCCCGTTCGCCGACCACCTGCGGGCGGTCGCCAACCAGGCGGTGCAGGCCTTCGCCCACCAGGACCAGCCGTTCGACACCCTGGTCGAACTGGTCGCCGGGGAGCGGGACTACAGCCGCAACCCGCTGTTCGACGCGATGCTCGCCTTCCAGGGCGGCGGGGTCGGACCCGGCGACTTCCTCGGCGCGCGGCCGCGGTTCGCCGACACCGACACCGCCCACACCATGTTCGACCTGAACCTCCAGTTCCACGAGGCCGGCGAGTCCGTCGAGGCGGTGTGGGCGTACAGCACCGACCTGTTCGACCGCGCCACCGCCGAGGCCTTCGTCCGCCTGCTGCTCGACATCGTCGACGGCGCGCTGGCCGACCCGCACGCGCCCGTCGGCCGGCTGATCCGCCCCGCGGCACCGACCGTCGCCCCGGCGGCCGTCGCCATCGAGTTCGACCTGTGAACCGCGCCCCGGGCGGCCCCGCTCCACACCCAGAGGAGAAGACCATGGCCCAGCACGAGACCTTCGGACAACGCAAGATCATCGCGGCGCAGCGCCCGCTGGCGACCGCCTACTGGAAGGGCCTGATCCGGCCCGGCCGGTACCGCTCCGCCTTCCCCGCCGACCTGCACCACGGCATGCCGGACGACGCGCCGCGGGTCACCGCCGACACCGCGCTCGGCGCCGAACTCGCCGCCGTGCTCGACCGGTTGACCAAGGGCAGCCCCGACGCGCTGCACACCCTGCTGACCGCCGGCGTCGCCGCCCTGCTGCACCGCTACGGCGCCGGCGAGGAGCTGACGCTGGCCCAGCCGTACCCGGCGGCCGACCACGAGCCGCTCGGCGACGCCCTGCCGCTGGACCTCGCGCTGGACGCGGACACCGACCTGCGCACCGCGCTGTCCCGCACCCGGGAGGCCGTGCTCGGCGCCCTGGAGCACCGCGACTACCCGCTCGACGTGCTCGCCGCGGAGGCCGGGCTGACCGCCCCGGCCGGCGACAACCCGCTGTTCGACGTGGTGGTCCGGCTGGCGGGCCTGCACGCCGCGGCCCCGGCCGCCGGCGTCCGCTTCGACGTCCGCCGCGAGGACGACGGCCTGTACCTGACCGTGGACTGCGACGGCCGCCGCTACGAGGCCGGCACCGCGCGGCGGCTCGGCGCCCACCTGGCGCTGCTGCTGGAGCGCTGGGCCGCCGCTCCGGAGACCCCGCTCGGCGACCTGTCGCTCTTCACCGGTCAGGACGCCGCCCGGCTCGCCGAGGCCAACGCCACCGACGCGCCGTTCGAGGACGGGCCGCGCCTGCACGAGCTGTTCGAGCGTCAGGTCCGGGCCACCCCGGACGCGCCGGCCGTCGTGCTGGACGGCGAGAGCGTCAGCTACGCCGAGTTCAACGCCCGCGCCAACCGGCTGGCCCGCACCCTGGTCGCGCGGGGCGTCGGCCCGGACACCGTCGTCCCGGTGGTCGCCGAACGCTCGGTGGAGATGCTCACCGCCGTGTACGCCGTGCTCAAGGCGGGCGGCGCCTACCTGCCGGTCGACCCGTCCTACCCGGCCGAGCGGGTCCACTACCTGCTGCGCGACAGCGGCGCCGCCCTCGTCCTCGCCCGCACCGCGCACCTGGGCCTGCTGCCCGACGGCACCGCGATCGTCGACCTCGACGACCCCTCCTCGTACGCGGACGCCGACGGCGACCTGGAGAGCTTCGGCACCGCCCGCGACCTCGCCTACGTGATCTACACCTCCGGCTCCACCGGCAACCCCAAGGGCGTCGCCGTCGAACACCGCTCGGCCGTCAACCGGATCGGCTGGATGCAGCGCGCCTACCCGATCGCCCCCGGCGACGTGGTGCTGCAGAAGACCTCGATCTCCTTCGACGTCTCGGTGTGGGAGCTGTTCTGGTGGGGCCAGCGGGGCGCCGCCGTCTGCCTGCTCGCCCCCGGCGGCGAGAAGGACCCGGAGACGATCATCCGCACCGTCGAACGGCACCGGGTCAGCACCCTGCACTTCGTGCCGTCGATGCTCGCGGTCTTCCTCGACTACGCGCACGGCACCGGCGCGACCGGCGCCCTCGCCACCCTGCGGCAGGCCTTCGCCAGCGGCGAGGCGCTCCCGCCGCACCTGGCCGCCCGGTTCGCCGAGGTGCTGCCCGGCAGCCGGCTGATCAACCTGTACGGGCCGACCGAGGCCACCGTCGACGTCACCCACCACGAGGTGCACGGCCGTCCCCACCGCGTCCCGATCGGCGCGCCGATCGACAACACCCGCCTGCACGTCGTCGACCACAAGCTGCGCCCGCAGCCGATCGGCCTGCCCGGCGAGCTGTGCCTCGCCGGCACCGGCCTGGCCCGCGGCTACCTGCACCGGCCGGAGCTGACGGCGGAGAAGTTCGTCGAGCGGCCCTTCGACGGCGAGGAGCGGGTCTACCGCACCGGCGACCTGGCCCGCTGGCTGCCCGACGGCACCGTCGAGTACCTGGGCCGGATCGACAACCAGGTCAAGATCCGCGGCTTCCGGATCGAGCCCGGCGAGATCGAGGAGCAGCTGCGCCGCCACCCCGCCGTCACCGAGGCCGTGGTGGTCCCGCACCGCGGCGCGGACGGGCAGCTCCAGCTGCACGGCTACGCGGTCGCCCCGGCCGGCGGCCCCGACGAGCGCGAACTGAAGGAGCACCTGCGGGCCGCGCTGCCCGAACACCTCGTCCCGGCCCGCGTGGTGCGCCTGGACGCGCTGCCCGTCACCCCGAACGGCAAGCTCGACCGGCGCGCCCTGCCGCTGCCCGCGGACACCTTCACCGGGCCGGAGTACACCGCGCCGAGCGGCGCCACCGAGCAGCGGCTGGCCGGGATCTGGGGCGAGGTGCTGGGCCTGGAGCGGGTCGGCGCGCACGACTCGTTCTTCGCGCTCGGCGGCAACTCGATCCACTTCGTCAGCGTGCTGGCCCGCAGCCGCCGGCACGGGCTGGAGTTCACCTTCCAGGAGTTCTTCCAGCACCCGACCGTCGCCGAACTGGCCGCCCTGCTCGACCGGGAGGGCGCCGAACGCACCGGCGAGAGCCAGGAGTTCGCACCCCTCTCGCTGATCTCCGAGGCCGACCGGGCGCTGCTGCCCGCCGACGCCCAGGACGCCTACCCGATGTCGATGCTTCAGGCCGGCCTGATCTTCCAGAGCGAGATCACCCGCGGCACCGCG
Organism: Kitasatospora sp. NPDC004615; assembly: GCF_042873545.1. NCBI lineage: Bacteria > Bacillati > Actinomycetota > Actinomycetes > Kitasatosporales > Streptomycetaceae > Kitasatospora > Kitasatospora sp. NPDC004615. The sequence continues at coordinate 1,372,925 of NZ_JBIALQ010000001.1, forward strand.
CAGTACCACGACATCATCAGCTACCTGATCACCAGCCCGTTCGACGCCGGGCTGTTCGCCGAGGCGGTGCGGATCCTGGTCGAGCAGGCGCCGATCCTGCGCACCACCTTCCACCTGACCGGCTTCTCCGAGTCGCTGCAGATCGTCCGCTCCGAGGTGCCGCTGCCGCTGACCATCACCGACCTGCGCGGACGCACCCCCGACGCCCAGCAGTTCTGGTACGAGCAGTGGGTGAAGGAGGAGCGCGGCCGGCGCTTCCGCTGGGAGGAGCCGGGCCTGATCAGCCTGCACGTCCAGGTGCTGCGCGACGACCTGTACCGGTACAACATCAGCCTGCACAACTCGGCGCTGGACGGCTGGAGCATCAACCTCGTCCACACCCGGCTGTTCGACATCTACTACCGGCTGCGCGACGGCCGCCCGATGCCCGAGGCGCCCGGCGACCACCTGCGCAACCACGTCGGCCTGGAGCTGCGCGCGCTGAACTCCCCGGCCGCGCGTGAGTTCTGGGCGGGCATGCTGGACGGCGCGGAGAGCACCGCGGTGCCGCGCCCGGCCGTGCCGGACAGCGAGGAGTTCGCGGTCGGCATCCGCCCGGTGCCGATCCCGGCCGAACTGTCGGCCCGGATCGTCCGCCTCGCCGACCAGCTCGGCGTCCCCGTGAAGAACGTGCTGCTCGCCGCCCACCTGCGGGTGCTCGGCCTGCTGGCCGGCCGCACCGACGTGCTGACCGGCTACGAGCACAGCGGGCGACCGGAGTTGGAGGGCGCCGACCGCTCGATCGGCATGTTCCTCAACACCGTGCCGTTCCGTATCGAGTTGTCCGGCGGCAGCTGGGCCGAGCTGATCCGCTCGGTCTACCGGGCCGAAATCGACCTGCTGCCGCACCGGCGCTACCCGATGGCGCGGATGAAGCAGGACGCCGGCGCCCACCGGCCGCTGTTCGAGACGGTCTTCAACTTCACCCACTTCTACCTGCTGAAGGAGCTGAAGAAGCTCCCCGAGTTCGCGCTGCTGGACGTGCAGGTGCAGGCGGAGACCGAGTTCGTGCTGCGGGCCGAGTTCTCCCGGCACTTCTTCGAGGACAACGTGCGGCTCAGCCTGCACCACCACGCCGACGTGCTGAACAGCGAGCAGATCGACCGGATGGGCGGCTACTACCTCACCGTCCTCGACCTGATGACCGCCGACCCCGACGGCCCGTCCGTCACCCCGGAGCTGGCCCTCGCCCCCGAGGACCGCGAACTCCTGCCCCCGGACGCGGAGTTGGAGGCCCCCGCGCCGGCCACCGCACCCACCACCGGCGGCCCGTCCGCCGTGCAGCGCCGGATCGCCGAGGCCTGGTCGCAGGTGCTGGGCGTGCCCGCCTCGCGGATCGGCGCCGGGGACGACTTCTTCGAACTCGGCGGCAACTCACTGGCCGCGCTGCGGGTCGGCATGCTGCTCGACGGCACCGTCTCGCTGGTCGACGTGATGCGCTACCCCGTCCTCGGCGACCTGGCCGCCGCCGCCGAACGCTCCGCCGAACAGAACGACGAGCAGCCCGGCCACCTCCAGCCGCTCACGGTGCCCGACGGCACCCCCGACGCGACGCTGATCTGCTTCCCGTACGCGGCTGGCAACGCGGCCAACTTCGTCCCGCTGGCCCGCGAACTCGCCGCCCTGGACGACCGGATCGCGGTGTACGCCGTCGAACTGCCCGGCCACGACCTGCACCGCTCCGACGAACCGTGCCTGGACGCCGCCGCCACCGGCCGCCTGGTCGCCGAGGAGATCACCCGGCACATCGACGGCCCGGTCCTGCTGTGGGGCCACTGCGGCGGCGCCTCGGTCGCCGTGGAGACCGCCCGGGAGCTGGAGCGCCGCGAGGCCGACCTGCGCCACCTGGTCATCGGCGCCAAGCTGCTCAACCCCGTCGAGGACATCCACGAGGCGATCGGCATCCTGCACGGCATGTCCGACCAGGACATCGTCGACTGGCTGATCGAGCGCACCGGCTACAGCATCGACGACGGCCTGGCCATGGACCGCGCCCGCACCATCGCCACCCTGTTCCGGCACGACGTCGAATCCAGCCACCGCTACCTGCTCGCGGTGCGCGAGCAGACCGGCACCCCGCTGCGGGCGCCGCTGACCTTCGTGGTCGCCCAGGACGACCAGACCACCGTCGAGTACCCGCAGTACCACCAGGACTGGAAGCTCGTCGCCCCCGACCTGCGGCTGTGCGAACTCGACTCCGGCGGCCACTACTTCATCCGCACCAGGGCCGCCGACGCGGCCCGGATCGTCCGCGAGGCCTGGCAGCAGGCCGCGCCCACCGGCTGATCACCCCGCACCCCGGGCCGGTGCGGCACCCCGCCGCACCGGCCCCACCGCCCGACCCCTTTGAGATGAGAGATCCCCGATGAAGTCCTACCTGTCCGTCCTGCGCCTGCGGGACTACCGACTGCTGTGGTCGGCCTCCGTGCTCAACCTGCTCGGCGACGGCGCCACCTGGACGGCACTGTCCTGGCTGGCCATCTCCAAGGCCGGCGCGGGCGCGCTCGGTGTGCTCGCCATCTGCTACACCATGCCGGTCATCGTCGGCGGCGCCTTCGTCGGCCCGCTGCTCGACCGCTTCTCCCGCAAGTTCGTACTGATCGGCGACTCGGTGCTGCGCGGCGTCATCGTGGCCGGCGTCCCGCTGATCGCGCTCTTCGGCGACGTGCCGCTGTGGCAGCTGTACGCGGTGGCGGGCACCTACGGCCTGCTGAAGATCGTGCCGCTCGGCGCGGTGCCCACCATCGTGCCCGAGCTGGTCCCCAAGGAGCAGCTGCAGCCCGCCGCGGCGCTGGAGACCATCGCGTATGGCGCGGCCGGCTTCGCCGGTCCGGCGCTCGGCGGTGTGCTCATCCCGGTGATCGGCGGCGAGGCGGTGCTCGCCCTGGACGCGGCCAGCTACCTGCTCTTCGCGCTGGCCATCTGGGCGATCCGCGCCCCGCTCTCCCGTCCCGAACCCGCCGCCCCGGCCGCCCCCACCGCCACCGGGAAGAAGCCCAAGTCCGGAAACTGGGGCTGGGGCCCGGTGTTCGCCCTGCTCAAGCAGGACAAGGTGCTGCTGAGCATCACCGTCGGCTTCGCCCTGTTCAACTGCGCGATGGGCATGCTGCGCGTCACCAACCCGTGGCTCGCCCACAACGCGCTGCCCGGCGGCGCCGAGACCCTCGGCCTGCTGCTCGCCGCCGCCAACGGCGCCGGCCTGATCGGCTCGCTGATCGCCGGCGCGCTCAAGCCCTCCGACAAGCAGATGGGCCGGATCGGCCTGCTGCAGATCTTCGCCGGCGCCTCGCTCGGCCTGCTGCTGATCCTCAACCTGCCGGTGATTCTGATCGGCCTGGTCCTGTCCGACCTGCTCTCCGCGCCGATGACGGTCTCCTCGCAGGTGGTGCGGATGGTCCGCATCCCGGCGGAGGTCCGCGGCCGCACCATGACCTTCATGCGCACCCTGATGAACAGCACCAGCCCCGCCGGTGCCGCGCTCGCCGCCGCGCTCCTCGCCGGCAACATCTACCGCCCGACCGTGGTGATCATGACGCTGGTCGCCGCCGTCCCCGGCCTGTTCATGTGGCTGGCCTACCGGAAGACCTCCTTCTCCGAGGAGCTCGGCCTGAACAAGTCCGAGGAACCCGCCGCCGAACCCGCCCCCGCCCCCGCGCGCTGAGAGGACACCGACCATGCCCAAACTGCTGCTGGTCGGGGTCGGTGAACTCGGCCTGCCCTACCTGATCGCCGCCAAGCGGCTGCGGGCCTCCGTCGGCCTGGTGGAGACACCCGGCCGGGCGGCCCTGCTGCGCGACCTGGTCGACGAGGTCTTCCCGGTCGCCGGGACGGCCGAGGAACAGTGGTCCGAGGCCGCCCTCGGCGCCGCCGCCCGCTGGTCCCCTGACGGGGTGCTGGCGCTCGGCGAACCGCAGGTGCTGGCCGCGGCGCTCACCGCCGGGCGGCACGGCCTGCCCGGGCCGTCGCTGGGCGCCGCGGTGGTCTCCCGCAACAAGGCGCTCCAGCGGGCGGTCTTCGCCGCGGCCGGGCTCCCGCAACCCGCCTCCACCGTCACCGAACGGCTCGGCGCCGCCGCCGATTGGGCCGCCGAACGGCTGCCCGTCGTCGTCAAACCGCTCTCCTCGTCCGGCAGTTCCGGCGTCGAGCTGGTCCCGGACGCCGCCGCCTGGGCGGACGCGGTGCGACGCCGCGACGGCGAGGGCCGGCTGCTGGTCGAATCCGCCGTCACCGGACCGGAGTTCAGCTGGGAGGGCCTGGTCCGGGACGGGCAGGTGCTGCTCGGCAACGTCACCGAGAAGGAGACCGGCCCCGCGCCGTACTTCGTCGAGGTGGCGCACCGGGTCGGCACCGCCGCCCCCGCCACCGTGGCGGCCGGTCAACAACTCGGCCGCCAGGTCGTCGAGGCGCTCGGCATGCGCACCGGCATCGTCCACCTCGAATTCCGGCTCACCGCCGACGGCCCCGCCATCATCGAGGTCGCCGTCCGCACCCCCGGCGACTCGATCATGGACGCCGTCGGCCTGGTGCACGGCCTCGACCTGTACGAGGCCGTGGTCCGGCTCGCCCTCGGCCTGCCCACCCCGGCGGTCGAACGCGCCCGCCAACTCCGTTGCAGCGCAAGCCTGTTCCCCACCGCCACGCCCGGCCGGGTGGTCGCCGTCCACGGCGCCGCCGACCTGCGCGGCCGCCCCGGCGTCGCCCGCGTCCACGTGGGCGTCCGCCCCGGTGACACCGTCGGCCCGATCCGCTGCTCGGCCGACCGCCCCGCCGCCGTCCTGGTCGAGGCCGCCGACCCCGAATCCCTGGAGAAGGCCGTCGCCGACGTCCGCGCCACCCTCCTCGTCGAAACGGAGCCCACCCCCTGACACCCCGTTGGCGGGGCCGGTCCCGGACCCCGGCCCCGCTCCCTTCTCCCCTCGCGGCACGCGGGTGCGCCGGCACTCGCTAGAGTCACCCCGTGACTACTCAAGGACGCCTCGCCCTGATGCTCATCGACCTCCAAACCCGCATCGTCGACCTGGAGTTCAAGCCGCGCAGCGGCCGCGAGGTGGTGGCGACCGCGCGCACCCTCGCCGACGCCTACCGCACCGCCGGCGTCCCCGTCGTCGTGGTCCAGGTGCACCGCCCGGGCATCCCCGAGCAGCCCCCGGGCAGCGAACTGGTCGACGGCGTCCTCGCCGAGGGCGACCTGCTGTTCACCAAGCAGGCCATCGGCGCCTTCCACAGCGGCGAACTCGACACCCACCTGCGCGAGCGCGGCATCGACACCCTCGTCCTGGCCGGCCTGGTCACCAACATGGGTGTCGAATCCACCGCCCGCGCCGCCGTCGACCACGGCTACAAGGTCCACTTCGTCGAGGACGCCATGGCCGCCCTCACCGCCGAGGAACACGACCACGCCTTCCGCCACACCTTCCCCCGCTTCGGCACCATCACCACCGCCACCGAAGCCGCCACCCTCGCTCAGCCCTCCTGACCCACCGCCGGCACCGGCCCCGCCGCGGTGGACACGGGCGGCGCGGCCGGATCGGCGGGGGCCGGCCGTCGTTCCTCCGGTTCCGCCGCCCGGTGGGGGTTCGCGTAGGTGCCGCCAGGCGACTCCCCCACCGCGGGCCGCTCCGCTGCGGCAGGGCGGCCACGTGCACGGTCGGGATCCCGCTCGATCCCGACCGTGCGAGGAAGCCCCCGATGCGCCTGCCGGCCCTGACGACGACCGCCGTCGGCGCCCGGAACTGATCGCCGGCCGTTCACTGCCCCTGACCGGCAGCTTCGTCATCGCCGTAGGATGCGGACCATGGACAGCACCACCCCGGCACACGACGAGCCCATACCGACGGCGACGCGGCGAACCCGCTGGCAGGAGGCGGGAAACAGCGGAAACTTCGGCAAGCGGTTCGCCGAGCTCGTCTCCACCGGCGAGGACATCGACGGCGAGGCCCGACTCGCCGACACGCTCCTGCCGCGCGGCGCCCGGGTGCTCGACGCCGGGGCCGGCATGGGCCGGGTCACCGCGGCCCTGCTGCGGCGCGGGCACGACGTGGTCGCGATCGAGCCCGACGAGGCACTGGTCCGGCAGGCCCGGGAGACCTACCCCGGGCTGCCGATCCAGGAGCGCGACATCCTCGACCTCCGCCCCGACGACGGCCCGTTCGACCTGGTCGTCTGCGTCGGCAACGTCATGCTCTACCTGGCCGAGGACACCGAACGCGAGGCCCTGCGCGCCATGCGCGCCGTCCTCGCCGAGAACGGCCGCATCCTGGTCGGCTTCCACCTCCAGGACGCCCCGGCGCACGCCCGCACCTACACCCCGGCCGAGTTCGAGGCGGACCTGACGGCCGCCGGCCTGCGCGCCGACCTGCGGGCGGGCACCTACCAGCTGCACCCCGCGAACGACGCCTATGCCGTCTGGATCCTGAGCCGCGCCCAGGACTGACCCCGCTCCAGGCCTCCCGTCGCGGGCCGCTTCAGGAGGGCAGGGACTCCAGCCAGTCGACCAGCAGCCGGTTGACCTCGGCGGGGCGTTCCTGCTGGATCCAGTGCCCGCAGCCGTCGAGGACGTGACAGGAGAGCAGGCCCGGCAGGGTCTCCGGGTATGCCGCGATCGCATCGGCCATCCAGGTGGTGGAGGCGTCCAGGCCGCCGCCGGCGAACAGCGACGGCTGGGTGATGGCGACACCGTCGAAGGCGGCGAGGTCCTCCCAGTCGCGGTCCATGTTCCGGTAGCGCGCCAACCCGCCGCTCATACCGGTTCGTTCGAACTCTCCGGCGTACACGTCGAGGTCCTCCGCGCTGAGCCAGGCAGGCCGCCGCCCGACCGGGAACCGGTCCCGCAGCCGGCCGCCCCGGACCACGAAATGCGGGTCGGGCGCGTCGGCCGCGGGCATCGTGTCGGCGGACAGCGCTGCGTAGAAGCCCGCGAGCCAGCCGCGCACGTCCGGTTCGATCTCGGCCTCCGCCCGGCCCGGCTCCTGGAAGTAGGAGATGTAGAACTCCTCGTCGCCGCCCATCCGCCCGAAGATCTCGCTCGGCCTCGGCCCGCCCCGCGGGCGGTAGGGCACGCTCAGCAGCCCCACCGCGCGGAAGACGTCCGGCCTGGCCAGAGCGGAGTTCGCGGCGATGACCGAGCCCCAGTCGTGGCCGACGACCACCGCCCGCTCCTCACCCAGGGCGTGCACCACGGCGACGTTGTCCTCGACCAGGTCGGGCATCCGGTACCCGTCGATCTCCCCGGGCCTGCTGGAACGCCCGTACCCACGGACATCGACGGCGACCGCCCGGTACCCGGCCGCAGCCAGCGCCGGCAACTGGTGACGCCAGGAGTACCAGGACTCCGGAAACCCGTGCACCAGCAGAACCAGCGGCCCGGTGCCCTGCTCCACCAGGTGGATCCGGCCGGCGGGCGAGGAGACCAACCGATGGGTGACGCCTGCGGTCCCTGCTGACATGAAACCTCCCGAGATCCCGGCCCACTGCGCGCCGGATCCGTCGCCCGACGGATCAACCCCGATGGTGCTGCGCACAGTTGACGGCGAACAAGCCGTGTTGCCACTTCGGCAAACCGCCCGGGCAGACACGGTTCACGCCCTGTGGGCGTCGTCGGTACCCACGGAACCGCCGACGGCGACCTGCTGGTGGGGCAGGACGGCGGTGCCGGCTGCCGCTTCGGTCGAACGGGTGAGGCGCCGGATGATCGGGTTGACGGGCAGGGTCGCGGAAACGGCGGCGACGAGCAGGATCGTGAAGAGCCGGTCGCCGATGATGCCGAGGTCGCGGCCGATCGTCAGGATGAGGACCTCGCCGAGGCCCTTGGTGTTGAGCAGTACGCCCACGGCCACCGCCTCGCGGCGCGGCACGCCGACCAGCCGGGCGCCGATCCGGACACCGGCGAACTTGCCGCCCCAGATGACGGCCAGGACCACCAGAGCCGCCGCCAGGCCCGCGAAGCCGAGTCCGCCGAGGTCCACGGACAGGCCGGTGAGCGCGAAGAACACCGGCACCAGCAGCGCCCCGGCGTTGCGCAGTGGCGCCTCGACGGCCTGCCGCAACCCCTGCGCGGCGTCGCGCGGCATGACGAGCCCGAAGGCGAACGCGCCGACCGCCGGGTGAACGCCGAGGAAGGAGGCGGTCCAGGCGGACAGCAGGACCCCGCTGCCGAGGGCCAGCAGGGCGAGCGACGGGTGCCCACCGCCGGCCGGGCGGCGGAGCAGTCGTCGCAGCAGCGGGCGGACCAGGAACGCCATCCCCGCCGAGTAGCAGGCGAGTTCGACGAGGGCGAGAACGAGGTGGCTCGCGCCGTCGCCGTGCGCCGCGGGGGCGAGGCAGGCGACGGCGCACCACACGGCGAGGTCGGTGAGCGCCCCGCAGGCCGCGGCCATCGCGCCGGTCCGGGTGGCCTGGAGCCGGTTCTCCCCCACGATGCGCGCCATCACCGACAGCGCGGTGGCCGACAGGACGATGCTCAGGAACACCGTCAGCAGCACCGGGGAACCGGCCCCACCGACGAGGTGCGGCCGGCCGGCCGTGAGGGCGGCCGCCAGGGCCGCCGCGCAGGCGAGGGGGACCGCGACCGAGGTGACGGTGACGGCCAGCACGACGCGGATCCGCCCGTGCAGCTGCTTCAGGTCGAGCTCCCACCCGGCGGCGAACAGCGTGAAGACGATGCCCAGTTGGGCGATCCCCAGGAGGTGCACCCGGGCCTCGGGCGGGAACAGCAGGTGCGGAAGGTCGCCCGGGAACAGCCCGAGGACGCTCGGACCGAGGATCACCCCCACCGCGATCTCACCGACCACCACCGGCTGGCGCAGCCGGGTGCGCAGCGGCGACAGGAGCAGTCCGATCAGCAGGATGACCGCGACATCGGCCATCGCGGTCGTCAAGGAGCCGTCCAAGAGCGTGCGCCTTCCTGGGAGTTGGCGTGGCGTCCTGTGCGTTATCGGCACGGCCGGTTCGTCGGCGTAGCGTTCCTCCCGTGCCGCAGCAGCACGACCGCCCGGCCCGCGCCCCGGCGCCACACCTTGCGCCCCTCGCGCACCTCCTCTTCAACTCCCCCTCCGCCTGGGCCGCTCGCTCACTGGGGCAGCGTGTACCCCCGGCTGCGGACGAGGTCGCGGGTGATGCGGGTGAAGGCGTGGGCGGCGACGCTCTGATAGGCGCCCTCGCGGTGCAGCAGGGTGACGGTGCGGGTGGGCAGGGGCGGGTCGAGGGGGACGGGGGCGAGGTGGGGGTGGTCGTGGGTGAGGGCGTCGGGGAGGACGGTGACCAGGTCGGTCCGTCGAACGATCTCGGTGAGCGCCTGGATGGAGTTGGCCTCGACCGAGATGCGCGGGGTGCTGCGATGGCGCGCGAAGTACTCGTCGATGTGCCCTCGGGTGGCGAAGTCGCCGGTGAGCAGCGCGAGTTGCTTGTCCTTGAGGGCCTTGACCGGTAGCGGGTCGGGCATGGCGCGGGCCCGTTCGGTGCCGGCCACCAGGGCGAGCGTCTCGGTGAACAGCGGCGTGCCGGCCAGGCCGGGGAGGTGGTCGCCGGCGAAGGCGATGCCGAGGTCGAGGTCGTCGGCGAGCAGGGCCGCCTCGATGCGGTCCTGGGTGGCCTCGGTCAGCGTGAGGTCGATACCGGGATGGCGGCTGTGCAGCTCGGCCGCGAGCGGGCCGACCAGGTACGCGGTGAACGTCGGCGTGACGCCGAGGCGCAGGTGGCCGCGGCTGAGGTCCTGCACGTCGTGGACGGCGCGTTCGGCGGCGGCCAGGTCGCGCAGCGCGCGCCGGGCGCGATCGGTGTAGACGGCGCCCGCGTCGGTGAGCCGCACGGTGCGGCCGCTGCGGTCCAGCAGCTGAACGCCGAGGGTCTTCTCCAGCTGCTTGATCTGCTGGGAGAGCGTGGGCTGCGAGATGTGCAGTTCTTCGGCGGCGCGGGTGAAGTTGCCCTGCTCGGCGACGGCGAGCAGGTAGCGCAGGTGACGCAGTTCGACTTGAGCCATGGGCACCACCATAGGTACCACCAATTGCTTCTGTCGCTAACGCCTCCAGGGCGCTATGCACGCTGGTCATGCCGGATCTCACAAGCGGGGAGGCGAAGGCTCGTCGGTGAGGGTCGGCGCACCCGGCGGCGGACCGCCGGTTTTCGGACAGCCGGGGGTCGGCGCCGCGCCCGCGCGCGCGACGGGAAATCCCCCGTGTGCGACCGGGGCGAGCCGCTCAAACTCTCGAACTTTGTCCGATTCGTCGTCAGAATCTCGAGGCCGGAACACGCCTGACGCGGACATGCCCCTTTGCGTAGCCTTGACCCCCGGCGGCCCCCTCGACCGCCGTCCCCCACAACTCCCCAGGAGCGCAGATGCGTCGTTCCGTTCGCGTCCCCTCGCGTACCGTCGGCAGGATCCTCGGCGCCGCAGCACTGGTCGCAGGCGTCGGCCTCGCTCAGTTCGCCGCCCCTTCCACGGCCACCACCGCGCAGGCCGCGGCCTCCACCGAGTGCGCCGGTGCGGCGACCAACGACGACGCCGCGGCCCGCAAGCCCGCCGGCAACACCACCGGCCACGACCCCAACGCCGTCACCGACGCGCAGGTCAAGACGATGGAGGCGGACCTCAACGCCCGCGTCGCCGAGCTGGCTGCCTCCGGCCAGGGCGGCGCCCTGCTCGCCCCGGGCGTGACGGCGGCCACCACCATCCCGGTGTACATGCACGTCGTCCACTCCGGGACCACCGGCAAGCTGTCGGCCACCACCATCGCCAAGCAGATCGACGTCCTCAACGCGGCCTACAGCGGCCAGGGCGCGGGCAACACCCCCAGCCAGTTCCAGTTCCAGCTGGTCTCCACCGACTACACCGACAACGCGACCTGGTACAACGGCGTCGCGCCGGGCTCCACCGCCGAGAGCGCGATGAAGAACGCGCTGCGCAAGGGCGGCGCAGGCGCCCTCAACCTGTACAGCGCCAGTCTCGGACAGTCACTGCTCGGCTGGGCGACGTTCCCGAGCAGCTACAAGTCCAACCCGAAGGACGACGGCGTGGTCATCCTCGACACCTCGTTCCCCGGCGGCTCGGCCACCAACTACAACGAGGGCGACACCGCCACCCACGAGGTCGGCCACTGGCTCGGCCTCTACCACACCTTCCAGGGCGGCTGCGGCGGCCAGGGCGACTACGTCGCCGACACCCCGGCCGAGAAGAGCGCCGCCTTCCAGTGCCCGACCGGCCGGGACACCTGCACCGCCACCGGCGTCGACCCGATCCACAACTTCATGGACTACACCTACGACTCCTGCATGACGCAGTTCACCCCCGGCCAGGTCGCCCGCATGGCCAGCTCCTGGGCCGCCTACCGGATCTGACACCCACCGCCCCGACACCGGCGGGTACGTGGCGACACCGCCACGCACCCGCCGGCACGCATGTTCCCGGACACACCCACAGCGTTCTTCGCCGCCGGGCGCATCGACCTCCTCGGGGCGGTCAACTCCCTTGCCCCACTGTCTTGTTGGCCCTCTGGTGGAACCGGCCCGGGCCGGGCACCATGGGGGCCGGTGGACGGGGTGGATCGCAGGGGGACTGCAATGCTCCAGTACTTGAGCGTGTCGGCGTCCGAACCTAACTGGCTGATCTCCGCGGCGGTCGGAGCCGTTCTCGGCGCCCTGGTGGTACCCGCGGCAAACCTCGCGCTGTACCCGGCCCGCAGGCTGCAGGCCCATCCGATGGCCGGCCATTGGTATTCCTACCATTTCAGCTACCTCTCGGGGCAGCCGGTGCTGCGCTACGGGACGATCGTTATCCGGACGGGCGTCAGGACCCGGCACGTGATCGAGCGGCACAGTTCGGCGAGTCCGATCGGCCCCGATCTCGCACTGACCCCACCGGTGCTCAGCTATCGCGGTGGGTCTCTGATCGACGAAGCGGATCATATTGTCATGACCTTTTCCGGGAAAACCCATCGCGAAACCCTGGTGTACAGGTTTCTCAGTCGCATCCCGTCGAACGCGAGTGTCATCCCCGGCGTCTGGATGGCTTACGACCATGATTTGAACCCCGCTGCGGGCGCGGCTATCATCAGCCGCGAACCGTTGGCCGACTCGGACATCAGACGCCTTCTCGAATCCTGGGTGGTCAGCGAGGGATTCGCCCTGCACCTCCGGAAATCCCCCCGCTGAGAGTTCCACCCGCAGCAGCTCGGCCCGCTACCCGACATTCATGAAATCCCTGAAATTCATGCAATGTCCGGTCCCGACCGGTTCGGAGAATTCCGACACACGAGTGTGGAGCTGTCGAATATGACCAATTCGGTGGATGCGGACGTGATCGTCGTCGGACTCGGCGCGATGGGCAGCCAGGCCCTCTGGCAGCTCGCCCGGCGCGGGGTCGGGGCCATCGGCATCGAGCAGTTCACGCCGGGACACGACCGGGGTGCCAGCCACGGCGAGTCCCGCATCATCCGCACCGCCTACGCCGAGGGCACCGCGTACGTCCCGCTGGTGAAGCGGGCCTGGAAGCTCTGGCAGGAACTCGAGCAGACGTCCGGCCGGAGCCTGCTCGACCGGACAGGCGGCCTGATGATCGGACCGGCCGACTCCTCGGTGATCGCCGGGCCGCTGGCCTCGGCCAAGGCGCACGATCTCAAGTACGACCTGCTGTCCGCCGACGACCTGCGGCGGGACTTCCCGCAGTACCTGGTCACCGACGATCTTCGGGGCTTCTACGAAGAGGAAGCCGGGGTGCTGCGGCCCGAACTCGCGGTCACGGCGGCCGTGGACGCGGCCGTGGCGAGCGGGGCCGAGGTGTTCGACGGGACGGCCGTCCGGGAGATCGTCCCCGACCCGAGCCGCCCGCGGGTGGTGCTCGACGACCACGAACTGACGGCGCGCCACGTGGTGGTGGCGGCGGGCGGCTGGCTGCGGCAGCTGCTGCCGAGCACCGCAGGACTGATCACCGTCGAACGCAGGGTGATGGGCTGGTTCCGCGCCCAGGACCCCGCGGCATTCGCCCCCGCCCGGTTCCCGGTCTTCGTCCGCTGCGACTCCAGCGGCGACCACAACTGCTACGGCTTCCCGTCCACCGACGGCGCCACCGTCAAGGTCGGCCTGCACACCTGGCCCGGCATCTACGAGCCCACCGACCCCGCTGCCGGCCACCGCCCGCCCGACCAGCAGGACGCCGAGCGCTTCGCGGACGCGATCCGCGGCACCCTGCTCGACGTGGACCCGTACCCGGTCCGGATGACCTCCTGCATGTACTCCCTCACCCCGGACCATCACTTCCTGCTCGGCCCCCGCCGCGAACTGCCCGGCCTCACCCTGCTGGGCGGGTTCTCCGGACACGGCTTCAAGTTCGCCACCGTGATCGGCGAGATCGCCGCCGACTTCGCCTGCGACGGCTCCACCCGGCTGCCCGTCGCCCAGTTCGACCCGCACCGCTTCGCCTGACACCGACCCGAGCGCCGCACCGAGAGGGGCCGCCGTCCGTGTTCTCCGACGCCGAGTACAGCGAGCACGTGGCGGCCGCCTACGACGACGGGCAGCACCTGCCGCCGCACACCATGCGGCAGTGGGTCGACCTGTTCGTCCGGCACGCCGGCCACCCCGGCCCCCGGACGGTGCTCGACCTCGGCTGCGGAACCGGCCGGTTCACCCCACTGCTCGCCGAGGCGTTCGACGCCCTGGTGGTCGGCGTCGAACCGTCCGAACCGATGTTGACCGTCGCCCGGGCCGGCCGCTCCCACCCCCGCGTCGACTACCGCGGAGGAAACGCCGAGAGCATTCCACTGCCTGACGCCTCCTGCGACCTGACGCTGATTTTCCAGGTCGTCCAGCATTTCTCCGACCCCGCCCGGGCCGCCGCCGAGACCGCCCGCGTCACCCGGCCGGGCGGGCGCGTCCTGATCCACGGGTTCTTCGCCGGACGGGGATACCGGCGGGCCCACTCCGCGTACTTCCCGAGCGCCCACGGAATCGAGGAATCCCGCCTTCCCGGAATGGCGGAGACCATCGGCCATTTCACTGCCGCGGGCCTCCGACCCGGCGGAACCCACCGTTGGGAAATGGACCTCGCCACCAGTCGAAAAGCCTATTACGAACGGCTGAGTCACCGCGCACTCTCGATATTCCAGTACCTCTCCGAATCGGAGATCGAATCCGGCCTGAGCACCCTGCGCGCCGAGGCCGACTCCGAAACCGTCCCCCGCCCGGTGCCGCAGCCCGCCGAACTCCTGGTCCTGCACAAGCCGCACAGCTGACGAAGCCACCGGTAGCGGTCGATCAGGCCCGGCTGCCGGCCCGCCGTCGTCGACCGCACCGGAGTCCGCGAACTGCGCGACCAACTGGACCGCGCCTTCGCCCGCGCCGCCGGCGGCGGCACCCTGCGCCGCTGGATCGACCGATAAATCACTCGATAGCGTGATCGGCTTGGCATTTGTCATGCCATCAGGGCAGGATCTCGACCGGTGCGCGACGACGGCCATTCCTCCCATCGCACAAGCAGAGAGTCCAGGGTCACCATGACAATGCCGCGGCAACGGCGCGCGCGACGTATCGGCCCGGTCGATCAAGTGTTCCTGGATCTGTCCCCCGCCCTGATCGGCGGATTCATTCTGGACTTCACCGGCAGTCTTCCGGACACGGCCGCTCTGCGTGAGCAAATCCACGAACAGGCATCGAAACTCCCCACCCTCGCCCTCACCTGCCCGGCTTCGGCGAAATCGAAATGGTGGCGCACCGCAACTCCGGCTGAATCGATCACCTTTTCCGTCCGCCCGGACATCTCCGACGAGGACGCCCTTCGGATCGCGGTCACCGAACTCTTCGACCGCCCGTTCCCGTCCGCACCGGCCCCGCAGTGGGACATTCACTTCCTTTCTGGATACAGCACGCACCGGTTCACGGTGATCTATCGCGCGAATCATGCCCTCCAGGACGGGGTCGGCATCGTCCAGCACCTCCAGGCCCTGCTGGGCGATCCGCACGGCGAACCCGTGGGGCTCCGTCCCCGACGCCGGGCGACCGCCCGCGCGGTGATCAACATCGCCAGGGACGTCAGCGCCACCCGGGAGAGCCCGAGGACGGAAGCGGTCGAGGGCTCCCCGGCCCCGCTGCAGTGGCACTTCAGGGACATCGAACGGCCACTCCTCGCGGCCGCCGCGAGGAGCCGGGGCGTCACGGAGAACGACCTGTGCCTCGCCACCCTCGCCCGCGCCGTACGGGCCGTCGGCCTGCGCCATACGACGCTGCTCGTCCCGATGTCGATCCGGCGCCCTTCCGAGCGGTACACGCCCGGCAATTTCACAGCCGGATATCTCCTCAGAATTCCGCCCGGAACTCCGCTCTCGCCACAGGACGCACTCCAAAGCATCCGCGAACAGACGAGCAACGCCCGCCGCACGAACGAACGGGACACCCGACGCGCCGTTCTCTCCCTCCTGCCGAATGCACTCGCCAAGAGAGCGGCCCGGCCGGTCATCGTGAACATCGGGCTGACCGCGAGTTCCGTCTCCCTCCCGCACCTGGAAATCGGAGGCGCCTGCCTGACCGGCGCTTCCGTCGCGCACTCCGCTCCTTCCTCGCTCGCGCTCGACGCCTACGTGTCGTTCACCACGACCGGAACAACCGTCCGATGCTCGGTCTTCCATCGGAAGAAGCTGCCGGGCGAACTCCTGGTCGAGACATTCCGCAACCTCTTCCTCGAAATGCATCAGCACGAACCGAGTCCCGAATTACGCCTCGGCACGTGACGGCGCAAAGCCGTGACAACGAACGAAAACGAAAGAAGTGGAGCACCCTTCATGCGACCCGTCGCCCTGGTCACCGGGATCTCAGGAGTCCTCGGCTCGGCCGTGATTCCGGCCATGGCCCAGTCGTTCGACATCGTGGCCCTGACCGGACGCCGCCCGGTCGACCTGCCGTGCCGACAGGTCGGCATCGACCTTCGGGCTCCACAGCTGGGTCTGGACACCCCCACCTTCAAGGAACTCGCCCAACAGGCCGACGTGATCGTCCACTTGGCCGGCAACGTCCGCTACACGGCGTCCGCCGACGACCTGCACGCGGTCAACGAGGGCGGCGCGGCGGAGATGGTCGCACTCGCCGAGACGGCCGGCAGCCCGCTGCTCTACGCCTCGACGGCCTTCGCCGGGCGTCACACGCAGGCCGCCAGGGAGGACACGGTCGGCGCGGTGTGCTCCTCACGGCCGTCCGCCTACCACCGGTCGAAGGCCGCCGCCGACGACCGGATCCGGTCCTGCACGCAGCCCTGGTCGATCATCCGCCCCTCGATCATCATGGGCGACTCCCCGGACGGGGCGATGCCCGAGCTGCAGAACATGCACCGGATCATGATGTTCATCGCCTCCGGACTGCCCGCCGTCTTCGGCCGGCCCGAACAGCGGGTGGACATGGTCCCGCGCGACCACGTGGCGGCAGCCGTCAACGCACTGGCCCGCCTGGCCGTGGAAGGGTCGCCGCTCCCCCGCGAGTACTGGGCCACGGCCGGCCCGTCCGCCCTCACCGTCGCCGAGTGGATCGACGCCCTCGGCGCCACGATGACCGCCGCCGGTCTGCCGTTCCAACGCCCCGCCCTCCTGGACCCGTTCACCACCGAGCTGACGGCCTACCCGCAATGGGAGACCACCCGCCGGTCCGTGCGCCGGGCGCTCGGCAACCTCTACGTCAGCGCGCTCGCACTCGGCGACGGCGAGAGCTTCCCGGCCTCCACACTGCCCGCGAGCCACCGGGTACCGGAGATCGACAAGGCGGCCGCCCGCTCCCTCTTCGCGAACGACATGGTGTGGCTGCTGCAGAAGCACGTCGTCCCCGGCCCCCGGAAGCACGCCGCCAGCCCGAACCCGGTGGCATAGGCACGGTCAAACCGCCGGACGACCGGCGGGACCGTACAAGGCAGCGCCCACCCCGCCCCGCGACTCCCACGGGGCGGACACACCATCACCCCCGGCCGCCCGCCGTCAGTTCGCGGCGAGTTGCGCCGCCAGCGCGGAGCTGAGCCAGGTGTTCGCGGCGCCGAGAGTGGGGCCCGGGGTCAGTTCGCCCGCGAGTGCCCAGTAGCGGCGCATGGCGGGGTGGTCGCCCACCGCCAGGTGACGGCCGAGTTCGCGGCGGTAGTCGAGGGTGTCGCGGCGGTCGTTCGCCCGGGCGTGGGCGGTGACGAAGCAGTCCAGGGCCTCGCCCGGGGCGGGGCCGCGACCGGCGAGCAGGGCGGGCGCGGCAAGGTCGTAGGCCTCGCGCAGGCCGTCGTAGAGCATGTCCGGCCGTGGCGGCGAGGGCCGGTGTTCCGCGAGGCACGCGTCGTTCATGGCCGCGGTCAGTTCGTGCAGCCGGGCGAAGGCCAGCACGTGTGCCGGCGAGGGTTGCTCCGGCAGCGGCGGCACCGCCGCCTCCACGATGGCGGCCACCAGCCGGGCGGGGAGCCGCACCGGCAGCAGCCCGCGCCAGTAGCGGGCCAGGGTCTCCGTGCTGGGAGGTGTGCCGAGCGCGCCGACCAGACGCAGGAGTTCGGCGCGCTCCGCGGCCGCGGCCTCGTGCAGCAGCCGCAGTGCCGCCTCCCGCCAGCGCAGCGCGGCAAGTTCGGCACCGAGGCTGTCCAGCTGCCTGGCCACGACGGCCTCGAGACCATCGTCGAAGCCGTCCCCGTCCCCGTCCTCGCCCGTCTCCTTCTCGACCACACGGGCGATTTCCGGCAGCGGCACGTCCAGCGCGCGCAGCGAGCGGATCAGCCGCAACCGCTCCAGCGCCTGCGGGACGTAACGGCGGTGTCCGCCGCCGCTGCGGCCGGCCTCGGGGAGCAGGCCCTGCTCCGAGTAGAAACGCACTGCCTTCACGCTCACCCGGGCGCGCTCGGCGAGCTCACCGATGGTCAACAGATCGTGCGGCAGCACCACTTGAACCTCCCGTTAGGGGAGTTCCTACCGTACCCGCATGCGAAGCGATCATGAGATTCGGACCGCGTTCATCCTGGCCTCCGGCCCGTTCACGGGCGGGCCGCTGTGGGACCGGGTGGGCGAGAAACTGCGCGAGGCGGGCGCCGAGGTGCACGCCGCGACACTGACGGGCACGGGCGGCGGCACGGCGCCCGCAGGCGGGACGGGCCTGGAGACCCACATCGCCGACGTGGTGCGGCTGATCGACGGGGTCACCGCACCGAAGGTGGTGCTCGTCGGCCACGACTACGCCATCCACCCGGTGCTCGGCGCGGCGCAGCACCGCGTGGAGCGGGTCACCCGGATCGTCTACCTGGACTCCGGGCTGCCGCAGGACGGCGACCTTCCCCTCGCCCTTGTGCCCGACACCGACGTGCAGGCGCTGCTGCGCGAGCAGCCGGACGCGACCGTACCCGCGCCCGCGCCCGACCAGTGGCAGAGGTGGGGCAACACGACCGGCCTGTCGCCGGCCGACCTGGAGCGGCTGTCCTCGCTCGCCGCCCCGCAGCCGGGCCGGACGCTGACCGAGCCGCTGCGGCTGACCGGCGCGCTGAAAGACGTGCCGACCAGCGGCATCCTGTGCACGGCGAGCGGGTTCACCATCGAGGCCGTGCAGCAACTGGTGACGTCGGGCATGCCGCAGTTCCAGTCCCTCGCCGAGCCGGGCGTGGGCTTCTTCGAACTGGCGACGGGCCACTGGCCGATGCTCTCCCGCCCCGACGAGCTGGCCACGACCCTGCTGCGCGCCGCCGCCGGAGAGGGCCACCGGCTCACCCCGGCGAACATCACGCCGTTCCATGAGCGTCCGTTCCTGCTCGACGCACCGGTGGCGGCACGGGAACGCACCGGGCGTCTGGACCTCCACCTGCCCGACCCGGCCGACGACGACGGCCCCCGCCCGGCGATCCTCTTCGTGCACGGCGGCCCGCTACCGCGCGACATGGTGCCCGAGCCCCGCGACTGGCCGCTCTACGTCGGCTACGCCCGGCTCGCGGCGAGCCAGGGCGTGATCGGCGCGGTCGTCGCCCACCGGCTCCACGCGACGTCCGACTACCCGACGGCCGCGGCGGACATCGCCGAGGCACTGCGCGTACTGCGGGCGGATCCGCGCGTCGACGCGGACCGGATCGCCCTGTGGACCTTCTCCGGCGGCGGCCTACTGATGTCCGACCACCTGGCCGCTCCTCCGCCCTGGCTGCGCTGCGTCGCCGCCACCTACCCGGTCCTGGCCCCACTGACCGGCTGGATCGGCGTCGACCCGCGCTTCGCCCCTGCCGCAGTGCTGCCGAAGGCAGGCCGACTGCCGGTCGTGCTGACCCGGGTGGGGCTCGAGGCACCGGAGATCGCCGCGACAGTCACCGCGTTCCTGGCAGCCGCCGACGAGTGCGGCGCGGCACTGGAACTCGTGGACGTACCGCACGCGATGCACGGCTTCGACGTGCACGACCCCACGGACGAGACCCGGGAGGCCGTACGGCACGCACTGTCCGCCGTCCTCACACACCTCCACGCCTGACCGAACGCCCGCGTTGAGCGGTGTGGGCGGGAACGGGGGATCCGTGTCCGACTTCCACATCCGCACGGCAGGCCTGCACATCCGCACGGCAGGCCTGCCGATCAGGTCATGTCGCGGCGCGAGACGAGTAGCGCGGAGAGGCCGAGGAACACCACCACGTACGCCGCCAGCACGATGCTCGCGGTCAGCGGTCCGGCAACCGAGACGACCCCGGGGATCGACGTGTTGGGCTTGCCCGACGGGTCGAGGGCGGTGGCGAGGGAGCCCGCGCACGGGCCGATCAGCAGCTTCTGGACGCCTTTCAGTGCGGACAGGGTGCCGGCCAGTCCGGACACCAGGTTCTCGACCGCCAGCAGCCAGAGCAGGCCCACTCCGATGGCGGCCCCAGTGCCGCGCAGCAGAACGCCCAGGAAGATGCCCAGGCTCGTCGCGGCCGTGCTGATCAGCCAGATGGCGCCGATTCCGGCCAGCAGCGTCGCCGTGTCCGGCCAGTGCGCGGGCCGGCCGGTGAGCGCCGCGATGAGCGCGCTCGCTCCCGCGCCGACCACCACCACCAGCACCGAGATGCACAGTGACGCCGCTGCCACGGCCCCGGCCTTCCCGAGCACCACCGAGGTGCGGCTGGGCCCTTGGACCAGAAGCGTGCCCCAGGTCCCCCATCGGTGCTCCCCGCCGACGAGGACGGCGCCGAGGATCAGCATCAGCGCACTGCCGAACATGGGGTACAGGCTGACGGTGCCGGACAGGAACTTGTCCGGCAGCAGACCGTTGATCAACTCCTCGGGATCACCGGACGATCCGATCGGCTTGTTCCTGATGGCCAGCCAGATGATGTACGGGACCGCCATCCCGAAGGCCACCGACAGCGCGACCCACGCCCCGCCGATGATCCAGGCGCCGGGGCGCTTTCGCGTCGACAGCAGCTCTGCTCGAAGGACACCGTTCATCGGTTGGCCGCCTCCACGGGTGCCGGTTCAGTGGGCCGGTGTTCTTCGACCAGGTCGAAGAACACGTCTTCCAGCGAGAGGACCCGTTTGCGGAGTTCGCTGACCTCCAGTCCGTTCACCACGAGCAGCCGGTTGATCGCGGCGGCCTCACCGGGGTCGACAGCCACCTGCAGTTCCCCGTCGACGACCGTCGCCGAGCGGACGGCCGGCAACTCGCGTACCAGCTCGGCGGCGCGCTCGGGCGCGTCCACGGCGACCGTCAGCCCGCCTTCGCCGACGCCCCGGCGGAGTTCCTCCACCGTGCCGTCGGCGATCAGCCGGCCCCGGCGGATCACACCCACCCGGTCGCACACGTGCTCCACCTCGCCCAGCATGTGGCTGGACAGAAGTACCGTGCGGTTGTCGCGGCGCAGCCCGGTGATCAACTCCCGCATGCTCGCCATGCCTTCGGGGTCGAGACCGTTGGTCGGCTCGTCGAGGATGAGCAGCGCGGGGTCCTTCAGCAGTGCGGCGGCCACCCCGAGTCGTTGTTTCATGCCGAGCGAGTACGTGCGGAAGGCGGCGTCCGCCTTGGCGGCCATCCCGACCTCCTCGAGGACTTCCCCGATGCGGGTGGCGGGTACGGACGCGTATCCGGCGAGGATGCGCAGGTTGTCCCGGCCCGACAGGTGCGGGTACAGGGCCGGGGCCTCGATCAGTGCCCCCACCCCGCGCAGGCTGCGCGGGGTCCCGGCCGGGTGGCCCAGCACCGTGGCGGTTCCCGAGGTCGGCCGGATCAGCCCCACCAGCATGCGCATGGCGGTGCTCTTTCCTGCCCCGTTGGGGCCGAGGAATCCGTAGACCTCCCCGCGGTGGATACGCAGGTCGAGGTCGAACACGCCGGTGTCCGGGCCGTACTGCTTGGTCAGTCCGCTGGTGCGGATCGCGTAGTCGTCGCTGTCACTCACCGGTGGTCCGCCGTTCGCTCGAGCTGCCGCGGGCGACGGCTGAAAGGACACCGGCGGCCACCGCGGTCTCCGCGGCGAGAATCACCACTGCCCACGTCGGCCCTACCCAGTGCTGAAGGCTGCTGAACCACACCGACATCATCGCGCCGTAGGCCGAGAGGAGAAGGAGGAGGGAGACGCTCCCGTAGAGGGCGTAGGTGCGGATGTCGCGGGGCGGGTAGGCGCTGAGGCTTTCCCGGGCGGCCGGGTCGCGCCAGCGCAGTCGCAGCCGCCAGAACCGGAAGGACTCGCGGCGCAGATCGGCGATGTTCAGCGCGTGGGTGAGCATCACGTAACCATCCGATCGTAGAACTGGCAGCAGGCTGATCGCCGTGGCACCACTGCCGAAGAGCAACAGACCGGCGGCGAGCGGCCGGCCGAACATGCCGTCACCGGCCAGCCACCACCAGGCCGCCACCGGCACCAGCGCCAACCAGCTGACGAAGATGCCGGCGAACGCGGTGCCCACCCGGGCCCTGCGCCGCTGGAACAGCACGATGTCGTCCGTGCGACAGTAGGGGACCAGCATGGGAAACCGCCAGCTGACTCCGATCTCCGTTACCCTGCCGCCGAAGTGACGACACGTCACGCCGTGGGCGAACTCGTGCAGCACGGTGATTCCCCACACCACGAGCGCCGAGAGCGGCAGGGTGATCACCGGGTGCTTCTGATGCGTCGCCTCGTGGGCCAGGGCGCCGACATGTGTCCAGACGAACAGCTGGACGGCGGCCAGCAGGACGAACGCCGGGACCAGGAACGCCGTGCGGAAGGCGAAGGACAGACGGCTCGCCAAGGCGGCGCACAGCTGATCGGGGCGCAGGATCACCCAGCGCCGGCGCAGCCAGCCCTGCCGCGCCGACTGTTTCGCCTCGTGGGCCTGCTTCAGCCTGTCCAGCGCCGCGTCGTCGGCGTACCCGTCGAGCAGTTGGTAGCGGCCGAGCATGGTGAAGATCTGCTGCCAGTGCTCGGGGCCCAGTCTGCGGTCGAAGGTGTCGACGTAACTGCGCCCGATGTCCTCGATCGTGTGCTGTCCGTCCATCAGTCCCATGACGAAGTACTCGCGGGAACCGACCCGGTAGTAGCAGCCGGTGCGCGCGTCCTTGACGTGGTGAACGGTCCTGGGGCCGGAGCGCATGCCCGGGCCGAGTGCCACCTCCGGCCGGAGCCGGGGCCGGTCGTGGGCGGTGCCGGTCACCGCTGCGCCTCCTGCGGAGCCGTGTCGGACAGTGCCTTGCACAGGATGTACGACAGGTAGATCTCGTCGAGGATGCTCACCCCGAGCCGGTTGTTGGTCATGTGGACGTAGGAGCTGAGCACGATGGCCAGTGCGACCTGCGGGTCCTGCACGGGTCCGTCGCGGAAGGTCAGGGACCCCGCGTCGGTCATTCCCAGTACCTTGTCACGGAGTTCGCCGCAGTGCGCGAGCCACGATCGCTCCAGCGGGGTGGGTGCTGTCGAGGAGGCGTCCCTGGCGCTGTCCCGCACGTGCTCCAGCCGGGCCACCAGCCGGTCCTTCATCCGCTCGTAGCTGCGGTCGAAGCGCTTGTGCTGGTCGTCGCTGGGTTCCTGGTACGAGGCCTCCCACATCATGCGGTAGTTGACCAGGAAGCGGGCCACCGCCTCCTCGTCGCGCAGGAACGCGAAGCACAGTCCCGCGGTCAACTGCGCGGCCTGGCCCAGCAGTACGGTGCGCACGTGCACGTTGGTGGTCTCCAGCAGGGTCATCACCGTCTCGCTGGATTCCTGGAAGTGCCACTCCGCGAGTTCCATTCCGGCCGGGCCCCCGTACCGGTCCAGTTCTCGTTCGTAGGGGATGCGGGCGACGCTGTTGTTGTCCCGGAACGGCATCGTGCCCTCGGCGCCGTACAGCTCGTTCCAGCGCTCCTCGCTGTACTCGGCCAGGAACATGTTCTTGTACAGGTCACCGCTGGCGTTGCGGTCCTCCTCGTACAGGGCGGGGCGCTCGCGCAGGTACGACTCGAGTGCGGTTCGCGCGGCCTCGGCGACCTTCGCGATCGCCGACGCCTCGGCCGGCAGCAGGCGCAGCCGGATGTGCGGGCCCTCCAGCCAGTAGCGGATGAAGAACCACGAGCGCAGCAGACCCTGTTCGCGCAGGCTCTCCACCAGCGGCCGCACGCAGTTGACCAGCACCGGGTTGGCGTTGGCGGCGTAGAAGACGTGGAGGCTGATCCAGCCGTCGCCGTCCGGTTCCGCCTCGATGTGCCCGCCGTCGTTCGCGTCCTGATCGGCGCCCATCACCGCTCCGCATCCGTTGCTTTGATTCCGTTGAGTTCGACCGTGAGTTCGGTGACGTACCGGTGCCGGTCGTCACGCAGCCACAGCTGGTCGGGGCCGGGCAGCATTTCGGTGAGTGTCACCGCCGAGTCGCTCTTGCGGACTGCGGCCTCGAACAGCCGGAGGCACGTGTACGAGTCGAAGTCCACGTACTGCGGCTTGCGTTCGCCGCCGAGACCGGCGAACACGTGGCGGGGCAGCCCGGCCGCCCGCTGCCATTCCCGCCATGCGAGGAACCACTCGTGGTCCGGTTGGCCGGCTGTCGCGGGCGGGAGCTGGTCGGCGGCGAACCGCCAGGACTTGCGTTGCAGCACCACGTTTCCGAGCCGCACGCGCGGAGTCGCGCCGTTGTCGCGCTCCGGGATGCCGGTGCCCTCCCACAGGTCGAGTTGGACCATGGTGGTGGAGGAGAAGTTGAGCAGTACCTGCTGCACCTCCGGCAGTGCCATCGGAAGCAGGAAGCCGAGGTAGACGGGAATCACCTCGACGCCCAGTGCGCGGGACCGCAGAAGCAGCCGGTCGGTGGCCGCGTCGTGCTCGACGACCAGGTCCTCCACCGGGATCTGTTCGTGCGGCGGCCGGAAGCTGGTCTCTCCGGGACAGACGATCTCGTAGGGCGTGACGACCGGATGCAGGTTCAGGTTCGTCGTGTCGTAGCCGCCCTTCAGTTCGGCGAACACGGCTCCCTCCGGCACGGCGTCGTCCAGCGACCGGCGCAATGACGTGGTGAGGCCCTCGTCGAAGCAGTGCGCGAACCGCGAGAAGAGCAGGGTGAGTCCGGAGTAGACCCGGTTGACGACCACCAGCGGGTCCTCGGTGCCGTCCTCGGCGATCTGGAGGAAGAAGGACAGCGAGCGCAGGCGCTCGTGCCCGGGCAGCAGCCCCTCCACCGTGGCCAGGAAGTCCTCGTCCAGCTCGACATCGGCTCCGGTGGCGCAGGCGCTCCGGTAGCGGAGGTCCATCTCCCGGGCCACCGCGGCTCGCGCACGGTCGACCGCCGTGATCTCCTCCTGCCGGAACCAGTTGTCGTAGTGACGGAAGTCGGTGCCGTCGAAGCGCTGGTGGCGCATCAGCCGCTTGTTGTAGTTCTCGTAGAAGTCCTGGTTGAACTGGTGGGCGAACGAGAGGAAGTCCTCGCAGCGCCCGCCTTCCCCGTAGCGTGCCCGGAAGAATCCCTTGGTGACGAGTCTGCGTACCAGGTTTCCGTCGAACGCCGGGAGGATCCTGGCGAGTTGCTGGAGCCCGGGGGTGAGTTTCCGGGTCCAGGTGGAGGCGTCACCGGTCACCGTCAGTCCGGGCAGGGTGGTGTCCTCGTAGACCAGGGTGCGCAGCACCGGGGTGTCGCCGCGGCCCGCGAGACGGTGCGCCTGTGCCGCCGACTCCCTTATCCCGGAGAGGAGTTCACGCCTCTCGGGCAGGCCGGCGTCGGCGAACCGCTCGACGTCCGCACCCATCCGCCCGACGAGCACGGCGATGTCGTCGGCCCGGCCCGTTCCCAGCCGCGACAGCCCCTTCCGGTACGTGGCGACCGGGTCCGGGTCGTGGATGTCGATGTCCAGATCCGGCACGACGAGCAGCCCCAGCCTGAGCAGCTGGGCCAGGTACCGCTCCACGTCCTGCTCGGGCCGCTTGCCGTCCATCGCGCACAGCTGTCGTACGGCGTCGCCGAACCGCAGCGTCCTGCCGTCGCGGAACAGCGTGAGGACATCGGTGATGGCCTCCCCGCCCGGCAGGTAGAAGAGACTCTCGTGCACGGCGTCCAGGGTGACCGCGGCATCCGCGTCGCCGTCGGCACCGCGGAGCTTGCGCAGGTAGCGAACCCGGTCGCGGTGCACCTGTGTTCCGCTGGTGGCTCTCACCGGCAGATCGCGGCGGACCTCCGGGTTTCCGGTGAGCTGGTCCGACAGTCTGGCGAGCAGGGCGATGTTCAGCCGGGTGCTGCCCTGCTTGCCCCAGCCGCGGACGGAGGCGGTGAGCGGCCTGCCGTCGCTCTCCGCGAAGGCGCCGGCGGACACGGCCGTCAGCGTGCTGAACGGGCTGGTCTTGCACGCGGTGCGCAGCAGGTACTCCAGCAGCGACCGCTCGATGCGTCGTTCCCGCTTACTGAGCGGTCCGTCGGCACGCCGCAGGAAGTCGTCCAGGTACTCGTCCAGCGACGGGGACGACAACTGGACGCCGTGGCGCAGATCGGTCTCCGTCGCGACGCGGCGCAACTCCCTTCGGACCGCGGCGATTTCGTCGCCCAGGACTCCCGAACCGGTCCGCAGCAGTTCGTCATGTCGTTGCCGGTCGGCCGACCACGCGTGCAACTCGTCGAGTTCGTCGGCCGAGAGCAGCGGTTCGGCCGCGGTCAGGCCGCGCGGGGCACGGGCGTTGAAGACGTCCCGACGCAGATTGATCAGTGCCCGTCGCGCCTGGGGATCGTCGAGGTTGTCGGCCACGCGTTCTTGCAGGGAGTCGGCGATCCGGGCTGCGCGCTCGCTCAGCCGGTGCCGCGCGTCGAGGACGCCGTCCCCCCATGCCGCGGTCGCCGGAGTCGCCAGAGCAGCCGCGGTTTCGAAGGGAAGACCACCGACACGCAGCATGAACCTCGGCACCAGGTGCCAGGTCACGTGCTCCGTGCTCCGGTGATCGGGCGGGGTCGCTGCGGACGCCGTGCGGGGCATCGTCGATGGCGGCGCGCTGGATTTCACGGATCAGCCCTCTCAGACCAGCCGGTAGTCGTAGTCCGCGCTGTCCGCGCGTTCGTGGCCGAGCAGCACGAACAGGAAGGTGCGCTCGTCGCCGTCGTCGAGGCCGACCGCCTCGTCGATGGCGATGTTGTCGAAGCCGAGCACCACTCCGCAGCCGACGTTCAGCGCGGCAGCGGTGGTGTACGCCGTCTGTGACAGGGCGCCCACCTCGGAGTTGAGAACGCGGTAGCCGCGGCTGCCGTAGGCATCGAGCGTGCTCTGCCACCGGCCGGAGATCGCCAGTACGGCGGCGACCTGCTCCAGGTTGTAGTTGCTCAGGTAGTAACTGCGCTGCAACTTCTCGGCGAGCGGCGTCTCGGACACGACCCGCAGCCGGTGCCCGGCGGCGTCGTAGCGGTAGGTGCCGCTCGGCAGGCCGGTGACGCGGTTCGCCAGGACGTACAGACCCGTCAGCCCGACTTCGTCGGGCACCACGTCCGAGAGGTACCGCTGCCCCGCCGCCGTGCCCGCCAGCACGGTCGCCAACTCGTCGAGGTGCAGGGGGCGGGAGCGCGTGAACGAGCCGAAGCTGGTCCGCCGCGAGCGCAGGGCCTGGCCGACGTCCCGGCCGAGCCGGCCGGTCAGCGGCTCGGGCAGGTCGACCTCCTCGCCCCCGGCAGGCTTCCGCGGCACGAGGCCGCGGGCCACCGAGGGCTGCGGGCGCTCACGGCGGTCCGCCAGGACCGCGCGGTGCACCTGCTCGATCTGCTCGAAGGTGCGGGGCCGGGCCGATCGCTCGAAACTCGGCCGGTCGATGAGACCGCCGCGGTCCACCGGATCGACCTGGGCCGCCCGGTCCGCGGGTGGGCCGAACGGCATCGGCACCACGGCCAGTACCGTTTCCTGATCGGTTTCGAGTCCGAGCAGGCGGTTCAGCCGCTCGTCGTCGAACCACAGCGTGCGAGTGAGGCGCCGGCCCGTTCCCCGCGCGATCAGTTCCCAGCATCCCAGCAGCGCACCGGCGTCCTGTGTCACCACGTGGTAGCAGAAGCTGTTGTACTTGAAGGAGTTCTTCCAGAAACGCACGGTCACCACGAGGAACCCGTCCGCCGCCCCGTCCCCGTCCCCGGACTCGCACGCCGCACGGACCTCGTCCGTGAGGTCACCGGCAAGCAGCCGCTCGAAGCTGTGATGCGCCGTCGAGTAGTGGTAGACACCCGGAAGCAGCGGGCTGCCGGGCCCGGCCACCCAGTAGACCTCCAGCGGGTACATGCCGCCCCCCGAGGCGGTACCGCGCCCCCACAGCGCCTCCGGGTAGAGCACCCGGACATGGCTGTCCTGGTTCCAGCTCACCCGCAGCCTGCGGTCGAGCACGCCGTACGACAGCCGCAGCAACGTGGCGAGGGAGTCGAGGGTCCAGGGCGCCCCGTGGCCGACGGGCGGTTCACCGAAGAGAACCTCCGCGGTGTCCTCCAGCGCCAGATCGACGCCCGCCGGGAGCGGGAAGCGCCGCACCCCCAGGTAGGTCTTGTGCCGGGACGGCTGGTCGTCCCAGTCGGGGGTGAAACCGACCGGCTCCATCGGCTCCCGACCGCGCCGGAACACAGACTCGACATAGCCTTTCACGACCTGCGTTCGGTCTACGGACACCGGACTTCCTCCTTCGGCCCGCGGGCGGGCCGACGTGACGGACGGGACTCACTGCCGGGTTCCGCACCGGACGGACAGCGCGCGGAACCCGACGGGACGGCTCAGGGGAACGGGTGCGGCCTGCGGTTCAGCCCCGTGGGACCGAACCCCTCGTCACGGGCGTGGATCTCGGCCAGTTCTCCGTCGAGGTACGCCAGGAGCCGCGGATGGCCCAGCACGCGCTGCCGCTCCCAGCCGAAGTCGATCGGCACCAGCCCGGGCGCCAGTACGCACAAGGTGCGGATGCCGGTGCCGTGCTGCTCCGGGCAGGTCTGGTCCACCGCCACGACGTCGCTGCCGGCCTCGCGCAGACGTTCCATCACGAACCGGGCGTCGTCCGCCAGGTCCAGGGTCGCGGGTCGCTGCGCGAGCCACGGACCGTACAGCTCGTCCATTGACCGGAGCGGTGCCGCCTCCAGCAGGAAGTCGGCCGTCGACGCCATTTCCGGCAGCCCGTACAGCAGTGCGTGGTGAGTGAGCTCGTGCACCTGGTTGTAGTCGGCGGCCATCTCGCGCAGCGCCGGCAGCTTCGCCTCCACCCGTTCGTCCATCCCCGGGATGTAGGACGCCGTCTCCGCGATGGCGGCGCGCACCGCCTCCACCGGGTCCAGGCTCGCGCCGGCGGCGAAGCACAGCTTGCCCAGTCCCCCGTCCAGGCGCTCGGCCACCGCCATCACGGCGGGCACCGGGACGTCGACGCGCATGTCGAACAGCCGCATCCGGTAGCCGAGCCGGGCCACCCGGTCCAGGACGAACCTGATCTCCTCGTCGACGAGGGTCGACTGGTCGATCTCGGGCAGTCTGGCCGCGCCGTACCAGCAGAGCAGGAACGCGTCCCGCTCGATGAGTTCGAGCATGCCGTGCAGCAGCGCCTCTTCCACGCTGCTGCCGCTGGCACAGCCGTTGGAGCACTCCTGGACGAACTTCCGGTCCGGCCGGCGGTCCAGGTAGAAGACGAACTGCTCGGGCACGAGCAGCGGACGCTGCTCCCCGAAGGAGTAGCCCCACACCCAGTGGGTCGGGGTGTCCGGGTGGTACGGCTGGTAGTAGTCGTGGTGCCCGGTGTAGAACTCCGGACTGTACGAACCCATCGCCATGGGGTCGAGCGCGTTCGGCTTCAGTTCGTTGTAACTGGCGTACGTCTGCGTCTGCTTGGCCCGCGGGAACTGCCCGGCGTACCGCTCCATGCCTTCCAGGACGCCGTACCGCTCGCTGCTGGCCGAGCTCTGCGACTGCCCGCTCCACCACATCTCGTGGTAGTCGTACTTGCTGCGGACCCGGAAGTACCCGCTGACCGGCAGAGTGGCGCTGCACTGGTACACACGTCGTGCCGCGCTCGCCAGCGCTCCGCACACCTCGTTCACCAGACCGGCGGTCGGCAGGTTCAGGTCCGCCGCCGACGCGCCCCGGTAGCTGGTCGGACCCGGCTTCGGCCGGGGGCTCAGCGGGAGCATCGCGCCCTCGGCGGTGTCCGGTACCGGGGTGGCGCACCGCTCGCACTCGGAGTCGGCGACCAGCTCGTGCCGGTTGACCGTCAGATCGCGCAGTCGCAGTTCCACGATGCGCCCGATCCGGCGGTCCCCGGGGGCGAGTCGGCCGTCGGCCGTCTCCGTGCGGACGATCTGGGCGATCTGTTCCATGGCGAAGGGCGTGAGCAGGGCGTCGTCACCCGCCACCCACACGTCCGCGCCGTCCTCGACCGGCTTGCGCTCCTCGACGGGGCGCAGCGCCAGCCAGCGGCGTTCCAGGCAGAGCCCGCACGGCTGACTCGTACCGTCGGCCCGGTGCAGCGGCCCCATCAGTACCGTTCCGCCGTACAGGCGCACCGGGTAGACCAGACCGTCGGCCCTCCGCGCCCCGCTCGGCGCGTGGCGCTCAGGCAGGCCGAGCACTCCGACGTCGACCGTGACGCCCGCAGCGGCGTACCCGGCCAGATGGTCGCGGACGACCTCGACCACCCCGGGGCCAACCGGGACCGTCACGGTGGTCACCGCGCTCGACTCCACATTCATCCGTCCACCCAGTCGATGAGAAGATAGGGGTGTGCGGCTGCTTGCCACTTCACGGACAGACCCCTCCTGTCGACGGGGACCGTCCTGCCAAGCAGCCGCACGTTTTCAGCCCATGTGCCGGGTCCCGGGCAGGTGCCCGGCGACCTGGTCAGCCGTGGGTCAGCTGGTGCTCGAGGAGCAGGAGCAGCAGCTGCTGGTGGAGCAGGAGCAGCAGCTGGAGCAGGAGCAGCTGGAGCTGGACCAGGCCAGCTCGACGGACTCGTCGGTCATCTCCTCGACCTCGAACGTCGCGCTCTCGAGAGCGCTCAGCTCGTTCATGAGCTCAACGGACATGGCAATCCTCTTTTCTCGGGATGTGCTCGGGTTGTGCCACCCGGAACGGGACGTTCCGAGAACCGTGGCGCGCCTCGAGTGGGCGCGGACCGGCCGACTGTCCGGCTACTTCGCGGCGAGCAGGACCGTGCCTGTGGTCATTCCGCGGACTGCCCTCAGATCGATCGGTGTGGTGTCGACGAACAGCGCGCGTGTTCCCTCGGCTTCCAGCCGGGCGAGCGCTTCGGACATGGGCACGTCGAGTTGGTCGAAGGACCACTCGGTCTTCGCGTCGGCCGGGACGAGGACCCTGGGATCGAAGTCCGCGATCAGCGGGTCGCCGAAGTCCATGGGTGCGCCCTCGTAGTGCCGGCCGACCGCGAGTCCGACGGCGTCCCGCACCGCTTCGCGTACCGCGGCACGTACGGACAGAGCCGAGCCGACCGCCCAGTCGACCTTCCCCTCGGAGTCCTCGACCATCGCGAGAACGGCGAAGGACGGTGCGGCACCGGGCAGCGCCCACACCCTGGCGGACCGGCCGATGGGCCGCAGGCTGCGCAGCGCGAAGGCCGTCTCGTCGTCGGTGCCGAGCCACTCCTCGGAGAGCGGGACGGCCGGCTCGCCGCCGCGTACCGCAAGGACGAGTCCGCGATGGGCGAGCGCCGAACACAGTCCTCGCTCCCGCACCTCCTCGGCGGTCCAGCCGACCGCCGCGCCCGCGGGGCTCGGCTCGAACGTGAGGAGGGAGTTGGCCGGTGACAGCGGGTGGACTGCCGCGGCCGGCACCTGCCACCGGCTTTCGTCGTACAGGGACACGGCGGCCACCATCGGACCCGCCGCCCGCGCACCGGCCGTGGGCAAGCCGCTGAACAGGCCGAGCCGTTCGGCCGGGACCGCTTCGGCGTCGGCCGCAGGTCCTCCGTCCGGAAGCCCGGGGGAGCCGAGCCGGCCCACGTAGCAGGCGACTGCCGACCGCACCGAACGGGTGCGGGCGACGAGGGCCGTGTCGATGTCGAACGCGACGATCTCACGTGCCGCGTCGGTCAGGGCCAGGGCCGGACCCAGCCGCACCCGGCCCGTCTTGAGCGGGATCTGCCGAATCGATTCGTCGGTCCATCCGGACATGACGCCCAGTTCCGGGGAGACCAGAACGGCCGCGCGTCCATAGGCGTCGCTGTCGTCCGCGGGCGCAAGCACCTCCTCGGGCGGCACCGCCTGGTGGCGCAGCGGGCATCCGGGATGGGGCAGCACGCGTTCGCGGCGGGATTCGAGCGTGGTCAGGTCCTGGATCACGGCGTGCCGCTCGTCATCCATCTGCAACTGCCCGGTGCGCAGCCGGAAGATCTCGAACGCCAAGGCGTTGCCGACCATGGACTGTGTCACCGGATCGCCGCTCGGGGCCCCGGCGCCGGTCGGGCCGAGCGCCAGTCGGCGCCAGAGGTCGGCCGTCCGGCGCGGATCGGAGTTGGCCGACAGGCGAAGCTGGGCGCACACCCAGCACGGCTGCTCACCGGGTCCGGAGATCGGACCGACGACCATGCGGGTCGGGTCGGCCACCACCGGGATCAGTCGAGGACCCTGCGGAGCTCCGTGCAGGCGCCTGGTCAGGTCGAGCACGGCGCTGCTGTCCGACTCGTCGGCGACCGCCACCACGACGTCGAATTCCGTCAGGTCCTCGGGAGTTGACGGCAGCACCACGACCTGTGCCGGTGCGCCCGCGTCGGCGAGCCCGGCCGTCTCGCTCTCGAACTCCCGTCCCCACGCCGCGTCGTCCAGCGACACCTCGGCCAGCCCGTTGCGCAACAGACCGCGCACCGCCGCCGCCGCGACACCACTCGGTGAGCCACTGACCAGGACCCGGGAAGAGCGGAAGCGCGCGAACAGCTCCTGTGGCGTCCGCTGGTCCGCGTGCATGAAATGTTCGACGAAGTTGATCTGCGGCGCGAACCTGTCCAGCACTTCGGCCGGCAGCGTCCCCGTGCCCGCGCCCGGAACAGCACGGGCGAAACCCCTGTCGAGCAAGGTGCGCATCAGGCCGACGGCGGTCTTGCGCCGGTTTTCGTCCAGGCCTTCGCATATTTCCTCGACAGTGCGTTCACCCGTCATTCGGGGGCCGAGGACAGACATCCATTCATAGGCGCCCGCGCCTTTGAGAACACACGATGTCTCTGAACTTCTCAGATAAATTCCGGTGTCGACGCGAAGGAATACAACGTCATTGCGCAACCGGGGTCTTACGCCTGCCAGAGGTATATCTTCGGCGGTTCGCATAGCGTCCTCTCGCGGGATCATGCGCCGACTGTGGGGCGACGCTACGCGCGTCCACCGAGGAAGAGTGTGTTGGTTGGTCTAGGGCACGTCAACACTCTGTGCAAATCTCGGCAACCCGTGCCCGATTGGACCACTTTTGTAGCCATGGGCAACGCCGCGCGAATGCCGGATCGTAGCGACACCATCACCGATTGCACTTTCGCGCCCCGCAAAATGGGTGATCGGAACCCATTGGTCTCGACCAAAGCCCTTGACCGGCCATCCCCGGAAAGCGCGATCGGCGCGGGCGCCGCGGTTCACGTACCGGCTCCACCGCGCCGCGGCCCCCTCCACAACCCACGGCGGCCGGCCCGGAGAGGCCTTCAACGATGGTGTCGGTGCGGCGGAGGCCGGCGTGGCGGCGCACGCGAACTCGCCGACGCACCCGAGGCCGAACCGGACGAGCTCACCGCCACCTACTCCGGGTGTGCCGTGGACCGCGGGTCCGTTCCGTCGCCGGTGCGGGCCCACGCCGCGCGGCGGCGGGACTCGTCCTCCTGGGCAAGGCGGCGCAGCACGGCCAGGACGGGTTCGAGGAGCAGGACGACGATGGCCGCGTGTTCGGCGAGCCGGAGGCGGTCCTCGATGTGTTCGAGCCGGTCGAGGTCCAGTCGGGCTGCGGCGGCGGCGAGTTCGGCGTAGGGCAGCAGTTCCTCCGTGCCGTACTCCATGCCGAGGCGGTTGAGGTCCATCAGGCTGGCGGCGAGTGCTCTGCGGTGCGGCGATTCCTCGGAGATCTCCCAGCGCATGGCCTCCAGCAGCTGGTCGACCCGCGGCGCCTGCTCGTCGACCGCGTCGGTCTCGGCGGCGTCGACCGGAGTGGGCAGGGCGTAGTGGACGACGCGGAGCGTGTCCAGCGGTTCGAGCGGCTGGTCGATCGCGGTGAGGACGTCGCGGGCGGCGGAGATGGACAGGCCGCCGCGGGCGGTCAGGGCGCGGATCAGCCGCAGGCGCTCGGCGTGTTCGTCGCCGTACAGGGTCAGGGTGGCCCCGAGGGACCGGCCGGGCGGCAGCAGGCCTTCCCGCAGGTAGTACTTGATGGTCCCGACCGGTGTCCCGGTCAGGCGGCTCAGGTCGGAGATCCTCATGCGCTCACTCACTCGGCTGTTCGGTATGCGCCCAGTCTTCCAGACCCCCAGATGGACACCCCTGTTCGGTAGTGCCACTATTGAGCTAGAAAGTGAAGGTTTCTAGCAAGCGTCCAGCCAGGCGCGATGCCGGAAACCGCTCACTTCCGCCCCTGAGCGCCACCCCGACGCGACATCGCAACTGGAGCACCATGCCAGCCCCACGCCCCACCGGACCCGGGTCCCACGAACAGGCCCCCGCCACCCGCCACCGCTGTGGGAGGAGCCATGTCTGAACCGCCCCACGCGCTCTCGGCCAGCGCCCGCGGACTGCTGCGCAGGAAGAGCCTGTGGCTGCCGTCCGCGGTGATCCTCGGCCTGCTGTCGTTCGTCCTCTCCCTGCTGTACCTGGGCGCCAACAACAACCCGGTCGGCTCGATGAAGGACCTGCCGATCGCACTGGTCAACGCGGACCGGGGCACCCAGGTCGCGGGCAAGCAGGTCAACCTGGGCGAGCAGATCACCCCGCAGATCGCCCAGGACCCCGGCTCGAAGGGCAAGGTCGCCTGGAAGCAGGTCGACCGCCGAACCGCCGACGACCTCCTCGCCAAGGACAAGGTGTTCGGCGCGCTCGTCATCCCGGACGACTTCTCCGCCTCCGTGGCCGCCCTCGGCGGCCCGCCCCAGCACGATCCGCACCCGCCGACCATGACCGTGCTGACCAACCCCGCCGCCGGAAGCTTCGGCTCGAGCATGGCGTCCGAGATCAACCGCCAGGTCGTGCACACCGTCTCCACCCAGGTGGGCCAGGAGCTCACCCGGCAGCTGAGCCAGCAGGCCCAACCGCACGCCGCCTCCGGCTCCACCGAGCACCCCGCCGCCCCCGGCGCCGCCGCACAGCTGATGATCGCCGACCCGGTCAAGGCCGCGATCGAGGAGGGCCACCCGCTCGGCGACCACAGCGGCCTCGGACTGAGCGCGTTCTTCTACACCCTCGTCCTCGTCCTCGGCGGCATGCTGGGCGCCAACGTCATCCACACCCAACTGGACACCGCACTCGGCTACATCGCCAGCGAAAAGGGCCCGTTCCGCACCACCAAGCCGGTGCAACACATCAGCCGGGTACGGCACTTCGCGGTCGGCTCGGTCCTCATGGTCGTCCTGTCGATGGCGACCTCCGCACTGGCCATGGCCGCCGCCGTCGGCGTCGTCGGCATCGACGCCTCCCACCTGCCCCAGCTGTGGATCTTCGGTACCTGCGCCACGGCGTCGATGGGCATCACCGCCCTGGCCCTGCTCGCCGCCTTCGGCACCCCGGGCCCGATCATCTCCATGCTCGTGCTGATCGGCCTGGCCATCCCGTCCGCCGGCGCCACCATCCCCCTTGAGGCACTGCCCGGGTTCTACCGGTTCCTCGCCGACTTCGAACCCTTCCGCCAGGTCGTCGACGGCGTCCGCTCCATCCTCTACTTCGACGCCCAGGCCGAGGCCGGACTGGGACGGGCCTGGAGCATGGTCGGCATCGGCTTCGCCGTCTCTCTCCTCCTCGGCCTCGCCATCACCCGCCTCTACGACCGTAAGGGCCTGCACCGCACCGCGCCCCACACACCCGCACCGCAACCCGCCCCGATCGGCTGACCCGCCCACGCACCGTCCGACGCCGGCCCCGCGCCGGTGCCGGACCGCCGGTGCACCGCCCCCGTATGCCCGCACGACACCTGGAAGGCCCCCGTGCCCCGGCACACACCCGAAAGAACTCCCGCTCCACCCGGCCGAACCACACCGAAGACCCTCGCCCGCGCTCCCCGCCCCGAGACCCCTCCCCCGGCCGCGCCGTCCCCGCAGCCACTCGGCCGCATGTACCGGATAGCCACCCTCTGGAAGACCCGGCTGGAGCCCCTCCTCAAGCGGCACGGCCTCACCGCCACCGGCTTCCATGTGCTCGTCACCCTGCGCCAGGCCGGGCCCGCCCACAGCCTGACCACCGGCGAACTGGCCGCCCTCGACCTGGTCACCTGCTCCGGAATGACCACCCGCGCGGACAAGTTGGAGCAGCAACGACTGATCGTCCGCGAACGCGACGACCACGACCGGCGCATCATCCACCTCAGGCTCACCGAACACGGCCTCGACCTCGTCGACCACCTCCTCGCCCACTACCGCGCATGCGAACAGCGCCTACTGGCAACGCTCGACGCCGACGAACAGCGGACCCTCTCCAAGCTGCTCGGCAGCATGGAGCACTCCCTGCGACACGACGGACAGACCCTCGTTCCGCACGTGCGCTGCGACGGCCGCGACTGATCTTCGCTCACGTCAGGAGGAAGCTTTGACGGCGGACCAGCCGCCGTCCACCACGAGGGTCGTACCGGTGATGTAGGAGGCGTCGGAGGAGGCCAAGAAGGCCACCGCCGCGGCGACCTCCTCGGGGCGGCCGAAGCGCTTGGCGACGGTCTCGGCCACGCTGTTCGCCCGGCCGACCTCGTCCACCCGGTCCCAGGCCGCCGTCATGATCGGGCCGGGGAGCACGGTGTTCACCCGGACCTCGGGCCCGTACTCCACGGCGAGTTGACGGCCCATCGAGCACAGCGCGCCCTTGGCCGC
Source organism: Kitasatospora sp. NPDC004615 (assembly GCF_042873545.1). NCBI lineage: Bacteria > Bacillati > Actinomycetota > Actinomycetes > Kitasatosporales > Streptomycetaceae > Kitasatospora > Kitasatospora sp. NPDC004615. The sequence continues at coordinate 1,409,286 of NZ_JBIALQ010000001.1, forward strand.
GGCGTACGCGGGGTGGCCCGGGATGCCGACGAGCGCGTGCACCGAGGAGGCGAGAACCAGCGAGCCCTCGCTCGCGCGCAACAGGTCGGCGAAGGCCCGCACGGCGAGCCAGGATCCCTTCAGGGTGACCGCGAGCTGGCGGTCCCACTCGTCCTCCGCCAGTTCGTGGGCCGGCTTGACGGTCACGGTGTAGGCGTTGCTGAACAGGACGTCCAGGCGCCCGTAGCGGTCCCGGACGTGTGCGGCCAGTCCGTCCCACACGGCGGCGGCGGACACGTCACCGTGCCGGTACTCGGCCCGGCCGCCCTCCCGGACGAGGGAATCGACCAGGACCCGGCCGGCGTCGTCGTCGATGTCGACGGCGATCACCACGGCGCCCTCGGCGGCCAGCCGCCGGGCCGTCGCAGCGCCGATGCCGTTGGCGGCGCCGGTGACCAGGGCGACCCGCCCATGGAATCTGCGAGGTGTCTGCTCGGGCATGGCCTCACCGTAGCCCTTGGCACTGATTGCGGAAATATCCAGGCGAAGAGGCGGCGGCTCAGGTGGAGCGGACTGGTTTCGGAGGCGCCCTGAGCTTGGGCTCGGACTCAGCTCCCGATGGTGCCGAGCAGTTGCCTCAGGCATAGGCGGATCGCCAGAACCGGTGAAGGACCGCCAATGCCCTGTGCCAGGCTTTCGACGTGTGTCATCCTGCGCAGGGCGGAACCGGGCGGCGGGGGGACTCATGGGCAAGTCGTCAGACGAAGCGCTGTTCTTGGCGGCCCGTGCCGCGCACCGCGTCCTCCATCACATGGTGGTGGAAGGAGGTCAGGCCAGGGACTTGGAAGCCGACGTCCAGGCGGCCGGGCCGGCGATGTTCGGGGTGCTGAACGCGTTCCTGCGTAACGTCATGGAGTACGTGTTCAACGGCTCGGAGCCCGTCGAGCACATCCACGCCTACCTGGTCCAACTCCAACAGGCCCATCCGTCGGAACTGAAGGCCCTTCAGCCGCAGCCGATGGCCGTGTTCGTCAAGGAACAGATCGGGCCCGGCGCTCCTCCGCCCGGACAGTCCCGATTCCAGGTGAACGACGGAGTCGTCTACCAGTCCCGCCTGATCGCCGAGTACACGGCCAAGCACGAAGGCTTCTCACGCGACCAAGTGGAGTTGTACCTGCAAGGTGCGACAGCCCGATACGTCACGGGAGGCTTCTGAGCTTCCGGTGACGGCCTGGCACGTGTCGCCGAGCTGTCCCGAGTCGCACGCGACGCCAGGACCGCTCTCTCCGGGGCGAGCCGGCCGCCGAGGATTCCTCGCGGTGTCCTGTGCGCGGAGTCCACGGTCTCGCCACCCGACTGCAACTGTCAGAAGCTTGTGGGGATGCGGCAAGGGGGAAATACCGATGCCAGATGTCAGGGGCGTGTTGCTGCCCGCCTACGTGGTGGCCGACGAGTCCGGATCGATGGCGGTGTGCGAACGGGAACTGGCAGACGGCCTGGTCTCGCTGCACGAGGCGCTGCGGGGCGCACCGATGATCTCGGCGAAGGTCCGGCTGGCGATCCTGGGCTTCTCGGACGACGTCGAGGAACGCCTGCCGCTCTCCGACGTGCGCAACGAACTGCAGTTGCCCCGCTTCGTCATCCGGGGGCTGACCTGCTACGGCGCGGCCTTCGAGGACCTGCTCGCGCGTATCCCCGACGACGTCCGCCGGTTGAAGCAGGAGGGGTACCAGGTGCACCGACCGGTGGTCTTCTTCCTGAGCGACGGGGCCCCCACCGATGGGGAGTCGTGGCGGGAGCCGCATGGGCGGTTGGTCGATCGGAGCATCACCAGGGCGGCCCCGAACATCATCGCGTTCGGGGTGGGCCAGGCCGAGCCGCGGACGATCGCGGAGATCGCCACCCGCCCCGACTTCGCGTTCGTCGCCGTTCCCGGGACAAACGTGGGGAAGGCCATCACCGGGTTCTTCGAGACCTTGACGCAGAGTCTGATGGAGTCGGGCGGTGCGCTGGCGAGGGGCGCCGGCGAACTGCTCGTCAAGCCGCCGGACCCCAGCATCATGCGCGTACCCATTGACATGGTGTGACCATGAATCTGCCGAACCCTCGCCCGCAGCCCCGGACACCGGCAACGCCGGTCGACCTCACACCACCTCGCCCCGAGACGCCACCACGGCCGGAGACGCCACCACGGCCGGAGATCCCGCCGCGTCCGAAGGCGCCGCCCGACCCGACCGTCTGGCCACCGATCGTGGTCGACCGCGCCGGTGCCGTCTTCGAGCCCAGGCCGCCCAAGGGGCGCAGCTACCGTGCGGACACCGAGTCCGACGGCTGGTCCACGCCCCGCGCGCAGCTGCGCATGGCCTCCGTCCGCGGCAATGCCCACCGTTACTACGGCAAGCCGCGCCAGGACTCGGCCGCGGCGGCCGTGCACGCCGCCTCGGGCACGATCGTGTTCGCCGTCGCCGACGGGGTGTCGGCTGCCGAGGTCCCCGAACTCGGTTCCGCGCTTGCCTGCGAGTCCGCGCTCGGAGCGGTGCTCGACCGACTGGACGCCGGTCAGCGCCCTGTCGAGTGGGCCGCCGTCCTGCGCGACGCGGCCGCCGCCCTGCTCGAACGCGGCGCAGCCCTGCTCGACGACCCGGCCCCCGACCCGGCGAAGGTGGAGCGGCTGCTCGCCACCACCCTCGTGGTGGGGACGGCGTGCCCGGTCCCCGGCGGCCTGGACGTGGCCCTCTCCCGGGTCGGCGACTCCGGGGCCTGGGCCCTGGATCTCCACCATGCCGCGTACCGCGCGCTGTTCGCACCCAAGTCGGCTCCGGACGCGGAGGTTGTCTCCAACGCGGTGGTGCCGCTGCCCCGCTGCCCCGAACCGGCGGAACTGGCCGGCTGTCAACTCACTGCGGGGCAGGTCCTGTTGGTGGGCACCGACGGATTCGGCGATCCGCTCGGGGACGGCACCGGCTTGGTGGGCGCGCTGTTCGCCCGGCAGTTGGCCACCGAGCCGTCCGCCGCTTGGCTGGCACACGTCCTGGACTTCTCCCGGGAGACCTTCGACGACGACCGGACACTGATCGCTCTCTGGCCGGTCGCCGAGCCGGGGCCCCTGCCGTGACCTCGCCGGCTCCGACGGTCCGCCTCTCCGACCTCGTCCTGGGCGCGGAGCTGGGAAAGGGCGGCCAGGGCGTGGTCCGTTCGGTCCGTTCGGTCCGCGGCCGTCCGGCCGGCCTGGCGTCGGCCGTCTACAAGGAGTACCTGCCGGCCGTCCTGCCCTCCCTCCGCTCCGGGGTGCTGCAGTCCATGGTCGACCTCCCGGGGGTGCCGGACGACGATGCCCGTTGGCTGCGCGAACATGCCGCCTGGCCCGACGCCCTGGTGACCCATCAGGGCGCCGCCACCGGCTTCCTGATGCGGAAGGTGCCCGAGCGGTTCAGGTTCGACTACCGGGGGCTCAGCCCGGTGGGTTCGGAACGCAAACCCGCCAACTTCGAGTTCCTGCTCAACAGCGACGACTACGTGGCCCGGATCGGCCTGAAGATCACCCCCCGTGACCGGCTGGCGCTGCTCCGGGAACTGGCCCGCACCCTGGAGCGGATGCACCGACTCGGCATCGCCGTCGGCGATCTGTCGCCGAGGAACGTGCTCTTCGCCACCGGGCCCACCGCCACCTGCTTCTTCCTCGACTGCGACGCGATGCGCTTCCGGGGCGACAGCGCGATGCCTCAGCTGGAGACCCCGGAGTGGCAGGGCCACGACGGGGAGGAGAAGGCGACGCCGCACAGCGACGCCCTCAAGTTCGGACTGATGGCCATCCGGCTGATCGCCCGGGACCAGAGCGCGACGGACCCCGGGGTCCTGTCGTCCATCGACCCCGAGCTGGCCGCCCTGGCCACCGGAAGCCAGTCGCGGCCGGACGCGCGCCCGACCCCCGGCGAGTGGCTCCCCGCCCTGGAGCGTGCCCTCGTCAACGCCTCGACCAAGCCCGCCGCACCGTCGCCGCGGCCCCCTTCGCCGCCCCCACCCCGGCCGGCCCCACCCACCCGACCGCACACGGCACGACCGGGCCCGGTGGGGCCGGGCCCGGTGAGGCCGGGTGGTGCACCGGCACCCGCGCCGACCCCACCCACCACCGTCCCGCCGGTCCCGCCTCCGAAACGCGGCAAGGCCGTCGGCTGGCTGCTCGCAATCGTGGTCGCTGCAGCGTTGCTGTTCGGCTCGTCGGACGGCGACTCCACCCCGCGGTCCGACCCCGCCCCACAACCCCCGGTGTCCCACTTCGTCGTCCCGGAGCCGCCGCCGATCGTGCCGCCGGCCTCCGTCCTGCCGACTCGACCGGCGCCGGATCCGCCCAGCCCGACCGTCGAGAGCCCGACCGTCGAGAGTCCGACCGCGCCACCGCCCGACCCGATCCGGACCGCCCGGGCGGGTCAGTGCTTCGGCGCCGACGGCAGCGGGCAGGACGTCCGACTCGAACCGGCGGACTGCGGCAACGGGGTGTTCAAGGTGCTGCGGGTCTTCGAGGGCACCACGGACCGGAGCCGCTGCGACGACATCCCCGCCGACACGTGGAACTTCTCCTACCCGGGCTACAACCTGGTCCTCTGCCTGAGCTACCAGTACGAGCACGGCGACGCGTACTACGCCCGGCCCGGTCAGTGCGTGTACGGCGAGCCCGGCACCTCGTGGGTCCAACTGTCCTGCCAAACTGGCGCCTTCACCGTCCTGGCACGCCACCAGGGGCCGGCCGACGCCAATTTCTGCGGCGCCGCTCCGAGCGCCCAGAAGGTCATGCAGTTCCCGGTCCCCCGCTGGGACAGCCAGAGCGTGACGCTCTGTCTGGAGATGCGCTATCCCGACGACCTGGGACGGGCGGTGGTGAACCAGTGCCTGGCCCAAACCGGCCCCGCCAACCACGCGACCTTCACGAAAGCCCCCTGCGACCGGGCCAACGTGATCGTCGTCGGCCGGACCAGTACCTACAACGCCCCGGGATTCTGCGGCCGTTACGGCTGGGGCACCTGGTCCCCTAAGACCTACACCGACCTGGCCTACACCGTCTGCTACCGGAACCTCTGAGCCCCGGTCAGCCCCCGGCTGCGCGCAGCGCCGCCGCCAGGCACCGGGCGGCCCTCCTGGTGTCCGGGTGCTCCTCGCCGCGGACCCGCCCGGAGATCGCCCGGGCAGCGCGCCACGCGGTGACGGCCCGATCGGTCAGCCCTACCAGGTCGTAGACGTCGGCGAGCAGGACGAGCTGGTCCAGCGTGCGCGAATGTTCCTCCCCGAAGATCCGCCGCACGTCCGCCAGGAGGTGTTCCAGCTCCTGGACGATCGCGTCGTAGCCCCCGCACTCGGCCCGCGCCGTCGCCAGATCGCTGCGCGCCGTCAGGGTCATCGGATGCTCCGGGCCGAACACCCGCCGGCTCGCGGCCAGCGTCTGTTCGAGCAGCGGGATCGCAGACTCGGCATCCTCCGCCATCACGCAGGTGCGGCCGAGGCCGCTCCGGATCATGAGCACCTCCGGGTGGTCCTCGCCGAGGACCCGGACGGCGGTGGCGAGCGTCCCCCGGTACAGCTCGATCGCCATCCCGTACTCCGCGACGGCGTCGTAGGCGTTCGCGAGGCTCGAAGCCATGCGCAGCGCGGTGGGGTGCTCCTCGCCGAGGACGCGGCGGGCGTCGGCGGCGACCGGGGCAAGCATCGCCAGCGCCCCTTCCGGATCGCCCGCGTCGAGTCGGGCGTGGGCCAGGTTGTGACGGGCCAGCAGGGTCGACGGGTGGTCTTCGGCGTGGATCCGCCGGCGGTCGTGGAGGTTCTGTTCGAGCAGGGGGAGGGCCTGTGCGAAGTCCCCGCCCTCGGCGAAAGCGCCCGCGAGGTTGTTGCGGATCGTCAGTGTGTCCGGGTGGTCGGGGCCCAGGACCCGGAGACTGTCGGCAAGGGCTTGCTTCAGCTGGGGAACCGCCCGCCGGCTGTCGCCGAGGGCGAGCTGCGCGGTGGCCACGTTGCTGCGGGAGTGCAGCGTGTTCGGGTGGTCGGGGCCGAGGATCCTCTCGTAGTCGGCGAGGTTGCGGTCGAGCAGGGGCAGCGCCCGGGCGAGGTCTCCGGCGGCGCTGTACGCGACAGCCAGGCTTTCACGACAGGTGACGGTGTCGGGGTGCCCGTCACCCTTCACCCGGCGGTAGCCGTCCAAGGTCAGCTTCAGCACGGCGATCGCCCGGTGGGCTTCTCCGGCGGCCAGTTGGGCGCCGGCGAGGTTGGTCCACACCCCCAGCGTCCTGGGGTCCTCCTCGCCGAAGACCCGGCGCACATCGTCCAGGATGTCCTCGAACAACCGGATCGCCCGCCTGGCGTCACCGGCCTCGCGCAGTAGGTCGGCGAGGTTGTTGGTGCAGACCAGAGTGTCCGGGTCGGCGCGGTCGGTCAGTCTCCGGAATCCGTCCCGGGCCCGGTTCACGAAAGCGATTCCGGTCGCCAGGTCTCCCTGCGAGCCCAGGAAGATCCCGGCCTGGTTCAGGGCGGCCGCGGTCTTCAGGTCGTCGGTGGCCGGGTCCGCATGTTCGGCCAGGGCCGCGATCTGTTCCGTCAGCCATCGCCAGACGGGCCAGTGACGCACGTCCTTCGTGGTTTCGGGCATCGCCCCGACCAGTAGACCGGTGGCCCGCGTGCGGGCCCTGGCGATCGCCTCCGGTGACCGGTGCGGATCCGCCGGATCCGGCGTCCGGGCCACCGCCTGGACCAGCCGGTGCACCGTCAGGAAGCCGCCCCCGTCGGGCCCCTCCGACCGGCGGGCGATCATGCTGTATGCCGTCAGGCGCCCGAGCGCGTGGGCGAGTTCCGGTTCGGCGGCCAGGCCGTCGAGCAGTCGGCGGGGAATGCCGGTCGGCGCGAGCCAGGCCAGCACCCGCAGGACCTCCCCGACCAACGGGGTGTCGGCGACACGGTCCAGTGTGATGCGCCAGATCCGGGCGATGGTCCGGTCCGGGTCGGTGTGCTCGTCGCCCCTGTTGTAGGCCACGACGGGCTGCTCGGCGAGCAGCCGGAGGTAGGCGTGCGCCCCGGTGGCGGTCTGCGCCAGGTACGCGCCCGCCTGGACGACGGCCAGTGGCAGGTGGCCGAGCGCCTCGCACACCTCCCGGCCTCCGGGCGGCGGGGCGGGTCCGCGGCCCGTACTCGCGGCCAGCAGGCGGAGCGACTCCTCCGCGCCCAACGATTCCAGCACCTGCGTGTCGGCCCCGATCCGCTGCCATCCGACCGAACTGCGACTGGTGATCAGGAACCGGCCGGAGCCGGAGATCCCGGCGAGCAGCGGAGCGAGGCTGTCGGCCGCCGTCGCATTGTCGAGCACCACCAGCCACCCATCGTGCGCGGACAGCCAGGCCAGCGCCCGTTCGACCAGCGCCTCGGAGGCCAGCAGGCTCGCGGCGGGTTCCAGGGCGAGGGCGAACCTGCGCAGACCTGCCGCGATCGCGGGGGTGTCGTCGGCCGCGAGCCACACGACCTGTGAGTAGCGATGGCCGTGGGTGCACACGTACTGCGCGGCCAGTGCGCTCTTGCCGACGCCACCGAGACCGTGCACGGCGTGCACCACCACGCCGGGCCCCGGCGCCAGGGCCCGCGCTATTCGGGACAGCGCGTCGAGCCGTCCGACGAACGACTGCACCCGGCCGGGGATCCCCACCGGCCCCGCGGTCGGCGGAAGTTCGTCGATCGCCCGCAGCGGCGGGAGCCGCGTGACGGTGATCGGGGAGTGGTCGCCGGTGGTGATCTGACCGTAGTTCGACCCGGCGATCAGGACCGCTCGTTGGCCGGTGACCCCGACGGGTGTGCCGGGCCAGGGCCCGGCGGATGTCACTCCGGCCCCGAGATCGGGGAGTGGTCGCCGGTGGTGATCTGACCGTAGTTCGACCCGGCGATCAGGACCGCTCGTTGGCCGGTGGCCCCGACGGGCGTGCCGGGCCAGGGCCCGGCGGATGTCACTCCGGCCCCGAGATCGGCGAGTTGTCGCCCGTGGTGATCCTTCCGCCGTGGTTGGTCCCGACGGCCACCGACCGCTCCCCGTCGGCCTGGACCGGCGAAGCGGCCGGCACCGGCGGAAGCATGGCGGCCACCTGCGCGGCCAGCTCCGGGTCCGCCAGCAGGAGCCTGCGGACCTGCAGCCGCAGCGCGGCCAGCGCGTCCGGGTTCAGCCGGTCCTCGGCGAGGTCCTCCACCGCCGCCTCCAACGGCGCCGGCACGGGGGCGCGGTGCAGCAGTCTGGCCAGCAACCGCTGCCCCAGCCCGACCGTGGCCCCGGCTGCGGCATCCTGCGTCCGCCGCAGCACCTCCACCCCGTAGGCACCGACTGCTGCGCCGATCGCCGGCACGACCTGACCGACGATCACATCCACATCGGGCACGACGTCTCCTCCCAGCCGTCCGGTCACCCACCAGGCTAGCCAACTACGCGTGCCACCGGGCCTGTTACTCCAAACCGGCAGGGGTGCCGGACCAGGTCGTCCAGGAGATCTGCTGCACCGGCTCGCGCCCCGTCACCGTCCGACATCGAGGCCACCACGCAGGTGCACCTTCGGCCCGCGGTGCCTGCCCCCACGATGCCCTGCCACCTGCCGACAATCCCGGCGGCGCCCGCAGCCGGCCGGAGACCCGGTCCTTCACCATCGCCGGCTGCGCCTACACCGTCAGCCAAAGCACCGACGCCTCGATTCACCCGGGCGCGGCGGAGGCGGGGCCGCTGGAGCCGCCCCGGTCATCGGTTCTTGGAGGTCATCCCGTCGGACCCGTGCTGGTACTCCTGCGCCTCGTCCATGGCCTCGTAGATCTTGTTCTTGAGCCCCTCGGGGTCCGGAACATGCCTCAGCGTCAACATCCCCTGCTCGGAGGCCGACTCGACGTTGAGCGTCCCGCAACGGATGATCCGCTCCCACAGCGAAGCCTCGAACGAGATGTCGTTCACCCGGAGGAGCGGAACGCTGTGACCGGTCTTGGTCAGGAAGCCGCTGCGCAGGTGGAGCCGCTTGGTGGTGAGGATGTAGACCGTGCCACGCCACTTCATCAGCGGGATCAGCCAGTACCGCAGGGAGACGAACAGCGCCGCGGCGAGCACCACGTAGCTTCCCACCCTGCCCCAGCCTTCGCCGCTGGGCAGCAGCCACAGGATCCCGCCCGCCACGACCCAGGTGAGGCACAGCACGACGAACTCGCCGACGAGCTGCGTCCAATGCTGCCGGGTGACGTAAACGAGGTCTTCGTCCTCGGCGAGGTGGCGGTCCACAGTAAGCATGATGTGCATCCTGGCACACCACCTCCCGTCCGCCCACGGGCTTACCAATCACCACCGCTCCAGCACCTCGCCGTCACGGCCTCCACCGACACGAACCCCTCGCCACCCGGGGAACGGGCGAAGGCAACCTCCCCGCCCGAGGCCAAGACCCCCGCCCTCCCGAGCCTGGCCCCACGCCCGGCCTCCTGCCGGACGCCGCACGGCGCACCAGCACCCACTGCCCCACCGGCCACTGCCCGCACGCCAACCGGCCCGGACGAACGAGCCATCAGGGCCCTGGCCTGCCCGCGCGTACGCCGGCGCGCGCGGACCGGGCGCTCTCCACTGTCGGCGATCGAGTGCGCCCGCTACCGGCTCGAAGCCTTCGACACCACCCACGCGGTCCGTACGACGCCCCGCCACTGCGTCCGGACCCGGCGGGCGAACGATCGGCACAGGTCACGCGCCTCGTCCACTCGCACTCCCCCGCCGGCGGAGCGGGGTGCCTCGCCGCTCCCGGGCGAGGACGTGGTGAACCTGGAACCCGCTCCGCGCTTCGCGAACCACGACCCGCAAGCAACGCCTGGGCTATCTTCGAGACCTACCTCGACGCGATGGCGGCGCAGGCCGCCGCACCGGTGGTCGCCGAATACACCGGCGCCCTCGCCGCAGTCGACGAGTTCACGCTCAAGAACGCCGCCGCCATGGTCGAAGTCGCTCCGGATCGACGCCGGGCTCCTCGGCCCGTTCAGCACCCTCCCCCGAAGACCGGTCCGCGCCGCCCCGCCAGGGGGCCACCGATCCACCGTCAGCCGTCGTCCATCAGCGTCCTTGGAGCACCGCGTGGAACTCTCCCGGCCCGGAACCCGCAACCACCGCCGACTGTTCGGCGCGGCTCCAACGGCAGCCGTCGCACCGAGCGCGACGGCGACCAGCGCCGCCGCGACCCCCGAACCCACCTCCGCCGGCGAGCGACTCCCCTCGGGGTTCAGCGAGCACCGCACCGTCGCGGCCGGTATCGGTCTGCACTACGTCATCGGCGGCCACGGCCCGACCCTGGTACTGCTGCACGGCTACCCGCAGACCTGGTACGAGTGGCACCGCATCATGCCCGCCCTCGCCGAGCACTACACGGTCGTCGCCCCCGATCTGCCAGGCGCCGGCCAGAGCGACGCCCCGCCCTCGGGCTACGACAAGAAGACGATGGCCGCCGAGATCCACGCGCTGCTGGCATCACTCGGCAAGGACCAGGACGTGCGGGTCGTCGGCCACGACATCGGCACCATGGTCGCCTACTCGTACGCCGCGCAATACCCTTCCACGGTAAGAAAGTTGGTGCTCAGCGAGGCGCCGATCCCGGACGACGGCATCTACCAGTTCCCCGCGCTGACGAAGAACGGCCCCGGGGTGTGGAACTTCGGGTTCTTCAACGTGACCAACGGCCTGCCGGAGGACATGATCCGGGGCCGGGAGACCACCTGGATCGCCGGCTTCATCGACGGCCTGGAGGGCGTCAAGGGCGCCGTCACCCCGGAGGACATCCGGGTGTGCGCCCACTACCTGCGCGACCCCGCCCACCTGAGGGCGAGCCTGGCGTGGTTCCGCGTGTTCCCGCAGGACATCCAGGACAACGCACGGTTCCGGCAGACCCCCCTGCCGATGCCGGTGCTCGCCATCGGCGCGTCGGGCAGCCTCGGCCCAGCCGTCGGCGAGCAGGCCAAGGCGTACGCCTCCGACGTCACCGGCGTGACCATCGCAGACTCCGGCCACTGGATCTACGAGGAACACCCCGAGGAACTGACCGCTCTGCTGCTCGACTTCCTCGGACGCCCCTGACCATCTCACCGAGGCGCCCAAGCGCCGACGAACCGTCCGCCACACGTCGGCGATGTCCGCCTGCCGGCCTGCGGAGTCGGCGGCGAGCACTTCCTCACGGGCATCTGGCCGAACCGCCCACCCTGCTCGCCATGGGCGCACCCAGCGGCGCCTCGTACCTGCGCCTGGTCTCCGCCCACTTCGCCCGTGCCTACCGCTGCTGAGGCCTGGAGAACCGCGAGGCCGCGCTGGGCCTGGTCACCGACTCCACCACCGGACAGGACGATCGGCACCGGCCCCGCCGCCCTCGCCTCCACCGAACGCCTCCCGGCGACCCTGCCGGAGCCGTCGACGCATGCGAGGAGCGGCCTGACGATGGTCGTACCGCAGGTCTCCGCTCACGCCCGGGCTCAGCCGACCTCGACGCCGTCCACGGCCCGCAGCACCGAGGCCCGCTCGTCGTCGTGGTGCCCGAGCGCCCGGACCGGCACGCCCCCGGCGCGCAACCGGTCGAGGACTGCTCGTCCGACTTCCCCGACGCGCCCGCCGACACCGGTGACAAGGACGGCCGTCCGGCACCGTCCGAACCTCGACCGACGCCGATCCCACCCCGCGCACTCCCCACACGCCGGGGCCGCACTCCACCTGGGTCCGCCACCGCGACTACGTTCGCGGCGACCTCGTCCCCCGTCTCGCACACCGTCCGCCTCGACGACCTCGCCCACGAATACGTCCCCGCCGTGGGCGGGGCCCCCCCCGCGGGCGCGGCGGGGGGGGGGGGCGCGGGCGCGGGGCCCCCCCCCCCCCCCCCCCCCACGGCCCCCGGGCGGGGGGGGGGGCGGCGG
>NZ_JBIALQ010000001.1:1421190-1581103 GCF_042873545.1 Kitasatospora sp. NPDC004615
CGTCGCCTGACACAGCCGGTCGGACCGGCTGTGTCAGGCGACGGCGGCCAGGTCCGCGCGGCCGAACAGCAGAGCGTAGCCGCGGGGGAGGTGGGCGAGGAGGCGGTCGGTGAGGTTGTCGTCGGTGAGGGTGGTGAGGGCGGCCAGGACGGAGGAGGCGTCCCAGCGGGCGACGGTGAGGCTGGTGCCCAGGGTGTGGGCGAGGCTTTCGACGAAGGCGGGGGCGGTGACGGGGCGGGGCAGGGGGATCTGGGCGGCGAAGACGGCGCGGGCCCGCTCGGGCAGGGCTGCGGCGAGGTCGCAGCGTTCGTCGCCGGTGAGCTGGGAGCCCAGGAGGGCCAGCACAGCGTCGAGAACGCGTTCGGCCTCCTCGTCGCCGAGGTAGCGGCCGAGGCTGCGGACCTGCTGGAGGAGGTGGCGGTAGCGGGTCATGACCGTGGGCCTTCCAGGGGCCGGCCGTCGGCGGACCGGCGGCGTGAGCGGGTGGTCAGGGGCGTGTCCGTGCGGTGGGGCGGCCGAACAGCAGGTCGTAGCCGGGTGGCAGCTGGAGCAGGATGCGCCTGGTGAGGTCGTCGCCGGCGGCGTCGGCCACCGTGGACAGGACTGCGCCGATGTCCCACGGGGCCGTGGCTTCGGTGGCTCCCTCGATCCAGGCCGCGGTCGCGCGCACGAACCGCTCCGGGCTGAGCGGCTCGGCTGCCTGCAAGGGGTTGAGCAGGATCAGGGCCATGGTCTCCGGCAGGCGGGCGGCCAGTTCCGCGCGCGCGTCGCCGACCAGGTGGGCGCCGAGCAGGGCCAGGACGACCCGGGCGGCTCGCTCGGCCTCCTGCGGGGTGTCGTACTCGCCGCGCTCCCGGACCTCGTCCAGGAACGCGTCCCATCGAAGAGTCACTGCGGTTCTCCCTCCGTTCCTATGTCCGGCGCGACCGTGCCCGCTCGGGGCTCGGCGGCCAAGCGCCGGTGCAGACCGGTGAGCTCGAGCAGCCGGACGACGCAGCGGCCGGCTCCGCGCAGGATCAGGCGCCTGCCGCTGCGGTCCGCCTGGTTGCGGGCCCGGACGAGGGCGCCCAGGCCCGCGCAGTCCATGAACGTCACCTCCGACAGATCGAGCACCACCTCCCGGTGCGCCTCGAGCGCGGCGGCCAGAGCACGGCGCAGCGCGGGGGCGGTGTCGAGGTCGATCTCGCCGTCCACCCGCACGATGAAGGGGTGGTTGCTCTGGCCGTTCATGGCGTTGCCACGTTGCTGCGGGTGAGCCGGTCCGGGCGGAAGCGGCCGGCCGTTGGGGGTCGGGGGTGTTCCGGCCGTCCCTGCGATCGAGGGGGGAGAGATCAGGGGGCGGCCGGAACGGCACCGGGGGTTGGTCAGGCCTGGATCTGCTTGCGGTCGCCGCCGTGACTGATCGCGACCTTCCGGGGCTTGGCCTTCTCCGCGACCGGGATCTTCAGGGTCAGCACGCCGGCGTCGTAGTCGGCGGTGATCCCGGCGGGGTCGAGGGTGTCGGAGAGCATGACCTGGCGGGAGAACACTCCGAGCGGGCGCTCGGACAGCTCCCACTTCACGTCCTCGCCCTGGTGACGCGGGCGGCGTTCGGCCTTGACGGTCACCATGTTCCGCTCGACGTCGATGTCGATCGCCTCCGGGTCCACCCCCGGCAGGTCGAAGCAGATCACGTACTCGTCGCCGGCCCGGTAGGCGTCCAGCGGCATCGGTGCCGGACGCGACCAGGTCCCCGTGTTGCCCAGGAACTGCTGGGTCAGACGGTCCAGCTCGCGGAACGGGTCAGTGCGCAACAGCATCGCGAAACACCTCCACTGATCGAATGGGTGCCAGTGCGCTTCACCTGACACCTTTGTAGCGCGTCATCCATCCGATGACAAGTCCGCGTGTCGCGTATAGAGTGACTGCATGAGTGAGAAGCCCCGCAGACCCGCCGCCGGTCCTCCCCAGCCGGTCGAGCCCGCCTCGTTCCTGGCGGCCGCGGCGGCGCTGGCCGCCATCGACGACGCCGTCCGCACCGCCCAGGACCCCGCGTCCCGGCCCCCGACCTCCCCTGACGGGCAGGAAGGCCCCGAGCAGGCCCTGGCCGCCCTGATGCTGCTGCGCGAGCTGCGCACCCAGCTCGCCGGGTGGGAAGCCGGCCTGGTGGAGAGCGCCCGGGAGGCCGGCGCCACCTGGGCCGACCTCGCCCGGCCCATGGGCGTCGCCAGCCGCCAGGCCGCAGAGAACCGCTACCTGCGCCTCAAGCCCGCCGGTGGCACGCCGCAGGCCGCCACCGGTGTGGAACGCGTCAAGGCGGTCCGTGACCGGCGGGCCGCCGACCGGACGGTCACCGCCTGGGCCCGCGACAACGCCGCCGAGCTGCGGGTCCTCGCAGCCCGGATCACCATGACCGCACTCGCCCCCGGCGCCCACTCCGCCCAGGCCGCGCTGACCGCCGCCCTCGGCGCCACCGACCCCGCCGACCTCATAGAGCCCCTCGCCGCCATCCGCCCCCACCTCGGCACCGATCAGGCCGACCTCGCCACCCGCCTCGACACCCTCACCCACCACACCACCCAGCTCCGCGATGACAGCGACCGACGCCGCGCCTGACCCCGTCGCCACCGCCGCCTCCGAAAGGCGCTGGCAGGACATCCTGGACCGGATCCAAGACCTGGAAGCACGAGTAGCCGCCACCACGAGCACCGTCACCGCCGCCCTCGACCACCACCTCGCCCGGCTCGACGCCCTGCGCCGCCGGCTCGCCCATCCCGACTGGCCGCTGCCCGCCGCCGCCCCGGGCAGCCCCCCGACCACACCGGCGGACAACCGGCCGACCTGACCGGGCCGGAAGCCACCGCAGCCGTCCGACAAGGACCGCCACAGCAGTACCCCCAGATGAGCGGCACCACCCCCGGCTTCCTGCGCTCCCTCGGCGAGCAGGGCACCGCAGGCCGCCCCCGGGGGCGAGCCCCCCGTACAACTAGCGCACCGGCCGACCGTTGCCCGCCGGGGTCAGAGCCGCAGGGCCCGGTCGACCAGTGGTTCCGCGGCGCCGAGGTAGTCCTCGGGGCGGCACAGCGCCGCGAGCGTCTCCGGAGTGAACACGTCCTTCAGTTCGGGGAGTTCGGCGAGTACCTCGGCGAGTTCCCGGCCCGTGGCCGCGGCGGTCGCGGCGGCCCGGGAGGACAGGGATCGGGCGGCTGCCCGGCCGAGCAGGGGGGCGAGGACGGCGGAGACGCGTTCGGAGACGATCTGGCTGCCGGTCAGTGCGAGGTTGGCCGCCATCCGCTCGGGCCGGACCTGCAGACCCTCGGCGAGTTCCACCGCGGTGTGCGCGGCGCCGCCGGTGAGCCGGAGTGCCTCTCGCAGCAGTTGCCATTCGGCGTGCCAGACGCCGCCGGAGCGTTCGTCCTCGGTGATCAGGCACTGCGTCAGACCGGTGGCGATGACCGGGACCTGGAGTGCGGCACTGCGGATCAGAGTGGAGTGCACCGGGTTCTGCTTGTGCGGCATGGCGGAGGAGGCTCCGCGTCCGGCCACCGGCCGCTCGCCGACCTCGCCGATCTCGGTCCGCGTCAGGACCTGTACGTCGACCGCCATCTTCCCGAGTGCCCCGGCGGTGAACGCGAGCGCGGCGGCCAGGTCGGCGATGGGGGTCCGCAGCGCGTGCCAGGGCAGGACCGGCCGGGCCAGTCCGGTCTCGGCGGCGAAGGCGTCGACCAGGCGGTCGAGGTAGCCGGCCGGGTCGTCGTCGGTGGCGGGGTCGGCGGCGCGGGCGTTCTCCAGGTATCCGGCCAGGGTGCCGGCCGCGCCGCCCAACGAGACCGGCAGACCGGTCTGCTCGACCAGCGCCAGCCGGTGGTCGGCGTCCAGCACCAACTGCCGCCATCCGGCGGCTTTCAGGCCGAAGGTGGTCGGCACGGCCTGGAGGGCGAGGGTGCGTCCCGCCATCGGGGTGGACCGGTGGGCCTCGGCCAGTGCGGCGAGCGCCTCGGCCACCCGGTCCAGGTCCGCCCGGATGATCCGCAGGGCGCGGGCCGCGACCAGCATCGCCCCGGTGTCCAGGATGTCCTGGCTGGTCGAGCCGGAGTGGACGTACTCCGCCGCCTCGGGGTACCGGGCTGCCACCAGCTCGGTCAGGGCCCGGACCAGGCCGACCACCGGGTTGGCGGTCTCCCGGGAGGCCAGTGCGAGCGCCCGTACGTCGAAGTTCTCGACCCGGGCGAGGGCGGTGATGGCCTCGGCCGCCGATGCCGGCACCACTCCGAGTCCGGCCTGGGTCCGGGCCAGCCCCGCTTCGGCGTCCAGCATCGCCTGGAGCCAGGCCCGGTCGCCGACCGCGCCTTCGATCGGGGTGCCGGCCCGGACCGGCGAGAGCAGACCGGTGTCCGCCTCCGCCTCGGATGGCACGGTCTCAAGTGTCACGCGCTGACTCCTGTCCTGTCGGTTTCCTGGCGCCCCACGGGCCGGAGCGAAAGTATGGCGCGTGCGATCGCGTCCGAGTCGCCCAGGGTCACGGAGTCCACCCCGGGACGGATACCGGCCGCCGTGACCCAGTGGACGCCCTCGGTGGGAACCCCGTAGGCGAACCGGCGCGGGTGCGCCCTCCCGTCGGCGTCCACCACCCGGTACGGGCGGGCGGTCACGTGCAGTCCCCCGGTCTCGTGGCCTCCGGTCTCGTGGCCTCCGGTCTCGTCACCGCCGGCGCCCGACGTCCGGTAGGGAGCGATCCGGCCGCTGTCCAGCAGGTGCCGCAGCAGCGGGTCGGCGGTCCGGCGAACGTCCGGTTCGGGGAGCCTGGCCTCGATCAGCACCGTGGCCAGGACCGGCGGCCCCGGCACCCGGCCGGAACGGGCGACGAAGGCCCGGCGGTCGGTGTCGACGCTCACCGTGGTTCCGGGGCCGGTGAGTTCGAGCACGCCCGCCTCGATCAGCGCGATCATCTGCTCGATCCGGGCGGCCGGTGGACCGATCGACAGGAACGCGTTGAGCGGGGTGTACCAGCGCTCCAGGTCCTCGCGGTGCGAGTCGCCGGCCAGGCCGCCATGGTCCACCGCGAGCCGGATCTCGTTGCGCAGGTCGCGCAGGACGTCCAGCGCGGCCTTCAGCGGGCCCCGGAGGTTGCCGGCGCGGGCCTCCCGGAGGTCCTGTGACAGGTACTCCAGCAGCCAGGACCGGAACTCCGCCCGGTCGCCGAACTCCCGGCCCGCGCACGGTCGGGCCAGGCGTTCCCAGTCCCAGTGGTCCGCCCGGTCGATGCCGTACGCGTGCAGGAGTTCAGCCCGCCGCTCCGGCCGTTCGGCGGCCAGGTAGAGCTCGGTGAACGGCCCCCGGTCGGCCGGGCGGTCGCGGACGTCCAGCAGCGCGCCGTAGTACACGCTCTCGACCTCGCGGGCGATCAGCGGCCACAGGTCGCGACGGAAGTCGAGCGGGGCGTCCTGCCGGCGAAGGGCGCTGACGAACTCGACCGAGAGCAGTCTCGGGACGTACCGCCCGTAGGCGCCCTTCTGGTTCTCGCCACGCGCCTGGTACGGCACACCGCGCCGTGAACTCGCGTACAGCACAGGCTCCTTGCCGGAGGCCCGGTACACCAGCCGGCCGCCGCGGCGGGTGAACGTGCCGCCCCGGCCCTCGGTCAGCAGCGCCAGGTGGTCGAAGAAGTTCAGCCCGAGGCCGCGCAGCAGAACGTGTTCTCCCGGCCGGACGGCACTCAGGTCGGCGTCGGCCGGATTGCCCGGCGGCAGGTAGCGCAGCCCCAATCCCGCTGCCGTGTCGGCGAGTTGCTGTTCCTCCGGGCCCAGTACGGCCGGTCCGTGCCCCGTGGCCAGCACCACGGCGTCCAGTGCGTCGACCGTGCCGCCGTCCGCGAGCCGGACCCGCTGAGACCCCTCACCGGTGAGGGCGACCGCCCGGGAGCGGTGCACCCGGACCGTGACGTGCCGCGGGGCCCGCTCGACCAGGCGCTGGAACACGGCCCGCAGGTACGCCCCGTAGAAAGCGCGGGTGGGGTAGGAGTCGGGGCCCAGCGAGGCTGCCTCGGCCAGCACGTCGGCCTCGGCCCCGTACGGCGAACGGGCCCACTCGTACAGGCTCGGCCCGGGCTCCACCGGGCCGTCGATCCGTACGCTGTCGTCGGTGAACACGGTGACCTGGGACGCCACGGTGTTCATCAGCAAGTGCCGCGACTGGTCGGTGCGCCAGACCCTGCCCGCCCCCGGCGGGTCGGGGTCGATCAGATGCACGGTCAGGGGACGCGGGGAGGGGTTGATCCGCTCGTTGGCACAGAGCCGCTCCAGTACGGACAGACCGCGGGGGCCCGCACCGATCAGGGCCACTCGCATGCGGGTCTCCGTCATGACCGCCGCCACCGCGCCCGGCCGGGCAGCACGGCACGGCCCGCCCCGAGGGCGGTGCGGCGAGCGCCCCCGGCCCGCGTCCCACCCCGGTGTCCCCGCCGGGTGACGAGCATCCCGTCCACGGGGCTGAGGCGATGCGATCCGAGAAGCACCGACCGGCTCGGCCGGACGTCCGGCTCCGTCGCAACCGTGCAGACGTTCCCCACTGGGCCCCCTCCTGTCCTTGTGTATCTGTTGCGGAGACCTTGCAAGGTACGGGTGGAGAGAGTGTGATTCCGGCCGTGTCTGCCTGGATGATCGGCATCCTGCCCGGCGATCGGCGACGGAGTCAACGGTCTCGTGAACTTCCTGGCCCGAAAGGGCATTTGACCTGCCCAGACGATACTGAGGTCGTTTGCAGGCGACCGGCTGGAGCGAAGCCGGCGGCACCTCCTGGACCAGCAGTTGGAGCCACTGCGGCTGACCCGGGCCCGGCCACGGGACAGTGGACGACAGCGAGCCGCCCGGACCCCGGCACCGGCTGCTGACCGGATTATCGTTGCGTAGCAATTTCCTGACGGACCATCACCCGGATCGTGCCGCGTTCTGTAACCTTTCGATGCTGTGCGTGGGGGCGCCAGCACCGTGAACGTCGGGGAGGGCCCAAGTGAGCGTCCACGAGGCGCGGCGCGGCAGCGGACAGGCGGTGCGGATCGAGGACGAGGACGAACAACGCCGGTTACCGGTTTACCATCTCGTCGGTTTGGCGGCCGGGGGCGTCTTCGGGTCGGGCTGGCTGGTGGGCGCGCAGAAGGCGTACGAGCAGGCCGGTTCCAGCGCCTGGCTGGCTTGGCTGGTCGGCGGCGGGCTGATGCTGGTGGTGGCCTGGGTCATGGTCGAACTGAGCAGTGCCGCGCCCAAGACCGGCGGGCTGATCTTCCTGCCCCTGCAGAGCAGTGGACCGCTGGTGGCGACCGTGATCGCCGCCGGGCTGTGGATCTTCTACGCGATCAACTCGGCCAGCGAGGCCCTGGCGATGACCCAGGGCCTGTCCTGGAAGCTCCCCGGGCTGCTCGTCGACCACCGGCTCACCCTCGTGGGCTGGGGATACACGCTGGCCTTCATGATGCTGATATGTGCGGTCAACCTGATTGCACCGCGGCTCCTGTTCCGCTTCTCCACCGCCCTGACCCTGGCGAAGGTCGCCGTCCCGGTCCTGGCCGTCGCGCTGCTGCTCACCCACGGCGTGCAGCGCGGCATCCTGCCGTCGGCCGCCGATCCCCGCGGGCACGGCGGCAGTGCGGTGCTGGCCGCCGTGGTGAACAGCGGCGTGATCTACGCCTACGTGGGTTTCCAGGCGCCACTCGAACTCGCCGGGAACGTCAAGCGGCGCGGGATCGGCGAGGCGGCCCGGCTGCGCTGGGCGGTCTTCGGGACGATAGTCGGCTCGACCGCCCTGTACATCGCGCTGCAGGTGGTCTTCGGCCGGTACCAGACGCACTGGCAGCCGCTGGGGTCCCCCTCGCACCAGGCCGTGGACGGGCCCGAGTCGCCCTTCGTCGACTTCGCGTTCGCCGCCGACCTGAACGTTCTGGGGTGGCTGCTCAGGATCGACGCCGTGGCCTCACCGTTCGGCGCCGGCCTCGTCTTCGGACAGGCCGTGACCCGCGAGGTCGCCGCGCTCAGCCGGGCCCACCTCACGCACCGGGGCCTGCAGAGCGCCCGCAGGGCCTCGCTGCGGCAGCGTTACGACGTCTACTGGCTGATCCTGCTGGCCGACTTCTTCATCGGGGCGATCGTGCTGTGGCTGGCCGGCGGGAGCTGGGCCCCGCTGACCGCCGTCACCGGGGTCCTGACGCTGATCATCTACGCCTTCCCCGGGGTGGTCCTGGTCTCGCTGCGAAGCAAGCTGGGCCGGCACTCCTTGCGACGGCGCACCGTCCACGAGGGGCTGGCCCGGGTGAGCTTCACGCTGATCGCGCTGATCCTCTACGGCGCGGGCTGGGCAAGCATGTGGCGCTCCATGGCCTCGCTCGCCGGCGGCAGCGCCCTGCTGCTGATACTCCCCGTCCTCTCGCGCCGACTCCCACTCCTCGGACGGATCTACGACGCCAAGGAGCACGTCACGCTCCTGCGCCACTGGCGCACCAGCGCGGCGGCCCGGGCGGCGATCTGGCTGACCGCCTACCTGGCCGCGCTGATGCTGCTGACGCTGCTGGGCAACTCCTCGGTCGGGACGCACCAGGAGTTCGCGGTGGGCGTGCTGGTGGCCGCCCTGGCGCTCGGCGCCTTCGAGATCCTGGTCAGGACCTCGCGCCAGCACGTGGGGCAGGAGGCCCCGCTGCTGCCGGCGCCGACGCCCGCCCCCGACCTAACGAAGTGAGCGGACGACTTCCGCCGCCTCCGGGTCGTAGCCCTTCTCCCGCAGCAACTCGACCGCGTTCTCCCGGGCATGGGTGTCGGACCAGCGGCCCACCGTGGCGCGCAGCAGGAAGAGCCTGCGGTCCGCCGGCAGCGTGCTGTCGGGCTCGCGCAGCCGGGCGACGACGGCCGCCACGTCCTGGTGGCTGATGCGCTGCTCGTTCTCCAGGCAGCGCTCCAGCAGGTCCCAGCCGTCGCGCCCCGCGTCCCGGGCGTAGAGGCGGACCGCGATCTCCGCGATGACCAGCGCCGACCCCTCGGACCAGCTGCCCGGGTCGGAGGGGTCCGCCAACTCCTTGAGGGCGAGGAAGACAGCGTCCGAGCGCCCGTCGACGCGCAGCCTCGTGACGTAGTCGACGAACAGGGCGGGGTCGGCGCCGTCGCCGAGCACGTGCGCGGTGAGCTTGCGCGCGGTCCTGCGCGCCACCCGGTAGCGGTCGCTGGTGCGCTCGACTCGGCCGAGCAGCTCGGCCAGTTCGATCCCCGAGCGGCCCTCGACCTGTTCGGCCGCGGCGATCCACAGCAGTCGCCGGCACTCCGCCTCGGCGTTGAAGTTCGCCAACACCTTGTCCAGGTCGGCCACCCTCGACCGCGGCCTGGGTCCGGTGGCCCCGCCGACCCCGACGGCGACGACGTCGGCGAGGAGGTCCTTGGTGGTCCGGGTGAGGATCTGGGAGCGGTGCCAGGCGATGACGAGCTCGGCGAGCTCGTCGTTGCTGCTCCGGGCCGCGGCGTGCCGGCGGATCTCGTCGCACTTCTCGGGCCGCGCCGTCGCCAACTGGCCGCATATCTCGACGATGTCATGCCGGGACAACCGGGCGCCGACGTGTTCGACCAGGGTGTCGGGGCTGCCCGTCTCGCTGGCGATCAGCCGGGCGACGATCCGCCTGGTCGCGATCACCTGCTCCGGGTCGGCCAGTTGGGCATCGACCCAGTTCTCCAGGATCTGCTCGGCCGGGCTGAGCTGGTAGAGCGCCCCGACCAGGTCGTGGAACTCGGCCGGGTCGGTGTCCGCCGCCTGCGTCGAACCGTGCCGGTCGATCGTGGACAGGGTCTGCAGGAGCAGCTTGGTGGCCTCCGGGTCGCAGCCCTGCTCGCGCAGCAGGATGTAGAGCAGCGCCTTGTCGAGATTGGTCCGTCCGGAGCTCGGCCGGGTGAAGACGCGCAGCGTCTTGTCCACCGGCCCCTGCGCCCGCCGGCACTCCCGGACGAAGACGGCGACGTCCGGCGCGGTCCGCTGGCAGGCGACGTCGTGCACGATGCCGTCGGTCAGCGGTGTGCCCCGCCCCGCTGCGCCGCGTCCCTCGGCCTCCCACTGCTTGCACGCGAGCTCCGCCGCCTGTTCGGCGCTGCGGCACAGGGCCGCGGTCGCCAGCATGTTGACGGAGTCCCAGTAGTTGAGGCGGTCCCGCGCGGGGAGGGCCGGGCTGGACGCGGGCATCGACGTCGAGGCCGCCGTGAGTAGATCGTCGATGGAGCGACTGACGGCGAACACGTGCAGCAGGCGGATCGCGGTGGCGGGCTGCGCCCCGTCGTCGTTGGCCGTGCCCAGCCGGATGGCCTGCATGCGGCGCACGAAGCTCTCGATCGAGCAGGTGGTCACCCACCCGTAGCCGAGGGCCGAGGGGCGCTCCGGGCCGCCCCCGGCGGCCTCGCCCGGCAGACTGCCGCTCATGTGCGCGGCGCCCGCTCCACCCGGTTCCAGTACCGGGCGAAGGTCTCGGCCTCCTGGAACCGCGTGTTCGCCTTCTCGTCGAGGTGGCGCGCGAGGGACTGACTGGCGTCGTCGGGCCTCCTGCTCAGCGTGCCGACGATGTCCCCGACCATCCGCTCGTCCCCGAACAGCACGTCGAGCAGGTAGTCCTGGTCGAGCATCAGATGCCGGATCCAGTCCTCGGCACTGGCCGGCACCTGGCTCTGATCCCGCAGCCGGCGCTCCATCTGGTTGGTGAACAGCGGGGTGCCGTCCCGGGCGTCGTTGAGCAGCATGCCCGGCGCCTGGTGCGCGCAGCCCTCCATCTCCCGCCGCACCGCCTCGCGCAACAGGCCGATGGTCAGCCGGTCCTTGTGGTCCTTGGTGCCGCCCTGCAGGACGCGCAGCAGGTGTCCACTGAACGGTGTGCACCGGTCCAGCGGTGCGGGCAGGCTCGAACAGCCCTCGGCGTCGGCGGCCCTGACGTTCCTGACGGCCGTGAAGACGCAGCTGCCCTCGTCCCGCCGGCCCAGCACCCCGGGCAGGACCAGCGCCTCGTCCCCTCCGCTCAGGATCGGCAGCATGTTGGAGTAGCAGCAGTCGGCTATCAGGACCTTCAGCCGCGCCTTGGCCTTGCGCATGGCGCGGTAGAGGTACCAACTGGAGAGCCAGGTCCACGGCTTGTCCTTGTACGAGGACCCCACCGAGAAGTGGACCTGACCGCCCGGCACGTCGCTCCAGTACTGGCCGTGGCCGACGTAGACCACCAGCAGGACGTCCTCGGGCCCGGTCGCGTCCGCGGCCCCCTGCAACGCCCGCATGACGTCGTCCGCGGTCCGCGCCTGCTCGCCGACCAGGACGCGGTAGCTCTCCGGGCCCCACATCGCGTCGCCGGCCAGGGCGTGCCCGTACATCAGGGCGCTCGCGCGGATCGTGGGATGGCCCGGCAGGCCCGAGTCCTCGGCGTACTCGCCCGGTCCGATCACCAACGCCCGGGAGGCCATCTCAGCCGTCCCGCTCCTGCGCACCCGTCGCCTCGGTGCCGGGCAGGGCCTGCGCGTCGACCGCCGCCTCCGGCCTGTCGAGCCGCTCCTCGCGCCAGCGCTCGACGACCTGTTTCACCCGCTCCAGCACCGCCTCGAAGGCCAGCTCGGTCGTCTTGCTCACCACGGCCACCAGCAGGATCTCCACCAGGCCACCGCTGAGGACCTTGCCCTCGTCGACCGGCTCCTCGCGCCAGCCGAGGCCCGTCTGCGCGGCCAGCTCCTCCAGCAGCCGGGACGCGTCGTCCAGCCCCAGCGGCCCCTTGAGCGACACCGAAATCCTGGTCCCCACGCCCGCCCCCAGCCAGCCGCCAACCCTTGCGCCCAGCGTACCCGGCCCAACGGTCGGACACCCGAGAGTCACTGATGAACAGTCAGTCGAACTCGACGATCGACCCGACACCGGCGCCCGGCCGGGCCGGGCCGCCAACAGGGTGAGCAGCCAGGTCAGGGTGCGACCGCTTCCCCTGCGCGGTCGTTGGACGGGGCATGGCCACCGCCGGAGGACCAAGTGCAGACGTCGAACGCGGAGCAGCTGTGCACCGAGGGCGAGGAGAAGCCGGCGCACCTCCAGGAGGAGATCCCGGTCCTCGCCGGCCGTTGATCCGCCGACGGCCGCCGAGGCGGCCGGTCCGCACCCCGTGAATCCCGCGCCGGACCAGCGGCGGCGGGAACCTGTCGAGAACCGAAGGAGTACCGACAGGATCGGGGACGTCATCGGCCCCCGCGTCGACGGCCGGCCGCGACCACGTCCCCGGGAACTTCTCGCGATAGTGGACGGTCACCCGCAGCGGGCCGCCCTCGCCGTCCAGGGAGTTCCCTGCCGTACACGTCCCGGAAGAAGTCGAAGGTGGTGCCGAGCGCGTCGTAGACGCTGTTGACCAGTTCGTCCGTGCTCGGGTCGTCGCCCTCGGAGCGCACCAGGGTGCCGGGCAGGGTGTCCTTGGTGCCGGCGTCGTAGACCTCGCGGCGGGGCGTGGGAGCGTCTTCGGTGTCCATACGATCCAGTGTGGGTGCCGTCGGGTGCGGCGACGTGCTTTCGGAGGTTCCCGGTCGCGTGTCCGGGCTCCCGTGGTAGGGCGGGAAAGTGACGTGCAGTCGGTGCGCGACCGGCCCGCCGGGACGTTCGCGCTCCGCCTGCACCGTGTTCCCGGCCTGGTGGCGGGTGTCGCCGCCGAGAAGCCCCGGGGTACCCCCGTGCGAGGCCGCCGCCGTGGAGAGCGCCGAACTCGGCAACCTGGCCGGCCGCACCGACGGCCTCCTGTCCGACCCCGCTGCCCTGCGTGAGCAGCGGGGACGGACAGGAGGCGACCCTCTCAGGCCTCCACGCCGTAGTACTGGGCGAGGAAACCGATCACGTCGTCGGCGTGCGGGAGCAGCTCCGGCAGTTCCCGGGCGAGCGTTGTGCGGGTGGCCGCGGACAGTTCGGGCAGGCCGGTGGCGGCGCCCTTCACGTAGGGGTCGAGGCGGCGGACGAGTTCGTAGTTGCTCTCCACGTCCAGCTGCCGCATGGCCTTCTCCAGCGGGGGCGCGTCGGCCGGCGGGATGTCGGGCAGGACCCGGCTGACGAAGGTGACCCGGTGCAGGACCCGCCAGCACGGCGGCTTGCGGTCCGACTGACGGGCCTGGCGCAGCGCCGCCGCGTTGGGGTCGTTGCCGTTGTTCAGCCAGGTGGGGTCGACGACCTTGTGGAAGAAGCTGTCGAAGTGCTCGCTGTCCTCACCGAGGTAGAAGCTGAGGAAGCGGTAGGCGTCGACCTTCCCGGGTACCTTGACGGGGTTCCCGTCCTGGTCGAAGACCGGGTTGCGGTCGGTGTCGTAGCTCTGGAGGTTGCTGCTGGGGGCGACTTCGACCTCCAGTCCGAAGGAGCGGGTGGCCTCCTTGCCGCGGGCCCGGGTGGCGGTCATGCCGCCGCCGACGGAGGCGTCGAGCTGGGCGCCGATGCCGATGCCGGCGATCTGGAAGGAGGTGCCGATCGAGGTGCCGACCGAGCCGGAGAGCGAGTACGAGCCGGACGTGGTCTCGCTGACCACGTCGGTGGTCTCGGTGGTCTCGGCAAAGAAGCCGCCGGCGGCGGTCCACACGTAGGTGTTGACCAGGTCGCGGCGGGAGAAGCCCTGTCCGGTGGCGCTGTCGGTGGCGTCCCGGCCGCGGGCCGGGGCGGCGTCCGCGCCGATGGCGCCGCCGAGCACCCGGCCGGCTTTCTGGGCGAGCGGGTCGGGGGCGTGGGTCTCGGTGGAGACGCTGTCGTAGTAGCTGTGCAGGCGCTGCTGGTCGCGCTGGATGCGGCGCTTGAGCGCGTACGCCTCGCGGGGCTTGAAGTAGCTGTACTCGCCGCGGTCGCGGCCGCCCCGGTAGTCGGGGTCGGCGACCTTGCCGCGCTCGTCGAAGCCGACGGTGCCGTCCAGGGTGCCCTGCTTGGTGTAGCGGGGGTTGATCGGGAACGGGACGACGTTCCAGTCCTTGGGGATGTCCGGGTTGGGCTGGATCCGGTAGGCGATCAGGGCGCCGCTGTGTGCCAGGCGCAGCGCGAAGACGTCGGCGGTCTGCGACTGGACGACGGCGAAGCCGGTGTTGGCGGGGACGTAGCGGCGTCCGGCGGTGGGGTTGAGCAGCCGGCCCGGGTCCTCCCAGTGGCCGGTGAGCGAGACCTTGGTGGTCCGGGCGGTGTTCTCGCCCTGGGAGACGGAGGTGTCCTCGGCCCAGCTGTTGGAGAACTCCAGGTTGCCGCGCACGCTCGCCGAGACCCCGCCCTTGGCGATGGACTTGGCGATGCCGAAGCCGAGCGGGGCGGTGATCATCCAGACGTCGACATCGACCTCGTTGGAGAGCGCGAAGCCGAAGGCGGCGTCGACGCTGCGTTCCTTGGCGGAGGACAGCGAGCGGACGACCTGTTCGGCCTCGGTGAGCCTGACCGTGGAGGCGCCCTCGAAGGTGTCGCTGCCGGGGTCGGTCAGTCCTGCGGTGAGGTTCTCCGAGGGGATCGGCGGGGCGCCCTCGACGTAGCCGATGAGCTGGGGGTCGAACTGGATCTGGCTGACCCACTCGCTGACCAGTTCGCCGACCTTGTAGCCGGTGATCAGGTGCCAGCGGCCGTCCTGGAGGTAGCTGTAGGCGCGCTTGAGGACGCCGAAGGCCTCGCCGCGCGAGCCGTACTGCATGTCGGCGTACTCGGCGACCGCCGGGGCGGCGGAGATGCTCTGGTGGAAGGGGGTGCGCAGCCCGGCCAGGGCGGAGCGGACCTGGGCGGCGTCGTTGGAGACGGGTGCGCCGGAGAGCACGGTGCGCGGGCGGGTGGCCGCCGGGCCGAAGTCCAGGTGATTGCCGCGCAGGCCCTCGTCGCGGACCTGGGCGCTGTCCGCCTCGGTGGAGTCCCGGTCGAAGGGCCAGTAGGCGACCAGGTCCTCCTTCTCGCCCTTGAGCCGGGTGAACAGGTTGTCCAGCAGCTGCTCGTGGGTGCGGGCGGTGCGCCAGATCCGCACTTCCTCCAGCACGCCGTCGAAGGCCTCGGCGGGCTTGCCGCCCTTGAGCACGGCGCCCAGGGTCAGCTGCGGGTCGCCGCTGTCGGCGAAGGCGGCGGTGTCGGGCACGCCGGGGGTGCCGGCCGGGTCGCAGGCCACGGCGACGCCGTTGCGGTAGAGCCGGAAGACGCTGCCGCGCGGGTCGGGGTTGCGCACCCAGCGGGCGCCGCGCAGCCGGGCCGGGTGCGAGCCGGTGGCGTCGGCCGCCGTGCTGCCCGTGTTCTCCTCGAAGCGCCAGTGCGCGACCAGGCCGCGGTCGCGGGCGGTGACGGCGGTGCCGAGCCGGGCGGCATCCCGGGCGGTACCCCAGATCCGGACCTCGGCGAGCACCCCGGTCAGCTGCTGTGCGGTGGCGCCCTCGCGGGCCCGGCCGAGCTCCAGCGGCGCGTCGTTGCCGCGCGGGCCGGGGCCCTCGTAGCGGGCGGCGCCGATCTCCCGGCCGTCCAGGTGGAAGCGGATGTCCTGCCACTCGCGGACGGCGAGCGACTCGACCAGCTCGACGCTCCGGGTGGTCGGCCTGCCGTCGGCACCGGCCACGGTGATCTGCTGGGTGCCTTTCTGCTCCTGCATCGAGCGGCCGCCCTTGCGGACCACGGCGATGCGGTGGAACTGCCCGGCCTTCACGCCTTCGGTGGAGGTGAAGCGCACGGCCCGGCCGTCGGGCTCCTCGAAGGCGAACTCCAGCCGCCCGTCCGGCAGGACGACCAGCCGGTACGGCACGCTGCCGCCGACGCCGTCGGCGGTGCGGCCCTTGGAGAGCAGGCCCTGGGTCTCGCCGAGGCGGTCGACGCGGGCGAACACCTCCAGGGTCAGGTCGTCGGCGATGTCCAGCGCGTCGTCGTCCGGCACCTCCAGGTGGGCTTCGCCGGCCAACTCGACCGCCCAGGACTGCTGGTAGGCCAGCGCGAGGTGGCCCCACTCGCGCAGCGGGAAGGTCTCCCGGCTGACCACCCGCCGGTCGCCGACGGCCGCGACGACCCGGCAGCCGCCGTCCGCGACCGGCGAGCGTGCCGGGACGGGGGTGGGCATGCCCCGCAGTTCGGCGTGCCGGTTGTTGCCGGAGCGGTCGGCGAGCACGGCCTGCGCACCGGGTGCCGGTGCCGAGTACGTCCAGTAGCCGAGCAGCCCCGGCTCGGTGCCGTTCAACCGCCGCCCCTGGTCGGCCCGCAGCTCGTCGCCCCCGCGGGACTTCGACCAGAGCCGGACCTCGTCCAGCCGGACGGAGGCGAACTCGCGGGGATTGAACAGCACCGTGCCCAGTGAGAACCGGCCCTGCCCGCGGTAGGGAGCGTTGGCGGTGCGCCGGGCGATCTCCTGGCCGTCCCGGTAGATCACCTGCTGGCGGGTCTCGCGCTGGAAGACGCAGGCCCAGTGGTGCCACTTGGTGTCGCCGAACAACTGGGTGGTGTCCAGGTCATCGCCGTAGAAGGCGAAGGTGAAGCGGCCGTTCGAACGGAAGCCGATGTGCAGGCTCTCGCCGGCCCGCCCCTGGTCTCCGCTGTGGCCGAGCACGTAGTGCGACCGGCTGTCGACCGCGGTGCGCTGGGCCCAGAACTCCACCGTGAAGTCGCCGTCCCCGAAGCCGAAGGCACCGGGCACCACAGCGGCGTCGTCCGCGCCGTCGAAGACCAGCCCGGAGACCGCCTGGGTGCCGAGCAGGCCGAGGCCGTACGGGGCGTCCCCGGCGTTGGCGTGCAGCAGCCGCACCGGGCCCTCGGCCCGCTCCGGGTTGATCCAGGTCTCCAGGGTGAGGTCGCCCGGGGTTCCGGCCCGGGTCAACTGCCCGGCGGGCAGGGCGAGGTAGCGGCCCTTGCCGTCGAAGGCGTAGGCGCGGCCCGGCATGTCGGCGCGCCAGCGCCCGCCGTGGCCGCGCACCAGGCCGTCCGCGCGGCCGAGGGGCAGTTCCGCCAGGCCGCCCGGGTCGACGGTGATCAGCCGGGAGCCCTCGGCGAGGACGGCACCGGGCTGGGAGGACGTGGACCAGCGGTGGTCGTAGCGCACCCGCTGCACGCTCATCCCGGGCTTCAGCAGGGTCAACTCGGCGCCCTTGCCCAGGCGCAGCGACTTCGACCCGGCGGGGTGGCTGCCCTCGAAGCGGAAGCCGTGGCCGCCGACGGTCACGAAACCGGGGCCGGCCAGCGGGGCGAGAGTGCCCTCGCTGAACTGCACCACGTCGCCGTCGATCCGCAGCACCGTGCCGATGGTCACGGGCTGCTCGGCCGCGCCGTTCACCACGGCGGCGAAGTCCTCGGCCCGGCGCGGCAGATGGGACCACTTCTCGGTCTGCCCGTCGTGCCGGATCGTCAGGGTGACCTGCGTCGGTCCGTCCCCGGCCTCGACGGTGATCTCGGTCGGGCCGAGGTCGGTGGCCGCATCCCGGGCGGTGAACGAGACCGTCCGTCCGCCGGAGGGCAGCTGCCGGGAGGAGCGCAGCACCTGGGTGTCGTAGTAGGCGGCGAAGAACTGGCCGTTGGAGCCCCGGAAGTAGAGCACCACGTTGCCGGTGGCGCTGTCCAGCAGGAACGGACGGTCGGCGGCGCGGGCGAAGCCCAGCAGCGCGCCGGAGCCGCTCAGCCCGGTGCGGTCGACGGCGAGCTGCGGCACCGGCAGGGCGATGTCGTCGGAGCCGCGCACGCCGCCGGTGAGCCGGCCCAGTTCGTCCTGTGTGGCGGCGAGGCCGGCCTGCTGGGCGGCCAGGTCGCGGCGCAATTGGCCGAGCCGGTCCTGCTTGGTGGCGAGGAGCTGGAGGCGATCGGTGAGTTCGGCGATCTGCTGGTTCAGCCGGTCGGTGGCGGGGCTGGACTTCAGCGAGTTGTCGATCCGCTCCAGGATCAGGATGCTCTCGCCGGAGGAGTTGACCGCCCCGTAGTCGTACTGGACGATGCGGTCGCCCTGACTGTCCCGGGCCGCGATCGGTTTGCCGCTGTGGCGGGCCACCAGGCTGTTGCCGTTCCAGGTGTCGAGGGCGAAGTGGGTGGCGCCGTTGTCGGCCTCCCGGGGGTACTGGATCAGGGGGATGTCGTTGCCGGTCCTGCGGTCGTCGACGTTCATGTCGAGTCCGGAGTTGGCGTTCCGGACGAAATAGCAGGTGAAGCCGTTGAACGTGGTGCCGGTCGGCTCGAAGGTCCAGACCGTCGACGCGGCCTGCTTGTCGGCGGTGCGCACCAGCGGGGCGACGCGTTCCTTGCTGTCGCCGTTCACCGCGAGGTACTGGTCCTTGCCGTCCTTCTGCAGCTTGAACCGCAGCCGGTAGCGCCAGTAGGCGGGATCGTTCTCCAACGTGGCGCGCGCCTCGGCCCGTTGGCGCTCGACCTCCGGGGTCTCGGCGGTCTCCAGCTGGAGCCGGGTGATCTCGGCCTCGGTGGCGGCGATGTCCCGTCCCAGCCGGGCCACCTGGGCGTCCAGCTCGCCGGCCGCCTCCACGTTCCCGCTGGACTCCGGCGCGGCCAGCACCGGCAGGGTCAACTCCTCGGGGACCTGGGCCAGTCGGCCGTCCCGGCCCACCCCCAGGTCCAGGGTGGCGACGTAGGCCTCCTCGGTGGCCGCGCCGGTCGCCGGGTCGGGCCCGCCGGTGGTGCAGGCCAGCAGCACCCTGGCCTGGCGCTTGACCGGCCTGGCCGACTGGTCGTAGCCGGCCGGCGCGGCCTCCTGCTGGTGGTGCAGCAGCGCGGACAGGCCGGAGACCACCCGGCGCCCGGTGAAGCCGAAACTGCTCCGGCTCACCGCGGAGTCCTCGCCGACCGGGGCCTCGGAGGTGACCCAGGCGGGGCCGCCCCTCAGCGCGGCGTGCCGGGCGTGGTCGGTCTGGTCGCGCAGCGTGGTGCCGGAGCCCTCGTCGAAGCGGTAGTAGACGGCCAGGCCCGGCTCGTTGCCGACCAGGCGGCGGCCGCGGTCGGCGGCGATCTCGGCGCCGCCGCGGGAGCGGTGCCAGATCCGGACCTCGTCCAGCTCGGCGCGCCCGTACGAGCGGATGCCACGTCCGAGGGTGAGGCCGCCGAGGCCGGCGTAGGGCATCTCGGTGGTGCGGCGGCCGAGTTCGACGCCGTCGCGGTAGACGATCTGCTCGCGGGTGTCGCGGACGAAGACGCAGGCCCAGTGGTGCCAGTCGGCGTCTGTGGTGCGCTGCGGGATGTTCAGGTCGTCGCCGTAGAAGGCGAAGGTGAAGGTGTCGTCGCCGCGGAAGCCGATGTGCAGCGTGCGCAGCCGGACGCCGCTGGTCGCGCCGTGGCCGATCAGGAAGTCCTGACGGCCGCCGGTGGCGGTGCGCCGGGCCCAGAACTCCACCGTGAAGTCGCGGTCGGCCAGGTCGAGGGCGCTACTCGGCAGCTCGGCCACGTCGTCCACGCCGTCGAAGCGCAGCGCCGTCCCGGCCCGCCCGCCCTCGTCCGTCGCCGGAACCAGCGGCCGGCCCGTGAACGGACAGGCACCGGGCGCGCCCTCGTGGACGGCGTCACGGTAGCGCGGGTCGGGGCTGGTCCAGGCCTGGGTGCCCTGGGTGTTGAACAGGCCGTCCCGGCCGCGTTCGACGCTGAAGCCGTCGATCCGGCCGCCGGCGTCGTTGTGCGCGAAGATCTGCCAGCGCTCCCGGCCGTGCACCGCGGTGGGCACCAGCAGGACGGTGAAGCGGCCGCCGGAGAGGTTGCGGACGAAGGACAGCTCCTGGGTCGGCTCGACGAACGGCCGCCCTTCCATGTCCTGGGTGCCGAGGCTGTCCTTGGCGGAGTCCGGGCGGCCCTTGTGCCGGCTGCGCCGGTAGCGGACCTCCAGCACCGGCTTCAACTCGCCGCCGGCCAGCACGAAGCGGTCGCACAGCAGCGTCGCGTCGACCACCGCGAGCCTGGCCTCGCCGTCCCTGGCCAGGTAGTCGGTACGGGCCGGGTCGCCCGAGGAACCGGTGCCGTCGGCGAGCCGGAACACCGCGTCGGGATGGTCGGCGCGCACCGACTGGCGCAGCACGTACAGGTGGGTGCCGTCGGAGATCGCATGGAAGGGGGCGGCGGCGCCGAGCCGGGCCGTGCTCGACAGGAACCGGTCCAGCTCCTGCTCCTCCAGCCGCTCCGCCGCGTCCGCCTCGACCCGCCCGCCGCGCTTGACGACGGGCATCCGCACCGTGCCCGCCACCGCGTAGCCGACCCGCGCCACCTCCGCCGGGAAGCGCAGCGGCAGCGGGTCCTCCGACCAGTACGCGGCGTCCGCCTCGCCCTTCGCCTCGTCGTGCTGCGACAGGTCCAGGACGCTGTAGACGATCCGCCGCTGATCGTCCATCGCGAACGCGACCGTACTTCCCTGGTGCCGAACTGTCGTGGTGTGCACGTAGGCGCGGTCGCTGTAGACCTTGAGCAGATGCTGGTCTTCGGTCACGAAGGGTGCTCCCGGGACGCTGTTTCGCGGTGATGGACTCATGCGCACCCGAGGTCACTGCCAACCCCCGATGTGCACACAGTGCAATCAACCTGTCGCAGAGGATCACCATCGTCAAGGGCGCATTCCCCCCGCCGCGCGCCGGGTGGCCGGCCTCATCCGGAACCGGCACGGCCGCCCCTGGCCCGGCTGGCGGTGCGGCGGCTCTCAGCGGTCCACGCCACCCAATCACCGGGTCGATGCTCGCCACCGCGACGACGACGTCCGCGAGCAGGCCGCCCTCACACGTACTGGCGCGTCCTGCACCGCGTCACCTTCGTCAGCCGCAAACTCCCCGAAGTGATCCCCGCCGACGCGCCCCGCTTCGGCCTGGAGAAGGCCATGCGCGCCGTGGACGTCTCCAGCAGCTTCGAACTCGTCCGCCGCCTGGAGCCCTACGTCGACCCGGCCGCCCAGGACACCGGCGAACTCGCCCGCCACGTCCGCGAAGCCATCACCCTCCACCTGCCCGAACTCACCGACCACACCGACCAGATCACCCGCTTCATGGCCGCCTACTACGGCCTCGCATGCCCCTCCCCGCACGGCCGCCGGCCACCCCGGCCGGCGGCAACCGGAAGGACAGTCAGGCACGCGGCCCGCCGCACCGCCACCGGGTCTGCCCGCGCAGGTGCCGCGTCGGAAGCGACTGCCGGTCCGGCGCGACACCGCGCTGCACCGGCACCGGAACCCGGCAGCCGACCGCGCACCCCACCGTGCCCCGGCCCTGCGCCCCGCCCCGCCCCGCCCCAGAGAATCCGGGCTTGCAGCGGACGTACTCCTCGCCCGCGACTTCTTCGAAAGGGTCGCCCTGCCCGGAGCGAATCCCACGCCTCCGGCCTGCCGCGTCACCGGCGGCCCGGCCACTCGGGGCGTCCGGACCTGGCTACCTGGCCCGCCAGGCCTCACGCGCGGTCTCGACGGCGTCGACGGCGCGCAGCCATCGTCCTTCGATCCCCTCCAGTACGGTCAGCCGGATCCAGGTCCATCGGAACCACCAGGACAGTTGCCGGAACGGGATGAAGGTCAGAGCGTCCCTGATCGCCGTGTCCGCCACCCCTCCTAGTCCTTCCGCTCGCAGCGCCGCGTAGATGCCGGGAGTCAGGCGGCCCGAAGTTCGGGCGAGGTCGCCTGCGGCCACGCAGGCCAGCTGCCGAACCTTGAACCGGTCGGCTCCCAGAGCACGCTCGACCCTCGCCGCGACAGCCTCGAACCCGTCGCTCGCAAAGACCAGCTTGATCACCTCGGTACCGGCGTCGGGATCGCCCCGATCGAGCGCGGCATCGACCGCGGCAAACCTGGGATCGATCCCGTCCGACATGGCCGGCGCGCCCTTCCTGCTTCGCTCATCAAGCCCTGCCCACTCCTCGCCGGGCGTCTTCGCGGGTCCGGACCCGCTCCTTCCTGCCTTGCGTCGCCTCGGACGGGCCGGTCAGGAGTGGGCGCCCCCGCCCGGCTCGCCTTCGGCTTCGGCCGTGAGGGATCCGCCGTTCCGGATCCGGTGCGCCATCAGCCTGCGGAGGGCGCGAAGGTGGGGCGTCTCGCCGGGCAACGCGGAGAGCGTTTCCCCGGTGCGGAGGACGACGCCGACCTCGTGGTCGGCCGTGGTGACGTGGTGGATGTCCCGCCACGGGTGCGCCGTGCCGTCGACGGTCAACGCGGCCGCGCTCAGGGTGAATTGGCCGTAGGTGACCGACTCTCCCCGTTCGAGTCGCTCCTGGGCCCGCGGGACTTCGTAGGCCGCGAGCAGCTCGGCGAACCGGTCCACCTCCCGCTGCCCGAGGAATCCGAGCAGTTTGGTGCCGGCGGGGGAACGCAGCTCCAGGCAGCGGTGGTAGGAGGTTCGTGAACTGCTCCCTTGGCCACTGCTGCTCCTCAGGGCCTGCATGAACTCGAAGGGGACGACGTCCTGCCAGGAATGGGGTTCACATCCCCGCTCGGAGGCGATGACCATGCCGGACTCGTACCCGTACACGATGGGCGCCCTGGCGGTGTCGCGTCTGTCGCGTCGGACGGTGAGCACCACGACGGCCACCGCCGCGACAAGGAGGACGACTCCCACCAGGCTCGGGGCCGACCCGAAGCCCGTGGCCGCCACCAGGGCGACCCCGAAAACGATGAGCAGGACCGCGCCCATGCACCCGCCGACGAAGACGGCACTGCCCGGCATCTTCTTCCTGGCGACGAACGAACCGAACCCCTCCGCTTCGGCCACGCTCCGCGCCTCCGGCGTATCCAGCTCCGGCTCAGGTGCGTAACCGTCGCGACCAAGCCGAGCGAGGTCCCGTTCACCGTCCACCAGCCCCCACGCCGCCCCAGCGGCCGTCAGCGCGGAGAGCACGATGCCGACCCACAGGAGCCTGTAGTCCTGGTCCGCCCTCCCCAGGTCTCCCGGGTGGGCCGGGTCGACCCGCAACGTCACGGGAAGAGACCCCCCGAAGTTGCCGTCGCCGAGGTACTCCCGCCCGTTCACGACGTAGGAGTAGTGGCACTTCTGCCCGTGCTCACCAGAGTCCTCGCACTCCACCGTCAGGGCCTGGACCCGAAGCGTCGCGGTGTCGTCGAGGTCACGGCCGTGGAACCAGACGCTGACGGTCAGCGCGAAGGCCACCGCCGCGACGCACAGCACCAGGACCGAGACGAAGGCGAGGACGGCGGTCGCCCGCCTCTTCACCTCGTCGGCCGGCACCTCGCGGATGCGCCGGGGCCACGCCACGGCCACCGCGACGAGGCCGAGGCCCGTGATCAGCCAACCCGCTTTCCACTGCGGCGAGAACCACGTCCCCGACGCGGTGGCGAGAGCCCCGGCCACCACCACGCACACCGCGGCCACCGCCGCACCGCGCACCGGACCCGGCTCGGCCGACTTCCCCGCACTTCCCTGATCGGTCACAGGATCTCCAAGGTGAGTGCACAGCGCCGGGCATTCGCGGGTGCCGCGAGTCGGGGTACCGATCTCAGGCGTTTCAGCGCGACCAGGCGCAACAGGTCAGATTCCCGGCGGCTCTCGACTTCCCCTCGACCGCTTCGCCGCTCACCCCAATGCCCCTCCGCCGTAAGGCAGTTGTGACAGTCTGGCGCTCGGACAACAACGCGACTCGCCGTCACGGACACTACTGGAAGCCATGCCAATGGTGGAAGCGGTTCCAATAACCGGGCGAGTGCGAAGTCGCCCCCCGTGGCAGCGAAAGAGTCCTCCCGAACGACGCGACGGGCGGCCGCGACGCGGCAGGCGATCGTCGAAGCTGCCGAAGCCCTCCTCGTCGCGGGCGGACCGGCGCCCGTGGCCGGGCCCTGGTCGACCGGGAGCTCTACCTGCCCAAGTCCTGGGCCGCGGACCGGGACCGCTGCCGCGCGGCGAAGATCCCCGATGAACGGGACTTCCACACCAAGGGCGACCTGGCCAAGGCCATGGTGCTGCGTGCGCTTGCCTCCGAGCTGCCCATCGCCTGGGTCACCGCGGACTCGGCCTACGAGCAGGAGGGCCGCTTCCGGCGCCTGCTCGAACAGTCCGGCGTCGGCCATGTCCTGGCAGTGCCCAAATCCCAGTTCAGCGCAGGCTGTCCACGCATCGACCGGCTGTTCGCCCAGGCCCCGGCCGAGGCTTGGGAACGGAGCTCGTGCGGCAACGGCGCCAAGGGCCCGCGCGTCTACCACTGGGCGGCCGTCCGGCTGCCCGCCGTGGCCGAGTACGACTACCAGGACGAGACCCAGGTCCGCCGGCGATGGGCACTGGCCCGCCGTAGCCTGACCAAGCCCGACGAGATCGCCTACTACCTTGCTTACTCACAACTCGACACGACCGTCGAGCAGTTGGCGCGAATCACCGGGACGCGCCGGTCGGCCTTCGGCTGACCTCCATGACGGTGCGCACCCTCCAGCGCGGACACCCGGGCGGCACAGAGCAGACCCTGCCATCGTTCGGCGGCGTCAGCGGACGAAGATCCGGTGCGGGGTGTTCGTGGTGGTGGGCTGGTCGCGGTCCACACGGACGCCCGAATAGGTCTTTGCCCCGCTGCGTACGCCGAAGCTGGTGGCCACGGCCAACAAGCCGGTCACGCCTGCCAAGCCGGCACCCGCGCCGCTGCCGCCGATGAGACAAGCGATGACAACAAGGCCGATCCCCGCCACGAGCAGGAGCCAGCCGAGCGTGCTGCGGGTCCGCTGCTTCTGCGCGGCGGTCGGCTCGGATTCCAGCACGACCCTGATGGGGACGCGGCAGTCTCCGCACACTACGTCGAGAACCACGGACCCCGTTTCCGGGCGTCGGCTCGCGCCGAGCGGGAACAGGTGCCACTGCGACCGATAGGTCGTGCTGCGCAGCCCCTCGGTGCGGGTCATGCTCGTTCGGTGGCCCAGGCGAAACTGTGAGATCTCAGTGGGTACGCTCATGGATCTCGCTCCATTCTCCCCGTGCACGGTCCCCCACAAGTCCGCGCGAGTCGCGATGCTAGCAGGCGCGCATGTACACGACGAGGCCATCGGGCAACGCCCAGGCGACGACCTCAGCCGCCGGCCGGCGGACCAGCGGATAAAGCACTTCGGCTGGTGATCCGGCGCCACACCGGGTCGACATGCTGGGCGGCTCGGGATGCTGTGGTCGATGCCGGACGCGCGGTTCGAGGCCGGCCTGGACTGGGCGCAGGTCTGGGCGAAGGAGCCTGGCGCCCGTTGCGCCGCCGCCGGTCGCCCGCCCCCTGGCGGCACATCCGGCTGCTCCACGCCGCGAAGTACCCCAACCCTTGACGCCCTCCAGGAGCCGGAACGCTGCGGTGCGCTGCTGGCAGGGATCAACAAGGTTGAGGGGTGAGACGGGAGCGGCTCACGCTCCCGCCGGGATGGCCGCCAGGGTCGCCCTCGCGACGTCCCGGGCCGACGCCTCGCAGTCCGGGTAGGTGTCGCGCTTCAGGTACACCCGGATCACCAGGTTGCCGGCGCGCACGTTGAGCTGGCATTTGGGGCCGGTGGTGGTGGCGTCGAGCCAGTCGGCCTGGTCGCCGAAGCCCAGGCCGGTCTCGGGCCGGTTGCCCGTCCCGGCGAAGTCCTGTTCGGCAGCCCGGGTGCCGTTCTGGGCGCGGGTCGAACGGTACATCTCCCAGGAGACGATGCCGCTCTCGTCCGGGATCGGATCGCCCTGGCGGAGGGGGGCCGTGGGGAACCAGTGACACTCGGTCTTGGCGTGGTTCCCGATGTTCGTGTCCGATCCCTTGTCCGCCCGCAGCTGATCCTTCATCGGAATAACGGACGCCATCTGCGCGCAGGTCGGCATCGTGTAGTAAGCGTCGGGCAGTTCACTGCCGCCGCCTTTCTGGCTGAGCATCAGGTAGCCGCCGATGCCGAGTCCGGCCGCGAGCAGCCCGCCCACGACCCACCACCTGATATGGCGTGGGGCGCGAGGACGGGGCGGTGCGGCGGGGAGGTCGGACACAGTGCGCAGCGCGGTCGGCGGGGCGGCCGCGGTGGGCGGCGCCGGATGCTCGGCCCCACCGCTCAGCAAATGCTCGGCGCGGGCCCGCTGCGCCGCCACCATGAGCTGCAGTGGGGGGCGGGGAAGGGGCGGTACGGCGGGGAGGTCGGGCACAGTGCGCAGCGCGGTCGGCGGGGCGGCCGCGGTGGGCGGCGCCGGGTGCTCGGCCCCACCGCTCAGCAAATGCTCGGCGCGGGCCCGCTGCGCCGCCACCATGAGCTGCACGGCGGGTGGCCACGGCTCGGTCGCCGGGGGCACCGGCCCGAGCAGGGCCAGTAGTTCGGCCGGCGTGGGGCGGTCGGCCGGCTGCTTGGCCAGGCAGCGCGCGACGATCCCGTGCAGGGCCGGCGGCAGGGCGGTCAGGTCGGGTTCGGCGTGCACGACGTTGTAGAGCGTCTGCAGGACGGACGGGCCGGCGAACGGGCTGTGGCCGGTCGCCGCCAGCACCAGCACCGAGCCGAGCGAGAAGACGTCGCTCGCCGCGGTCAGCTCCCGGCCGTCCGCCTGCTCCGGCGACATGAACTGCGGAGAACCGATCACCCAGCCGG
This sequence comes from Kitasatospora sp. NPDC004615, assembly GCF_042873545.1. Classification (NCBI taxonomy): domain Bacteria; kingdom Bacillati; phylum Actinomycetota; class Actinomycetes; order Kitasatosporales; family Streptomycetaceae; genus Kitasatospora; species Kitasatospora sp. NPDC004615. Next base: position 1,447,604 of record NZ_JBIALQ010000001.1, read on the forward strand.
TGCCGGTGAGCTCGGTGGTTTCCCGCCCCTCCGCCGCGCGCGCGATGCCGAAGTCGATGACCCGGGCCCCGTCCTGGGCGAGCAGCACGTTTTCGGGCTTGAGGTCGCGGTGTACCAGGCCGGCCCGGTGGATCTCCGCCAGGGCCGTTGCCAGGCCGACCGCCAGCCGGTGCAGTGCCGGTCCCGGCAGTGCGCCGGCCTTCCCGACGGCTGCGGCGAGCGACGGGCCGGCCACGAACACGGAGGCCAGCCAGGGCTGTTCGGCGTCCGGGTCGGCGTCCAGTACGGCCGCCGTGTACGCCCCGGAGACCCGGCGGGATGCGGCCACCTCGCGCCGGAAGCGGGCCCGGAAGTCGGGCTCGGCCGCGTGCCGGGCGTGCACCAGCTTCACCGCTGCCGGGCGCCCGTCCGGTGTGACTCCGAGCAGCACCCGGCCCATGCCGCCCCGGCCCAGTTCGGCGAGCAGCACGTACGGTCCGGCCTGCCGGGGCAGTTGGTCCTCTCCGCTCACAGGGCCGCCACCGCCGCCAGGCCCTGGCGGGCCATGTCCTTGGCGAGGTTCTGGCAGACCGCCCCCCTCGGGTAGTGGACGCCCTTGACCATGATGAACATCTCCACGTTGACGTCCCGGACGTACAGCTCGCAGTTGGCGTCATCGGGGGTGGCGTACCACATGCCCTCCTCGCCGATACCGAGGTTCGGGTCGCGCGGGGTCTTGGCGCCGAGGTACATGCCCTCGTAATGCTGCTTCGCGAGTTGGGCACCGGTGAGGCCCCCCGGTCGGGAGAGGAACAGGTTCCAGTCGACCTCGACCTCGTCGCCCGAGCGGCTGTCCCAGAAGCAGGAGTTCGCCGGATGCTGCTGCCCGCCCGGGCCGGGCTCCTGGCCCACGCCGTCGCTGTTGCCGCTGGGCATGCCGAAGTCGGCCGGAGCCTTGATGCTGCGGTCGGCCTGCGCGCAGGTGGGGAGGGTCTTGGTGTACTTGTCGGCGACCTGGGCGAGCGGGGTGCTGCCGGGTGTCGGCACGGGGTCGGGGGCCACCGCCTGGTACACCTTGTCCGGGCCGGCCGTCAGCACCACGGCCGCCACGGTGGCGAGCACCACGCAGGACGCGATGACGGGGACGAGCCAGCGGGGACGGCGGCGCGGGGCGGGGAGCGTCGCGACGGGGGCGGTCATGGTGGGGGCGGTGGCCACGGAGGCAGTCACCGCCGGAGCAGGGGCGGCCATGGTGGGGGCGGTGGCCACAGAGGCGGTCACCGCCGGAGCAGGGGCGGCCGGGGGCGCGGCCTGCGCCAGCCGGGCCGCGGTGCTTCTCTTCTCTTCGATCTGCGCGTACACGCTCGCCGGCCACGGGCGTGCGGTCGGGGCCAGCGGGCCCACCAGCTCCAGGAGCTGACCGGACGTCGGCCGGTCGGCCGGCTCGTTCGCCAGGCACGGGTCGACGATCCGGCGCAGCCCGGCCGGGACCGCGGCGAGGTCGGGCACGCCGTGCGCGACGGCGTGCATGACGGCGAGCGGCGAGTCACCGGCGTACGGGCTACGGCCGGTGGCGGCCGTGACGAGTGTGACGCCGAGCGAGAAGACGTCGCTCGCCGGCCCCGGCTGCTCGCCGCGCACCTGCTCGGGCGACATGAACGCGGGCGAGCCGATCACCGCTCCCGTGCGGGTGAGCACCGTCTCGTGGTCGGCGGCGCGGGCGATCCCGAAGTCCACCACCCGGACGCCGTCGGCCGTCAGCAGGACGTTCGACGGCTTGAGGTCCCGGTGCACGAGCCCGACGCGGTGCACCTCCGCCAGCGCCTGCGCGAGCCCGGCAGCGAGCAGGCGCACCGTCTGCTCGGGCAGCGCCCCGCCCGCCTCCAGCGCCTCGGCGAGGGTCGGCCCGGCGAGGAAGAGCGAGGCGAGCCAGGGGGTGGGCGCATCGGGGTCGGCGGCGATGACCGGTGCGGCGTACGCCCCGGAGACCCGGCGGGATGCATCCACCTCCCGCCGGAAGCGGGAGCGGAACCCGGGGTCCTCCGCGAGGTCGGCGTGCACCCGCTTGATGGCGACGAGCCGCCCGTCCGGCGCCACCCCGAGCAGTACCTGCCCCATGCCGCCCTGTCCGAGCACCCCGGCCGTGCGGAACGGTCCGATGTGCGTCGGGTCGTGAGATGCCAGTGATTGCACGCCAGGTCCCCCTTGCCCGTGAGTCTAATGCCTTGCCGATTGTCCGCCTGCTCGATGGGTCCCGAGCAGGCGGCCAACTCCTTTCACTCAAGCCAAAGTTGATCCCGAGCCCGGCATCCAGTACGCACTGAACACCCAGCCCAACCAGCCCTGGCCCCCGCAGAGTCTGGTGGACCTCGCGCTCTCCAAGCGCGCGCCCGTCTCCGCGCCGGGCCGGCAGTGGAGCTACGCCAACACCAACTACGTCCTGGCCGGCATGGTGGTCAAGGCCGTCACCGGCCACGAGGCAGCCACCGAAATCCAGCGGCGCATCATGGAACCGCTCGGGCTGCACGACACCAGCTTTCCCACCGCCGATCCCGCGCTGTACGGCAACTACCTCCACGGCTACCTGCACCCGGTGATCTTCTACACGTCACGGTCTCCAACGTGCAGATCTACGGGAGCGCCGGCGCCATGGTGTCGACCCTGGACGACCTGGCCGCGCTCTCCCGTGCCCTGCTGACCGGACAGCTCCTGGCGCCCGCGCAGATGGCCGAACTCAAGAACACCGTACCGATGGACAGTTCAGGCACCTCCGCGTACGGGCTGGGCGTCGAACACCTGCAACTGCCCTGCAGACAGTGGGCCTTGGGACACGGCGGCGCCGTACTCGGCTACCTCAGCAACTGGCTGAGCAGCGAGGACGGCACCAAGCAGGTGCTGTACGCGAACAACGAATTCCACCTGACGGGCGGAACCCAGGGCCAGCGCGACACCGTCAACGCCGCGTTCGACGCCTTCTGCGCGCTGTAGCCCCGAACTCGAACCCCAGTTCCGGGCCGATACGGCCCATGCCTGGCGAGCCGAGCCCTCGACCCCGGAGGGCTCGGCTCGTCAGATCCTGCAACCACACGACCGATCAGGCTGCGGCCCGACGGTCGAACCCCGCCCAACGGCCCCACCAAACTCGCCCTGGGTTCCCGCAACTTGTTCCAGAAGGTCGGAGGCCGAACGCTCCTCCTCTGCGGGCGGGGTACTGCGGGCTGAGCAAGTGCGGGTGGTGCGCGCGTGGGACAGCGGCTCCGCAGAGCACGGCGAATGGCGCCGCAGAGCACGGCGAATGCCACCTCGGAATGCAGGCGATCGGGCTTTTACTCAACGGGAGCCCCACCCCTGGAAGCCGCCCGATCGGGGGCGGGGCTCCGAACACGCACGGTTCGCGGGTCAGCCGAGGCCGCGGGTGTCCTGCTTCAGCGCGGTGTCCACGGTGAGCGCGGTCGCCACGACGAGGCTGATCAGCGGGTCGGGGAGCGGGCGGTGGATCTGGAGCACGTAGTTGTCGGCCGTGGTGAACATCGTCTTCGCCAGGCCTTCCCAGGTCTTGGTGATCCGGGCGACCTCGGTGTCTGTCTCGTCGACGATGGAGAAGTTCCAGGCCCGCCAGTTCTCCGCCTTGATGGCGCCGACCCTCCGGCCGCCGACCTCCATCGCGAAGTTGATCTTCCCGAAGACGTTCTGCTGGATGATCTGGCCGACCTCCTGGCCGTCCGGCCGCTGCACGATCACCCGCGACTTGATGATCTTCGCCGGACGGGTCAGCAGCAGCACCGGGGTGCCGTGCGCGTCACGGATCTCCAGCTTGTGGGTCAGGCACTGGTCGACGGAGGAGAGCAGCCGGAGCGCCTTGCGCAGGCCGCTCTGGCCGACCTGAACCACGGAGCCCAGCGTGGCGCCCCGCTGATCGAAGACCGCATACTCGTTGGTCAGCTCGATCAGCTTGACCTTCTGGTTCACCACCAGAACGGGCTCGGAGAAGAGAGTGCCGCCGCCACCGAGGACCGGCCCGACGCCCGCCTGCTGCTGCACCTGGCGCTGCACCTTGGCGGAGTCGCCGACCGGAGCGGCCGGCTGCCCGGGGAAGCCCGGGGTGTTCGTATTCTGGGACATGGCGGGCAGGCTAGGGCCAATCCCCGGTGGGTAGCTAGATCATTTCGGACGGCCGCCGGACTCGTCCGGGGCATCGAGTGGTGAATTCGACCTGCGGGTTTGGGCGTTGTGAACGCCGGCCGACACTCGACACAGCGGGCGTGTCCGACATCACATCCACTGATCGCGCGCGGACGATGGCCTGCCCCGCAGCAGGCCGGCCCGACTGTCGAGACCCTGCTCGGCGACGGTCCGCCGCAGGCAGCCGGCCACCTGTCGCACCACCCCGCTGCCCCGCCGCGTGAAAGTCACCGGGTTCGCCCGCGGGCGACCATCGCGATCGGCCGCGAGCCGCCGAGCCCGGAGACAGGCACAAGCCATCGGATCAGGCCATGGCCGCCGCGGCGAACAGCCGCCGGCGCCTGTCCCTCGCCGGTGCCGGCGTGGCCACCACACAGGCCCCGGTCACCCCCGGCCGGCGCCTCGCCGTTCGCTCAGGCGCGCCGACCTGCCGGCCGGCGGCCGATTTGTCGAGCAAGAAGCAGGCGGCGAAGCCCGTCACCCGGCAGTCGCCACGCTAGGCCACGACGTCGAGCATGCCGCAGACGACCAGCGACATTCCGGGGGGCAGGCCCCCAGCACGACTGTCGGAACGCCGGGCGAGGGCCGTCAGCTCCCGCCGGATCAACCGCAGTGCCTCCGCAAAGACTGGGGCATTCATTGCCACACCCTCTCCGCCGTCGACAACAACCAACTCCTCCTCACAGCCCCGAAAACCCCGCACAGCAAGACCTGGGCCGCCCCCTCCCAACGCGCCGGTACCGCACTCGACGACCGCACCGACACCAGCGCCTTCGGCAACGTCGCCGACAACCGCGACTACGTCTTCCACCGCCACGGCCGACCCCCGCACCCCAAGACCGTCCTCGACCGGTTCCACCTGCTCTGCGACAAAGCCGGCGTCCCCCGAATCGCCCTGCACGACCTGCGCCACCTCGCCGCCAGCTTCGCCCTCGCCGCCAACACTCCCCCGCCGGCCATTTCCAAGACCTTACGCCACCGAACCCTGTCGACCAGCGCCTACATCTACGCCGAAAGTGGTCCCAAGGATTCGTCGCGGGCGATCCGCAGCTACCTGCGGCGGCGCGGGATCCGGGCGGTGATCCCGCAGCCCGCCCACCAGGCCGCCAACCGCAAACGGAGCGGCAGCCGCGGAGGCCGGCCACCGGCCTTCGACCATGACGCCTACAGGCGGCGCAATACGGTCGAACGCTGCATCAGCAAGCTCAAGCAGTGGCGCGGTCTCGCCACCCGCTACGACAAGACCGCCACCAGCTACCTCGCCGCACTCCACCTCGCCGCCATCTTCATCTGGTCAGCGAGATGATCCGAAAGAAACGGCATAGACCGAGTGACCCGCCGCTTCGCGGGGGCGCATCAGGGATCCGTCGGGGGCGGCCGCGACCTGAGGTGGAGTTCTGCGGGCGGGAAGATGGGACTCTGGGCGGAGCTGCTCCGGCTCCGAGGAGGACGTCTCCTCTCGCACCGGCCTGACACTCTCTCAATTGCCTTTGTGGTCAATGGCGTTGGTTTCATCGGCCGGTTTCCTGGAGGGTGGCATGGTGGACGGGGCAGCGGGTCCGAGGCTTGGGAAGATCGGGGCGGAGAGTCGGCGGTGGCGTTCGGCGGTCGTGGTGCTCGCCTGCGCGGGCCTGCTGGCGGCCTTCGCGCCGGCCGCCGGTGCGACGGGCACCTCGGCGGCGCCCGACCTGGTGGCGGTGAGCGGAACGCGGGCCGGGGACGGGGCGGGCATGGACGCGGTGGTCCGGGCCATGGTGCGGGAGGGCGGCGCCTCGGCGACGCTGGCCCGAGTCCGGGAGAACGGCTCCACGGTGTGGAAGGGTGCGGCCGGCGTGGCGAACATGGCCACCGGCGCGCCCGCCGATCCGGAGGGTCGTTTCCGGATCGGCAGCGTCACCAAGACCTTCGTCGCGACGGTGGTCCTCCAGCTGGTCGCGGAACACCGACTCGGCCTCGACGACTCCGTGGAGAGCCACCTGCCGGGCGCGGTGCCGAACGGCGCCGGCATCACGGTGCGCCAACTGCTCAACCACACCAGCGGCATCCACGACTACACCGACGACCCGGCGTTCGACATCACCAACCCGGAGACGCTGCGGCAGTGGCTGACGGGCGGACGCTGGACGTCCTACCGTCCGCAGCAGCTCGTGGACATCGCCAACAAGTACCCGCCGTACTTCGCCCCCGGGCAGGGCTGGCACTACTCCAACACCGACTACATCCTCATCGGCATGCTCATCGAGCGCCTCACCGGCCGCAGTTGGGCGCAGGAGGTGACCAGCCGCATCATCCGGCCGCTGGGTCTGACGGACACCTCGATGCCCATCGACTCGCCCTTCGTACCCGGCCCGCACGCGCACGGCTACCTCAAGCTCCCCACCGGCCCGGCCGACGTGACGCTACTCAACCCGTCGGTGGCGGGCGCCGCTGGGGCGGGCATCTCCACCACCGCGGATCTCACCCGCTTCATCGCCGCCCTGCTCGGGGGACGACTGCTCGGCCCGGCCGAACTCGCCGAGATGAAGCGCACCGACGGCGCGAGTGCGGCCGTCGGCTACGGCCTCGGGCTCCAGCGGATGACCATGCCCTGCGGCGAGTTCTGGGGGCACGACGGCGGCATCCCCGGCTACAACACCCTGCTGGTCGGCGAGGCCAACGGCCAGCGGCAGTTCGCCACCTCGATCAACCGGTACGACATGTCCGACCACGCCGCGATGATCCGAACCTCCAACGCCCTGTACTCCACGGGCATCTGCGGCAACCGCCCTTCGACCTCCTCGCCGTCCACCACAATGCTGCGGCCCGCCGGACCGCTCACCTGACCCCGGAACCCCCGCCAGGGCCTGCCTCCTTGAAAAACCGGCTCGTGTTTGACACCGGTGCGCTCACCGGCCGTACGGCTCGTCTCGGAGGCCGCGCCTTCTTCCACGGCGGGTCGGCTGCACCGGGGCGGTGTGCTCGTCGTCGTGCACCCGCGTGAGCACGTTCGGTGTATGCCGACGCGCGGACATTGCGGTCGGCCGCAGGGTGCGGATGATTGACCAGGTGGCGGTTCAGGTCGACTTCGAGCGTGGCTACGCCACCGGCGCGGCCGAGTTGCCGACCCGGCCTGTCACCGTCACCGAGTGCCCCGACGGACCCGGGGTGGGCAGGAGGAGCTTGACATGCCCGTAGCCAACGCCGGGGCGGACGTATTGATCGTCGGTGGTGGGCCGGTCGGGCTCACCGCTCGGGCGCTTCTGGAGCGCTGGGGTGTGCGGGCACTGCTGGTCGAGAAGCACCGCAAGCTGTCACCATTTCCCCGGTCCCGGCTGGTCAACGTGCGCTCGATGGAGATCTTTCGCCAGCTCGGGCTTGCCGACAAGATCACGGCCAACGCATTCGCACCGGAATACGGCCGCGTCCGCTTCCGCGACACCCTGCGCGACCGCGACTTCGCCACCGCGGCGATGGTCGGGGTCAACGCGCCGGTTCCGGAGAGCCCCGCAATCGGCGTGGTCACCTCGCAGGATCGGTTGGAACCCACGCTTCTCGCCGCCGCGGACGCGCACATGCGGTTCGGGGTCGAGCTCGTCGACCTGGTCGAGGAAGCCGAGAGCGTCGTGGCCTTGCTCGTCGACCACCAGCGCGGTGAGAAGGTTCGCGTCCGTGCCCGCTATGTCATCGCCGCTGACGGCGCGAGCTCCACGGTCCGGCAACGGCTGGGAATCGACACCACCGGCCCCGGAGCAATCGGGGACTTCACCACCGTCGTGTTCGACGCCGACCTCAACCGCTGGTGCGCCCGCCAGCCCGCCGGGGTCTACTTCACCGCGCACGGAACGTTCCTCCCGCTCTACCCCGAGGGAGGCTGGGCCTGGTTCGTTCCCACGCCCGAAGACGCTGCTCGGGCCGACTGGGCCGGCCTTGTCTCGCGCGCCCTCGGCGCCGACTCCGACGTACAAGCCGACGTGTTGCGGGTCCAGCACTGGGTGATGAACGGGTTCGTCGCCGAACGCTTCCGCCACGGCCGGATCCTGCTGGCCGGCGATGCCGCGCATGCGGTGCCCATCATCGGCGGTCTGGGCATGAACGCCGGCGTCGCCGATGTGCACAACCTGTGCTGGAAACTGGCGGGCGTTCTCCAAGGGTGGGCCGAACCAAGCCTGCTGGAAACCTACGAGACGGAGCGACAGCCCGTCGCCCAGCAGACTCTCCACCAAGCCGTGGCCAACACCCAACTGCTGCTCCAAGTAGTGAACCGGCGCCGCGAGCAGCTGCGGACCGGCAAAGCGGCACCGGCACAGGTCGAACTTCCGTGGTCGGAGCAGTACTTCGCCCAGCTCGGTCTCGTGCTCGGCGTCACCTACCACTCTGCCGCCGTCCTCACCGACGGCAGCACCCCGCCCGAGCCGTCCGACCCCGGCACGGACTATGTCCCCACCGCAGAGCCGGGCCATCGTGTGCCACACCTCTGGCTCACCCGCGACCGCTCCACCCTCGACACCCTCGGCGAGTGGTTCACCTTGCTCACCCCGGACCCCACTCACTGGGAGCAACAGACCGCCGCGCCATGGCCGCTGCACATCGAGGCCCTTCCCATTGAGCACGCCGCTCTCTGCAACCTCCGGCCGCACGGAGCCCTACTCGTCCGCCCCGACGGCCACATCGGCGCCCGCTGGCGGGACCACCCACCGAGCGACGCCACCCTCCACCACGCCCTCACCGCAATCACCCGCTCGACAGCCCCCTGGTAGCCCGGCGCCCGATGACGCGGACCGGCGGTGCGGCTGCTCGGACGGCAACGGCAGTCAACTGGGCCCGTGGCGCCCACAGTTGGCCGCGAACGTAAAGCACGGGAAGTGAACCTACTGCGTCGACCTCGCCCCCGACGAGGGACGGCGCCGCACCCGCCGACGGGGCGGGTTCGCCACCAAGGCCGAAGCCGGACGGGAGATGGCCGCGGTCCTCGACGGGGAACTGCGCGGGGTCTACGAGAACCGCCGCACCACGGTCGCCAGCTTCCTGCGGGAGTGGCTGACTCTGCAAAAGGCGCGGTTGGCACCGAAGACGTACGCGGGCTACGCGGCGTGCGTGGAGCGCGGCCTGATCCCGGCCTTCGGCCGCCACCGGCTCCTCGACCTGCGGCCCCAGCACATCGACGACTGGATCACCGCCCAACTCAACGCGGGGCGGGGCAAAGTCACGGTCTACCGGGCCGCCTCCGCCCTGCGCAACGCGCTGAACACCGCCGTACGCTGCTGGCGCCTGCGCTACAACCCCGCCAAGCACTCCGTCCCGCCCGAGCCCCGCGATGCCGAACGCACCTGGTGGACCCCGGACGAGACCGCGGCGTTCCTGCGACATGGTTCGGAGCAGGGTGTCCCGCCAGTGGTCACGGCAAGACTGGCTGCAAGCCGGACTCCGGCCCGTCCGACCAGGAACAGCGCGATGTCGGTGAGCATCACGCCCAGGTCATGCCCACCACCCGCTCCTGGTCGGCACAGACCCCTCAAACAAGCGATCACCATCACACTCGATCCAGCCTCTCCGCGATCTCCAAACGGCAAGGTCGGACGCCCAGTTGGTGTTCTCACCGCCCGCACCACGGCACTGGGGACTACCCGACGGATCATCTCGGGCGGGTGCGGGCTCCCCCGGTACGGCTGGCGTCGTGGGCGGGTGCTTCCCGTCCGGGACGGCCGCCGGGCGCCGCGGTGTCAGGGTGCGAGCGGCTCGCGCGCGATACGTCCGTGCAGGCGGGGCGGGAGCGCGTCCTCGATGAGGGTGCCCAGCTCCACGTCCTCGGGCTCGTAGAGCCAGGCGATGAGCCCTCCGAGCGCGAGCGCGAGGAGCCACTGTGCCGCTGCGCGCACCTCGTCCCGCGCTGCCGGTCCAACCGCTGCAAGGTCGCGCTCGATGATGGAGAGGCTGTACTCGAGTCGTCCGGCCATCAGAGCGTGCGCGGGATGGGAGGGCGTGGTGGCCTCGCACATGAGCACGATCTCCGCGGCGGCCTGCCAGCGGGGGCGGGCCAGGAGCGCCGCGAGTCGGCTTCCGGGGTCGGCTTCGTCCGGTGCGGGGGTCGTGAGCTCGGCGACGACCAGGTCGAGGAGGGCGCGCTTGGTCGGGGCGATGTGCACCAGCGCGGCCTTGGTCAGACCGGCCCCGTCGGCCACGGCCTGCATCGAGGTGCCGTAGTAGCCATGGGCCGCGTAGAGGCGGGCCGCGCTCTCGAAGGCCCTGACACGCGGCGCCGGTGCCGGCCGCGTGGCCGCCTCCTCGGTCGGCGGGGCGTCGGGCGGACGCACCGTAGCCGGGGGAGCCGCGGGGATCCCGTGCCTCGTCAAGTCGTCCTGGTAGGCGCCGAGCAGGCCGGGGATGTCGATCCGGCCGGGGAAGTACAAGGAGAGGATCTGCAGGCCGTCCCACGCTGCACCCAGTCGCTGGGCGGCGAGCTTCACCGATCGCTCGTCGCCGCCGAGGCCGCCGAGCAGCCGGACGCCGAGCCGCTTGCTGATCCGGCGGCGGGTCCGCATGAGCTCGTGGCCCGGGTGCTCGGGGCTGGTCGCCTCGCCGATCAGGGCGGTGAAGAGCGGGATCCATCCGGCCTCGGCCTCGTTGCGCCGGGCCACCTCTGCCACGGAGAGAGGCCATCCCGCGCCGCTCGCGCCGTCCGCGAGCCAGGTCCCGTGCTTGCGGTCGAGCCGGTCGACGAGCGCGGTGAGGATCTCCTGCTTGGAGCCGAAGTGACGCAGCAGTGCCGGGTGGGAGATTCCCGAGGCGGCGGCGATGTCGCGCAGCGAGGTGGCCCGGTAGCCCGCTTGGACGAACAGCTCGTGGGAGGCGTCCAGGATGCGTTCGACGCGCTCGCGCCCGGTCCGGTAGCTGCCCCGCTTCATCGCCATCGCTCCAGTATCGCGCCTGTGTCGCCTCTCCAATTAATACCGCCAGCGTGGTAACTTTTCGAGCCGAGGGCGGACCTGTGACCGAAGGAGACCGGTATGACCGGCTTGCGCGAGGATTTCCTCTGGGGAGCTTCCACCTCGCCGCACCAGATCGAGGGCAACAACGTGAACGCGGACTGGTGGGCGACGGAGAACGCCCCCACCTCCCCGTTCCCCGACCGCAGCGGCGACGCGGTCGACAGCTACCACCGTTACGCCGAGGACATGAGGCTGCTGGCGGACGCCGGGCTGAACGCCTACCGCTTCGGCTTCGAGTGGGCACGGATCGAACCGGCGGACGGGCACTTCTCGCGGGCCGAGCGGGACCACTACCGCCGCATGGTCGACACCGCCCACGAGCTGGGCCTGGCACCGGTCGTCACGCTCCAGCACTTCACCCTGCCCCGGTGGTTCGCCGAGTCCGGCGGCTGGCGGCGCCCCGATGCGGCCGACCGGTTCGCCCGCTACATCGAGTTCGTCTCCACCGCGCTGCGGGACGTGGACTGGGTCTGCACGATCAACGAGCCCAACATGCTCGCCGTGTTCGCAAGCGTCCAGGAGGCCTATCTGAACGCCATGATGGGCCAGCAGGCCGGCAAGGCCGACACCGGCCAGGCCGGCGGGCAGGCGGCCACCGAACTGGCGACGGCGCTGGCCGCGGTCCGCCCCGACCGGGTGCTCGGCGACACCCTCGCCAAGGTGCACCGCCGCGCCGTCGAGGTGGTGCGCGCGACGACGAACGCGAAGGCCGGCTGGACGGTCGCGCAGCAGTCATTCACCCCCACCCCGGGCAACGAGGGGGTCTTCGAGCGCATCCACCACGGCTGGGAGGGCTTCTACCTCGACGTCGCCCGCGAGGACGACTTCGTCGGCGTGCAGGCCTACACCAGCCAGCCCGTCGACGCCGACGGCCCGGTCCCGCACCCGGCCCACCCCGACAACACCCTGACCGGCTGGGCGTACCGCCCGGACGCCCTCGGCACCTCGCTGCGCCGCGCCTGGGACGAAGCCGGCGGCATCCCGCTGCTGGTCACCGAAAACGGCATCGCCACCAACGACGACACCCGGCGGATCGCCTACACCGGCGAGGCGCTCGGCCACCTGGAGGCCGCCGCCGCGGACGGCGTCGACGTCCGCGGCTATCTGCACTGGTCAGCGCTCGACAACTACGAATGGGGCCGCTACGCGCCCACTTTCGGCCTGATCGCCGTGGACCGGGAGACCTTCGTCCGCACCCCCAAACCGAGCCTCGCCTGGCTCGGCGCCCGCGCCCGCGCCCACCGCAACGGCCCGCAGTGACTCGGCCGGAGAATCGGAGACCAGCATGTCCGTGCACGCCGCCCCCGGCCCCGCGTACGACCCCCCGCCGGTCACCGGCCCCGCACCCGTAGACGGCCCCCCGCCGGCGGACGACCGGGCGGCGGAACCGAAGGGCCCGGTACCCCCGGAGCTGCGGCGGCTGTTCCGGACCGCCCCGTTCGTCGCCGCCACCGCCCCGGTCGCCTACGCCGTCTCGACGTACTACGCCGCCATCCAGGTCGAGCACCTGGCCCCGGACGCGAAGGCCTCGAACCTCGCGGTGATCAATGCCCTCGGCGCCGTGGCCGCGATGCTCGCCCAGCCGATCGCCGGCGTGCTGTCCGACCGGACCCGCACTCGGTACGGCGCGCGAAGACCGTGGATGCTCGGCGGCGCCCTCATCGGCTCCGTCGCCCTGCTGACCGCCGGGCTCGCGCCGAGCGTGGCCGCGCTGACCGTGTGCGTCATGCTGGTGCAGTTCGGCTTCAACGCCTCCCAGGGACCGTTCTCCGCGGTGCTGCCCGACCGGGTTCCGGAGAAGCTGCGCGGTCGGTACTCGACCGGCGTGGGCCTGGGCGTGCTCCTCGGCTCCGTCGCCGGCCCGGCCGTCGGCTCGGTGTTCGCCGACGACCTCCCGCTCGGGTACGCGCTCATGGCCGGCGTCGTCCTGCTCGGCATCGTGCTGTTCGTCGTGCTCGTGCCCGACCGGGACAACCGCGGTGAGTCACGCCGGCAGTTCTCGCTGCGGGCCTTCCTCGCCGCCTTCTGGGTCAACCCGGTCCGCCACCCCGACTTCTTCTGGGGCTTCGCCGGACGCCTGCTGCTGTTCGGCGGGTACGCGATGCTGAACACCTACCAGCTCTACCTGGCGCAGGACTACCTCGGCCTGACCCTGGAGGAGGCGACGCGGACCGTGCCACTGCTCGGGCTCGCCGCACTGCCCGGCGTCATCGTCGCCACGGCGGTCGCCGGCCCCCTCTCCGACCGCATCGGCCGGCGCAAGCCCGTGGTCCTCCTCGGGGGACTGCTCATCACGTCCGGCACCGTGATCCCGCTCCTGCTGCCGTCGGTGCCCGGACTCGCGCTGTCCGCTCTCGTGGTCGCCTCCGGCTTCGGGGCGTTCATCGCGGTCGACCAGGCGCTGATGAGCAGCGTGCTGCCGAACCCGGACGACTTCGGCAAGGACCTCGGCGTGCTCAACCTCGCCGCCACCCTGCCCAACACCGTCGCACCGGTCGTGGCCGCGGGCGTCGTCCACGTCTTCGGCAGCTACGGCGCGCTCTACCCGGTGGTCGGAGTGATCGCGCTGCTGGGCGCGCTCTCCGTCCTCCCGATCCGCAGCGTCCGCTGACCGGATCGCACCCACTGCACCACCGAACCAACCCCTGTTGTGAAAGGACGCGGCGATGTTCACCACCCCGCCCATCACTGCGCTGGTCGAGCGCCTCACCCTGGAGCAGAAGGTCCGCCTGCTGACCGGCGCCTCCATGTGGTCGCTGCACGACGAACCCGCCGTCGGCCTGCGCCCCATCGTCGTCTCCGACGGTCCCACCGGCGTGCGCGGCACCGCGATGGACGACCGCGACCCCTCGGCCAGCCTGCCCTCGGCGAGCTGCGTCTGCGCCACCTGGGACCTGGAGCAGGTCCGCCGGCTCGGCGCCCTGATCGCCGCCGAGGCCCGGTCCAAGAACGTCGACGTCGTGCTCGGCCCGACGGTCAACCTGCACCGCTCGCCGCGCGGCGGCCGTCACTTCGAGGCGTTCAGCGAGGACCCCTACCTCTCCGGCGAGTTCGGCGCCGCCTACGTCGCCTCCGTCCAGGCGCACGGCGTCGCCACCACCGCGAAGCACTACGTCGCCAACGACTCCGAGACCGACCGCTTCACCGTCGACGTCCACGCCGACGAGCGGACGCTGCGCGAGGTCTACCTGGCACCCTTCGAGCGGATGGTCGACGAGGGGGCCTGGCTGGTGATGTCCGCCTACAACACCGTCAACGGCGTGACGATGTCCGCCAACCCGCTGCTGCGCGACCCGCTGAAGGACGAGTGGGGCTTCGACGGCGTCGTCGTCTCCGACTGGGCGGCGGTGCGCGACACCGAGCCGTCGGCCGCCTCCGGCCAGGACCTCGTCATGCCCGGCCCGGAGGGGCCCTGGGGCGAGGCACTCGTCGAGGCCGTGACGGCCGGACGGGTCCCGCAGAGCGCGATCGACGAGAAGGTCGCCCGGCTGCTGCTGCTCGCCTCACGCGTCGGCGCCCTGGAGAGCGGCCCCGCGGCCACCCCGGTCGAGCCCTGGGACCGCACCGCCATTGCCGACCTGCTGCGCGAGGCCGCCGCCGACGGCATGGTGCTGGCCCGCAACGACGGCACCCTGCCGGTCGAGCCCCGGGACGGACTGACGGTCGGCGTGATCGGGCAGCACGCCCTGCGCGCCCGGGCCCAGGGCGGCGGCTCGGCGACCGTGTTCCCCTACCACGTCGTCACGCCGCTCGAGGGCCTGCGGACCGCCTACGGGAAGCACGCCGTCACCTTCGCGCCCGGCCTGCCGCCGGCCGACGAGCTGCACGCCTTCACCCGGGGCACGGTCACCGACCCGGTCTCGGGCGCCGACGGGGTCCGCGTCCGGTATCTCGACCATGACAGCACCGCGTTCGCCGAGGAGATCATTCCCTCCGGCCGCCTCGCCTGGCTCGGCGACCCGCGCCTGGCCATGGCCGACCGCATCGAGCTGACCACCCGCCTCACCCCCGACCGCGACGGCCGGCACGACCTCGGCTTCGCCGGAGTCGGCGGCTTCACCTTCGAGATCGACGGCGAGACCGTCAGCACCGACTCGCTCGCCGCCCCCGGCGGCGACCCCGTCACCGCGATCCTCAACCCCCCGAAGCGGGTGGTCTCCCGCGACCTGAACCACGGCCAGGCCGTCGAGCTGCGCCTGACCTACCGCCCGGAGCTCCCGGGCGGCTTCCCCGTCGCGATGGTCCAGCTCGGCTACCAGGACCTCTTCGGCGACCCGGCCGAGGAGCTCCGCCGGGCGGTCGAGGTGGCCGCCGCCAGCGACATCGCCGTCGTGGTCGTCGGCACCACCGAAGCCCTGGAGTCGGAGGGCTTCGACCGGTCGGGCCTCGGCCTGCCCGAGGGCCAGGACGAGCTGGTGCGCCGCGTCGCCGCGGCCAACCCCCGCACGGTCGTGGTCGTCAACTCCGGTGCCCCGGTGCTGATGCCCTGGCTCGACGAGGTGGCCGCCGTCGTCCTGTCCTGGTTCCCCGGCCAGGAGTTCGGCGCCGCGCTCGCCGACGTCCTCACCGGCGCCCGCGAGCCCGGCGGGCGGCTGCCCACCACCTGGCCCGCCCGCGAGGAGGACGTCCCGGTGTGGACCGTCGAGCCCCGCGAGGGCCGGCTCGCCTACACCGAGGGCCTCCACGTCGGCTACCGCGCCTGGCTCAAGCGCGAGCAGGCCGGTGGCCGCGGGCCCGCGCTGCCGTTCGGCTCCGGCCTCGGCTACACCACCTGGCGGATCGACCAGCCCACCGTCAGCACCGCCGGGGACCGCGTCGTCGTGCTGGCGGACGTCACCAACACCGGCGCCCGGCCTGGCAAGCAGGTCCTCCAGGCCTACCTGTCCCGCCCGGAGTCGACCGTCGAGCGGCCGGTCGCCTGGCTCGCCGGCTTCACCGCCGTCCGCGCCCAGGCCGGCGAGCGCGTGCTCGCCCGCATCGAGATCGCCCTGCGGGCCTTCCAGCACTGGGACACCGACGCCCACGCCTGGACCACCGAACCCGGCACCTTCACCCTGCGCCTGGCCACCTCCGCCACCGACCCCGGCCACACCGTGACGGTCACCCCCGCGACCGGCGAGTAGCAGGGCGACACAGACCCCCCTTCCCGCGCTCGCGCCTGGGCCCGGGAAGGGGGTGCCCGCCGTGGAACCGGACCTGACGCCCGGTCCCACGGCGGGCACCCGCTGCGGGACCGGCCCCTGACACCCGGTCCCGCAGCACCCGTTCTTCCTCACCGCGCCCGAAGCGGCGGCCCGCCACCGACGCGACCATAAAAAGTGATCGGCATGACGACCCTCGACGGCCTCCGCCTCTGCGGCGCGATGATCTGAATCAAGGACCTCAGCAGGACCACCTCTTGATCGCGTCCTGCTGGGTATTCCGGACTTCCCAGCAGAACTGCAACAGCGAGACATCACGGATATGCCTTCGGGGCGGACAAGTGATCCTGTCCGCCCCGAAGTTCGTCAAGATCTACAGCCGCTCGGGTGTTCCGACGCCGAGGAGGTCCATGCCCTGGCGGAGGGTCTGGCCGGTGAGCCGGCAGAGCAGCAGCCGCGTGACCTCGCGGCTGGGGGCCTTGAGGACGGGGCAGTGCTCGCTGGCCCGTTACCGCTCCTACGTCGAGAACGACCTCGTCCCCGCCCTCGGCGCCATTCCCCCGGGACGACCTCGACCGCCAGCACCTACGCGCCTACGTCACCACCCAACTCCGTTGCGGGCGCGGCAGAGTGACCGTCTACCGGATCATGGCGACCCTATCCAGCTCGTTGACGAGCGCCGTCAACGACGAGCCTGTCCCGCAACGTCGCCAAACCCCCGCTGCTGCCCCGGCCCGCCTCCACACCCGGCGCCTGCGGACCGAGGCCCAGACCTCACGCTTCCTGCGCTTCACCCGGGCCATCGACCCCTTCTACGCCGACCTCGCCGAACTCGTGATCGACACCGGCCCGCGCAAGGGCGAAGCACTCGCCCTCCACTGGCGCGACGCACCGGGCCGAGAACGTCCTGTTCGTCCGACCCTCTCCGTCGTCGACAACAACCAGCTCACCCTCACCACCCCGAAGACCCCGCACAGCAAGACCTGGGTCGCCCTCTCCCACCGCGCGGCCACCGCCCTCGACGACCTCGCCGACACCAGCCCCTTCGGCAACACCACTGACCCCACCGGCTACGTCTTCCACCGCCACGGCCGCCCCCTGCACCCCAAGGCCGTCCTCGACCACTTCCACCTGCTCTGCGACAAAGCCGGCGTCCCCCGCATCGCCCTCCACGACCTGCGCCACCTCGCGATGAGCTTCGGCCTCGCCGCCAACGTCCCCCTGCCGAACATGTCCAAGGCCCTCCGTCACCGAGTCCTGTCCACCAGCGCCGACATCTACGCCGAACTCACCCCCCGCGCCGCCCGCGCAGGCGTCAACGGCATCGCCTGGATCCTCGACACCGCCGACCGCGAAGAACTCGGCACCCCCGTCTGCCGCGCCCGCCGTCCCACACACCAGCACCCGCCACGCCCCGCCAACCGCACCCCGCGCAGACCGAGGCCAGCCGCGCCTGGATCAGCCACCCCCAGAATCACCGCCGCCCTCCACCGCCAGGCCGCCCTCCAGATGAACGCCCACCCTCAAGGCCGGCTCGAAGGACTCGTTTTCCCGGAACCGGACGGCACTCCCCTACGACCCCAACGGGCCCTCGACCAACTCCACAAGCGCACGACCGAAGCCGGCCTGCCCGTCATTGGCCTGCCCGACCTGCGCCGCACCGCCGCCAGCATCGTGATCGCCGAAGGCATCCCCCTCGCCATCGACTCCAAGACACTGCGCCACCCCACCGAGCGCGTCGCCGCCGCACACCACCATGGGCCCGCCGGACTGCGACGGCGCGCCGGAGGGGGTGCGGGGACCGGGCAGCGGGACGGGGCGGTCGCGGTCCGTGGCACCGGGTGGGGTGCTCACCCGTGCGGTCTCCTCACTCGGCCGCCCCAGCCCTTCCTCGTTCCGATGGGCAGGCGTTGCTGCGCGATCAGCAGATTCTCGGTAGCTGCTCGCCGATGGGCAGGTCCATCACCCGGGTGGCGCCGAACGCGGTTCGAGCGACGACCATGCCGGGGTGGTCGGGGACGCATTCACCGATCACTGCCGCGTTGGCGCCGAGCGGGTGCGCGCGCATCGCGTCGAGCACGGCGTCGGCGGTCCGGCGGGGCACGAAGGCGACCAGCTTGCCTTCGTTGGCGACGTACAGCGGGTCGAGGCCCAGCACCGCACAGGCATTCGCCACCTGCGGCGGAATCGGCACCGACCGCTCGTTGACCACCACACCGACCCCGGCGGCCATCGCGATTTCGTTGAGAGCGGCGGCGAGACCGCCGCGGGTGGGATCGCGCAGGACGTGCAGGTCGGGGGTGACGGCGAGCATCGCCTCGACCAGGCCGCCGAGCGACGCGCAGTCGCTCTCGATCTCGACTCCGAACTCCAGGCCCTCGCGCACGCTCATGATGGCCACGCCGTGCAGGCCGATCTCCCCGCTGACGATCACCACGTCACCGGGAGCGGCCCGCTGCGGCCTGATGTCCACGCCGGCCGGGACCAGCCCGATGCCGGCCGTGTTGAGGTAGATGCCGTCGCCGTGACCGGCCTCGACCACCTTGGTGTCGCCGGTGGCGATCTCCACTCCGGCCGCCCGCGCGGCAGCGCCGACGGCCCGCGCGACCCGGTCGACGGCGGCCATCTCCACTCCCTCTTCAAGGATGAAGCCGCAGGACAGGTAGGCGGGCCGCGCGCCGCTCATCGCGAGGTCGTTGACTGTGCCGTTGACGGCAAGGTCCCCGATGCTGCCGCCGGGGAAGAACAGCGGCCGCACCACGTACGAGTCGGTGGAGAAGGCGAGCCGCGCGCCGCCGAGTTCCAGTACGGCGGAGTCGCCGAGGCCGGCGAGGGCAGGGCCGCCGAACGCGGGCGCGAACAAGTTGGCCACCAGCTCGGCGGACATCGCCCCGCCGCCGCCGTGCCCCATCACCACCCTGGGGTGGTCGCGCAGCGGCAGCGGGCAGGACCACCCGGAGAAGTCGGGCGCCGAGGGCGGCCCGTCGGGCGCGGTCGCCGGCAGCGCGGTCGCCGGCGGCGCGGTCGCCGGCGGCGCGGTGAGAATCTCGATGTCAGCCAACGAAGGTCGCCTCCTGGGGAGTGGTCGGCGCGCCCAGTCGCCGGTAGAGGTAGTAGGCCGCGCACGCCCCTTCGCTGGACACCATGGTGGCACCGAGTGGGGTGCGCGGGGTGCAGAGCGTGCCGAAGGCCTCGCACTCGTTCGGCTTGAGTTGCCCTTGCAGCACCTCGCCGGCCCGGCACTGCGCCGGCTCGCAGGTGGTGATCCCGGAGACGTCGAAGCGGTGCTCGGCGTCGTGGTCGCGGTAGCGCGGGGAGAGCCGCCAGCCGCTCTGCGGGATCACTCCGATGCCGCGCCAGGCCCGGTCGGTCACCTCGAAGACGTCTTCCAGCATGGCCCGGGCCGCCGGGTTGCCCTCGGGGCGGACGGCCCGCGGGTAGGCGTTGTCGACTCGGTGCTCGCCGCGCTCCAACTGCCGCACGGTGCGCCGGATCCCCTCCAGGATGTCGAGCGGTTCGAAGCCGGTGACCACGATCGGCACCCGGTGGCGCTCGGCCAGCGCCGGGTATTCCTCGGTGCCCATCACGCTGCACACGTGCCCGGCGGCCAGGAAGCCCTGCACCCGGCAGTCGGGCGAGGTCATGATGGCCTCGATGGCCGGAGGCACCCGGACGTGCGAGACCAGCATGCTGAAGTTGCGCACGCCCAGCTTCCGGGCCTGGTGGACGGCCATGGCGTTGGGCGGGGCCGTGGTCTCGAAGCCGATGCCGAAGAAGACCACCTCGCGGTCCGGGTTCTCCCGGGCGATCCGCAGCGCGTCGAGCGGCGAGTAGACCACCCGGACGTCGCCGCCCTCGCCGCGGACCCGGAACAGGTCGCGGTCGGTGCCGGGCACCCGCAGCATGTCGCCGAAGGAGCAGAAGATCACCTCGGGCCGGGCTGCGATGGCCAGCGCTCGGTCGATCACCTCGAGCGGGGTGACGCACACCGGGCACCCCGGCCCATGGATCAACTCCACGCCCTCCGGCAGCAGTTGGTCGATGCCGTGCCGGATGATGGTGTGCGTCTGCCCGCCGCAGACCTCCATCAGCGCCCACGGCCGGGTGACCGCAGCGCGGATGTCGGCCAGCAGCCCACCCGCCAACTCCGGGTTCTGGAACTCCTCCAGGTACCTCACTGCCGCTCCTCCGTCGCGCCCGTTCCCGCCGCCGCCTCCCATGGGTCGCCGAACTCCTCCTGCAGCAGGCCGAGTTCGGCGAAGAGGTCGAGGGTCTTCCGGGCCGACTCCTCGTCCAGCCGCTGCAACGCGAAACCGACGTGCACGATGGCGTACTCACCGACCTCGAGGTCGGGCAGGTACTCCAGGCACACGTCCTTGACCACCCCGCCGAAGTCGACGACCGCCATTCGCGTCCCGTCCCTTTCCGAGATCTCCATCACCCTGCCGGGCACCGCCAGGCACATTCCTTCTCTCCTCTCAACCCGCGCCCGGGCCGCCGGCCCGGGCGGCCACCATCAGCTGGCCGAGCGCCAGCCCGCCGTCGTTGGGGGGCACCCGGCGGTGCCGCAGCACGGTGAAGCCGTCCTCCCGCAGCCCGCGCGCGCAGGCCGACGAGAGCAGCGCGTTGGCGAACACGCCACCGGTCAGGGCGACCGTGTCCGTGCCCTGCTCATCGCGGGCGGCCCGGCACTGAGCCCGCACCAGCTCGGCCACCGCGGCATGGAACCGGGCGGCGACCAGGCCGCCGGACGCCCCTCGGGCGAGGTCTGCGACCACGGCGGCCAGCACCGGCTCGGGCTCGCCGAGCAGCACGCTGCCGTCGCGCCGGAACCCGAAGGCGTACCCCTCGGCGGGCCCGTGGGCCAGCGCTGCGGCCTCGAGCTCAATGGCCGCCTGCGCCTCGTACTCGGCCAGCTGGCAGACACCGGCCAGCGCGGACACCGCGTCGAACAGCCGCCCCATGCTGGAGGTCGGCACACAGTTCAACGACCGATCCAACTGGGTTTCGAGTACCGCCAGTTCGTCGCGCGGGCAGGCCCGGACCGGTGCCAGGTCGGCCGACCACGGAATGCCCGCCGCCCACAGGTGGGCGAGCGCCATCCGGTACGGCCGGACCACCGCGGCGTCGCCGCCGGGCAGCGGCACGTACGCCAGGTGTCCGAGCCGCCGGAAGCCGTCGTAGTCGGCGAGCAGCACCTCGCCGCCCCAGACGGCGCCGTCGTCGCCGTACCCGGTGCCGTCGAACGCAACCCCGATGACGGGCCGGCTGCCGTCCAGCCCGTGTTCGGCCATGACGGAGGCAATGTGCGCGTGGTGGTGCTGTACCGGCCGCACGCGTGCGCCGCCGAAGGACCGCCGGGCGTGCCGGGCCGACCGGTAGTTGGGGTGCCGGTCCACCGCCAACACCTCGGGCTGGACCCCGGTGACGGCCTCCAGGTGCGCCGTCCCGCGGTCGAAGGCTTCCAGTGTGGCGAGGTCGTCCATGTCCCCGATGTGGCCGGACAGCCAGGCGTAGCCGTCGCGCGCCAGCGCGAAGGTGTTCTTGAGGTCCCCTCCGACGGCCAGCACCGGCCGGACCGGCACGGGAAGCGGCAGCGGCAGCGGCACGTGGCCGCGGGAGCGCCGGACCGGCAGGTGCTCCCCGTCGACCACCCGCACCACCGAGTCCTCGCACGGGACGTGGATGGTCCGGTCGTGCGTCAGCCAGCCGTCCACCAGCGGAGCCAGCCGGTCGAAGGCGTCCTGGTCGTCGGTGACGATCGGCTCGCCGGAGAGGTTGGCGCTGGTCATCACGAGCAGCCCCGGCCCGGGCGGCGCGAGCAGCAGGTGATGCAGCGGGGTGTACGGCAGCATCACGCCGAGGTCGGGGCTGCGGGGCGCGACGGCCTCCAGCGCCGCCACCGCCCCCGGCGCCGAGACTTTCGGGCCCACGCGGCGGAGCAGCACGATCGGCCGGGCCGCACCGGTGAGCAGTTCCTCCTCCACCGGCCCCACCTGCACCAGCCCGGCGAGCTCGGAAAGGTCCCGGGCCATCAACGCGAACGGCTTGGAACCGCGCCGCTTGCGCCGGCGCAGCCGGGCGACGCTCGGCAAGTTCCGCGCGTCGCACGCCAGGTGGTACCCGCCGATGCCCTTGACGGCCAGGATCGCGCCGCCCCGGAGCATCCGGCGGGCCCCGTCGAGGGCGTCCTCGCGGCGGGTCGTCCGGTCACCCGGTACGACGAGGGAGAGTTCGGGCCCGCAGGCGTGGCAGCAGACCGGCTGGGCGTGAAAGCGCCGGTCGGCGGGGTCGGTGTACTCCCGTGCGCAGTCCGGACACATCGGGAAGTCCGCCATGGTGGTGTTGGCGCGGTCGTACGGCAGACCGGTGACGATGGTGTGGCGCGGCCCGCAGTTGGTGCAGCTGATGAACGGGTGCCGGTGGCGGCGGCCGTGGGGGTCGGCCAGTTCGGCGAGGCAGTCCGCACAGGTGGCGGTGTCCGGCGGGACCAGGGAGCGCCGCAGGCCGTCGCCGCAGGAGGGGGTGATGGCGAAGCCGGTCGCGCCGGTTGGCGGCAACGGCGCATGTTCGACTGCGTCGACGCGTGCCAGCGGCGGCGCGTCGCCGGCGACGCGCCGGCAGAACGAATCGAGCGCCTCGGTCTGCCCTTCGATCTCGGCGAGCACCCCTTCGCCGGTGTTGGTGACGGTCCCGGCAAGGCCGAGTTCGGCGGCGAGCGCGAAGACGAACGGCCGGAACCCGACGCCTTGGACGACCCCGCGCACAGCCACCCGCCGCCGCTCCAACCCGGCTGCCGGCGAAGCTTCCTGAGCGGCCTTCACAGGTGCTCCGCGGCAGCACCGTCGTGCGAGTGCGCATCCCCGCGGGAGTGCAGGTGCCCGGGCCCGTTCGCCGACGCTCCCGCCATCACCGGCCGGTGCACCTCCGCACCGTCCAGCACGGCGCACGCCCGGTCCAGCAACTCGCCCACGCCCTGCCCGGTCCGGGCCGAGGTGAACACCACCTCCACCCCCGGGTTGACCCGGGCGACGTTGGCCAGGAACGCCGTCTCGTCGAACTCCACCGCCGCAGCGAGGTCGGCTTTCGTCACCAGCACCAGGTTGGCCAGCCCGAACGCGGTGGGGTACTTGAGCGGCTTGTCCTCGCCCTCGGTGACCGAGGCGAGCGCCACCCGCAGCGTTTCGCCGAGGTCGTACGAGGCCGGGCAGACCAGATTGCCGACGTTCTCCACGAACAGCAGCCGGGTGCCGGCGGGCAGCCAGCCGGCCAGCTGCCCGGTGAGCATCTCGGACTCGAGGTGGCACAGCCCGTCGGTGAGCACCTGCTTCACCGGCACGCCCGAACGGGCCAGCCGCAGTGCGTCGTTCTCCGTCGCGAGGTCGGCGGTGAGGGCGGCGACGGCAATCCCGCGGTCCCGGGCCAGGCAGAGTTCGGCCTCGAGCAGCGCGGTCTTCCCGCTGCCGGGGCTGGAGAGCAGGTTCACCGCGACGGTGCCCTGGGCGGCGAGCCGGGCGCGCAGGGCGCGGGCACCGTCGTCGTTCCGGGCCAGGACCGCCTGCCGGAGTTCCACCGTACGACACATGGGAGTTCAGCCTTCCTGTCGGGCTCCGGCGCCCGCCGGGCGCGCGGCCCGTTCAACGCCGATGATCTGCAGCTCGCGGCCGGCCAGCAGTTCGACGCCGGAGCCGGCGCAGTTCGGGCAGCCGAGGTCGGGCGGCATACCGACGGACCATTCGGTTTCGCACCCGAGGCACCTCGCGCGGGCCGGCACCGTCTCGGTCTCCAGGACCGCGCCTTCCAGCAGCGTTCCGGCGCAGGCCAGTTCGAAGCAGAACTCGAGAGCCGAGGGCACCACGCCGGCCAGTTCGCCGACCTGCAGCCGCACCAGGACGACGGCCTCCATCCCGTGCTCGCGCGCCGCGGCGTCCACCTGTTCGACGACTGCCGCCGCGATCGACATCTCGTGCATGGGCCCCGTTCCCGCTGCTGGGAGGCAACAAGGCTTCATTGAAGGGCGCGGCGGCGGCAGCGGCTCGGAGCCGCACCGCCGCCGCGCCGGGGGGCTACGCCGTTCGCAGCAATCCGCGGCTCACATCCGGCTGATCCTCACGTACCGCTTCACGTCGTCCAGGTTCTGCCAGATCACCGCCGCCACGGCTGTCACGACGGCCGCACAGAGCAGCTTCTTCACCATGCCGTTGTCTCCCTCTCCACTTGCAGGTCCGCCTTCGCGCCCGTCGGCTCCTCCGCGCCGACGATCCGCAGAACCACCCGGACCGCCTCCTCGACGGCGGCGGCAACCGGTGTGCTCAGGCCGATTCCCTCGTCCAGCGACTCCGGCTCGCAGCCCACCACGAGCACCCGCTCGGGCAGGGTGCCTCCGGTACCTGCGGCCAGGGTGCCGAGCAACGCGAGTACTGCGTCGGGTCCCATCCGGTGCCCGTCCAGGACGGGCACCTCGACCGGGCCGGCGTCCGGTTCGATCAGGTAGACAGTGCCCGGCCCACCGCCTCGCGCGGTGGCGTCGACCAGCACCAGCAGCCGGTAGCCGTCCAGGGCCTGGTATGCGAGGTGGACGCCGCGCACGCCCACGTCGAGCAGTTCAACCTCGTCCGGCAGCGGGTGCTCCCCCAGCCGCCGGACGGTCTCCACCCCGAACCCGTCGTCGCCGAGGAGGATGTTGCCGACCCCGGCGACCAGGACGCGGCCCGTGCTCATGGCTCCTCCAACAGGGCGATCTCGTCGGGCTGGAAGTAGCGGAAGCGGCCCTGGGCCCGCCACAGGTCCGCGCCGGGGTCGTCCTCCACCGTCACGGCGAGGTGGACCGAGCCGTCCACGTCGTGCAGCACGGCCTCGACGAGGGCGGTCCGCCCGTCCAGGAACAGGTCCTGCGCGTCGGTGCGCCGCCGCCCGGGCCTGAGCACGACCCGGCTGCCCGCACCGACCTGCCGGCCGTTGACAACGACCCGGTCGTGTTCCGGGTCGGCCTCGGGGTCGTCGCCCGGATCCCACCACGGCCGGCCGGGCACGTTCCCGGTGATCTCGCGCAGGCCTCGGACGGCGCCGTGCAGGCGTTCCAGCACCTCCGGCGGCATCGAGTCGGCGAGGTCGATCACTGCGCCGGCCCGCTCGTCGGTACCGCGGGCCTCGCGCTTCTCACGGTCGGTCAGGGCGGCGGTCCGCAGTGCGAGAATCTCGTCGATCTCGGTCGCGTCGTAGAGCGCGCCGGGGCTCTCGGGGGCGATGCTCGGGTGGTCCTCCAGGATGATCGGCGAGGAGAGCAGCACCCGGCAGCGCCCGGGCGGCCCGGCGAGGACCGGCCAGGTGTGCTCGTTGCGGCACTGCGCGACCGCCTCCCTGGCCCACTCGGGCGGGTCGGTGACCGACAGGAAGGAGCCCCGGTCGAGCCCCAGCAACAGGTGCGCCGAGACGAGTGAGTGCTGCAGCGCCGCCTCCCGCCCAGCTGCCGGCGCCGCCGTCCGGACGGTGGTGTTCTCCACCACGACGGTCAGCCGCTGGACCGCGTACGGCCCCGGGACCGCGCGGGCCGTCAGCCTCAGCACGCCCTCGACCGACTCCCGTCGCCGGACCAGCCGTCCGATCGGCACGTCTTCCTCATAGAGGATTTCGATGTCCTCGCCGGCCAGGAGGTGGAACGGGTGCACCACCCCCTCGGCCGGCTCCGTGACCGGAAGCAGTAGCTCGATGCGCTCCTCGACGCCTTCGTCCCACGGCACCATCACCCGGTCGGCGAGCTCCAACTCCTCGGCCTGCTCGAACCCGCCGCCGGGCAGGGCGCGTTCGACGGTGCGGCGCTGAGCCCGCAGGAAGCGCAGCTCCACAGCCAGTCGGTCGCCGGGGCGCGGCTCCATCAGGCACTCGGTGCGCTGGTGGGAGTGCTCGCCGCTGTCCTCGCCCCAGCAGGGCGGGACGAGCACGCCGAACTGCCAGCGGAGCCGGTTCTTGGCGGCCGAGGCGCGGTAGGGGTACAGCACGTACCCCTCGAAGAGCACGGCGTCGGCGATCTGCCGGGCCTGCGCGAATCTGCTGTCGAACTCCTCGGTCAAGGCGGTCACCGGGCGGCGTCCTCGAGCTCGGTGGCGGTCAGCAGTTCCCGCACGGTGGCCTCCCAGGAGGGCAGGGCGCGGCGGGAACGGTAGGCGAGCAGCGCGTCCATCACGTCCTCGGGCAGCCGCAGCCAGCCGCAGCCGGGGAAGTGCCGGTCGATCGCCTCCCGCCACACCGCGACGGGCATCCGCACCGAGGCCTCCCGGTCCCACGGGACCGGGGTGACCTGGAACCCGCGGGGCCCGGCGAACGCGGTGCCCGAGAACAGAAGCAGCAACGGGACCTCCCCGCCGTCCAGCGCCCTGAGGTAGCGGGCGGACGCGACGTCCATGTCGTAGGTGCACGGCACGGGCAGGTCCACCTCGGTCTCGCCGGTGAACCCGGGGACCATCAGCGGCACCTGGGCGAGCTGGACCGGGTTGAGCGTCGTGCCCCAGCGGGAGCGCTCGCCGAACAGGTCGGCGAGCCGCTCGCCCTCCGCCTCGCCGTAGCCGCGGCGGGCGGGTTCGATGCGAAGCTGGCAGCGGAGCGCGAGGGCGTGCACCCGGGCGGCGGGCGCGGTGATCCGCAGCCGGAAGACGAGCGTGGGCCCGGCGGCGTGCGGATCGGTCGTCACGCCGGTACAGGCGAAGCCGAGTTCGGTCATCGGGAGACCTCCGCCGCCAGCGGCCTGGCGCGCTCGTCGAGCCGGGCGAAGAAGGCGTCGAGTTCGGCCCGGGCCTCGGCGCCGCCGTCGAACCCCCGCCAGCAGCGCCGCAGCCGGCCGACCAGTTCGTAGCAGGTGTCGATGGGCACCAGGTGGCACTGGACGCCGTCTTCGGTGTGCCGCAGCAGCAGCGCCTCGACGTCCGGCTCCAGGACGGCGGCGAGCCGGCTGCCGTCGAGGGCGGTCTGCCAGGCGGCCTCGTCCGGCTCGCTCTCGGTGGCACCGGCCGGGCCGGGGTAGAACACCACCAGTCGGTCCTGCCTGGCGTTGCGGAACAGGAAGGCGGTCCCGACCGGGATGCCGAGCGCCGCCCAGGCGTCCTCGCCGATCCGGTGGTCCGGGTCGATCAGGTGGCGGTCGGGGACACTGCGGTAACGGCCGCCGGCCGCGCCCGGCTGCTGGAAGAGCAGCCCGCACGCGGTGCAGACGCAGGTCAGGGCCTGTTCCTCGGTGTCCACCAAGTGCCGGTGGTGCTGCGGAACGCGCTGGCCGCAGAAGGTGCAGCGCTCGGGCTGCGGAGGGGCCGGTTCGCGCAGCCGGCGCAGCAAGGCAGTGCCGAGCCTGTCGAGTCGACGGATGCTCACCGTGCCTCCGCCGGGCTGGGCGGGCGGGCCGAGATCTGCAGCAGCTGCGGGGCCTGTTCCAGCTCAAGCGCCGTCACCTCGGGTGCGTGGCAGGCGAGAACGGTCTCGATGTCCTGCTCGGAGCAGCCGCAGCCTCCTCGGGTGCGGCGGAGCCGGGCGGTGCCGGTGGCGGGTTCGTAGCCGGACAGTTCGATCGGCTCGGCGAGGGTGGCGAGCGCCCGGCGGATACGGGCGGTGGTGTCCTCGGGGTGCAGGTCGTGCAGGACGAGCAGTCCGGCCACCACCGGGTCGTCCAGCAGCCGGTCCAGCGCGGGCGGCGGCACCGCCCGGACCAGTCGGGTGAGGCCGTCGCCGTACATCTCCATCAGCTCGCGCACCAAGTGCTCGCCGGTCTCCTGCGCGCCGCACGCGGCGAGCCGGTCCAGCGCTTCCTGGACCCGTTGCCCGGTCTGCTCCGCCGTCATGCGAGCCCGCTCAGGCCGGTGGGCACGTGCATCTGCTGCACGGTCTTGCCACCGCCCACGTACATGTGGACGCCGCAGGGCAGGCAGGGGTCGAAGCTGCGGACGGCCCGCATGATGTCGATGCCCTTGAAGTCGTCCGGGGAGTTCTCCTCGAAAATCGGCGTGTTCTGCACCGCGTCCTCGTACGGGCCGGGCGTGCCGTAGCTGTCGCGGACGCTGGCGTTCCACGGGGTCGGCGGGTACGGGTGGTAGTTGGCGATCTTGCCGTCCCGGATCACCATGTGGTGCGAGAGCACACCGCGGACCGCCTCGGTGAAGCCGCAGCCGATCGACTCGTCCGGCACCTCGAAGCGCTCCCAGGTCTGGCTGCGGCCGGCGCGGACCTCCTCCAGCGCCTTCTCGGCGAAGTGCAGGGCCGCGGCGGCAGCGTAGGCCTGGAAGTAGGTGCGGGCGCGGTTGCGCTCGATGGCGTTGCTCCACTGCGGGATCTTCCACTCGAAGGTGGTCTCCGGCTTGGTCATCGAGCGCGGCAGGTTGATCACCACGCTGTGGCCGGTGGCCTTGACGTAGCCGATGTCGACCAGCCCGGACAGCGCGGTGGACCACAGCCGGGCGATCGGGCCGCCGCCGGTGTCGAGCGCCAGGTGATTCTTGCCGTCGAACCAGCGTGGGGACATCACCCAGCTGTACTTGTCGTCGAAGTTGCGCTTCTGCGGCTGCGGGATGGTGTGCTGGTTCCACGGGTGGCGCGGGTCGACCGGGTTGCCGAGCGGGTCGTGGGTGACGAACAGTTCCTTGCCCTGCCAGTCCTCGTAGTAGGAGCTGCCGAGCAGGATCCGGATGCCGAGGTTGATCTCGGTGAGGTCGTTGGTGACCAGTTTGCCGTCGACCACGACGCCGGGGGTGACGAACATCCGCCGGCCCCAGTCGGTCATGTTGCGGTAGGTGAAGTCGCAGTGGTCCGGGTCGTTGAGGCTGCCCCAGCAGCCGAGCAGGACGCGCCGCCGACCGACCTCCTCGTACCCGGGCAACGCCTGGTAGAAGAAGTCGAAGAGGTCGTCGTGGAGCGGCACGACCTTCTTCATGAACTCGACGTAGCGCATCAGCCGGGTCAGGTAGTCGGTGAACAGCTGGACGGTGGCCACCGTGCCGACACCGCCCGGATAGAGCGTGGAGGGGTGCACGTGGCGCCCTTCCATCAGGCAGAACATCTCCCGGGTGTAGCGGCTGACCTGCAGCGCCTCGCGGTAGAACTCACCCTCGATCGGGTTGAGCGAGCGCATGATGTCGGCGATGGTCTTGTAGCCGTGCTCGCCGGCGTGCGGCGCTTCCGTGCGCTCGGCCAACTCCAGCACGCCGGGGTTGGTCTCGCGAACCATCTTCTCGCAGTAGTCGACCCCGACCAGGTTCTCCTGGAAGATGTTGTGGTCGAACATGTACTCGGCGGCCTCGCCGAGGTTGATGATCCACTCACCGAGGTGCGGGGGCTTCACGCCGTACGCCATGTTCTGGGTGTAGACCGAACAGGTGGCGTGGTTGTCGCCGCAGATGCCGCAGATCCGGCTGGTGATGAAGTGCGCGTCGCGCGGGTCCTTGCCGCGCATGAAGACGCTGTAGCCGCGGAAGACCGATGAGGTGCTGTAGCACTCCGCCACCCGCTTCTGCTTGAAGTCGATCTTCGTGTGGATGCCCAGGCTGCCCACGATCCGGGTGATCGGGTCCCAGGACATCTCCACCAGGCCGCTGCCGTCCCCGGCCGCCTTGGTCATCGGTGCCATCGTGTCTGTCGTGCCCTTCTGAAGGGGTGGGAGGAGCGGCGGGCGGGCCGCCACGCGGGGTGCGCAGCGGCCCGCCGGGTCACCACGGGGCGCGGTAGCCGGTCGTGAGCTTGCGGCCGGTGCGGCGCCACTTGGGTTCCTTGTCGAGGGTCTTGAGGGTGATCGCACGCAGCCGCCGGATCACCGAGCCGTACGCGGAACTGGCCGCCGTGGAGACGGTCGAGCCGGGAGGCGGGTCCATGAACGGCATGAACTTGTCAGGAAATCCGGGCATCGTGCAGGCGATGCAGATGCCGCCGACGTTCGGGCAGCCGCCGACCCCGTTGATCCAACCGCGCTTGGGGACGTTGCACTTCACCACCGGGCCCCAGCAGCCGAGCCGCACCAGGCACTCCGGCGTGCCGTAGTCGGTGGCGAACTGCCCCTGTTCGTAGTAGCCGCCGCGGTCGCAGCCCTCGTGCACGGTGGCACCGAACAGCCAGGCGGGGCGCAGCTTGTCGTCCAGCGGGATCATCGGCGCCGAGCCGGCCAGCTGATAGAGCAGGTACGTCAGGGTCTCGGCGAAGTTGTCGGGCTGGATCGGGCAGCCGGGCACGCAGACGATCGGCAGCCCCGCCTTGGACTTCCAGTCCCACCCGAGGTAGTCCGGCACACCCATCGCACCGGTCGGATTGCCCTCCATGGCGTGGATACCGCCGTACGTGGCACAGGTGCCGATCGCGACGACGCCGGTGGCCTTCGGGGCGAGCCGGTCCAGCCACTCACTGGTGGTGATCGGCTGACCCGTCGCCGGGTCGTCGCCGAAGCCGCACCAGTAGCCCTCCTCCTTGATCTCCTCGTTGGGGATGGATCCCTCGACCACCAGGACGAACGGGTCGAGTTCGCCGCGGTCCGCCTTGAAGAACCACTCAACGAAGTTGTCGGCGCCCTGCACCGGTCCGCACTCGAAGTCGATGAGCGGCCAGTGGACGGCGACCTTCGGCAGGCCCGGCAGGGCCCCCGTGACGATCTCCTCGATGCTCGGCTGCATGGCGGCCGTCAGAGAGACCGAGTCGCCGTCGCAGCTGAGCCCCGCGTTGATCCAGAGAATGTGCACCACGTCGGTGTCGGTGGCACTCGTTGTTGCAGCACCCATGAGGATGCCTCCTCGGAGCCGGGAGAGCCGGACACGATGGCTCAGAACCGTCTTAACAGCGGTTGGCCCGGCACGCCGGTCCACAGGGCCGTGCGGAACATCCGATGGGCCGCAGACCAGGTCCGCCATTCGGATCAATACACCGCCGCTCGGGGGGCGAAGAACTGGCGGCGCATCACCGCCAGCTCCTCGGCACGGTACGCGGCCGGCGGCCGACTGCGTTCGTCGCCCTTCCGAGCGGCCTTCTTCGCCACGATCCGGCCCTCTTGCCCCATAGCCGAACCGAGGGTTCCCTTCATGGTGCTCATCGCCGCGTTCGGGGCCGCGCTGCTCGTCGCGGTCCTGCTGTCGGGCCTGGCCGCTCGCACCGCCCTCTCCACCTCGTCGCTGTTCCTCGCCGCGGGCGCTTTCAGCGGCGGCCTCGAACGCAGCCACTCGCCTGACGACTGACCACAAGAGGGGCGCCAATGTTGGCGGCCGGTTCGGATTCCCCGCACGCAGCCGGTTGACGGGGAGTCACCAGGCTGCGGATGCGACGACGTGCAGTCGTCGACGGAGTCAGAATGAACAAATACCCCGTCGCGACCAGGCTGCAGAGGCCAGGCCTGCGGAAACGTGCTCGGCGAGGCGATGTGAACGATCGTTCACGACCACATTGCGAACCTCACGAACCTGTTCGTGGTCATGCTCGGCACCGGCATGCGCCGCGGCGAAACCCTCGCCCTCCACTGGTCGCGGCGGGTGGCGTCGGTGTAGCCGGACCTCCTCCGCTTCCCGGTGGCCGGGTAGATGTTCAGGGCGGTGGAGCGGCCGTCGGGGTGGAAATCGGGGTCAGCGCTGTAGTAGTCGCCGTCGGCATTGGTAAAGCGGTGCACGACCACGGGCACGGACCGGTGCTGCACGGCCAGCAGGCCGGTGAGGGCGTCCACGTCGAGGGCCACCACGTCCTGCGGGTCGGCCCCGCCTGCTGATCTCCGCCCAGCCCGACACCACCCCACTGCCCATCACCGCCCTCGAGCGCCTGGACGAGCGAAACCAGAGGCGGGAATCGGAGCGTGGCAGAAAGCCGTGGAACGGGCACGTGCGAGCGGCCCCGAACCAGTTGCTCCGATCGGCACAGCGCTCGCCAGGCGGCCGAAAGGATTCGCCCCACGGGAATCCGGTCCATTCTTCCCCTGCCGCGGTTTCGCCTCTCACACGATTGAGGGATTAAGGCCAGTAAATTCCTCTTGCCCGTCCCCGCCGAATAAACTGCGGCAGAGGATCAAGGGGATTTCCGCAGGTTCCTTGCACACGGCTCAAGCTCACGCGAACCTCGCTGAGCACCGGTTTCAGTGTGACTCACTCGGCGGCCCTGCCGCGCCGCTGTGCCTCTCGGAGAGGGCCACCCCTGGCTGCTGCGGCCGGGCAAGGGCATGCGGTGCAACGTGTCGTCCGACCGATCGTCGAAGGGAGGTGAAGCATGATCAAACAGCTCTGGGGGCCGGTGTTCGACCTGGTGGGCGACGGCGGCTTCAACGCCGCCACGTTCAGTTGGTTCACTCTCAAGGTCGGCAACCTCATCGAGATGGGCCTGGTCGTGCTGATCTTCGTTGCCGGCATGTTCATCAAGCTGCCCGGCGGCAAAACGGAGCCGTCGGAGGACGCGCGATGACCGGCCGGACCGTCATCTCCGGAGATGCAGCCGTCGGGAATGCCCGGTGAGCGGCGGCGGTGCCGCCCCGGGCGGCCGGGGACCGGACCCGACCACGAACACCACGGGTGCCGAAGGGTTCTCGTGGAAGCGTCCAAGCCCGTGGCTGCGGGGCTACCTGGTACGGAACCTCCCGCTGCGCAAGTTGCTGCCCGACCGGGAGCCGGCATTCGTCTCCTCGGTGCTCTACACCATGGGGGTGTTGACGCTCGCGGCACTCATCATCACGGTCGTCAGCGGCGTGATCATCGCACTGGGTGGGGTGTCGTTCTGGCATACGAACACCTTCGGCGCTTTTATGAACAGCATTCATTTCTGGGGTGTGCAGGCCATGTTCTTGTTCATGGCCGTCCACTTCATGACGAGCTTCTTCACCATGGGCTGGCGCGGCGGGCGCGGTTGGACGTGGATCACCGGTGTCCTCGCCTTCATTGTGAGCATCCTGACTGCTTTCACCGGCTTCTTGATGATGACGAACTGGGACAGCCAGTGGATCGGCCAGCAGGCCAAGGACGCGTTCAACGCGCTCGGCATCGGTTCGATCTGGAACGTGATGAACGCAGGTCAGCAGTTCACCGTGCATATGGTCGTCACCGTCGCCGTGCTGCTGTTCATCGTCCTGGTGCACATCGGCCTGATCCGACGCAGGGGCGTCGCGCCGCCACCTGGGGCGGAAGCACTGGAGGTCCCCGACGAGCCGGCCCGAACCGCGGTCCGGGGCTGAGGAGGCAAGGATGGCAGCACCCGCGCAGGAGCCGGGCACCACTCGCACCAAGCACCACGCGCTCGCCACCTGGCAAGGCCCCGAACGCCGCTTCGATCTCATCGCCGAGGGCACTGTCGCGGTGGTCGTCGTCGCCCTGCTGTGCGTTCTTGCCGCAAGCCTGTGGGGTTCCCCGAACGGCGGTCTGACCTATCCCAAAGGCCCGGCCTCCCCACCCGGGCAGGCGTTCAGCGCCAAGTACTGGGACACCAATGACCCCTCCGACCTGACCCAGACGGCAGTGCAGGAGCTGCTCGGTGGGAGCAAGACGGCCGGGTACGGCCCGCCGTTCAACACCACCTCCGGGGCATCGCAGGAGATCGCCGGGATCCGCCCGGCGGAGATCGCGAAATCGGTCTTCGGCCTGACCCTGCCGATCAACACCGCCGACGACTTCGTCCTGGCCCCGGTCTCCCGGCTCGCCGCGCCCTTCGACCCCACCGTCGCGGCGGCCGTCAGTCAGTACAAGGCCGCCGGCGGCGACCTCTCACCGGGCGCACCAGCGACCCGGCTCGCATCGCCTCAGCAGACGATCTGGCTCAACAACTACGCGAGGGCGCTGGCCGACCCGAGCGCGACGTTCACCCCCACCTCCGCCACGGTGGGCCCGGGCGACTACGGACCTGTCCCGGTGATCATCCAGGCGGAACAGCTGATCGCTCAGAACGGCAGCCTCGACGGCTATTTCCAGAGCAGTGATCAGCAGCTGAGCACCAACACCACGAAAGCGACCATGTTCTTCGGTGACGGCAACCTCTGGGCCGACATCGCGACGGCGCAGGGCGTCGCGGGTGACCAGTGGGGCGTCATGAACGAACTGTGGAACTACCCCGGGCAGGTCTGGCTCTGGCTGTATGCCGGCATGTACCAGATTCCTGCGCTCAACCCTTCCGGAAACGCCAATCTCGACCTCGATGTCGGGCTGCTCATGATCTTGCTCGGCTTCCTGCTGCCGACGTTCGCGCCATGGATTCCGGGCATCAATCGCATTCCACGATGGATCCCCCTCTACAAGATCATCTACCGGGATTACTACCGCAGAACCGGCGGTGGCCATCCCCCCGCCGAGACGCCCGACGAGCCAGATCCCGCACCGTCGAGCCCCACGACATGATTGAGCCCGGGTGGAGTCCCTGAACGACCGTGCCACCAGCCCCCCGGACCCGGGCGACGACTCGACGCCGGCCTGGGACGAGCCCGGCGCACGTCCGGCACCTGTTGGCGTTCCGATGGTGCCGCTGGTGAAGTGCAGCAGAGCCGTCTCTGCGGGGTCGGTGGCCGGACCGCGGAATCGCCGGACGGAGCGCGCGGCGCACCGGGCCAACGGCGGGCGCGGTATCGGGCCGCGCGTGGGACGTGGGCGGCTGGGCGGCGGCGTGGCCCTGGATGAGCAGGCGGGTGGAGCCGCGGAGGTTGAGCCGGTACAGATCGTCGGGCCGGAACCAGTGGACCAGGACGCCCTCGCGCAGATCTGCCTGGTCAGGGTGACCGCCCCAGCGGGCGGTGAAGATCCGGATTGGGACGGCCAGGCCGTGCCGGTCGGTCGTCCACTCGGCGGTCAGCGGCTCGACCGACCCCAGGTGGATGCCGGGGACTTCTTCGGCGAGTTCGCGGCGATCTCCGCGAGGGTGGCAGGCAATCGGGCTCCGTATCCGGTGTCACGGGACGGGCCGGCCGCTCGGGCCGGGGCGTCAAGTCTCAGCGGTTCAGGGCGTGTTGGGTGCTCGACGGGAGCGGCCGGGGGTCCGATGTTCGGGGATCGGGCGGGCGTCGTTCAAGTGGGTCGCCTCCGGGCACTCCTGGGTCGAAGGGTGCGTTTTCGAGCGCGTGGGCGGCGCTGTCCACCGCAGCGTCCAACCGTTTGCGGATGCCCTCGGGGGGCTGCCACTTCCCAGTGCGCAGGCGGCGCCGGGGCCTCGCCGTTCGCTCGGGCGCGCCGGTCCGGTGCTGGAGATCCTCTTCCGCCCAGTCCGCGAGGCGCTCCAGAACGGCCGAGCGGCGGTACTCGTTGGCCTGCTCCCCGACCTTGCGGCCGACGGCCGAGGGCCGCAGGATCTGGCCCCAATGGTCGTCGGGATCGGTCTCACGGACCACCAGTCCCAGTATCGCACCGGGCCGAGTCGGCCCAGCCCGCGCCCGCGCCGCCCACCCACCACACCCCACCCAGCCGCTGGCACGGGATCGGCCACCTGGCCGTGCACCTGCTCACGCCGCTACTGATGTGCCTGGGCATGGCGCTCGCCTACCAGGGCGCCTTCCACCAGCCGGAGCCCCACCACCTGAAGGTCGCCGTGGTGGGCACCACCGCGCCGGACCAGGTGCTGGCGCAGACCCTCAAGGACCGGGCGGGCGACGCGCTCGACGTCACCACACTGCCCAACCGGCAGAGCGCCGAGCAGCAGCTGCGCGACCGGGACCTCGTCGGCGCGTACGTCCCCGACGCCAACCGTCCGGAACTGCTCGTCGCCAAGGGCAACTCCGACACCTCCGCGATGGCCGCGGAGGCGGTGTTCCAGCCAGTCGCCGCGCACCAGGGCGTGCCGCTGGCCGTCACCGACGTGGCCCCGCTCGCGGCCGGCTACCCGACGGGGCAGGGGATCTTCTTCCTCCTGGTCGCCCTCAGCATCGGCTCCTACGCCAGCGTGGCGGTGATCGGCACGGCAGGCGCGGCCCTCGGCATCCGATTGCGTGCACTGGTCGGGCTGGCGACCTCGCTCGTCGTCAGCGCGATCGGGATCGTCACCGCGGGACCCGTGTTCCACATCGTCGACCACCAGCAGGTCGCGATCTGGGCGCTCGGCTGGCTCTACTCGGCGGGCATCGTCGCCATCGGCACCGGCCTGCACGCCTTCCTCAAGCGGTGGACCACGCTGACCATGATGGTGCTGTTCGTGATGCTCAACTTCACCACCTCCGGCGGCATCTACCGTCCCGAGCTGCAGAACGGCTTCTTCGGCGCGCTGCACGGATTCTGGAACGGCGCCGGATTCATCGAAGGCGCGCGCAGCATCCTGTACTTCGACGGTGGCGCGGGCCTCGGCGGGCGGGTGCTCTCGCTCGCGCTGTGGCTCGTGGTCGGACTGGCGCTGCTCGTCGCCGCCGGTATCTACGAGCAGCGGCAGCGGACTGCCGCGGTGACCGGTCCGACGGCGGAGCCCAGGTCCGACGAGCTCACCGAGGACGAGCTGGAGGAACTGGAGGAGACCGTCGCGGTCTGACGCGAGCGCGCCGCTGAATGCCCAAGGGACGGCGCATCCCTCCGCAAGACGGGCAACGAGTCCTTCTCGCTGACGGATCGACAGCAACCGAGTGGATTCCTCGACACCGGAGAATTCACGGCGCGCGGCCCGCAGCACCGGCGGCACGGTCTCCTCACGCCGACGCGTGTCGGCGTTCCGGGCGTTCGCGGGCTCACGGGTGCAGCTCGCCGAAGCCCTCGAACCGGAACTCCGGCGCGACCAGCGACTGTTCGGCCCAGATGACCTTGCCCCGGGCCGCGTACCTGGTCCCCCACCGCTCGGCCGTCTGCGCCACCAGGAACAGGCCCCGGCCGCCCTCGTCCGTGGTGGCGGCGTAGCGCAGGTGCGGGGCGGTGCTGCTGCCGTCCGAGACCTCGTGGACGAGGCTGCTGTCGCGCAGCATGCGGACCCGGACCGGCTCGGTGCCGTAGCGGATGGCGTTGGTGATCAGCTCGCTGAGGATCAGCTCGGCGGTGAAGGACAGGTCCTCCAGTCCCCAGGCGGCCAGTCGGTCGGCGCACTCCTTCCGGATGCGTGACACCGAGGCGAAGTCGAACGGCACGTCCCAGCTGGCCACCTGGTCGGCTTCGAGCAGCCGGGTGCGCGCCACCAGGAGCGCGATGTCGTCGGTGGGGCGCGGCGGCACCAGCGCGTCGGACACGGCCTGGCAGATGTCGTCCGGGGAGTGCCGGACATCGGCGCCGGCCAGGGAGCGGCGCAGTGCCTCCAGTCCGGTTCCCAGGTCGCGGTCGCGGTTCTCGACCAGCCCGTCGGTGTAGAGCACCAGGGCGGTTCCGGGGGCCAGCCGCAGGTCGGCGGTTTCGAAGGGCAGTCCGCCCACGCCGAGCGGCGGCCCGGCCGGCAGGTCGACGAACTCGGCGCTGCCGTCGGGCCCCACCAGCACCGGCGGTGGATGTCCGGCCCGCGCCATGGTGCATTCGCCGGACGTCGGATCGTAGATCGCGTACAGACAGGTGGCGCCCGTGACGGCCGCCCGCTCGCCCTGGCCCCCGATGTCCCACTCTCCCCCGGAGTTCTCCGCCGGGTCGAGGCGGGTGACCAGTTCGTCGAGGCGGGCGAGCAGTTCGTCCGGGGGCAGGTCGAGGGCGGAGAGGTTGAGGACGGCCGTGCGCAGGCGGCCCATGGTGGCGGCGGCGTGCAGGCCGTGGCCGACGACGTCCCCGACGACGAGCGCGACGCGGAAGCCGGGCAGCGGAACGACGTCGAACCAGTCCCCTCCCACCCCGTGCAACGCCGGCAGGTAGCGGTAGGCCGCCTCCAGGGCGCTCTGCTCGGGCAGTGCTCCGGGCAGCAGGCTGCGCTGCAACGCCTCGGCCATCGTGCGCTCGCGGGTGTACCGGCGGGCGTTGTCGAGGCAGACCGCCGCGCGGGCAGCCAGCTCGTCGGCGAAGGAGAGGTCGTCCTCCTCGAACGGCGGCGACCCCGCCCGCCAGAAGTGGACCGTGCCCAGGGTCGTGCCACGGGCCCGAAGGGGTGCGCAGATCAGCGAGTGGACCCCGTACGAGAGCACCCGGTCGGCCGCCTCCGGGCTCCGCGCCCGCCAGGCGTCGGACCCGCGCAGGTCGGCGACGAGCGCGGCGCGCCCGGTGTCCAGCGCGATCTCCTCCGGGGTGCCGGGGCGCGGATCGAGCCGCGAGCCGATCGGGAAGAACGGCCAGTCCTCGTCGACGCCGCCGACCGCGACGCGGCGGATCCACAGGCCCTGCGCGGTGCCCGGGTCCGGGGGCTCCTCACCGTTCAGCACGGCGTCGGCCAGCTCGACCGTGGCGAAGTCCGCGAAACCGGGAACGGCCACGTCGGCCAGCTCCTGCGCGGTCCGCGCCACGTCCAGGGTGGTGCCGACCCGCAGCCCGGCGTCGTAGAGCAGTTGCAGTCTGGCCCGCGCGGTCTCGGCCTGCCCGGCCAGTGCGCGCAGTTCGGTGGTGTCACGGACGGTCGCGACGCTGCCCGGCTCTCCGCCGAACGGTGCGGTGGGGCGGTTGTTGACGGCGAGCAGCCTGTCCCCGGCCCGGTGCACCTCGTCGGTGGCGGCCCGCCCGGACGCCAGCAGCTCGGCCAACGCGGGATCGAGCCCGAGTTCGGAAGCGGCCCGCCCCTCCACGTCGGGCGGCAGTTCGAACAACCGGCGGGCCTCGTCGTTGGCCAGCAGCACCTGTCCGTCCCCGCCGACGATCAGCACACCCTCGCGGACGGCGTGCAGCACCGCGTCGTGGTGCTCGTACATCCGCGTCATCTCGGCCGGGCCCAGGCCGTGCGTCTGGCGTCGCAGCCGCCGCCGGGCCAGCGCCGCCCCGCCCGTGCCGACCGCGAGCGCGGCCGCCGCACCGCCGATCAGGATCGGCAGCTGCCGGCCCACCGCGCTGCCCACGTGGGCGACGGTGATTCCGACCTGGACCACGCCGGCGACCGAGCCGTCCGGCCGGTGGACCGGCGCGCCGGACTCGACGACCCGCCCGACGGGCGTCCGGAAGCTGTCGGTGGTCGGCCCGGCGAGGGTGTGCTCGAACGGACCGATGACGTGTTTCCCGATCAGGTCGGGGCTCTGGGCCGAGTAGCGGATCCCGGCCGGGTTGGCGAACACCACGTAGTCGACGCCGCCCTCCTGCACGACCTTGTCCGCCAACGGCTGCAGCACCGCGGTCGGATCGGGACCGTCCATCGCGCTCACCACGCCGGGGGCCCGCGACAGGGCGACGGCCACGGCCCGGGTGCGGCCCGCGGCCTCACCGGTGGCGGACCGCCGGGCCTGCAGCACGAGCGCCGTCAGCGCCACGCCGACCAGCAGCAGCACGACCACCAGCAGCACCACGAACACCTGCCCGGCAACGGTGCGCACCCGCAGCCGCGAGCGCACCCCGCTTCGGGCGGATCGCTGTCCGTCCGACCCGCCCGGTCCTGCACCTCGAGCGGCATTGCCGTCCGCTGCATTCATCCAGGCCATCCCCGCACATCCGGGTCCCAGCTCCTTCCACGCTGCCACCCCGCCCGATGTCGCGCACAGCAGGAGAATCACCAGAGGTCCGACGGAGCACGGCATGGCCACCACCGAGTACATCAATGCGGACTACCCGGTCCCGACGAACCGGTTCGTCCTCGACATCGACGGCGACGGCAGGACCGACGGCGTCTTCGCCTCGGTGTCCGGGTTGGAAGCCGGCATCGAGACCTTCGAGTACAAGGACGGCGCGGGCAACGTTGTCCAGCCGCCCGGTCAGCGGCAGGGCCTCAGCATCACCCTGCGCCGCGGCACCGTCCCGAAGAACAGCCCCCTGTTCGCCTGGCTCTACTCGGTCAGCGAGAACGAGGTCGACAAGAAGGACTGCACGATCACCCTCACCGACGAGTCCGGCATCACCGGACTCGTCACCTGGACCATCACCGACGCCTTCCCGGTGAAGCTGTCCGGCCAGAACCTGGACGGCACGAACGGCGAGGGGACCGTCGACGAGGTCGTCCTGTCCGCCGATCGGCTCGCCGTCATGTTCCACTGACGACTCGGCCGCTGTCCCCATGAGGGCGACGGCAGGGCGTGCCGACAAGACGGGGCCGCCCCGCACAGGTCGGGGTCGCCGCGAGGTCGGCCGCCAACCACCATGTCCCCGCCGGCGTGCCACCAACGTGCCCCGGGAGACCGCGCCAAAGGGAGCCGACGGGGGTGCCGTGTCAGCTCTTCTCGTCGTCGGCCCAGGTGAAGGTGTAGACGTACCACTTGTCCGTCCCCCTCTTGCGCTTCCACCGGATACGGAAGCCGAGGAAGTCGAACCCGTCGCCCCATGCACCACTTGGGTCTTGACCGGTGACAGCCGCAACCCGAGCGAGGCCAGCGCGACGGCGACATCTTCGCGCAGCGCTTCGGCGTGCTCGCGCGAACCGTGCACCAGGACAACGAAGTCGTCCGCGCAGCGGACCAGCCGCCACGTCGGCCGCCCCTTGCGGTGCCGGTAGTCGCGCTTGCCGTGGGTCGACATCGCCCCACCCGGCTTCCACGGCTCCATCACGTACTCGTCGAGCACGCTCAGGGCGAGGTTGGCCAGCAGCGGGGACAGGATGCCGCCCTGCGGCGTGCCGGTCACCGTGTCCTGATGCCCGCCGAGTTCCGTGAGGACCCCGGCTTTCAGGAACGCCTTGACCAGCGCCAGGACGCGTTTGTCCTTGACCCGCAGACGCACCCGGTCCATCAGGGCCGTGTGGTCGATCGAGTCGAAGCACGCCTCGATGTCCGCGTCCAGCACCCAGCGGTAGCCGCGGGAGCCGAAGTGGTGGATCTCGGCGATCGCGTCCTGAGCACGCCGCTTGGGCCGGAAACCGTACGAGCACGGCAGGAAGTCCGCCTCGAAGACCGGTTCCAGCACCAGCTTCAGCGCCGCCTGGACGACCCGGTCCGCAACGGTCGGGATACCCAGTCGCCTGAGCTTTCCCGACCCGCCCGGTTTCGGGATCTTGCGCTCCCGCACCGGAAGCGGCCGGAACGAGCCGTCCTTGAGACCGTCCCGCAGGCTGTCCAGGAACCCGGGCACGCCCACCTGCTCGGCGACATCGGCGACCGTGAGGCCGTCCACACCGGCGGTGCGCG
Source organism: Kitasatospora sp. NPDC004615 (assembly GCF_042873545.1). NCBI lineage: Bacteria > Bacillati > Actinomycetota > Actinomycetes > Kitasatosporales > Streptomycetaceae > Kitasatospora > Kitasatospora sp. NPDC004615. The sequence goes on from NZ_JBIALQ010000001.1 coordinate 1,488,898, forward strand.
CACCCCGGTTTCCCGCGACCCGGTCGAACGCCACGATCAGCGCCGCCGGATCACACACGAAGTTGAACAAGTCATCGAACCGGCGGCCGGGATCGGCCACCGCCCAACGGTGAAGCTTGGCCTGCATCTCCGATACCCGCGACCACGACCCCGCAGGAGCCATGCCCGGCTCGAACCACAGCGCCACACGGCGCACGCACGACCTGCGCCACGGAGCCGCGAGCCTCGCATTGACCGGCGGCTGCGATCTGAAGGTCATCCAGGCCCAACTCGGTCAGTCCACCATCATCACGACCGCGGACACCTACACCTCGGTCCTGCCCCAGACCGCCCACAATGGCGCCGAAGACACCGCCAGAGTCGTCATCGACGCCGCCCGGACGATCTCCCGCAGCATCCGCCACCAGCCCAAACGCCGCCACCGCCGAACGAATCTCCACTCGGCCACCCACACCGCCGCCAGAACCCCCCTCGCGGCGTAGCCAATTGAGAGACCAGCAGATCCCTTGTCGCCCCACCCGGGGCCCACCACCGACCCATCAGCGACCCGAACACGACGAAGGGCGCCCTCCCGAAGGGAGAACGCCCAGGTCAGGAGGCATTTTGGTCTAGTGGGCCGCCAGGGCTCGAACCCTGAACCTACGGATTAAAAGGGCCGGACCCACCGCTGCCTCGGCCGCCGCTGAACCCCCGCCGACCCGGCCGTCGCCGTCCGCTGGTCCGCCCGTCCGCGCGTGGGGTGTTCGAGGCTGTCGGCCGGCCCGGTCAGGGGACAGGCGCCAGTCTCGGGCGACGGGTCCGCTCCTGTCAGTCCGTATGGTTCCGGGTTCTGCGCCGCGCGGAGCGTGGCTACCGTCCGAACCGCTCGATACCCGGCGGTCCGGACAGGCCCGCCGTCACGCGCCTTCAGGAGGTCACGTTGACCGCGCACCACCCCACCCGTAGGAGCATCCTCAGGTCGGCCGGCGGGCTCGGCGCCGCGCTGGCGCTGGGCACGGCGGGCTCGTTGGCGTCGGCGGAGCCCGCGGCAGCGGCCGGCAACGGGTTCGGCCTGACCATCGTGGACCGCAACGAGGGCGACCCGCGGATGTGGTACTACCGCTTCCAGACCTCCGCGATCGGCTGGAACCCCGCCGTGAACGTGCTGCTGCCGGACGACTACTGGACGAGCGGGCGCACCTACCCGGTGCTGTACCTGTTCCACGGCGGCGGCACCGACCAGGACTTCATCACCTTCGACCGGATGGGCGTCCGCGACTGGACCGCCGGCAAGCCGATCATCGTCGTGATGCCGGACGGTGGCCACGCCGGCTGGTACTCCAACCCGGTCAGCTCCAACGTGGGGCCCCGCAACTGGGAGGAGTTCCACATCAACCAGCTGCTGCCGTGGGTCGAGGCCAACTTCCGCACCTTCGCGGAGTACGACGGCCGCGCGGTGTCCGGCTTCTCGATGGGCGGATTCGGCGCGCTGAAGTACGCCGCCAAGTACTACGGCCACTTCGCCTCGGTCAGCGCCCACTCCGGCCCGGCCAGCCTGCGGCGGGACGGCGGACTGGTGGCGCACTGGGCCAACGCCTCCTCCGCCGCGCTGGACCTGGCGGGCGGCACGATCTATGGCGCGCCGCTCTGGGACCAGGCGCGGGTGACGGCGGACAACCCGGTGGAGCGGATCGAGAGTTACCGCAACAAGCGGGTCTTCCTGGTGGCCGGTACCAGCCCCAGCCCGGTCGACTGGTTCAGCAGCATCAACGAGCCCCAGGTCCTGGCCGGGCAGCGCGAGTTCCGCTCGCTGCTCGACCAGGCCGGCATCCCCCACGATTCGCACGAGGTGGACGGCGGCCACATCATCCGGCCGGATCTGATGCGGCTCGACATCGACGGCATCATCGACCGCCTGCGCAAGGCGTGAGGAGCGCTCGGATGTACTCCTCGTTCTCCCGCCGCGCCTCGCGGCTGGCGCTGGCCGCGGTCGCCCTGCTGCTGCCGGTCGGCGTGCCGGCCGCCCCTGCCGAAGCAGCGGCCGCAGCGGCCGCCGGGTTCGCGGCCTCCTGCCCGGCCGCCGGGTTCATCTCCCAGGGCTACACCCCGGAGCACAACGGCATCGACATCGCCAACGACTACGGCACCCCGATCTACGCGGTCGGCGACGGCCAGGTGCTGGCCTCCGGCCCGGCACAGGGCTACGGCCAGTGGATCCGCATCCTGCACCCGGACGGGACCATCACCGAGTACGGGCACATGCAGGAGCGGGACGTGTCCACCGGCGACCACGTGACGGCCGGTCAGCTGATCGCCCGGATGGGCAGCGAGGGCGAGTCCAGCGGCCCGCACCTGCACCTGCGGGTCTGGGCCGACGCGAACGCAACCGTGCGCACCGACCCGATCGGGTACCTCGCGGACCGCGGCATCGGCATGCCCTGCACGCCGGGAACCGGTCCTCGCCCCGCTCCGCTGGTGTATCCGGCGCAGTCGGGGAAGGTGGTGTCGGCCCGGTCGGCGGACGGTCGGCTGGAGGCGTTCGCGGCGGGGGCGGGCGGTGTGTCGCACGCCTGGCAGACGGCGGTGAACGGTGCCTGGTCGGACTGGGAGAGTCTGGGCGGTCCGGGCGGGGCCGAGTTGACGATCGGTTCCGATCAGGACGGCCGGCTGGAGATGTTCGCCCTCAACGGCAGCACTCTCCAACACCGTTACCAGCTCCAGCCCTCCGGTACCTGGTCGGGTTGGGACACCTTCGGCGGTGGCGGTCACGCCGTCGCCGCCGGCGCCAACCAGGACGGCCGGCTGGAGGTGTTCGCGTCCGGCCCCACCGGGTTGTTCCACAAGTACCAGACCGCACCGAACGGAGGCTGGTCGAACTGGGAATCCGCCGGCGGCGGGCCCGCGAACAGCGAGATCGCGCTCGGCAAGGCCCCCGACGGCCGACTGGAGGTCTTCGCCCTGAACGGCAGCACCTTCCAGCACCAGTGGCAGACCGCCGCGAACGGCGCCTGGTCGAGCTGGGAAACCTTCGGCGGCGGAGGACACGACCTCACCGTCGACCACAACCAGGACGGCCGCCTGGAGGTCTTCGCCTCCGGCTCCGCCGGGGTCTTCCACAAGTACCAGACCAACCCGACCACCTGGTCCGGTTGGGAAGCCGCCGGCGGACCCGCCGACTCCCAACTCACCAGCCAACCGACCGCGGACGGCCGCGTCGAGGTGTTCGCCCTCAACGGCAGCACCGCGCAGCACACCTGGCAGACCAACCTGAACGCCCCGTACAGCCCGTGGGACACCTTCGGCGGAGCCGGCACCGAAATCACCGCCACCGCCAACGCCGACGGACGGATCGAGGTGTTCGGCACCAGCAGCGCCGGCGTCTACCACAAGTGGCAGACCGGTTTCTCCACCTGGTCCGACTGGGCCTGGCTCAACACCACCGCCGGCCCCGCCGTCAGTTGAGGAGCGATCACTTGACCAGCACGCACCGCGCCCACCGGGCGCCCCACCGTGTCCTGCTGTCCGCCTTCGCCGCGCTGGCCGTGGCGACGGGCCTGATGGTCGGCACCACGCCCGCGTCGGCCGCCACCGGCATCGACCTGTGCGCCGAGGTCGGCTACAACGCGGGCTTCCGGGGCGACGCCCTGGTGACCGCGATCGCCGTCGGCATGGCCGAGTCCAGCTGCGACCCGTTGGCGTCCAACGTCCAGAACAACACCCCGCCGTCCCGCGACCGCGGCCTGTGGGAGATCAACGACTACTGGCACCCCGAGGTCAGCGACGCCTGCGCCTTCGACGCCCAGTGCAACGCCAACGCGGCCTTCCAGATCTCCAACGGCGGCACCAACTGGCAGCCCTGGTCGACCTACAACGAGGGCGCCCACCGGCGCTACCTGGGCGCGGCCCAGGCCGCCGCGGACCGCCTGGGCCACCCCGCCCCGGGACCCGCTCCGCTGGTGTATCCGGCGCAGTCGGGGAAGGTGGTGTCGGCCCGGTCGGCGGACGGTCGGCTGGAGGCGTTCGCGGCGGGGGCGGGCGGTGTGTCGCACGCCTGGCAGACGGCGGTGAACGGTGCCTGGTCGGACTGGGAGAGTCTGGGCGGTCCGGGCGGGGCCGAGTTGACGATCGGTTCCGATCAGGACGGCCGGCTGGAGGTGTTCGCCCTCAACGGCAGCACTCTCCAACACCGTTACCAGCTCCAGCCCTCCGGTACCTGGTCGGGTTGGGACACCTTCGGCGGTGGCGGTCACGCCGTCGCCGCCGGCGCCAACCAGGACGGCCGGCTGGAGGTGTTCGCGTCCGGCCCCGCCGGGTTGTTCCACAAGTACCAGACCGCACCGAACGGAGGCTGGTCGAACTGGGAATCCGCCGGCGGCGGGCCCGCGAACAGCGAGATCGCGCTCGGCAAGGCCCCCGACGGCCGGCTGGAGGTCTTCGCCCTGAACGGCAGCACCTTCCAGCACCAGTGGCAGACCGCCGTGAACGGCGCCTGGTCGAGCTGGGAAACCTTCGGCGGCGGAGGACACGACCTCACCGTCGACCACAACCAGGACGGCCGCCTGGAGGTCTTCGCCTCCGGCTCCGCCGGGGTCTTCCACAAGTACCAGACCAACCCGACCACCTGGTCCGGTTGGGAAGCCGCCGGCGGACCCGCCGACTCCCAACTCACCAGTGAGCATTCGCCGGACGGCCGGGTGGAGGTGTTCGCCATGAACGGCAGCACCGCGCAGCACCTCTGGCAGACCGCCGTCAACGCGCCGTACGGTCAGTGGGAGACATTCGGCGGCCCCGGCACCGAGGTCGGCGCGGCAACCAACGCCGACGGACGGATCGAGGTGTTCGGCACCAGCAGCGCCGGCGTCTACCACAAGTGGCAGACCGGCTTCTCCACCTGGTCCGACTGGGCCTGGCTCAACACCACCGCCGGACCCGCCGTGCCCTGACGGCCCTCCCGGGGCACGACCGCGACCGAGTCCGCGACTGCGATCGCGCCCCCGATCGACACCTGCCGACGGGCGGGAGCACCAGTGCTCCCGCCCGTCGGCCGTTCCGCCATCAGGCACTCGGCGGCGCTGCGGCCCTGACTGTCCGTCCGGCGCCCCGTACTCCCCGTCACGTGGTCTGCGCCACCACGCGGTTTATTGTCATGCTCAAGGAGGTAACGTTTGGTCCGTCTGGCCACCACCGGCAGGCCGAACGGTGCAACGGGGAGCAGCGCGCGGGACGGAGGAACGGTGAGCGGAATTCTCGTCCACCTGCCGGAGGGGAGCAGCGAGGACGCGGTGACCCTGCGGCTTGGTCCGGGGGAGCGGGCGCGCTTCGGCCGCGGCTCCGCCCGTACGCCGGTCGAGCTCCGGCTCGGCGACGAGACGGTCTCCCGGCTCGCCGGCGAGATCCACGCGACCGACGACCACTGGCAGTTGAGCAACCTCAGCGACACCCACTCCTACCTGGTGGAGAACCCGGAGGGCGCCGGCGAGTACCTGCGGGTGCCGCCCCGGCGGATCGGCGCGCCGATCCCGTTCGAGTTCTCCCGGGTGGTGCTGCCCTCGCGACGGGAAACGCCGCTGTCCTTCCAGGTGTTCGCGCCCGACCACGTCTACCTGGACGCCCACGCGCTCGGCCGCGGCTCCTGGGAGAGCCGCACCATGACGGCGTACTCGCTGGACGAGACCGCCACCTACTTCCTGGTCCTGGTCGCGCTCTGCGAACCGTGGCTGCGCGACCGCTCCCCAGCCGCCGTGCCCACCACCCCCCAGGTGGTCGAGCGGCTGCGCCTCCACCCCGCCTGCGCCCGGCTCACCGCCCGCGCGGTCAGCTCGCACCTCGACTATCTCGCCGACGAGAAACTCCGCATCGACCTGCCCGACGGCGCGGTCCGCGCGGACCGGCGCAACGGCAAGCGCGAGGCCGTCGTCGGGCTCGCGCTGAAGTTCGGCATCGTCCGCGAGGAGCACCTCGCGCTCTTGCCGCGCCCCGAAGCCGCCGCGCCCGGACGGTAGGAGGGGGCTCCGATGGTGCACGACCCGTCCTGCCACGGGGACGGCGAGGACCTGCTGCCACCCGGCCACCGGATCGGCGACTGGACCGTCACCGAGCCGATCGGCGAAGGCGGCTGGGCGACGGTCTACGCCGCCCGCCGAGCCGATGGAACGACCGGCGGGGACGGAGAGGACGGCTCGGTCGCCCTCAAGGTGCTGCCGACCGCCGGACTCGCCCCCCGCCAAGCCCGTCAGGTCACCGAAGCCGCCCGCCGCGAGGCCGAGTTGGGCCGCACCGCCCCGCACCCCCGGCTGGTCCGCCTGCTCGACACCCTGGTACTGGCCGCCCCCGACCACCCCGCGCTCGACGGCGCCATCGTCCTGGTCATGGAACGCGCCCGGTGCACCCTGCGCGACCTGCTCGCCACCGGCGTCGACGAGGCCCAGGGCGCCCGGATCATCGTCGGCATCTGCGAGGGCCTGGCCCACCTGCACCGCTCCGGCTGGGTCCACACCGACCTCAAGCCCGAGAACGTCCTGATCGGCCGGAACGGCGAGGTCCGCCTCTCCGACTTCGGCCTCGCCATCGAACTCACCGGCACCCACGGCCACGCCGCCCCCATGGGCACCCCCGACTACCTCCCGCCGGAACGCTGGAAGGCGCCGCTCGGTGCGGACGGCGTCAAGATCCGGGCCACCGCCGATATCTGGGCGCTCGGCATCGTGATCCACGAGGTGTTCGCCGCCGGCGTCCCGCCCTTCCCGGGCGCGACCCCCACCGCCCGCAGCGCCGCCGCCCAGCAGTACGCCGAGGGCCGCGCGGCCCTGCGGCTGGCCCCGGTCGTCCCGCCGTTCTGGCGCGACCTCGCCGCCGACTGCCTCGCCCCCACCCACGCCGCCCGCGCCCCGCACACCGCCGAGAGCCTGCTCGCCCGGATCCGCGCCCACCGCCCGGGCCGCCGCCCACGACCGCGCACCGCCCTGCTGGTCCTCGCCACCTGCGCCACGGCCGCCGTCACCGCCACCGCCACCGCGCTCTGGCCGCACCCCGCTCCGGCCCGACAGCCGGCCGAACGCCCGGCTCACATCAGGGTGTTCAACGCCGAACGCAGCTGCCAGGACCGCGCCGACCGCGACCCCCAGTGCAGCCTCGGCCTCGCCGTCGACCCGACGCGCCCGTACACCGCCGACAACGTCATCCCCACCCGCGTCTGGCACAACGACGTCCTCGACGCGGACTGCCAACTCCCCACCGGCCTCCCGGTCATCGACGAGGAGGACCGCACCTCCACCCTCTGGTACCGCATCCGCCTCCCCGGCCCCGCCACGGCCTGGCTCCCCGCCGTCCGCACCAAGGACCGGCCCACCCTCGTCGGCTGCCCCTGACCGGGAAGCCCCGACCAGGAACCCTGACCAGGCGCGCATGCCCCACTGCCTGCGGCGCGGACCGGCGGCCGCGCGCCTCCGGATCGTTCCGGATTCCGGTCCCTGAGTCCCCGTCACTACCTTCGACCGTGCCCGCCGGACCGGCCGGCCCGGAGTCCAGGGAGCAGCGATGCCGACGACCGCCACCACCAGCCGGCCCGGCTCCGCCCTGCTCGGCCCCCAGGAGCGCGAGGTGCTCCGCGCGGTCGGCTGCGGCCTACGGGACGACGAGATCGCCGCCGCCCTCGCCCTCACCGAGGACGCCGTGGCCGGACAGCTCGTGCGGATCCTCGGGAAGCTGGGGCTGCGCGACCGGGCCGCCGCCATCGTCCACGCCTTCGACTGCGGGCTGGTCTCCCCCGGCTGCGGCCCCCGGACCGGGCTGGGGAGCCCGGTGCCGCAGCGCACCGCCCGCCGTACGGCCGGACCGAAGGTGCAGATCTCCGTGCTCGGACCGCTGCGGGCCTGGCGGGACGGACGGCCGCTGGACCTGGGGCACCTGCGCCAGCAGGCCGTGCTGGCGGCGCTGGCGCTGCGCGCGGGGCGGACGGCCAGTCAGCAGGAACTGCTGGACGGGGTGTGGGGGTCGGAGCCACCGGTCACCAACGTGGTGCCGGTGCACGTCTACCGGCTGCGCAAGACCCTGCGGATCGGGGACAGTCCGGACTCGGTGATCGGGCACGACCGGCGTGGCTACCGGCTGGTCGCCGACGCGGCCGAGGTGGACCTGGCCCGGATGGAGAGCCTGGTCACCGATGCCGGGGCGGCCCATCGGGCGGGAGACCCGGTCGAGGCGGTCCGCCTCTGCACCCGGGCGCTGGACCTGTTCCGCGGGGAGCTGCTGGCCGGCCTGCCCGGTCCGCTCGCCGAGTCGGAGCGGCTGCGGCTCGCCGAGCGCAGGATCGCCGTCGCACAGCGGAAGTCGGAGTGGCAGCTAGGGCTGGGTCAGTGCGCGGAGGCGATCGCCGAGTTGTCCGCGCTGTCCGCCGAACACCCCCTGAACGAGCCGGTGGCGGCGATGCTGATGGGTGCGCTGTACCGGTGCGGCCGGCAGGCCGACGCCCTGGCCGTGTTCGGCCGCGCGCGCCACCGGCTGGCCGAGGAGCTGGGGGTTCCGCCGAGCCGGATGCTGCGGCGGACGTACCAGATGATCCTGTGCGGGGACGAAGCCGGCCTGGGCCTCACCGCCGTCACGCGGTGAGGCCCGGGCCGGCCGTGGCGCCCCGGTCACCGGGGCATCACGGTCACGGTCAGGAGGCGAAGGCCCGTTCCAGCCGGGGGATCAGGTCCCTGAGGTCCTGTTCCCAACAGCCGGCGCTGTGGCCGCCGTTGCACTGGGTGCCCCAGGCCGAGCCGTCGCCGTAGTCGACGTAGTAGTAGGGCATTCCCAGGGCGTCCATGTGGTCCTTGACGTGCTTGGAGGCGCCTTCGAGCCAGAACTCCAGGTCGGTGGGCACGCCGCGGCCGTTGCCCACGTAGATGGAGACCCCGACACCGGAGAGCTTGTCCATGTGCTGCGACGGGTCGGCCGCGTTCCACCGCCAGTCCGCGTTGAACACCGGGTAGGGCGTTCCGAACAGGGCGTCGCTGTCCACACCGGGCTTGTACGGGTCGTTGTTCGGGTCGCCGCAGAACCCGGAGGCCGAGCCGCAGAGCGCCCCCTGCGCGTCGATCAGGGAGGCGACGACGGCCAGCCGCAGGTCCATGGAGTCGACCGACAGATCGATGTCCCCGGACAGGGACGCGGTCTGGCTGAACAGCTCGGGACGGTCCTGGGCGTAGTGGAGGGCCCCGAACCCGCCCATCGAGACGCCGGCGATCGCCCTGGCCTTCTTGGTGGCGACGGTCCGCAGGTTCGCGTCGATGAACGGGATCACCTGGTTGAGGTGGAAGTTCTCCCAGTTCTGGGCTCCGACCTGGGTGTTCTGGTTGAGCCAGTTGGCGTACCAGCCCCGGGGGCCGCCGTCCGGGATGACGGTGATCATGGAGTTCGAGCTGGTCAGCGCCGGATAGTTCTGCTGGACGGGATCGTCGGGCGAACCGTGCAGGAAGTACAGCACGGGGTAGCGCCTGGCCGGGTCGTCGTAGTAGCCGCTCGGCAGGACGATCTTGATGTGGTGTTTGCCGGTGACCTCGGGCGTGGTCACGGTGAGGTAGAAGTTGGTCGGTCCGCCCACGGCCGGTTCGACCTGGGTCAGGCCGAACCTGTCCGCCATCGGCGGCGGCGCCCCGGTGCCACCGGCGGCCCGCACCGCACTCGTGGTCGTGGCCGTTCCCACGATGGCGGCCAACAGGGCCACCACCATGCGCCACCGGCTCCATGTCCTGCTCACGGTGTTCCCTCCTCGTGGGTGTCGCGGGTGTCGTGCTCGCGCGGCGCGGAACATCAGTCCAGCACCTTGATCTCCAGGGCCGGTGAGGCCGCGATCTGGTCCTCCGTGTACCGTTCGGTCACCCACTGGCCGGCCGAGAACAACTTGGTCTGGTCCGCGTAGTGCGGCGAGTTCGGGTTGGCCGACTGGGAGTAGGCCAGCAGCGAGGCGGACTGCGGCGGGCCGTCCGCGGTGAAGCTCGTCTGCTGGATGAAGCTGGAGCCGAAGGTGACGTCCAGCTTGCCGTCGACCGTGCCGAAGGTGACCACGTTCAGCACGCCCAGTTCGTGGATCGCCCCGTGGATCGGGATCTGCTCACCGTTGCGGGTGATCTTCTGGGTGTCCGACAGCGGTGCGTTCAGCGGGATGCCCGCGTTGCGCAGCGCGAGGACGGCCCGGGCGAGCGAGTTGCGGACGGCGTCGTTCCCGGCGTCCAGCGAATTCGGCGTGTGTACCGGGTCCTTGGGGTCGAACGGGACCCGCCACGGCAGTTTCTCGATCGCCTGCCCATTGCCCAGGAAGTACCAGAAGTTCTCGAACAGCAGGGAACCCCGGCTGTCCGTACCGTACTTGTGGTTCCAGGCGGCCAGGATCGGGCAGGCCTCGCTGATGTTGACCAGGTTGCCGTCCACCAGGACCAGCCCGAACGGGGCGCCCTGGCAGGCACTCACCGTGGCATTGAGGGCCAGGTCGGCGGCCCGGCTGTTGTCGGAGAACAGCAGCTGCCGCATGTTCTCCGGGGTGAAGCCCCGTCCCGGCAGGCCGTCGTTGCCGTCGATCCGGTTCCGCGCGGTCAGGATCAGCTCCTGGGTGCGCAGCGTGCGGGCCGTCCCGCTGTCGCCCATCACCCGGGGGTAGGACAGCGGCTGGTCCGGATTGGCCAGCCAGGCACTGTCGTTGGCGTTGCCCACGAAGTCGGACCGGATCAGTCGCGGCTGCTTGTGCGGGTCCAGCAGGCCCGGCGCGACGGCGTTCGGGTCGTTCGGCCAGTCGCACTCGCTGCGCTTGCCGTCGAAGATGGAGATCGGCGGCACGTTGGGCAGCCGCAGTACCTGGTTGAACAGCGCCTGGCCGGTCAGGGTGAGGCACGACTGGGCGTGCTCGTCGGTGATGTTCGGGGCGGCCTGGATGTCCGCGTACAGCGCGTTGCCCTTGCGGTCGGTGGCGACGGTGTTGAAGAAGGGCACGCCCTCCGTCGTCTCCAGGGCGTTCACCACGTCGTTGACGTCCTTGGCCTGGTCCAGACGGAACCAGGTGTTCAGGGCCCGCAGGTTGTCCATGTTCGCGTCGCGCACCGCGTGGGCGCTCACCACCCAGGGCAGCGGGTAACCCTGCATCGAGGTGGTGATCGGGCCGTAGCGGGTGGACCACAGTGTCCTGGTGACCCTGCCGAGGGAGCCGTCCGGGTTCAGCACGTCGACGCCGACCTGCTGCGAGGTCATCGGCGTCCAGGCGCCGTCCACCAGGTAGTTGGTGGGGTGCAGCGGGTCCACCTGCACGTCGAACAGCCCGAACGGGGCCACCGTGGCGACGGTGTGGCTCCAGGCGACGTCGTCGGTGTGGCCGATGTTCACCGCGGGGAGGCCGAGCAGGCTGGCCCCCGAGACGTTGAACTTGCCCGGGATGGTCAGCTGGCTCTGCCACATCCGGTTCTTGCCCTGCCACGGGAAGTGCGGGTTGGCCAGCAGCATGCTGGTGCCGCTGCCCGCGGACATGCCCTGCGAACCGACCGCCAGGGCGTTGCTGCCCATGGCGCCCTGCTGATGGCTGGCGGCGATCGCCTCGCTGATCTTCGCCGCGGTCTCCTCCGGCGACACGGCCGGGGCGGCGGGGGCTGCCGAGGCCGAGGCTCCAGGGGGTGCGGCGTTCACCTCGCCCTCCAGCAGCGGATCGGCGACGCCCATGATGATCTCGGCGTGGGCGTGCCGGTAGACGTCCAGCTCGGTGATCGGCCACACCCAGGCCTTGCCTCGGCATGCCGGGTCGGAGATGTTGTCCACGCCGGTCTCGGCCAGGTAGCGGTTGTACCCCCGGACGTAGCCGCTGATGGCCTCCTTGACCTCCGGTTCCGGCCCGTTGGGGGCGGGCTGTTCGAGCTGCCGCTCCACCACCCGGTTGTCGTTGATCCGCTGGAAGTAGAAGTCGCTGTTGAGGTTGGTGGTGGTGTTCTGGTTCTGGCCGGGGCTCGTCCTGCCGTCCGGCCCCAGGTAGCGGGACCGCTGGGCGTTCACCATCAGGTAGGTGTCGGCCAGGGTGCAGATGTTGTCCTTGGCCGCGGCATACCCGTAGCCCTCCCCGATCCCTCCGAGGGTCGAGGCGATGATGTGCGGGATCCCGTACTCGGTGTACCGGATCGTCGGCTTGTCCGGCCCCGGTGCGGCGGCGGCCGGTGCCCCGACCGCCGCCATCGTGCTCATCAGTGCCATCGCGGCCATGACCGCGATCGGCAGCCTTCCCTTGACTCTCCTGCGTGCCATCGGCCGTCCTTCCCCTGTCGGTCCGGGCACTTGACTGAACGCGGCCAGACTAGGGAGGGTCGATGACAACCCGATGAAGCGGGCGCCCCGTGGTTACGCGGGGTACCAGGCGCCGTTGTACCAAACCTCGTTGGCACTGTCGTTGTGGTGGTCCATGTTGAAGTCTTCGGGGTAGTTGTGGATGTGGTTGTACGGGTAGGTCCAGATGCCGGCGGACTCGTCGCAGACGTAGTCCCAGTGGCAGATCGTCTTGACGGGGATGTTGCCGAAGAACTTGTCGGCGCCGGCGAGCGGGGCGCCGATGACGCCGCCGAACGGCACCGCCCCGCCGTTGGCTCCGGGCGGGCCCTGACGCTTGGGGTCCGAGATGAGGATGGCGTTGACGTTGCCGAAGGTCTGCCAGTTCTCGGTGACCCAGACGTGCACCACGCCGGCCCCCAGGGAGTACCCGGCCATCTTGACGTGCTGGTCCGGACAGGCGGCGCGCTGGTCACGGACCAGCCGGTTCAGCTCGTTGACGCCCGCCCGGGTGCTCGCGCCGTTGGGGATCTGGGTGGGATAGCCGACGTGCTGCTGGATATTGCCGGTGAAACCATCGTTGTTCCACGAGCTGCCGGTGCCCCCGACGACGATCGTGTAGGTGCCGTCGCACGGAGCGGTCACGCGTGTGGCGGCAGCCTGTGCCGTGGCCCCCTGTGCCGCCGTGAGCCCGACGGTCAGCAAGAGTCCGGCCGCCGCGGCCACAATCCTTCGTGCTCGCATGTCAATCCTCCCAAAGCAGTTGGCCCACCCGTCCACGCTCCGGCGCGGCACCCGGTCGACCGAGGTCACCCGTCGACCGTGGCAGCACCCGATGACATCCCGATGAAGCCTCACCCGAGCGCAGCGGACCGCCCCTCGTCCCGGCCCCCGAGCACATCGACACCGAGCGTCCGACCCGCAACCCCACGAAGCCCCCGCTCATGCCCCGGCCCGCGGCGGCCGAGCGGCATCTGTGGACCGAGGAGCAGGCGGCTCGCTTTCTGCGCTTCACCCATCTCGTCGGCCCTCTGTATGCCGACCCCGCTGAGCCGGTGATCGGCACCGGCAAGCGCAAGGGCGAGGCCCTGGCCCTGCGCCGGGACGACATCGCTCAATGCCGAGGTCACCACCGGCGCTCTCCGAGCACTTGTCGCCACGACAAGGGATCGGCGCAGGTCAGAAAGCATCTTCACCCTCCCCTGAGCGCGAAGTGATCCCGCACTCTCGACTTTCACACGCAAGAGGAGATCATGGGCATGACAATTTATATCTCAAAAAGAACCGGACGCGATCACCATGCGCTCCGCAGCCCACGGCGGACACGTCTACCGCCGGTGCGGCTGCCGCGACCAGAACGGCAAGCAACTCGGAGCCCACTGCCCCAAGCTCGCCACCGACCCCGATCACGGCACCTGGACCTTCGCCCTCGACCTGCCCTCCCCCACCAAGCACCGCCTCGTCATCCGCCGCGGCGGCTACCCCACCGTCGACGAAGCCCGGGCGGCCCTGCACCGGATGATCGAAAGCGAGGCCGCCGGCTTCACCGCCGACCCCAACCAGACCGTCGCCGACTACCTCACCGGCTGGCTCGGGGACAAGAAGCTCACCCTCAAGCCCACCACCTACGTCCGCTACCGCGACTACGTCACCCAAGACCTCATCCCAGCCCTGGGCCAGGTGAGACTTGACGACCTCCAGTACTCCCACATCGCCGCCTTCACCCACGCCCAACTCGCCGACGGACGCGGCAGGGTGACCGTCCACCACATCCTCGCCACGCTCTCCAGCGCCCTCGGCGAAGCAGTCCGCCACCACCGGATCCCCCTACAACCCGGCCCGGCCCACCGTCATCCCCCGCCCCGCCGCGGCCGAACGACAGATCTGGACCGTGCAGGACGCCACCCGCTTCCTCCACCACTGCCGCATCACAGACCCGGCCTTCGCCGACCTCATCGAAGTCCTCATCGGCACCGACATCAGCAAAGGCGAAGCCCTCGGCCTCCACTGGACCGACGTCCACCTCCCCGAACGCGTCCTCTACATCCAGTACACGCTCTCGGCCATCGACAACAACAAGATCGTCCTCACCACGCCCAAAACCCGCAGCAGCAAGGGCCGGGTCGCCATCTCACCACGCGTCGCCCAAGCCCTACGCAACCGCGCCGGCGACAAAGGCCCGACCCTCACACGCGCGAACCGCGGCGGCTACGTCTTCCACCACCCCGACGGCACGCCCCTCCACCCCGAATACGTCCTCAACCACTTCCACTACCTCAGCCGCGAGTTCGGCCTCCCCCGCACCACCATCCACGACCTGCGCCACCTCGCCGCCACCGTCTCCATCACCAGCGGCGTCCCCCGCCCCATCGTCTCCAAGACCCTGCGGCACTCCACCCTGCCCACCACCGCGAACATCCACGGCCACCTCACCACCGACGCCGCCCGCCGAGCCGTCAACGCCATCGACGAAGCCCTCACCACCGCCACCCTCGACACACCAACCGGAGCGATCACACCAGGCACACACATCCCCCGCGCCCACAACCAGCTCACCATCACCGAGAACAACCTGCGGAAGGCAGCCTGACCGGCAATCAACCCAACCGGTCGACACGACCGAGCGCCTCGGATCTCACAATGCACTCACAAGCCCTGGAGAACACGAAAAAGGCCGCTCCCACTTCTCAGTGGAAACGGCCTCCGACCTGCGAAAACTCGCGGTCGGGACGACAGGATTTGAACCTGCGACCCCTTGACCCCCAGTCAAGTGCGCTACCAAGCTGCGCCACGTCCCGTGGTCGTCTGCCGCGTTGCCCGGTGGGCTTCTTGGCTTTCTGACCTTGTCTCCGGTGTTTCCCGGCGACGTGGAAAACAATACAGCACGTCGGGGGGTGCTCGCTGCCAGGTTTCGGGGGGTGTGGCGGGGGGCGGGGTCAGGGGGTGGGGTGGCGGGCGTCGTAGCGGAGGAAGGCGGGGCGGCGGGTGGCGAGGAGGAGGACGGCGGCGATGCAGGCGAGGCCGCCGGTGAGGATGGAGAGGGTGGGGGTGGTGAGGCTGGCGACGGTGCCGGATTCGAAGTCGCCGAGGCGGGGGCCGCCGGCCACCACCACGATGAAGATGCCTTGGAGGCGGCCGCGCATCTCGTCGGGGGCGGCGACCTGCATCATCGTGTTGCGGAAGATCATCGAGATGGTGTCGGCGCAGCCGGCCGCCGCGAGCAGCAGCAGGCCGAGCGGCAGGTTGTGGACGAGTCCGAAGGCGGCGATGGCGAGGCCCCACGCGGCGACGGCGGCGAGGACCGCGGCGCCGTGCCGGTGGATGCGGCCGATCCAGCCGGAGAAGAGTCCACCGGCCAGGGCGCCGACGGCGGGGGCGGCGACCAGCAGGCCGACGGTGCCGGGGCCGCCGCCGTAGAAGGCGACAGCGATGGCGGGGAAGAGGGCGCGCGGGAGGCCGAAGATCATCGCGGCGAGGTCGGCGAGGAAGGAGGTCCGCAGGTTGGGTTGCTGACGCAGGAAGCGCAGGCCGTCGAGGACGGTGGCGCGTTTGCCGTTCGCAGCCTGTGGTCGCATCGTGGGCAGCCGCCACATCGCGTAGAGGGTGGCGGTGAAGGCTACGGTGTCGACCAGGTACGCGGCCTGGGCGCCGTACGCGGCGATGGCGACGCCGCCGAGCATGGGGCCGACGGTCTGGCCGAGGTTCATGCCGATGGTGTTGAGGGCGTTGGCGGCGGTGAGCTGCTCGCGGGGGACGAGTCGCGGGATCATCGAGGACCGGGCGGGCGAGCTGATGGCGAAGAAGCCGGCCTGGAGGGCGACGGCCGCGTAGAGCAGGGCGACGACGCCGAGGTGGAGCAGGGCCTGGGCGGCGAGCAGGGCGGAGACGGCGGCGAGTCCGCCGGAGCCGATCAGGCCGAGGCGGCGGCGGTCGACCCGGTCGGCGATGGCGCCGCCGTACAGGCCGAAGACGATCAGCGGGAGCAGTGAGCAGAGTCCGACCAGGCCGGTGGCGAAGGTGGAGCCGGTGAGGTCGTAGACCTGGACGGAGACGGCGACGGCGGTCATCTGCTGGCCGATCGCGGAGACCGACTGTCCGAACCACAGCCGCCGGTAGTCGGGGCTGTGGCGCAGCGGCGTCAGGTCGGCGAACGCGCCGCGGGTGAGGCGGCGCAGCCGGGACGGGGTCGCGGAGGGTATGGGCGGTTCAGTGGGCACGTCGCCATGGTCGGCCAGCAGGTCGGCGGCCCTCCGGGCGGGGTGGCGGCGAAGGCGGGGTGGCGGCGAAGGCTGCCTCAGCGCAGCAGCGTCCGGGTCAGGAGTTCGGCGAGTTCGTCGTCGAGTGGCCCGCTGTTGCCCAGCAGCCGGTACCAGAGGGCACCGAACGCGAGGTCGACGGCGGTGGCGGTGGTGAGGTGGGGGGCGAGCAGGCTAGCGGTGCGGGCGCGTTCGACGAGGGTGCCGAGGGCTTCGCGGCGTGGGCGCAGCAGGGTTTCGCGGAAGCGTTCGCCGAAGGCTGGGTCGATCTGTGCCTCGGCCATCAGCGCGCGCAGTGCGTCGGCGGTGCGCGGGGTGGCGGCGGCGAACGTGGCGGCGAGGAAGGTGCGCAGGTCGGCGGCGTGGTCGCCGGTGTCGGGCAGGGGGATGTGCTGCCGGGCGTGGGCGGTGACGGCTTCGAGCAGGACGTCCGCCTTGCCGGGCCACCAGCGGTAGACGGTCTGCTTGCCGGTGCCGGCGCGGGCGGCGATGCCTTCGACGGTGAGGCGGGCGTAGCCGACCTCGTCGAGCAGGTCGAGCGCGGAGCCGAGGATGGCCTGGCGGCTCTCCTCGCTGCGGCGGCGGCCGGGCCGGACGGGCGGTCCCGGCATGGCCGTTGATGCTTCGTCAGTTGTACCACCGAGGGTGGATTTCGCTTGCTCGATCACGGGCAGCACGCTACCGTAATTCGAGACGAGACGTCGCGGTTCGAAATAGCGGGCCGACGGATCGTCAGGAGCGGCCGGGTTCGGCCCGCTTCCACCGACAGGCACAGGGGAGATGGCACAGATGAGTGAGCGCACTGCACTGGTGGTCGGCGGCACCTCGGGCATCGGGCTGGCCACCGCGCGCCGGCTGCACGCGCAGGGCGCTGCGGTCCACGTGGTGGGTCGCAGCAAGGAGCGTCTGGAAGCACTCGCGGTGAGCGACCCGGAGCTGGTCGGCCACCGGGCGGACGGCGGCGACCGCGAGCAGATCGCCGAAGTCCTGCGCACCGTGGGGTCGTTGGACTGGCTGGTGGTCGCACTCAGCGGCGCCGAGGGGGCGGGCCCGTTCGCCGAGCTCGACCTGACCGGGCTGCGCAGCGCCTTCGAGGCCAAGTTCTGGGGGCAGTTGACGACCGTCCAGGCCGCTCTGCCGCACCTGACCGAGGACGGGTCGATCACCCTGGTCACCGCGATCTCGGCCCGGACGGCCCTGCCCGGCACGGCCGGACTCGCGGCGGTGAACGGCGCGCTGGAGTCGATGATCAAGCCGCTCGCCGTCGAACTCGCCCCGCGCCGGGTCAACGCGGTCTCCCCCGGCCTGGTCGCCACCCCGTGGTGGGACGGCATGCCGCAGGAGGCGCGGGAGGCCTACTTCGCCCACGCCGCAGGCCAGTTGCCGGTCCGCCGGGTCGCCGACCCGGAGGACGTCGCGGAGGCGGTCGCCCTGGCCGCCACCAACCGCAACCTCACCGGCACGGTCCTGGAATCGGACGGCGGCCTGCACCTGATTTCCATGAACTGACCTCCCCCGCCCACCAGTTCACGAAGGCCCGGCTCGCAGGCACCCAACTCGTCTGCGGGCCGGGCCCGTTGCAGGCACCTACCGCGCCGCCACCGCCGTGGTCTGCCCGGAGGCCAGCACGTGACCGCCCAACGTGAACGCGGTAACGGCCGGCGGGGTCGCGGCCGGCAGCGCCAGGCTCGGCGTGTCCAGTGCGTAGACGGTGATCCGGTAGCGGTGCGGGCGGTCGCCGGCCGGCGGGCACGGACCCAAGTAGCCTGGCTGACCGGCGTCTTCGGTGCCGGAGACCGCGCCGGGCGGCAGGGTCTCGCCGAGCGCGGTGGCGGTGGCGGGCAGGTCCCAGCTCAGCCAGTGCCAGAAGCCGGAGCCGGTCGGGGCGTCCAGGTCGAACATGGTGACGGCGAAGCTGCGGGTGCCGGCGGGCGCGCCGCGCCACTCCAGTCGCGGCGGTCGGTTGCCGCCGTCGCAGCCGAACGAGTTCGCCCAATTCGCCTGCGGGAACCTGCCGTTCACCAAGTCCGGGCTGGTGACGGTGAACCGCCCGGCATCGACCGGGATCCCCGAGCGCACCGAGACCCGACCGAAGTCGCGGACGGTTACCCGGACTTGGGCGCTCGAATCGGCGGCCCCGAGAAGCGCCAGGGCGGCGGCGGAGCTCAGCAGCAGAGCAGTGGTGCGAGGCAGGCGTGGCACGAGGCATCTCCCTGGTCGGTGTCGATGCCCCAACCCTCGTCCGCTCCAACGCACTTGGGGAGCCACGCCGGATGGTGTCATCCGGCGTACCAGGATCCGCGCTGGACGGCCGCCCGTGCGCATCATCGACACCATGACCGGCACGCCCCAACGAGCGCCCCAGCAGGCCGAACTGGCCGCCTTCCTGCGCGCCAAGCGCACCCGCCTGCAGCCCGAGGACGTCGGCCTCCCGCGCGGGCCGCGCCGCCGCACCCCGGGGCTGCGCCGCCAGGAGGTCGCCCAGTTGGCCGCCGTCAGCGTCGAGTGGTACGTCCGCCTGGAGCAGGGGCGGGTCGGCACCCCGGGCGCAGCCGTCCTGCACGCGCTCGCCGACGCCCTGCGCCTGGCCCCGGACGAGAGCCGCCACCTGCACCTGCTCGCCCGCCGCGAACCCGCACCCTCCGCCCCGGCGCGGACCGACCGGGTGCGACCCTCGCTGCTCCAACTCCTCGACGGCATACCACTGTTCCCCGCCTACCTGACCGACCACCGGCTCGACGTCCTGGCCCACAACGCGGCGGCGCGGGCCCTGTTCGGAACCGGGTTCGGCACCGGCCGGGCCGACAACACGGCGCGCATGCTGTTCCTCGACCCGGCCGCGCGCACCAGCCAGCTCGACTGGTCGCGAGTCGCCCGCGAAACCGTCGGCCACCTCCGGGCCGGCCACGCCCGCCACCCGGGCGATCCCCGCACGGCCGCACTGGTCGCCGAACTGCGCTCCCACAGCCGCGAGTTCGACACCTGGTGGAACGACCACACCGTCCTCGAACGCTCCGCCGGCAGCAAACGCGTCCGCCACCCGGCAGCCGGCGAACTCCGGCTGCGCTACGACATCCTCTCCACCGGACCGGCCGCCGACCACCTGCTGTTCACCATCACCCCGGCCGACCCCACCACCGAACACGCCCTCCGCCGCCTCCTCACCACCACCGCCGTCGGCGCCGACGTCCACCCGATCAGCGCCGCCTGACGCCTGCCGGCGGGCCGGCGGATACTGGCGGTATGTCGCCCACCGCGTCCTCGCCGTCCGTCGCCGCCCGGATGAGCCGGCAGTCCTCCCGGGACACCGCCCAGGAACTCGCGGTCCGACGCCTGCTGTACGCCTCGGGCCTGCGCTACCGGGTCAACGCCCGGGTCCCCGGCATGCCGCGCCGCACCGTCGACATCCTGTTCCTCGGCCCGCGCGTCGCGGTCTTCCTGGACGGCTGCTTCTGGCACGGCTGCCCCGAACACGCCACCAGCCCCAAGGCCAACGCCGAGTGGTGGCGCACCAAACTCGACCGCAACATCTCCCGCGACCACGAAACCACCGCCCACCTCACCGCCGAAGGCTGGACCGTCCTCCGCTTCTGGGAACACCAACCCCCCGAAGAAGTGGCCCGCACCGTCCACGACCTGGTCGTCGCCCGCCGGGGCCTCAGGCACCGGCCCCCGATACAAACGTGACCCCTTTCTCTGCCGGAACGATCTAGTCTGACGACAGACAGTTGCGACGCGCACAAGGCAACGGTGTCCAAGTCGGCCACGGAGGTGGAAGTTTGAGTCCCCGGCGCTTCACATCGCTGGAGATCTGTTCCGGCGCGGGCGCACAGGCGCTCGGGCTGGAACGAGCCGGCTTCGACCCGGTGATGTTGATCGACAGCAAGCCGCATGCGTGCGAGACGATCCGCCGTAATCGGCCGGGCTGGCAGGTGCTCTGCGAGGATTTGATCGATTTCGATCCGGTCGATCATCCAATGGTTTACGACGTGGATCTGCTCAGCGGCGGCCTGCCCCGGATCAGATCGACGGCAGCGGTCCGCCGGGCCGAGGACGAGAGCGAGCGCAGGTTGCTGAAGGCCTCCGTCCTACTGCTGACTGCCGTCCGGCCGCGGGCGCTGTTGTTGGAGAACCTGCCCGACCTGGTCGAGAAGGACGAGTTCGCCGACGACCGGTCATGGATCGAGGAGGAGCTGACACATGCCGGCTACCGGCCCCACTGGCAGGTGCTGAACGCGGCGGACCACGGCGTTCCGCAGAACCGTCGGAGCGGTTTCCTGGTCGCCCTGGCCGACAACTGTCGGGGCGACTTCGTCTGGCCCGAGCCCGGAGCCGGGCCCGCCGTCACCGTCGGCGAGGCCCTCGGCGAGTCGATGGCGACCCATGGATGGCCGGGTGCGCGACGGTGGGCCGAACAGGCCGACCGTCCCGCGCCCGCGCTGGTCGGGGGATCCGACCGCCGAGGTGGCCCGGACCTCGGCCCGACAGGCAGCAAGCGGGCTTGGGCGGCCCTCGGGGTCGACGGCAATGGCATCGCCGACGACTATCCTGCCGTCGACTTCCCGTTCGACGGGGTCCCCCGACTCAACGTTCGCCAGGCCGCTGCGATTCAGGCCATCCCGGAGGACTGGGTCATCCATGGTCGGAAGACACCTGCCTATCGACAGGTCGGGCACGCGATGCCACCTCCGCTGGCCACAGCCGTGGGCCACGCCATCGCTACTGCGCTGGGCGGCTAGGATCTCCCCCATGCACTCCGTCGCCGAAGCCCCCCTCGACACCCTTCTTTCCGGGGCAGCCGGCGACCCGGTGGCCGAAATGGATCCCGACCAGGATCGCTCCGAGATCGTCGACCTGTTCGCAGGACCGGGCGGGCTCGACATGGCCGCGCAGGCCCTGAGCCGCACGGTGACCGGCATCGAGTGGGACGACGACGCGTGCGCCACACGCCTGGCCAATGGTCTGAAGACCCGGCAGGGCGACGTCCGGAAGTTCGGCCCCGGCGACTTCCCGAATGCCAGGATCCTGGTCGGCGGCCCGCCGTGTCAGACCTTCACTGTCGCGGGCAGCGGTGCCGGGCGCCGCGCTCTGGACCAGGTGATCGCCTATGCCCGTCGGATGGCCCGCGGCGAGAACGTCCGGGCGGAGCTCGACTCGCAGAAGGACCCGCGAACCGGCCTGGTACTCGAACCGCTGCGCTGGATCCTGGACGCCCTGAAGGCCGGCCGCCCGTACGAGGTGATCGTGCTGGAACAGGTCCCGGCCGTCCTGCCAGTGTGGCAGGAGTACCGGCGCATCCTCGGGGAGCGCGGCTACTCGGCGGAGTGTGAGGTACTGCACACCGAGGAGTTCGGTGTACCGCAGACCCGCCGTCGCGCGATCCTCATCGCCCGGCGCACGGCGGCGGACACCGCCCTGCATCCGCAGGTCCAGATGCCCGCCCCGACACACCAGCGTTTCCGCAAGGGTGAGCGGCCGGTTGCGAACGGCAAGATCCTGCCCTGGATAACGATGGGCGAGGCACTCGGCCGGACGGACAAGTTCAGGATCGTCTCCAACTACGGCACGGGCGGCGATCCCAAGGCCCGCGGCCAACGTACCTCGGACGAACCGGCGTTCACCGTCACCGGCAAGGTCTCGCGCAACCGTGTGGTGCCTGCGGGCCAGGAACCGGACCCGAAGACGGACGGACGGATCGGCGAGAAAGAGGCGGGCCGGCTGCAGACCTTTCCCGCCGACTACCGGTGGTCAGGCCGGGCGGTGGCACAGCAGATCGGCAACGCGATCCCGCCCCGGCTCGGGGTGCACGTGCTCGCGGCGGCGTTGAGACTCGGGACCGAGGAGATCGCGACAGCGCTGAAATGGCTGGAGAACTGGCAGCCTTCCGAGCCGGCCGGGACCGAGGACACCGAAAGCTGAGGCGCGGAGACCCGACCGATCGGGTCTCCGCGGCCGGGTCAGGCGTTGTCCGCTGCGTGCTTTCGGCTGCGATCGCGCAGCGGTGCCGTGTCGGCGAGTTCCTTGAACATCAGGGTGAGCCGTTCCACCGAGGCACGCCGTGCGGTGCCGTCCTCCGGCCCGTCCGGCAACCGGTCCCAGGGCACCGGAGGCGCGATTTCCGCGTCGTCGATCCACGCGAACAGCGCCTCCTGGTCCGGCAGCTCGTCCGGGGCGAGGACGTCGTACAGCAAGGTGCTACCGGCGGAGTTCACTGCGGTGCACAGGGCATTGACCCGGTCACCCAGCCGGGCCGCACCGGACCTGACCAGGCCTTCCAGGACCCGCACCATGGCCAGTGCGGTCGGCTTGTGGTCGATCGTGTCGAGGCGCAGCGCGGTGTTGAGCATGTCCTGGTTGCCACACGCCACCTCGACCGGCCGGTAGTCGGGCCCGTCCCGGAACATCTCGGCGGCCCACCAGAGCCGGGCGAAGGCCTGGCTGTCGTGGGGGCCTGCGAAGCGCGGTGTGTTGACCTTCTTCGGCGTACCGTCCTTGGCATCCCCTGTGGCGAGGTGACGCCACAGGACGTAGTCCGGGGCGACCGCGAGCGCGAGGTAGTTCCACAGTTCCGGCCGGGCGGCCTCGACCCGGGTCATCCGAAGGGTCGCGTGCAGGCGCGGCGCCAACCAGGCGTCGGCTTCGGTCCGTGTGTCGGCGAACCGGGACATCGCCTCGTCGAGGATCTCCCTCAGTGGCCCGGTGGTCCACCGGATCGATCCGTCCTCGATCGGGCCGGCGGCCCGCAGGATCGCCACCTGCGGGAGTCGCTCGTGTCCCGAACGTACGGCGTTGGTCAGATACTTGGATGCCACTGCCGAGGGCAGCAGTGCGAGCCGATCGGGAACGTCGGCACCGGACCGGTTCAACGGGTTGCACCTTCCTGGGGCCGGGACACCGTGCGGAGAGCGGTGGTCAGGTTCTTCGGGGTCTGGGCACGACGAGAAGCCGCGAACTGGATCCTGGACTGAAGTTCGGCCCACCCATGTCCTTCGGTCCGCCGGCTGTGGATCTCAGCGAGAGCGTCCGCGAGGGGAAGCCCGGGAAAGACGTCCGGAAGCATCGCTCGCAGTACGGGTTCCTTCCAGCCGTCCGGCACCTGCGGGGAGCCGTCGTCGTCGACCTCCAGGTCACCGACGGCAGAATGGAACATCGCTGTCCAGGCATCGCCGGCGATCTGGGTGGCGACAAGTCCGGCGGCCGCTTTCTCCAACGGGCCGCGAGCTCCGTTGAGCAGCGCCCCCAGCCCCTCGAACGAGGTGTTGAGGAGCACAGTGGGCAGTTCGCCTGAGGTCTCGACCAGCCAGGGGGCGTCCTTGAACGGCCTCAGCCATTCCTGCGGCCCGTCCCGGAAGTCCTCCTCCACGATCTCGATGTCGCGCTGCCGAACCGCGGTCCTCGCGAGAAGGTCGATCACCCACGGCACGTCGCCCGTCCCGATGACCCGCCCGTCGATGCCGTCGTACGAGCCGACCACGCTGATCTGAAGGACGGCACGGGCGACATACATGGAACGGCGGAGACGTACCTCACCTCGCCAGCGGGTGTCGTCACGACGGCGTTCCAGTCGTACGACCGTGCGGGAGTTGGTAGCGCCCTCCGTCAGAACGGCCACGCAGGCGACCGAGGCCCAGGGGCCGTCGGCCAGTTCGTCGTTGGGCAGCCCGACCTCGAGTTCGAGGGTGGCCTCCCCCCAGTCGTCGCGTCCGGCCAGGTGCAACGCGACCACCTGTTCGCGTGGGGAGATCAGCGAGAACGGCAGGGCCTTCCCGTCGATGCCGGCCTGGCGCACGGCGACGTCGATACGACCGGCGAGAGTCGGGTACGGGTACACGGTGCTCATGCCGGGACCTCCTGAGCCTGGCGGATGTCCACGACCACGCCCGCCAACGAAGCCGGGACGGGATGGCTGTCGACTGCGGTGGTCCCGGAGAACCTGGCGGACCGCACCTCGGGATCCACGACGATCCTGCCGTCGAGCACCCGGCAGTTCTCGTTCGCCGTGAGTTCGGCCCACCTGAGCACGGGCCTGCCCCCGGAGCGGACGTCGAACTTGGCGACGGGCACAAGCTGCCAGGAATCGTCCCGCTGCGGGACCTTGAGTGTCACGTCGAGGGTCCACGATCCGGAGGCATCCACCCTGCCGCTCACCCGGTCCACCACCGGGTAGCCCTCGGCCCGTCGACTGCCGGTGGACGGGAGGTCCAGACGCAGCAGGCCGCGCAGAATCTCGGGTCCGTCACCGGTCGGCCGGGTCGAGCGACGTCCGACCACCGCGCGCAGGGCCGCATCGACGGCCGCGTTGAACTCGGTGAGCCGGCGCGGTGCGTTGAGGTACGTCGCGGTGAGCTCGTCGGTGGTGCCCCACCTATCGTGTTCCGGTGGCTCGGCGGCGCGCAGGAATGCCTCGGCCGCCCGGACCGACTCGTCGTCGTTCCCGGTCGCGAACCCGGCGAGCAGCACCGCCTGGAACGGGTCGACGCCGAGTCCGAGGTTGCGCGGACGCCTGGTCGTCACCGTCATACGGGTACCGCGCATGCACACGATGCGGCTGTGGTCGGTGTCCGCGTCGTCCGCAGGCGTCACCAGCAGCACCGCCCGGTGCTCGCGCACCCCGCTCCCGCGCCCGGCCGCCCGCAGTGCGGGAACGTCGAGCACCACGTCTGCCGCCACCACCTGGTCCGCCGCAGTGAGTTCGGCGACGGTCTCGCCGTCCAGATGGGCCCGCAGGGCACGGGTGAGCGCGGGGTGGCGTTCCTTCGGGTCGACCCGACGCTCCTCGAAGACGGTGACCCCGTCCTTCATTGCCCGTACCGATGCCTCCAGCACCGCGGGAGTGGAGCTGCCCGCCGTCATGGCCGCCCAGAAGTTGTCGGCGAGTGCCTCGACGAGCGCGTCGTGCGTCTCCTTCAATGTGCTGCTGTGCCCGGCGGCGTCGTGCGCGCCGACGATCAGGAACGAGGTGCCCGGGTCGTCGCTGTCACGTTCCAGCCACAGGTCGGCGGTCGTCCGTGCGTCGGCCCACCAAGAACGCGAAACGCCCTCGTGCTCCTTCTCCGTGTCCGGTTCGCCCAGCCACGCCGGGCCGGCGTACGCCACCCCGTCGACCGTCCGCCACGGCAGGTCGAGACGGCCCACGACCCGGCGGGCCGTACGCCCCTCGTGACTCTCCGAGAGGGTGCTGTTGATCATCACCAGGCCGAGCCGGCTGGCCGCCCACAGGGTGGCCTTGCCCAGGCCGTACGACCCGCCCGCCCGGTCGTCCCGCTTGTGGCTGTCGAGCTGCCGGCGCACCACGGCGGCGAAGCGCCCGTCACCGTACTCGGGTCCGGTGAGGCCGGACGCGTTGTAGTCGTCGACCCGCAGCAGCAGCAGCGAGGACTCCTCCCTCAGCAGTCGCAGGCCCTCGGCGAGCACCCGGCCGACCTTCTGCCGGGACCGGGCCGCCACGTCGTAGTGGGGTTCGAGTTCGTGCCACTTCAACGCGGTGAGGAACTTGTTGAGGTGTTCCCCCGTCAACTCGTGCAGGGTGAAACGCACCCGCACCGGCCGGGCGGTGTCGTACCGTTCGTCCATACTGTTCTGGGTCGCCTCACGTGCCAACACCGCCAGGTTCGCGTCGAAGGCGAAGGCCGCCGCGTTGCCGTACTCGCGCCCACCATCCGCGTGCGCGAGTCGGTGGTGCCAGGTGACCGGGCGGGCCGAACCCGCGTCGGTGTCCCTGGTGACCACGGTGGCCAGGTCCGTTCCGAGGAGCTGGGCGATCCTCGGCATGAGGTCGGGCCTCGGCTGCGCCCGCCCGGTCACCCATGCCGACACCGCCGCCCGCGTCAGGTCCAGATCTTCGGCGAATTGAGCCTGTGTCATACCGACCCGCCGGAGCTGACGCCCCAGCCAGGCGCCGAAGTGTTCGCTGTCCTCCATCGCCCCTCTTCCGTCCCGCTGTCGTACTGGATCAAGAGTAGCAGCGGAAGTTGACAGGAGCGACAGTGTCAAATTGCCTTTGACGCCCAGGCCTCCAGAGAGCGCCAGCAGTGGAATCATAGAAAATCTCAATTCTTAATATTTATCCTCAATGTCGGATTTCTGCCGCCCGCGCGCCGCGCTCGACATCCCCCCGAGGGGTGGACAGACCCCCTCGGACTCGCTAGGTTCAAGCTGTCGACCAGCCCAACTCCCAAGCGGATAAGGCTTGCAGACAGACCATGGCGAAGCCTTGTCTAAATTCAAAGCGTTGTCCGGTATTTCATTGGGAGGGGAACCATGGATTCGTTTCTAACGGAGATGGCGCGCCATCTTGCGCGCTACGACGCCCTGTCGGACGCCGCGAGCAGGGAGGACTATCGCACGAGCGTGTGGGGGGTCGAGGAGTACGAGGTGGAGCACTGGCGCTCCGAGGTCGCGGCCCAGCGGCATGCCCGGACGACGGCGGCCGTGCAGCCCCCGTGCACCGAGGAGGAGGCCGCGCAGTCTCCTGATCACGGGCGCGTCGTGCAGCCGCGCCCGCAGAGGCGCGGCACTTCCGGCGCTCCCCGGGGCAAGCGGCGCCCCGAGACGCCGACGCCGTCCGGCGGTCCCGGCCGTCAGGGACGGAGCGAATCGACGGTCCCGGCCCCCGCGGACGTACCGCGCCGGTTCGTCATGACGATCACCATCACGGTCGAAGGCTGACCGCGGAGTTCACCCTGCCCGGGTGCCGGCCAACGTGCGCCGGCACCCGGCCCTTCCTCATCTCCTCGCCCCCTCCCAAGGCCGGGACTCCCTCCCGAGACAGGTGCTCCATGACCGACCCGCAGTCCGCACTCCCCGTCATCGCCACCGTGCTCCGCCAGTCCGCCGTCGTCCTGGAGACCTACCGGGTCGACCCGGGGCTGGTGCAGGAACATGCGAACGGTGAACGCCGTATCACCCAAGGCGGTTACGGCGAGCGGCAGTTGTTCGAGCTGGTGCAGAACGCGGCGGACGAGATCGCCGCCGCGCCCGGCGGGAAGCTGCACGTCGTCCTGACGGACGATTACCTGTACTGCGCCAACGAGGGCAACCCGGTCACGCCACAGGGCGCCGAGACGATCCTGCGGATGAGCGTGTCCCGCAAGCGCGGAGGGCAGATCGGGCGGTTCGGCGTCGGCGTCAAGTCGGTGCTGTCGGTCAGCGACAGCCCGCAGTTCTTCAGTGCGAGCGGCGACTTCGGCTTCGACCGTGACTGGTCGGCAGCGGAGATCGCCCAGGCGCTCGGTGTGAGCGGCGAGTTGGACATGGACACCCCGGTACTGCGGATGGCCCGTCCGCTGGACCGGCAGCAGGAGTGCGCCGACGACTCGGAGTTGGAGAAGCTGCTGCAGTGGGCCACCACCGTGGTTCGGCTGCCGCTGCTGCCAGGTGCCGCCGAGCGGCTCGGATACGACATCACCGGTCACAAGTTCCGCGACGGGCGGGAGATCAAGCCGTTCCCGTTCCACTTCCAGTTGTTCTCCTCGCACGTCGGGGAGGTGCTCCTGCTCGACCAGCGCAAGATGCCGCCGGTACGGCGGGACATCACCGTCGAGGGCAAGGGCATCGACCGGACGCTCAAGGAGATCACCCGCGGCGCGAAGTCGACGACGGAGTCCTGGAAGGTTTTCTCCGTCGCCCACTCCCCCACCGCCGAGGTCCGCGACACCGCCGGCGAACTGCACGACCGCCCGATGATCGACGTCTCCTGGGCCGTTCCCGAGTACGACGTCCGCAACGGGCTGTACACCGTTCCGGTCGGGAAGGGAGAGTTCTGGGCGTTCTTCCCCACCAAGTACGAGGTGTCGCTGACCGGCATCCTCAATGCGCCGTGGAAGACGAACGAGGACAGGCAGCATCTTCTGGACGGCAGCCCGTTCAACCTCGAACTGCTCCAGGTGGCAGCCCGGTTGGTGGTCGACAGCCTGCCTGCGCTGGTGCCCGCCGAGGACCCCGCCGCGTACCTCCCGCTGCTGCCCGGTCGCGCCAAGGAGACGGTGAACTGGGCGGACCACTACTTCCTCCGGCAGGTCTGGTCGATGGCGGCGCAGCGCCCGTCCCTGCCCGACCAGAACGGCGTGCTCCAGATCCCCCGGGACCTGTTCATCACCCCGGCCAACCTGGACAAGGAGTGGCTGCAGATCTGGTCCGAGTACCCCGGGCGCCCCGTCGACTGGGTGCACCCGTCGGTCGACTCCGCCGACAGCAAAATTCGGCGCGGCAAGATGAACCACATCATGGAGGCCGCCGGCCGCAAGCCGGAGAGCGTCCGGAGCTGGCTGGAGGCACTGGTCGCCGACGGCACCCCCGAGGCGTCCTGCCACGCCATCAAGATCCTCTCGGCGATGGTGACACAGGAGCAGGCCCGCCGACTGCCGCGCGACTTCGTGTTCACCCCGGACATCCGCCAGGCGAGGATCGTGCTGACCGAGGAGCACGGCATGGTCGCGCCGGTCGCCGGTGAGATCTTCCACCGGACCTCGGACGACTCGCTGCGCGACGACATGGTCTACGTCGACCCGCGGATCTCCGAACAGCCCGAGATGGCCCGGCACCTGCACGCCATCGGCATCCGAGTGGCAGACGCCCAGGGACGTTTCGAGGGCGTGCTCGACCAGGGCTTCGATCATTACGACAGCCAGGCCTGGACGAACTTCTGGGTGCTGCTGCGCAGCGCCGGCGGCAACGCGCAGGTGGAGCGGATCCGGGCCAAGGTGCCGAAGCCGCTGGAGACCCTGCACGTGCGTACCGTGGACGGCCGATTCCGGCGCCTGCGCGACTGCCTCCTGCCCGGCCCGGTGGTGCCCGGCGACGGCAGCAGGGACGGCTCGGTCGCCGTCGACATGGCGTTCCACGACGGTGACCGGGCGGTGTTCCGCGAGCTCGGTCTGTCCGACCGGCCGACCCCCAATCACCGCCCCGAGCCGGAGCCGTGGTTCGAGGAGTACCGGGAACTGGTGCACAACGGCTACCTGCGCACACTGCCGGCCAACGCGCCCCGCCCCAGCCTGAGCCGCCTGACCGTCGAGGGCGCCGCCACCGCGGGTCCGCTGCACCTGCTGCGCGAACTGTCCGAGGAGGGGCGGGCAGGTTTCGTCGCCTCGCTCCCCGAACTGGGCGTCGTCCAGCAGTGGACCGCGCAGTACGGCGCGCAGACTGCCACCCGCAGGCCCGTCGTGTCCCCGTTCCGCTGGATGATCAACAAGTACGGCCTGGTGAACACCTCGCTCGGCCTCACCAGGATGTCCGAGGCGGTCGGCCCGCAGCTGAAGGAGTACGCCGCGGTGCTCGCGGTGGCGTCGATCGGCCCGGACCTCGCCCAGCGTCTCGGCATGCCCGTCACCGCCGACGAGGTGCCGGCGGACCGTTGGAGCAAGCTGCTGGACCGGGTGCTGACGAGCGAGGACGACGCCTTCGTCGGTCGGGCGTACGCCCAGCTGTTCCGGGTCGGCTTCGAGTTCCCCGAAGGCGTGTTGACGCGGTGTCGGGTCGGTGCCGGCTGGGAGGAACGGCCGGACGGCGAGATCGCGGTGGCCACCAACCAGGCCGAGTACGACGAACTGGTGCGCGAGCAGTTGCCGGCGTTGCTGGTCGCCGACCGTTCCGACGCCGCGACGGCCAAGGCCATGATCGAGGAGTGGGGGATGTCGAAGGTCTCCGACGTCATCACCAAGGAACTCGCCCCGGTCAAGGTCGGCGCGCCGGTACCGCTGTTCGACGTGTACACCACGGTCCGGGCCCGGCTGGGCAACACCGGGAGCAATCTGAAGATCCAGCGCTGCTCGGCCCTGGACCGGATCGTCCGCACCGCCACGGCCAGCACGCCCACCCCGATCAGGTTCGCCAAGAAGGGCAACACCCTGTACGTACTGGACTCGCTCGACCGACTGCAGGTGCTGCGCGCGGCCGACGAGGAGTTCAAGTGGGGCTTTGGCGCGGCCGGTTGCAAGCAGGCTCTGGAACTGCAGGACCGTCAGGAGCAGAACCAGCAGTTGCAGGAGCGGCTGCGCGCGGTCCGCGAGAGCGAGAGCGTCATCGACAAGATCGCGCTGCTGATCGGGCGCGAGGCGCTGCAGCGCGGGCTGCCGCCGGGGCTGTTGGACAGCGAGCTGGAGGAGAACGGCGGTGAGGAGCCGAGCGAGCGACGGATTGCCGAGATGGCGTTCAACTCGCACGGCGAGTCGATCCTCCGGATGCACGAGCGGGACCTGTCGCTGGAGTTCCCGACCCGTGCGCCGAGCTCGTTCAACGGCAGCGAGAAGGCCCGCAGGTTCGTCGCGGACCTGAACTTCCCGGACTCCTTCGCGGGTGCCCGAGTGCCCTCCCTGGAGGCCAGGTTCGAGGTCGACGGGCCGAGCGAGTTCCCCGCCCTGCACCCGTACCAGGAACAACTCGCCAAGGCCCTGCTCGGACTGCTGGAGAGCCCGGTACCTCGGCGCGGCATGCTCGGCATGCCGACCGGTGGTGGCAAGACCCGAGTCACCGCCGAGGGCGTGATCCGGTGGATCCGTGAGCGGCAGGAGCTGCCGGGCCCGGTACTGTGGATCGCGCAGACCGAGGAGCTGTGCGAACAGGCCGTGCAGAGCTGGCAGTTCGTCTGGTCGAAGGTCGGCCCGGAAATGCCGCTGGTGATCAGCCGACTGTGGTCGAGCAACGAGGCGACTCCGGTCGACGGCCGCCCGCACCTGGTGGTCGCCACCGACGCGAAGCTCTCCCGCTGCCTGGACACCGACGACTACGCGTGGCTGCGGGAGAGCACCTCGCTGGTCGTGGTCGACGAGGCCCACACCGCGATGTCCCCGCGTTTCACCGAGCTGTTCGCCCAGCTGGACTTGACGCACCACCGGACCGGCCGGCACCTGATCGGGCTCACCGCGACGCCGTACCGCAACAACGAGGAACTGACCAGGTTGCTGGTGCAGCGCTTCGGCGAGCGACTCGACACGGAAGTGTTCCAGGGCGACTTGGAGCATGCCATCAAGCAGCTGCAGGGGCTCGGGGTGCTGGCTCAGGTCAGGCACAGGGAGCTCGCCGGCGGTCAGATCTCTCTGAATGCCGACGAACTCAAGCAGTCCGAGAAGTTCGCCACCCTGCCCAAGGGCGCCGAGCAGCGGCTCGCCGACGACCACGAACGCAACCAGCGGATCGTGGACGAGATCGCCGCCCTGCCCTCGGACTGGCCGGTTCTGGTCTTCGCGACCTCGGTGGCACACGCCAAGTTCCTTGCCGCCAAGCTCGGCGACCGCGGTGTCACCGCTGCCGCGATCGACGCGAACACCCCGACCGCGGAGCGCCGACAGCGGATCGACGCCTTCCGCAAGGGGAAGATCCAGGTGATCACCAACTACGGTGTGCTCACCCAGGGCTTCGACGCACCGGCGACCCGGGCGGTGGTGGTGGCCCGGCCGACCTACAGCGCGCACATCTACCAGCAGATGATCGGTCGCGGCCTGCGCGGTCCCCGTAACGGCGGCAAGGAGACCTGTCTCATCCTCAATGTGCGGGACAACGTGACCAACTACGGCGAGAAGCTCGCCTTCACCGACTTCGAGTACCTGTGGAGCGAAGCGAAGTGAGCGACATCGTCGACGATCACCCGCTGACTGCGGAGCAGCGGGCCGTGGTGGACCAGCCGTGGGACGCCCGGGTGCTGGTCACCGCCGGCGCCGGTGCCGGCAAGACGTACACGCTGGTGCGGCGGCTCGACGCGCTCGTGGGACGGGAGGAGCTGGAGGCCGGGGAGATCCTGGTGCTCACCTTCTCCCGGGCCGCGGTACGCGAGCTGACCGAGCGGATCGAGCGGCACGCGGGCACCGCGCAGCGGGTCCGGGCACAGACCTTCGACGCCTGGGCCACCGCTCTGCTGACCCGCGCGTACCCGGACATCGACTGGTCGACGGTCGGTTTCGACGGCCGGATCGAGGCGGCCACCGAGGCGATCGACCACGGCGCGGTGGAGGTCGGGGAGCAGGGGGTGCCCGCCCATGTCGTGATCGACGAGGTGCAGGACCTGGTCGGCGTCCGTCGGGAGATGGTCGAGGCGTTGCTCGACCGGTTCCAGGAGAACTCCGGCTTCACGGTGGTCGGCGACTCGGCGCAGGCCGTGTACGGGTTCCAGGTCTCCGACCCGGACCAGCGGGCCGAGGAAACCGACCGGTTCCTGGACTGGGTGCGCGCCAGCTTCGGCGAGGATCTGGTCGAGCTGCACCTTGGCGACAATTTCCGGGCCCGTACGGAGGTCGCCCGCCTCGCCCTGCCGTACGGAGCCAGACTGCAGCACCTTCCCCGCGATCCGGCTCGGGCAGCCGAGGAGGCGGAACGGATCCACGGGGACCTGCGGTCGCTGCTCCTGACGACACCGAACTTCGGCGGCCTCGATCTGGAGTACGTGCAGGACGCGTTGCGCGACTACCCGGGCACCACCGCCGTACTGTGCCGGGACAACGGCCAGGCCCTGACCGTCTCCGGTCTGCTCGCCGACGCCGGTGTCCCGCACACCCTGCAGCGTTCGGCCCGGGAGCGTTCGGCGCCGCCGTGGCTCGCCGAACTCCTCGGTGCCACCAGCGTCTCGACACTCGGCCAGGAGCGTTTCCGTGAGCTGCTGGCCGACATCGAACTGCCCGCCGACAGTTCGCCCGAGGCGCTGTGGCGATCGGTCCGCAAGGTCGCCCGGGGAGCCCGTGGCACCGTCGATGTCCCAGCGCTGCATCTGGCGCTTGCCGAACGACGGCTTCCCGACGAGCTCACCAGCGTCAGTGCGGCCCCGCTGGTCGTCTCCACCGTGCACCGTGCCAAGGGCCTGCAGTTCGACCGGGTCCTGGTGGTCGAGCCGCAGGTGCTGAAGGAGCCTCGGCGGGTCGAGAAGAAGAAACGCGACTACGACCCGGCGGCGGAGGCCCGACTGCTGTACGTGGCGATGACCCGGGCCCGTGACGACATGTATGTCCTGGACGCTCCCAGTTCCTGGCTGGTCCGCAAGGACCGACGGCTGGATCGGTGGTACCTCGGCGGTCGGAGCGCCTGGGCGCGCAACGGCATCGAGCTGCTCGGCAGTGACGTGTCGCAGGCTTTGCCGCCCGGTGTCGAGGACTTCCGGGCCGACGCCCGGGAGCTGATGGAGCACCTGCGCACCACCGTGACTCCCGGGGATCCCGCCGAGCTGGTTCTGCTGCACGGCATCCCGGTGGCCGCCGACCAGTCGCCCCCGTACGCCGTGGTCGTCGCCGGCCGACCGACGGCGGTCGTCTCCGAACGCTTCCGTACCGACCTGCACCGGATGCTGCGACGCAACGCGCACAGTCCGGTGGAGAGGTGGCCGCAGGCGATCACCGGGCTGCGAGTCGACTGTGTGGAGAGCGTCGGGGGCAGCGCCACGGTGACGGACCGGGAGGGGCTGGGGCCACAGGGAGTGTGGTTGGCACCGAGGTTGTGCGGACTCGGGCGTTTCCGGTGGGACAACGAGCAGGCGGCCGGATCCGAAGGGGGCACTGAGTGAACGAGTCGATCCACCAGGCGCACTACGAGATGTGCGACTCCCTGCTGACGGCGGTGCGCGACGACCTGCTCGGCCCGGTGGGCGGCCCGGACGAGGTACTCACGGGTGACGCGCCGATCACCATGTATCCGATCGGTGTGCTGTTCCCGCGTACCCGCCCGCAGGACGGGCACCGTACACCGTCCGAGCAGGAGAACGAACAGGACGGCCTGGACAGGGCCCCGCTCGCCCGAGGCACGGTCGAGGAGGAGACCGTGGACCTCGGGGTCTCCCTGGCCAACGTCCGGATGCCTTCCTCGCTCGGCCTCACGTTCGCCGTGGACCCGAAGCTGGCTCGGCGGCTGAGATTCTCCGTCCGCGCGGCCGTCTACCTTCCCGAGGACGAACGCGGAAAGCCCATTGCGGCCAAGCGGACCGAAGCTCGCAGCACCAAGGCCCAGAAGGAACACTGGCGTCGCGTCGAACTGCGTCCGGACCCGGTCGTCGTGGACGTGACGGTGCCCGGTTTCCCCCCGCAGAAGCCACTGCACCCCGGTCTCGAACTCCGCGTCCTGGTGCGTCCGCCCTCGAAGCAGCACGGCACGGTGACCGTGACGGCGACGGTCGTGAACAGTCTGGAGGTCGGCCAGTACGACCTCCGCGACGCCCACTGCTTCTACCAGCCGGTCCTGGAGGTGACTGCCGAGGACGGGACCGCCGCGCCGTTCGTGGAACGGCATGCGGTTCTCGGGGCGGCCGACTCCGAGCTGGCGTTGAGCCGGATGCTGCACCGGCACGCGCCGACCTTCGCCACCGGGCACGGCTGCGCGGCGCACTGGGACTGGACTCCTCCGCCGATCGGTGAGGTGGGCACCGACCGGGCCGTGGTGACGTCGGTCCGGACCGAGTTCGTACCCTCCCACGAGGTACTGCTGACGGACTCCAATCCGGAGATCGACACCACCGCACTGACGATGCACGGTCTCGGCACCGCCCCGACCGAGGAGATCGTCGCGGCACTGCGCCGGATGCTCGACGGGTACCGGGTCTGGATCGACGGTCAGGAGGAACAGAGCCACGCGCTGGCCGGCACCGAGCACGGCCCGATCGCGGAGGAGCAGGTGCGCCAGTGCCGCCGTGCGCTCCGACGCATGCACGACGGCGTGGATCTGTTGGCCGACCCGGACCGGCCGGAGGTGCTTCGCGCGTTCAGGCTGGCGAACCTCGCCATGGCCGACCAGCGTGCCCGAACGGCATGGATCAAGGGGGGCGGGTCCGGCCTGCCCGATGCCTCGGCAGGCCGCTGGCGCCCGTTTCAGATCTCCTTCGTGCTGCTCTGTCTGGTGGGCATCGTGGACCCCGAGCACGAGGACCGGGGAGTGGCCGACCTGCTGTGGTTCCCCACCGGTGGTGGAAAGACCGAGGCATACCTCGGCCTGATCGCGTTCACCACCTTCCTGCGGCGACTGCGTGACGGGGCGGTGGGTGGCGGCGTCACCGTCCTCATGCGTTACACCCTCCGGCTGCTGACGCTGCAGCAGTTCGAGCGAGCCACGACGCTGATTTGTGCCATGGAACGGATTCGTGCCGGAGATCCGGCGTCGCTGGGCGCCGAGGAGATCTCGATCGGCATGTGGGTGGGCCGCTCCGCCACCCCGAACCGACTGTCCGTGGCGGCCCAGCGGTTGCGGGAACTGCGCAACAATCCGCTGCGGCCGCTTCAGACGGAGAACCCCGTCCAGTTGCGCGGCTGCCCGTGGTGCGGTGAGCCGTTGTCCCCGGACGACTACGCGGCGAACGAGGACACTGTTCGGATGGTGATCAGCTGTCCCGCTGTCGACTGCGCGTTCCACACGGGCCTGCCGGTCCACCTGGTCGATGATGCCGTCTACGACGCTCGACCGACCCTGGTGATCGCCACCGTCGACAAGTTCGCCTCGCTGCCGTGGCGGCCCGATTCGGCCGCCCTGTTCAATCTGACCGCTCCGCCCGGAACCCGCCCGCCCGAACTGATCGTGCAGGACGAACTCCACCTGATCTCGGGCCCGTTGGGCACCCTGACCGGTCTGTACGAGACGGCAGTGGACGCACTCGCCCGACGGCCCAAGGTGGTTGCCTCGACCGCGACCATCCGGCGGGCCGACCAGCAGGGATCCCGGTTGTTCGCCCGTAGGGTCGACCAGTTCCCGCCGGCCGGGCTCGACTCGCGCGACTCCTGGTTCGCCGTCGAGACCTCCCGGGACCGGAAGGCGGCTCGCCGCTACGTCGGTCTGCTCACCTCCAGCACCAGTCAGGCGACACTGCTGATCCGGGTGTACGCGGCGTTGCTGCACCGGGCGGCGACCCGTGGCGCGCCGGACCACGTGAAGGACGCCTACTGGACACTCGTCGGCTACTTCAACAGCCTGCGCCTGCTGTCCGCAGCGGAACTCCAGGTCCTGGACGACGTGCAGGAACGCCTCGACTACCTGGCCGTCCGAGACGGTGTGGAGCCGCGTCGGGTCGACGGACTCACCGAGCTCAGCAGCCGGGCCAATGCGAGCGACATCTCCCGACGGTTGAAGGAGGTCGAGCGGTCGCTGCCGCTGAAGGACGTCCTCGATGTCCTGCTCGCCACCAACATGATCTCGGTCGGCGTGGACATCGACCGGCTGGGGCTGATGGCGGTCATGGGTCAGCCACAGACGACCGCCGAGTACATCCAGGCCACCAGCCGGGTCGGTCGGCAGCACCCCGGATTCGTGGCGGTCATGCTCAACTCGGCCCGTTCTCGCGACCGTTCGCACTACGAGGACTTCCAGCAGTTCCACTCGGCGCTGTACCGGGAGGTGGAGTCCACCAGCGTGACGCCGTTCTCCTCCCGAGCCAGGGAGCGTGGATTGCACGCGGTGATCGTGGCACTGGCTCGGCTGACCCTGCCGGAGGCGGGACCGAATGCCGCCGCCGGCAGGATCGAGGACTTCCTGGACGATCTGAACGGCAGCATCCGTCGCATCGTCCTCGACCGCGTCGCCGAGGTCGACCCTGCCGAACTCGACACCACCGCCGAGGCCTTCGACCACTTCGTCCAGGACTGGCGGTACGCGGCCGAGGACCACTCCGACCTGGTCTACGAAGCGCCCCGGGGCGCCCGTACGCCTGCTCTGCTGAGCAGCTACGACGACGAGGCTTCCACCACCGGGGCGGAATCGTGGCCCACCCTGTGGAGCCTGCGTGACGTCGATGCCTCGTCCGTCTTCTTCGAGGAGCGCTGAGCCGTGACACCTCTTCCCCCTCGCACCCGCCGCCGGAGCCTGATCTCCGGCCCGGTCCGTGCCGCCCGCCGGCTCGGAGAGATCCGGCGCGCACAACTGATCACCACGTACGGCGTCGGCGCGATGATCGCCGTGGACAACGAGTCGTTCCTGGTGCGCGGCATCGACTCATGGGACGTCTCACAGGCACCCGTCGTCGTGGAGCCGCGCCTCTCCGACCAGTTGCACGTGTACGAGTTCCGTCTGCCGCCCGCGCCCGACCCGGACCTGGCGAAGGACGGCGTCCGGGCGGTGCGGTTCCCCGAGTGGTACTCCTGCCCGCGTTGCGGTGCCCTCCAGACCTACCGGAAGTTCAACTCGCCCCCGGGCCGGGCCGAATGCTCGAACTGCCAGGAGAGCCTGGTCCCGTCCCGGTTCGTGATGGCCTGCGCGAACGGCCACCTGGAGGACTTCCCCTACTGGCAGTGGGTGCACCGGAACAACGGCCGGACCGAGACCGGAAGCTGCGGAGGCGGCCTGACGTTCAGGTCGGACGGCTCGACCGCCTCGCTGCGCGCCGTACTGATCAGCTGCAGCTGCGGCGTGTCGGCGTCGATGGAAGGTTCGTTCCGTCGCACCGCACTCGCTGATCTGCGAATCGGTTGCGGCGGCCGTCTCCCATGGTTGAAGGACGCACCCGCCGAAGACTGCAAGGAAGCACCGCGCACCCTCCAGCGTGGTTCGTCCTCCGTCTGGTTCCCCGTCCTGCACTCCGCGCTGTCCATCCCACCGTGGAGCGAGGGCATGGCGAAGCTCGCGGCAGGTCTGTACAGCAAGTTGAAGGATGAGGAGGACTCCTTCATCCGCAGGTACCTGGGTGTCGAGAAGATCCTCGAGCACCACCCCGCCTACGACCCCGAGGAGATCGTGGCGCTGATCCGCGAGCGCCGGGAGACCGAGCGAAGCTCTGCGGAGCAGGGTCCGACCGAGTCCGGGCAGCAGGTCGCA
The DNA here is from genome assembly GCF_042873545.1 of Kitasatospora sp. NPDC004615. Taxonomy (NCBI): domain Bacteria; kingdom Bacillati; phylum Actinomycetota; class Actinomycetes; order Kitasatosporales; family Streptomycetaceae; genus Kitasatospora; species Kitasatospora sp. NPDC004615. Next base: position 1,527,108 of record NZ_JBIALQ010000001.1, read on the forward strand.
ACGGACGCACCGCGCACAGCGATCTATCGGGACGAATACAACAGCCTGCGCCGGACGCATCGGGAGGATCCCGAGGTCGGGGCCCAGGATTTCGTCTGCGAACCGCCGCTCGGGTCGACCGAGCCGCTCCGGGAGTCCCATGGCCTCGGTCAGATCATGCTGGTGAAGCGTCTGCGCGAAGTCCGCGCTCTGCAGTCGTTCACCAGGATCGAGGAGCCGGGCCTGACGGCAATGCCCCGGCACGCGCAGATCTGGCATCAGAAGCAGTCGTGGCTGCCCGCGATCGAGGTCCGGGGCGAGGGGGTGTTCCTGCGGCTCGACACCGATCGTCTCCGCCGATGGGAGCAGCTGCCCGGCCCGATCTCCCGAGCACAGCGGATCCGGGCGAACCACGATCGCCAGTTGCACGAACGCGCCAAGGGTTCGGACCGACCGGTGCCGTCGTCCCACGCCGATCCTCGCTATGTGCTGCTGCACACCCTCGCCCACGTGCTGATCAACGAGTGGAGCCTGGACGGCGGTTACCCGGCCGCCGCATTGCGGGAACGCCTTTACGCGGGCGACGACATGGCGGGAATCCTGATCTACACCGCGACGAGCGACTCGGCAGGCAGCCTGGGAGGCATCGTTGCCCAGGGCGAGCCGGACCGGTTGGAGCACTCGCTGCGGTCGGCGTTGGATCGCGCCGGATGGTGCTCCAACGATCCGCTGTGCGCGGAGTCGGAGGCCAGTGGCGCCGACGGGCTCAACCTGGCGGCCTGTCATGCGTGCGTGCTGCTTCCCGAGAGCAGCTGCGAGAACAACAACATTCTGCTCGACCGGGCCGCCCTGATCGGCTCGCTGGACGGATCCTCGCCGGGATTCTTCTGAGCCTCCGGCACCCGAGGCTACAGACCGTCCCTCGCCCAACCTCACCCTCGACTTCGTCCACCGCCCCGCCGGCCACGTCAGAACCGGCGCCCGCCCCTGTCCGGCCCGGGCCTGCCGACCATCCGGCAACAGCACCCACCAGGCATACCCCTCCCGGAAGTTCCGGGAGGGGTATGCCGTTGCGCCGTTACTGCCGGCGCGGGGCCGGGGTGTAGCCGGCTGGGTGGGTGGTGAAGGTGCCGCGGCCCTGGGTGCGGCTGCGCAAGGCGCCGGCGTAGCCGAAGAGTTCGGCGAGCGGGACGGTGGCGGTCAGGGTCGCGCCGCGGGCGCCCTGGGGTTCGGAGCCGTGGACGCGGCCGCGGCGGGCGGACAGGTCGCCGAGGACGCCGCCGAGGCTGTCCGGCGGGACGGTCGCGGTGAGGTCCACCACGGGCTCCAGGAGGACGGGGCTGCCGCGCCGCAGGGCCTCGCGCAGGGCGAGCCGGCCGGCGGTGCGGAAGGCCAGGTCGGAGGAGTCCTTGACGTGGGTCGCCCCGTCGGTGAGGGTGACCCGGACTCCGGTGACCGGGTGGCCGAGCGGGCCGTCCGTGAGGGCGTCCCGGCAGCCCGCCTCGACGGCCTGCACGAACTCCTGCGGGACCCGCCCACCGGTGACGGTGGAACGGAACTCGAAGCCTTCCGCGCCGGGTTCGCCGAGCGGTTCGACGTCGACCACGATGTGCGCGAACTGCCCTGCGCCGCCGTCCTGTTTGACGTGCCGCAGGACGAGTCCGGCGACCGCCAGGGAGAGCGTCTCGCGGTAGGCGACCTGCGGCCGGCCGACGGTGACCTCCAGCCCGGCGCGGCGGAGCTTCTCCACCGCCACCTCCAGGTGCAGTTCACCGAGGCCGGACAGCACCCGCTGCCCGCTCTCCGGGTCGGTCCCGACCACCAGGGACGGGTCCTCCTCGGCGAGCCGGAGCAGCGCGACCGCCAGCCGGTCGGTGTCCATCGAGCGGCGGGCCTCGACCGCGACGGTCACCACCGGGTCGGCGGCGACGGCCGGTTCGAGCATCAGCGGGGCGCCGGGCGCGCACAGCGTGCTGCCGGACCGGGCGGCCTTGGGCCCGATGACGGCGACGATGTCGCCGGCCACCGCCGTGTCGGTCTCGGTGTGCCGGTCGGCCTGCACCCGCAGGATGCGGCCGATCCGCTCGGTGCGTCCGGTGCGCGCGTCGAGCACGGTGTCCCCCTTCCGTAGTGTGCCGGAGTAGATCCGCAGGCTGCTGAGCCTGCCGGTGGTGCTCGCGTTCACCTTGAACACCAGTGCGGCCAGCGGCTGTTCGGGATCCGCCGAGCGTTCCTGGACGGTGCCCTGCCAGTCGCCCCGCACTGGCGGGACGTCCAGCGGCGAGGGCAGGTACGCCGTCACCGCGTCCAGCAGCGGTTCGACGCCGCGGTTGCGGTACGCGGAACCGCACAGCACCACCACCGCCTGTCCGTCGGCGGTGAGTTGACGCAGCGCGCCCGCGAGGGTGTCCGCGCCGAGGGTGCCGGTGGCGCAGTACTCCTCCAGTGCCGCCGGGTGCAGTTCGGCCACCGCCTCCGCCAGCGCCTGCCGGCGGCGTTCCGCCTCGGCCACCAACTCGGCTGGTACGTCGGAGACTTGTACGCCGCCGACGTCACCGACGCCACCGATGCCACCGGCGCTGCCCGGACCGTCCGGCCAGGTCAGCGCGCGCAGCCGGAGCAGGTCGACCACGCCGGTGAACTCGCCCTCCCGGCCGATCGGCAACTGCACGGCCAGCGGCACCGGGTGGAGCCGGTCCCGGATCGAGGCGACCGCCGCGTCCAGGTCCGCGCCGGGCCGGTCCATCTTGTTGACGAACGCGATCCGCGGCACCCCGTGCCGGTCGGCCTGCCGCCACACCGATTCGCTCTGTGGCTCGACGCCCGCGACGGCGTCGAAGACCGCCACCGCACCGTCCAGCACGCGCAGCGAACGCTCCACCTCGTCGGCGAAGTCCACGTGCCCCGGCGTGTCGATCAGGTTCAGCCGGTGGCCGTCCCAGTCACAACTGACCGCCGCGGCAAAGATGGTGATGCCCCGGTCGCGCTCCTGCGGGTCGAAGTCGGTGACAGTGGTGCCCTCGTGCACCTCACCGCGCCGGTGGATCGCCCCGGTCAGGAACAGGATGCGCTCGGTGACGGTGGTCTTCCCGGCGTCCACGTGCGCGAGGATGCCGAGGTTGCGGACGGTGGCGGCCGCGGAGACAGCAGTGGTGATGAGGGTGAGGTCGGTGCGCATGGCCCGGCGCCTTTCGGAATTCGATCCTGGAGTGGGCGGCGCGATTCACGGCAGCACGAGCCGCACCACCGCACCCCGGCCCACCCCCGGACCCACCCCCGATCGGCGGCGCAGCACGACACGGCGCGCAACGCGGCACAGCAGGAGATGGGCAACGGGGAAGCGGTCCGCCGGCAGTGGCGGCGCGACCGCAGGACGCCCACAACGGGCGTACACAGCAGGGTGGTTGGGTGGAGCTCGCGGTCCTTACCGGCGCCGGCCGCGCAGCGGGCGCCGGCCTGCCGAGGACACCAGGATCACCTCGAACCGCGACGGGGGAACGACAACAGCGGCGGTACGCACGGCTGGCCCCTCCCTCTCCACATCACGGTGTGCCCCGGCCGGCCATCCGGCCCGGGCGTCTTTCGGCGAGCCGAGTCTAGGGGCGTCCGGTCTCCGACGTCACCCGCATTTTCTGTTGGACGGCTCAACGCGCTTTTCGGTAGCGCGAGTTAGTGGATCGTCAGTCCCAGACGATCGAGCGGATCGCCATGCCGACGGGCACCGGAGGAACGTCCAGATACTCGTCGACCAGGCCGTTCACCACGCCGCTGGACTCCCAACCCGCCGCCCAGGACTCGCAGATCGCGGCGTCCGCGCTGGTGCAAACGGCGACGGCCTCGGCCAGCAGCTCTGCCAAGTCCAGTGTCTCCGGGTGGAGTTGTACCCGCACCCAGGCCACCTCCGGCTGGTCCGCGATCCGGGCCAGACCGGCGGCCAACTCGGCCAACGACGGCCGCCCGTAGCCCCACTGGTTCGGTGCCAGCGAGTCCTCGACCGTGTTGCCCGCGAAGAACTCGCCCAGGGAGAGCAGCGGCAGGACGCCCTCCGGGCCGGCCCGCTCGATGACATCCTCGACAGCGATCACACCGCCGATCCTGCCACCGCCCGCCGACACACGCCGACACACGCCGAAACGCACCGCCAGGCGCCGACCCCGCGCCGACGCACCACAACACACCACGACGGCCGCGGCGAACCCGGCACCTCCGCACCGGAACCGCCGCGCCCAGCAAGCGACTCAGACCAGCAGCCCGTTCCGCTTCACGTACCAGGTGTGGAAGCCGATCATCCCGCCCAGCACGACCAGCCACTGCAGCGCGTTCACCAGCGGCACCGCGCCGAGCGGCAGGGTCAGCGCGAACCCGACCCGGATCAGGGCGTCCAGGGCGAAGCCCGTGCCCCACATCACCGTCAGCAGGCGGATGTGGCGCCGAAAGGCCGGGTCGTAGTCCCACTGGCCGATCCAGGCATCGGCGCCCGCCGGGCCGATCTTGGCGGCGACGACCGCCCGGGCCGCGCCGTACATGAACGGGCGGCGGGTCAGCAGACTGCCCAGCACCCACACGCCGATCACGCCGAACACCCAACTGTCGCGCACCATCAGCACCCTGGGGCTGCCCGTCACCGCCGACAGCAGCGTGCTCACCGCGATCAGCAGCAGGGTGAACACCGGCATCGGATCCAGCCGGCGGTTGCGCACCAGCCCGTAGAGCAACCACGGCAGCGCGGCCAGGCTGCTCAGCGTGATCGCCAGCCACTGGCCCGCGCCCTGCCCGAGCAGCGTGTAGTACCCGCCCAGCGGGATCGCCAGCTCGAACACCAGCGCCTTGGCCGCCTGCCGCCACCCGCGCGCCGCCCGCTGCTGCGGCGTCGAGTCGTCACCCGCCAGCGCCGCCCAGTCCACCTGCCCGTCCGCCGTCCGCGGCAACTCGGCCGCACCCCCACCGACGACGCCCACGCCGGCCGCACCCCCGTCGGCCGCACCCGCGCCGGCCTCAACGCCCGCCCCCACCAAGCCCGTTCCAGCCAAGCCAGTCCCTGCCATGCCCGCCCCCGTCGTCCCTGCCAGCGTCATGCCGACCCCCGTCACGTCCTGCCCCACCGATTCCGGCCGTCGCTCGTTCATGTGTCCTCCCCCGGCACCCGATGCGCTTCCATGCAGACCTCGGCCGGACGCACCGCCCGGTCGAACAGGTCGGCCAACTCCCGTGCGCTGGCGGCCACATCCATCTCCGGCTCGCGCAGCACGCGGACCAGGACCGCGTCGATCGCCCCGCGGATCGCCGTCACCAGCACCCTCGCGTCGAACGGGCCGTACTCGCCGTCGGCCTGGGCAGCGCGGACGATGTACTCCTGAAGGTCCATCACCGCCCGGCGCCCTGCCGCGAACTGGCCCTCCGTGTCATCGCCCTGACCGTTCAGGATCTCTACCAGCGCGGCCAGCTCCCGCGGATGCGCGGCCGCCAGCTCGACGTTGGACTCGATGTACGCCCGCAGGCGCTCCCGCGGGCCCACCGCCGCCTCGATCCGCGGGCGCATGTACGCCTCGGAGACCTGCATCACCTCGGCGACCACCTCGCGCAGCAGATCGTCCTTGCCCTTGAAGTGGTACGAGATCATCCCCGTGCTGCTCAGCCCCGCGTGCTTGGCGATCCGCGCGAACGAGGCCTTGGCGTACCCCGCATCGGCGATCACTTCGATGGCCGCCTCGACGATCTGCCGACGCCGCGCCGATTCGGTGAACGTGCGCCCCACGGAGCACCCCTCTCTGCTCGCCCGAGCCAGCCCTTGCTCGCCCGAGCAAAAAGCTACTCTCAATTGCTCGGGCAAGCAAGAAGCTGTACGGCCGAGCAAGAAATTCCCGAACCAGGCCCGCCAAGCAGCCCGAAGGCCACCCCGACTTTCGGGGCGGCCTTCGGGCGAGAGCGCTGATGGCGCGGGGGGACGGTCAGGACTTGGCGGTGCCGTAGGACGCGAAGGCGCTCCACGCGGACCAGGCACCGTTCGCGCTGGTCTCCACCTCGTTCATGATCGAGCCGTCGTTCATGACGGTGAACGCCTCAAGCCGGCCGTCGGCGTGCCGCGCCGTCGCGGCGGCGGTGATGGTGCCGGCCGGGCCGAAGCCGTTCCACCCGGACCACGCACCGTTCGCGTTGGTCTCCACCCGGTTGGTCATCCCACCGTTCGGCGTCACCGCGAACACCTCCACCCGGCCGTCGGCGTGCACACCGGTGGCCAGCGCGCCCGGGGAACCGTCGCCCTTGGCCGTGCCGTACGAGGCGAAAGCGTTCCACGCCGACCAGGCGCCACCCGGGGCGGTCTCGGCCTCGTTCGTGATCGAGCCGTCGTTCATGACGGTGAAGACCTCAAGCCGGCCGTCGGCGTGCCGCGCCGTCGCGGCGTTGGTCACGGTGCCGGCCGGGCCGAAGCCGTTCCACCCGGACCACGCGCCGTTCGCAGCGGTCTCGACCCGGTTGGTCATCCCGCCGTTCGGCGTCACCGCGAACACCTCCACCCGGCCGTCGGCGTGCACATCGGTGGTGACGCTCTTCGCCGCCCCCGCCAGAGCGAAGCCGTACCAGCCGGACCAGGCACCGCCCGGGCTGGTCTCCACCTCGTTCATCACCGAACCGTCGGCCATCGTCGCGAAGACCTCCAGCCGGCCGTCGGCGTGCACACCCGTGGCCACCCGACCACCACTGCCGTTGTTGGCCGAAACAACAGTCGGGTCGTCGACGATCTTGTTGTAGCGCAGGGCCTTGTAGTCGCCGTTGGGGTGGGAGTCGAAGGTCGCGGCGTTGATGGAGATGCCGGTGCGGTGCTTCACCGGGGTGGAGCCGAAGGAGTAGTAGGAGAAGGTGGTGTGCGCGGAGTCGTCCCACTTCTCGAACAGGATGACGTGGTCGTAGAAGCTGTTGAGGATGTCGCCCGGCTTGAGGTCGGCGCGCGAGATCTCGGTGGCGACGCCCGGCAGGGTCTGGGTGCTCAGGCTGGAACCCAGGTGCCAGGCCATCGAGACGTAACCCGAGCAGTCGGTGCGGTAGCTGCGGCCGGAGGAGTCGCCGTACGAGCCGCCCTGGTCGTAGGCGATCGACTTGCCGTACCAGTACTGGGCGCGCTGGATGACCTCGCTGCGGTTGATCTGGCCGTCCACGGAGGACGCGGCCTGGGCGGTGGCCGCGGTGGCGACCGTGACGGCGGTCGCGGCGACCGATCCGGAGACCGCGATGGCGGCAGCGAGGGCGAACCGGGCGAACTTCGAGGTCTTGGCGGCCTTCGAGGGCATGACGAATCCCCTTGCGGCGAAAGGGGGTTGGGTAGTCTGTCCGGACAGCTGTCCTGCAGGGCCAGCGGTCCGGCGGCGCGGGGAAACGAGCCTCGGTGCCGCTGCGTCAGCGGCCGGCCGACTGCGGGTCGGGGGCGTCGAGGAGGTTGCGCCGGCACAGAGCCGGCAGGGCTGGCAGAGCTGGCGGGGCCGTCAAAATCGGCAGGGCAGCAGGGCCGACGAGGCCCGGTGGCCGGGTGGAGCAGGCCCGGGCGGCGGCGTCCCGGCGCCAGGCCAGGGGTCGAGCAGGTGGAGCAGGTGGAGCAGGTGGAGCAGGAGGTCGGCACGGTCAGTCACGCGCTCGGGGCGCTCCTCGGGGCGGGCTTGCGCCCAGCGGACACCAAGGCCCTCACCGAGTGCGACCGGATCGGCGACACAGACCGGTCCAGGCGGTCTCCGCCGGGTCAGCTACCCCAGCCGAGGCTGCCGTCAATCGGGCCGTCGGCGACGGCGGTGCGGGCAGCGGGAGCGGAGTCGGCGGCGGCCAGGGCGGCGGGGGCGGTGATCAGGGCGCCCAGGGCGAGCAGGACCGCGGCGGCCTTGGCGAGGCGAGTGCGAAGCATCGTGAATCTTCCTCAACTGTCGTATATGGCAATGGGTTTGGTGAGCTCCGTCGAGGCGTCCCGCGGTTGACGCGCCCTCCGGTTGGCCGCCCGGCCGGTTCTCCCTGGCGGCAGTGACTACTCTCGTCGCCCGACCGCCTGCCCGGAAGGCTTCCGAGCTGGCCCCAACTCGCCTGTCCGATCCCGAACACGCTGCCATGCACATGACATCAGTCAGCCCAACCCGCCGGCAGACCCCTCCAGGTGGGCGCCCGCCACAGAACGGGCAGAACCCGGACGAGAGCCGCCGACCGGAGGGAGCACCCCGTGCACCCGCGCCCCGCCCGCCGCCACCTGCTCACGGCCGCCACGGCCGCCGCAGCAGCCCTCGCCACCGTCCTACCGGCCGCCGAAAGCGCCGCCGGAAGAACCGGCGCGAAGGCCGCCGGAAGAACCGCCGAAACGAAGCCGGCGGAGGACGCACTGACCGACCGACTCCGGACGCTGGAACGTGAACACGGCGCGCGGCTCGGGGTGTTCGGGTACGACACGGGGTCGGGCGCGGCGATCCGGTACCGGGCGGACGAGCTGTTCCCGATGTGCTCGACGTTCAAGACACTCGCGGTGGGCGCGGTCCTGCGAAGCGGCCACGACCTCGGGCAGCGGGTGCGGTACACCCGGGACGACGTCACCGAGGCGGGCTACGCGCCGGTCGCCGGCCGGCCGGAGAACCTCGCGACCGGGCTGACGGTCGCCGAACTGTGCGCGGCTGCAATCGAGTTCAGCGACAACGCCGCCGCCAACCTGCTGCTGCGCCTGCTCGGCGGGCCGTCCGCCGTCACCCGCTTCTGCCGGTCCCTGGGCGACCGCGTCACCCGGCTCGACCGCTGGGAGCCCGCGCTGAACTCCGCCGAGCCCGGCCGCACCACCGACACCAGCAGCCCGCACGCCCTCACCCGCAGCTACGCCCGTCTCACCCTCGGCGACGCCCTCGACCCGGCCGATCGCGAGCTGCTCACCGGCTGGCTGCTCGCCAACACCACGGGCGCCAACCGCCTGCGCGCCGGACTGCCGCCCACCTGGACCCTCGCCGACAAGACCGGCACCGGCTCGTACGGCACCGCCAACGACATCGGCCTCGCCCGGCCGCCGGGACGCGCCCCGATCCTCCTCGCCGTCCTCACCACGAAGGCCGACACCCCCGACGGCACCCCCGACGGCACCCCCACCGCCACCCCCGACGAGCCACTGATCGCCGAAACGGCCGCTCTCCTGGCCGCCGCCCTTACCTGAGGCCCTGGACCTGAGGCCCTGAGCCTAAGGCCCCGAACGCACCCCGGCCCCGGCAGTCACGCCGGGGCCGGGCAGGAACACGGGCAGGAACACGGGCTGCAAAACGGGCAGCCGGAGAAGAAAATCAGACCGTGACGGCCTGCCGCTCGCCCGCCTCGACCGAGATGTTGAGCCGGTTGCCGGGCGGCGGGAACGGGCAGATGAAGTGGTCGGAGAAGGCGCACGGCGGCAGGAACGCCCGGTTGAAGTCGAGCACCGTGTGCCCGTCGGCGTCCGGCGCGGGCAGCGTGATGAACCGGAACCGATAGGTCTCCCGGCCGCTGGTGCCGTCCGCGATGACACCGCTCAGCGGGCCCCCGGAGCCGCTGACGGTCAGGGTGAACTCCTGACCGGCCAGCATGAACGCGACCTGGCCGGCGACCGTCATCGGACGGGACCGGCCATCGGCGTTCTCCACCATCAAGTCCTGCGCGCCGCTCTCGAAGGGGGTGAACACGGCGGGCACGGCCCAGTCGGGCGCGTACGGGAAGACCGAGATCCCGGCGTACGCGGCCCGGCGCGGCGCGTCGGGGTCGAAGACGCGGAGGGCGAGTTCGCCCTCGCGCTCGATCGGGACCAGGCGCAGCGCGTCCAGCACGGCGATCTGCGCGCCCGGGTCGGTGTCGGGGCGCAGCGCGACCCGGCCGGTCGCCTCCTGCTGCTCGCCTTCGAGTCGGACGCCGTCCCCGGCGGCGAGTTCGGCGCACACGGTGCCGTTCTCGGCCCACCAGGTGCCGGGCAGGCCGGGCAGCTTCGCCGGTTCGGGCTCCAACCAGTGGGTGCCGGTCAGCGCCAGCGGGCCGTGCGGGGCGCTCACCGCGGCGCTCCGGGACTCCGTCCAGTGCTGCCACGCCTCGGCTGCGGTGTCGGTCATCGGACTGCCTCCAAGTGGTGCTCTGGTTCGTGCACTTGTTTCGGCTGGACGAGTCTGGAACGGGTCCGGGACGGGTCCGGGACGGGTCCGGGACGGGTCTGGGACGGGCCCGGGACGGGCCCGGGACGGGCCCGGACGACTGGCGGAAGGGTCAGCGCCCGGCGAGCGGGCGGAACAGGCCCTCCTGCATCACGGAGACCACCAACTGCCCCTCCCGGTTGTAGATTTCGCCGCGGGCCAGGCCGCGCGCGCCGTGCGCGATCGGCGACTCCTGTTGGTACAGCAGCCAGTCGTCGGCCCGGAACGGGCGGTGGAACCACATCGCGTGATCGAGCGAGGCCATGTCGAAGTTCCGTTCTCCCCACAGGGGTTCGACGGGCGCGCGAACGGCGTCCAGCAGTGTCATGTCGCTGGCGTAGGTGAGCGCGCAGACGTGGATCAGCGGGTCGTCGGGGAGCGGGCCGTTGGTCCTCAGCCAGACGCCGCTGCGGGCCTCGACGCCGTCGAGTTCCTCGCGGCTCCACCTGAGCCGGTCGACGTAGCGGATGTCGAAGGGCTGGCGGCGGCTGATGAACGGCGGCAGTTCGCCGAGCCGGGAGCCGACCTCGTCCAGCGCGCTCGGCAGGTCCTCGGGGGCGGGGACGTCCGGCATCGGGAACTGGTGTTCTATGCCACCGGGCTCGGGCTTGTGGAAGTCCGCGGTCAGCGCGAAGATCGACCGCCCGTCCTGGATGGCCAGCACCCGGCGGGTGGTGAAGGAGCGTCCGTCCCGGATCCGGTCCACCTGGTAGACGATCGGGACACCGGGGATGCCGGGGCGCAGGAAGTAGGAGTGCAGCGAGTGCACCGGCCGGTCCTCGTCCACCGTACGGCCCGCCGCGACCAGCGCCTGGCCGGCGACCTGCCCGCCGAAGGTGCGCTGCAGCGCCTCCTCGGGGCTGCGGCCGCGAAAGATGTTCAGCTCGATCCGCTCCAGGTCGAGCAGGTCGACGAGCTGGTCGACGGGGGTTCCCATGTGTGTCGCTCCCTCTCCGGGCGGCCGGGCGGGGCTGGGTGTGCCGCCGGACGCCTGTTCCGTCCAACACAAGTCTCCGCGCCCGCCGGGCATTCCCGCCCTCCGGCACGCGGCACACGCAAGGACCGGCAGGCCACGGCCCGCGCCACTCCACGACCGGCACGCGGCACACGCAAGGACCGGCAGGCCACGGCCCGTGCCACTCCACGACCGCACGCCAGGGCCCGTGCTACTCCAGGCCGGACTGCCGCACCGTGATGTTCAGCCGCCCCACCAGCCCGAGGTCCGGGTCGGCGGTCCCCGGCAGCGTCCGCACCACGCCGTGGTACGCGAACCGCATCGGGCCGCCGAACACCAGCAGATCGCCGCTGCGCAGCTCCAGATCCGTCCAGGGGCGGGTCCTGGTCTCGGTGTTGCCGAGCCGGAACACGCAGCTGTCACCCAGCGACAGCGACACCACGGGCGCGTCCACCCGCTCCTCGCGATCCCGGTGCAGGCCCATTTTCGCGCCGTGCGGGTAGTGGTTGACCAGCGCCACGTCCGGCGCGAAGCCCGCCGCGCCCGCGATCCCGCCGGCGCCGTCGCCGTACGCCTCCGCGACCGCCCGCCGGGCCAGCTCCCCCAGCAGCGGCGGGAACGCCTTCACCGGCGCGCCGTCCCCGTCCACCACGGTTCGTGCGTATCCGTACGGATACCAGTGCCAGCCCAGGCACACCGTCCGCACCGACATCACCCCGCCGGTCGGCAGCGTCACCGTCCGCATCCCGGCCGGTGGCCGCGCCCACTCCCGGCACGCCGCGACCAGCTCCCGCTGCTCCCCCGTCCCCAGCCACCCCGGCACCAGCACCACCCCGGGCGCCGGCTCCTCCCGCTCACGCCCGAACAGCTCCCCGGCGAACACCTCGCCACCACTCATCCCTCCATGTTCCCACCCGCACCCCGGCCCCCTCCCGGCCGACCGCACCTCCCCCGGCCGGCCCCACCCCGGCCCAACCGCACCTCCCCCGGCCGCCCCACCCCGGCCCAACCGCACCTCCCCCGGCCGCCCCACCCCGGCCCAACCGCACCTCCCCCGGCCGCCCCACCCCGCCCCAAGACCCGTCGCCCCACATGCGCCGGCCCCCGTCCCGTCCGGCGCCCTCTGCCCCAGCCCCACCCTCCGGTCCCCGCCTCACCACCACCCCAGAACGGCCGGCCCCCGTCCCCCTCCGGGACCCGATCCCCTCAGATCCGCCCCGCCGCCCACCCGTCGCCCCACATGCGCCGACCCCCGTCCCGTCCGACCCTGGGGGTGGAGGGTGTTGCCGGTTGGCGGAGGAGGCGCGATGCATCCCCTGGAGTTCCGGGCGGTGGATCTTCCCGAGGAGTCGTCGCACCAGGTGGCGATGCTGGTGCTCGGGCAGTACCGGGCGGTGCTGATCGGTACGGGGCTGCGGCTGGCGGACGGTCGGCGGCTGGCCCGGGAGGTCACGTCCTCGGGGCGGCGGCTGAGCGCCGTGCTGGTGCCGGACTTCGCGCCGGAGTACTGGCTCGCGGCGGAGGTGCTGCGCGACGAGTTCCCGGAGGCCCGGTTCCTCTCCCCGGCGCCCGTCCTGGCCCGGATCGAACGCGATCACGTCGCGGTGCGCGCCGCGTGGGCCGGCCTGGGGGCGGAACTCCCCACCCGGCTGGTCGGGTTGGAGCCGCTGGCCGAGGACGCGGTGGAGCTGGAGGATCACCGGCTGGAGTTGCGCGGCGCGTCCCTCGGCCTGCCGGACCGGCACTACGTGTGGGAGCACCGCAGCCGGACCCTGTTCGGCGGCCCGCTGCTGTGGCTGAACGTCCACCCGCGGCTCGCCGACACCCCGCACGCCGCCGAGCGCACCGCCTGGATCGCGCTGCTGGACGAGATCGCCGCCCTCGAACCGCAGCGCACCGTCCCGGGCCACCGCCACCTCACCACCCCGGTCCCGGACCACGTTCCCGATCCGGTCGTCTGGACGGGCGACTACCTGCGTGCCTTCGAGACCGAACTCGGCAAACCCGTCCCCCCGGACGCGGTGCGGGCCGCGCTGCTGCGCCGCTTCCCGTCCGCCGCGCTTCCCGACACGGTGGCACCGGGCGTCCTCGCGGCCATCGCCCACCCGTAACAGCATCCGCGAACGGCGGAAGCCGCCACCCCGCGACAGGCAGGGTGGCGGCTTCACGCCGACAGGAGGGGATCAGCGGATCCCGGTGGAAGCGGAGGGGCTTCCGGGGGTGTCTCAGACGGACAGGACCTGGCCGGGGAGGATCAGGTCCGGGTTGCCGCCGACGACACCGGTGTTGTTGTTGTACAGCGCGTGCCAGTCGACGCCGAGGCCGGCGGCGATCTTGGACAGGGTGTCACCGGACTTGACGGTGTAGGTGTTGGCAGCAGCGCCGGACTTGTTCTTCCAGGTCTGCTTCGGGGCGTCCTGCTTCGCGGGGGCGCTCTGCTGGGCCTTGGGGGCCTGGGCGCGGGTCTCGGAGCGGGAGGCCTTCGCGGAGTTGTCCGCGGCGGCGGTGTTCGACTTCGCGGTGTTCGACGAGGTCGACTTCGCGGTGTTCGACGAGGTCGACTTCGCGGTGTTCGACGAGGTGGAGGTCGAGGTCGAGGAGGAACCGGCAGAGGTGTCGACCTGGGCCGGCGCGCCGCCCTTGGTCAGACCGGCCTTGACGGAGCACACCGGCCAGGCGCCGGGGCCCTGGGAGGCGAGCACCTTCTCGGCGACGGAGATCTGCTGCGCCTTGGTGGCCAGGTTGGCCTGCGCGGCGTACGCGGTGCCACCGAACGCGGCCCAGGTGGAGGAGGTGAACTGCAGGCCACCGTAGAAGCCGTTGCCGGTGTTGATCGACCAGTTGCCACTGGACTCGCACTGAGCGACCTTGTCCCAGGTGGCAACGTCGGCGGCGGAGGCCGAGTTGGCCGTGACGAGGCCGGCCACCGGCGCGGCGAGCAGCGCGCCACCGACGACAGCCGCGCGGACGCGGTTGCGCTTGGAGACGGTGGTGGTGGCAGCGGCAGTCTCGTTACGGAAAGTCATGAGATCCCTCTCGACATCCCCGGGATGGGCAGGCGGAACCAGACCCTGTGCAGGGCCGTGTTCGCTCGCCAAGTCCGGTGGGCGGCCGTGCACGTGTCGGACGTGCCGCTTGCCGCCCCGGCCACCTGTCCGCATCCCCGGCGGCGGCTGGCTGCCGTCGCGCCGGTGGCGCAGGGTCCGGTTCCGGGGTGAGCCGGAGCGGACCGTTGCGTCGGGGGTGAACCCGGGAGGTGCTCGTTGCACCGGCCATGAACCTACGAGCCGCTTCACGGCGCGCCAAACAGTTTCGGGTTCTCCCAGGTCAATGAGGGGTTACCGGGGGTATTGATCAAGTAAACGAAGGCGAAATGTCCGCTTTGTCCGTATTTCCGAAGGTCATTCCATATGCGGATATGGTCCCGGTCACAGTTTGACCGGTGTGAGGTCGGGCACAGCGTCGACAGATAGCGACGTCCCGCGTACACAGGGCAGTCATAAGCCACGCAAATCTCGTCGTCCGCACGCCGACCCGTGACCCCAGCCACAACCTCCCGTTGGTAATGGCGGTCGGCGCGCCCCGCGCCGCGCACCCGGAATGTCCCACCGGGCGCACACAGAACGTCAGGGCGAAACGAGGAGTCTTTGTGCCGCGCATGCTTCAGGTGAGCGAGGACGTACGCGCCGAAATCGGCGACGAAGAGGCCGAGGGCCTGCTGGCCGGAGCGCACGCCCCGGACGCCTACGACTGCACCTCCTGCCGACAACCGGGCGACTCGCTGCGCGAACCCACCAGCACGGTCCTGTTCGTCGGCGACGAGACCGCGGTGCTGGCCTTCGCGCACGCCCGCTGCATCCCGTCCCAGGTGGTGCCGGTGGACGAGCAGCAGCTGCGCGGCGCCGTCGCCTCGATCAGCCAGGGCGGGGCGGCCCCCACCCCCCAGCCGACGGCGCCCGTACCGCCACAGCCCTCGCATCCCCACCTCTCCCAGCCCCAGCTCTCCCAGCCCCACCCCTCCCAGCCCCAGCCGGTCGCCCTGGTGACCGTCCCGGAGCCGATCAACACCGCGACGGTCGGCCGGTCGCAGCCCGCCGTGCTCGGCGTGACCTGCGGAATCGTGCTGTGCGGCGACACCCAGCAGGCCGCGCTGGCGATCGAGCCGACCGGGCCGGTCGGACGGCCGGGCAGCACCAGCGGCGAGGACGAGTTCCTGACGCTGCTGACCGAGCACGGCTTCCAGCTGATCCCGGACGTCAACCGGGCACCCGCCCGGCCGCGGGCCGGCTGGTCGGTGCTGATGGCGATGGGGCAGCTGCACGCGATCCTGCAGCCCTCGGCGACCGGCGGCTCGGCCGCCTGGTGGCAGGCCCACCAGGCGCTGCAGGTCACCCCGGCGTGGCGGGCCGCGGCGGCCCGCAAGTCCGAGGTGATCATGTTCGCGGTGCCGGCCGGCGCGGTCGGCCGCCAGCCCCGCGAGGACCTGCTGCGCATCGCCCTGGACCGCGCCGCCGCCCGCGGCGTGCTGGCCGCGGGCATGCTGCCGCTGGCCGGCACCTGAGCGGGGGCGCACCGATGACCGACCCCGTGAACGACCCGGCCGCCACCGGATCGTCCGACCGCGCGTCAACCCCGGCCACCGCGGCCGAGGTTGAGCACGTCCGGGGCGGCCGTCCGGCCATAGAACCTGTTCGGCCGGTCCTGCCGACCGGACAGGCCGCCCTGCCGACCGGACAGGCCGCCCTGCGACTGGGACTGGGGGCGGCGCCCCCGCATCCCAAGCCGGTCTCGCTCGTTGGCTCCTACGTGTACAGCTACGACCTCGCCTCCGCCGGCCGTCCGTCCTCCCCCGCCAGCCGGTCGATCCCCGGCATGCGCCCGTCGTACGACGCGGAGCACCCGGTGTCGGCCACCCCGATCTACGACTCGCTGTACTCCGAGTACCGGCGGATGTTCCGTGCCCTGCCGGGCGACCGCTCCGGCGAGGAGGGGCTGCGCTTCGCCGGCTTCGCGGTCCGCGACCAGCAGCCGCCGCGCGAGGTGGCGGCCGAGCGGCGTGAGCCCGCCGCGTACCCGCAGCAGCACCAGTCCTTCGAGCCGTACGCCGGGCCGCAGGCCCAGGCCGCGCCACAGTTCCTGCCCGCGCAGCCGTCCGGCGCGCAGGGGAACGGCCAGGGCTGGGTGGCGTCCGGCTACCTCGGCCCGTCCCCGCAGCCCGCCGCGCCCCCGGCCCCCGCCGCCGTCCCCGCGGCCCCGACGGCGGCCGGCCCGGCGGCCGGCCCGGCAGGCGGGCGGCACCGCTCGGTGCTGTCACTGCCCCCGGGCCGGGACGCCTGACGGGCGCACGAAAAACGGCTGTGGGCCGCGAAACACCTCACCGGTGTCCGCGGCCCACAGCCGTGTCGGCGTCCGCTACTACTACTTCTTCTTGCGCTTCTCGCGCACCCGGACCGAGATCGAGATCGGGGTGCCCTCGAAGCCGAACTCCTCGCGCAGGCGGCGCTCGATGAAGCGGCGGTAGCCGGCCTCCAGGAAGCCGGAGGCGAACAGCACGAACCGCGGCGGGCGGGTGCCTGCCTGGGTGCCGAACAGCACGCGCGGCTGCTTGCCGCCGCGGATCGGGTGCGGGTGCGCGGCGACCAGCTCGCCCAGGAAGGCGTTCAGGCGGGCGGTCGTGATGCGGGTCTCCCAGCCGGCCAGCGCGGTCTCGATCGCGGGGACGAGCTTCTCCATGTGGCGTCCGGTCTTCGCCGAAACGTTCACCCGGGGCGCCCACTGGACCTGCACCAGGTCGCGCTCGATCTCGCGCTCCAGGTAGAAGCGGCGCTCCTCGTCGAGCTGGTCCCACTTGTTGTAGGCGACGACGACGGCGCGCCCGGCCTCGACGGCCATCGAGATGATCCGGGTGTCCTGCTCGGTGAGGGTCTCGCTGGCGTCGACCAGGACGACCGCGACCTCGGCCTTGTCCAGCGCGGCGGAGGTCCGCAGCGAGGCGTAGAAGTCCGCGCCCGAGGTCAGGTGGACACGGCGGCGGATACCGGCGGTGTCGATGAACTTCCAGGTCTTGCCGCCGAGCTCGATCATCTCGTCGACCGGGTCACGGGTGGTGCCGGCCAGCTCGTTGACGACCACGCGGTCCTCGCCGGCGACCTTGTTCAGCAGGCTGGACTTGCCGACGTTGGGCCGGCCGATCAGCGCGACGCGGCGCGGGCCGCCAGGAGCCTGGCCGTCGCCGAACAGCTGCGGCGGGGCCTCCGGGAGCACCTTCAGCACGGCGTCCAGCAGGTCGCCGGAGCCGCGACCGTGCAGGGCGGAGACGGGGTACGGCTCACCCAGGCCCAGCGACCACAGGTACGCGGCCTCGGCCTCGGTGGACGGGCCGTCGACCTTGTTTGCGCACAGCACCACGGGCTTGCCGGCCCGGCGGATCAGCTTGACCAGCGCGTCGTCGGTGTCGGTGGCGCCGACGGTGGCGTCCACCACGAACAGCACCGCGTCGGCCTGCTCGATGCCGAGCTCGGCCTGCCCCGCGACCATCGCGTCGATGCCGAGGACGTCGATCTCCCAGCCACCGGTGTCCAGCACCTTGAACCGACGGCCGGCCCACATCGCCTCGTAGCTGACCCGGTCACGGGTCACGCCGGGGCGGTCCTCGACGACCGCCTCGCGGCGGCCGATGATGCGGTTGACCAGGGTGGACTTGCCGACGTTCGGGCGGCCGACGATCGCCAGCACCGGCAGCGGGCCGTGGCCGTCCAGCTCGGCGTCGACCTCGCCGATGTCGAAGCCCTCTTCGGCGGCGAGCGCCATGAACTCGGCGTACTCGGCGTCGCCGAGCTCGCCGTGCTGGGCGGTCGTGTCGTTGCTCATGTTTCCGTCTTCCATTTCCCGGCCCGGCCCTTCCCAGGGGCGGACCGTGCGTACCTGCCCGGCGGGCA
Organism: Kitasatospora sp. NPDC004615; assembly: GCF_042873545.1. Classification (NCBI taxonomy): domain Bacteria; kingdom Bacillati; phylum Actinomycetota; class Actinomycetes; order Kitasatosporales; family Streptomycetaceae; genus Kitasatospora; species Kitasatospora sp. NPDC004615. The sequence continues at coordinate 1,545,131 of NZ_JBIALQ010000001.1, forward strand.
GCGCGAACCGCGCGGATCTCGCGCGGTCGGATCGTTAAAAGGGGGTGTTGGGGATCAGGCGGCGGTCAGGCCGGCCCGGTCCTCGACCAGGGCGATGATCGCGCCGATCACCTGGTCCAGGGTGAGTTCGCTGGTGTCCACCAGCTCCGCGTCCGCGGCCCGGGTCAGCGGGGCGGTCTCGCGGGAGGAGTCGGCGGCGTCCCGGCGGGCCAGGTCGGCGGCCATCGCGGTGATGGTCGCCTCGTCCAGGCCCTTGGCGCGCAGCTCGGCGGCCCGGCGGGCCGAACGGGCCTGCTCGGAGGCGGTCAGGAAAACCTTCACGGTGGCGTCCGGGAACACCACGCTGCCCATGTCACGGCCCTCGGCGACGATGCCCCGGGCGGCGTGCGAGGCGCAGCCGCGCTGCAGCTCCACCAGCCGGGCCCGCACCGCGGGAACCGCGGCCACCGCGCTGACCTTGGCGGTCACCTCGGGGCCGCGGATCGGGGCCGAGACGTCCTGGCCGTCCACGGTTATGGTCGGCCCGGCGGCGTCGGTGCCGGAGACGATGACGGGCTTCGCGCAGGCGATCGCGACCGCCTCCGGGTCGTCCACGTCCACCTCGTTGGCGAGCATCCACCAGGTCATCGCCCGGTACATCGCGCCGGTGTCGAGGAAGCTCAGGCCCAGCCGTGCGGCCACCGCCCGCGACACCGTCGACTTCCCGGAACCCGAAGGTCCGTCGATGGCGACGACGACCGGGCTGTTCGACGCTCGGTCGACACTGTCCACGGGGCGAACCTCTCTCTCACGGCACAAGAACTCACCTCAAGGTTAATGGACTCCCGCCCCGCCCCGTCCCGGCCCCGTCCCCGGCTCGACCGTCGTCAGTGGCAGTGGCCGCCCCGACCGAGGGTCTCCACCGGCGACGCCCCCGGACGGGTCCACTGCGGCACCGGCCGCCCGGTCGGGCCCCAGGTCGCCACCCCGTCGGCGTCCGTTCGCCAGAACCAGCCGATCGGCGCGCCGTGCCCACCCACCGGCGACCCCGCGTCCGGCACCTCCGGCCACCCCTCCGGGACGTCCTCCCAGCCCTCCCGGCGGCCGTACGGCGTCATGTCGAGCAGCGCGAGCGAGCTGTTGATCCGCTCGGTGCCGCGGCCGGTGGTGCTGTAGGTGAGGAACACCCGGTCGCCGTCCCGCAGGAAACTCATCAGCCGGCCCATGTCACCGCCGATCGGCGCGGGCGCGTCACGCACGGAGAACCACGGCTGGGTGTACTCCATGAACTCCACGTACGGGGCGACCTCCGCCCACGGGCCACTGGTCAGCACCGCGAACGAGACCCCCCGGGCGTTCAGGTACGCGGAGTCCCCCAGGTGCCACGCCACCATCGTGCAGCCCTCGCACTGCCCCTGGAACGGCGCCCCGTCGTACCACATGTGCTGGTACACCACCAGCTCGTCACGCCCCTCGAACAAGTCCCGGAACGCGACCGCCCCACCGGCGCCCACCACCTCGGCCGCCCCGTCCACCTCCACCATCGGCAACCCCCGCCGCGCCGCCGCCAACGCGTCCGCCTCCCGCGTGTGCGCCTTCTCCCGCACCAGCAACTCCTGCCGCGCCGCCTCCCACGCCGCCATGTCCACCACTGCCAGCCGCCCGCCAGTCCCGCTCATCGCAGAGCCCTCCGTCCACAGAACAGACGCCCCACCGGCGCCCACCCCTACAGACGACCCCCACCCCCGAAACTCATCGCTCCCCCCGCAACGAGTTCCCCGCAGCCCGAGCCCCCCTCGCCCAAGCCCCGGGCCGCGGCGAAGCCCGTCAGTCCCGCACCCCCCACCCCCGCTCCCGCAGCCCCGCCACCAGCGCCCGCACCACCGACGGCGCGACGGACAGTTGCACGTGGCCGACCTGCTGGCCCGTCGAGTGTTCGATGGTGACGTCCTCGATGTTGACGCCGAGGGCGCCGACCTCGCCGAAGAGGCGGCCGAGTTCGCCGGGCTGGTCGCCGAGGACGACGGTGACGGTCTCGTAGCGGGTGGGCGGTGCGCCGTGCTTGCCGGGGATGCGGGCCTGGCCGGTGTTGCCGCGTCGCATGACGGCTTCGATGCCGGCGGCGCCCTCGCGGCGGGCGTTCTCGTCGGTGCCCTGGAGGGCACGGAGCGCGGTGACGGTGGTGGCGAGGTCGGTGGCGAGGTCGTCGAGGATGTCGGCGACGACGCCCGCGTTGGCGGAGAGGATGTCGATCCACATCGCGGGGTTGGAGGCGGCGATCCGGGTGACGTCGCGCACGCCCTGCCCGGACAGCCGCACCGCGGTCTCTTCGGCGTGCTCCAGCCTCGCGGCGACCAGCGAGGACAGCAGCTGCGGCGCGTGCGAGACGAGTGCGACGGCCCGGTCGTGGTCGGCGGCGTCCATGACGATGGGCATCGCCCCGCACAGCGCGACGAGTTCGAGGGCGGCGTTGAGCGTCTCGGTGTCGGTGTCGGGGGTGGGGGTGAGCACCCAGGGCCGGCCTTCGAAGAGGTCGGCGGTGGCGGCGAGCGGCCCGGAGCGTTCGCGGCCGGCCATCGGGTGCGAGCCGATGTAGTGGACGGTGTCGAGGCCGAGCGCGGTGATCTCGCCGCGCGGACCGGCCTTGACGCTGGCGACGTCGGTGTAGCAGCGGGCGAGGCCGCGTCGCTGGCAGTCCGCGAGGACCTTGCCGACGAGCGTCGGGGGGACGGCGATGATCGCCAGGTCGACGGGCCCGTCGGGGAGTTCGGTGGTGCCGGCGCCGAGCGAGGCGGCCGTGCGGGCGGCGTCCTGGTCGGCGTCCTCCAGATACACGCTTATGCCGCGACGGGTGAGGGCGAGCGCGGCGGAGGTGCCGATCAGTCCGGTGCCGATGACGGCGGCTGTTCGCATGGCGGGGTCCCGTTTCCCTGGTCGCGGTGCTGGTCGGGCCATTGTCCCGCACGGGCCTGTGCCGGGCGCGGGTTGGCCGACGCGCAGCAGAAATCCGGGCGCTGTGACGGGGGTTGGGTGCAGACTGGGCGCCCGGGTCCGGGGTTCGGGCCGGCGGTCGAAGGGGGCGGGGTGGCGGGGCAGCTGGCGGTGTGGGAGTCGAGGCTGGACTCGGTGGTGGTGCACGCGGTGGGTGCGGTGTGCCGGCGCCGCGCGTCGGGTGTGCTGCCGGCGGACGGCCGGGTGCGGGTGGCGGGGCTGCCGCTGCTGGCGGCGGAGGGGTCGCTGCGGGTGCGGGTGCTGTCGGGCACCGGCCGGGTCGCCGAGGCCCGCACGGCGTATCCGGCGCGCGTCCGCGGCGAGGACGAACTCCCGGCTTGGGAACGGGAGTTGACGGATCTCCGGCAGCGCGTCGAGCTGCTGCAGGAGCGTCAGGAGCGGTTGGACAAGCGAATCGCCGAGGTGTCGGCACTGCGCGTGGTGCCGCCGCAGCGCCGCCGGGACGAGGGGCACCGCCGGGCCCCGGCGGAAGCGGTGCTGGCGCTGGCGGAGTTCGTGGACGCCCGGCTGGAGGTACTCCAGGAGCGCGCGGTGGAGCTGGCCCTGGAGCTTCAACTGGCGGAGCACGCCTTCCGGACGGCGGCGGCGGCCGCGAGCACCCGTTCCAGCGCCGAACAGCCCGGCGGGGTGGAGTCGGGGGCGTGCGCGGACCTGACGGTGCGCGGCGAGGGCCCGGTGGAGCTGGAGGTGGAGTACACCGTCCCGGGGGCGGTCTGGGTGCCGACGTACCAACTGGCGCACCGCCGGGGCGAGCGTTCGGCACGGCTGGTGCTGCGGGCGTCGGTGGCGCAGCGGACGGGCGAGGACTGGTCGGGGGTGCGGCTGGCGTTGTCGACGGCGGACCTCGCCGGGCCGGGCGGGCTGCCGCGGCTGAGCTCGCTGCGGATCGGCCGCAGCCAGGCGGCGCCCGCGCCGTCGGGGTGGCGGACGCAACCGGCGGGCCTGGCGGGCCTGTTCGACGGCTGGCAGGACGCGCAGCGGTCGAAACCGGAGCCGCCCAGGGCGCCGGGAGCGGCGCCGGTCGCGGCGTCCGCGCCGATGCCGGGGCCGGGGCCGTCCGCGAAGCGGGCCCCCCGCCCGGGTGGCACGCTGGCAGGCCGTCCGCGCTTCGGCGGAGCGGCAGCTGGAGCAGCAGGCGGCGCGGCAGGTGGCGCGGACACCGCACCCGTTCCCGCCGCCCCGGGTTTCGCCCCGCCGCCCGCCCCGATGCCGATGGCTGCCGCCGCTCCCCCACCACCCGGCGCGCCGTACGGCGCGGCCCCCGCCCCACTGGCGGACACCGAACCGGCCCTCCGCCCGTCGTCCGACCAGCTGGACTACGCGGCGCTGGTGCTGGCGGGCCCGGAGCAGGAGCCGTTCCGCCGGGGCCGGCTGTTCCCGGAGCCGTCGCGGCCCGGGGCGGGCGGCGCACTGCGCGGGGCGGAGGAGGTGGGCCGGTTGCCGCTGCCGCGGTTCGGTGCGCCACCGCGCCTGTCGGCGGGGTCGTTCGACCACCGTTTCGACGCGCAGGCCCCGGCGCACGTCCCCTCGGACGGGGTGTGGCACACGGTGGCGGTGGCGGAACTCCCGGTGGGGGTGCGCACGGGTTACGTGTGCGTGCCGTCGGTGGAGGAGGCGGTGTACGCGGTGCTGGAGCTGTCGAACGCGACGGCGCACGCGCTGCTGGCCGGCCCGGTGGAGGTGTCGGTGGACGGCGAGTTCCTGCTGACGGCGGGGCTGCCGACGCTGGCGCCGGGCGGGGTGCGGGAGTTGGGCCTGGGCCGGGCGGAGGAGCTGCGGGTGGCGCGGCACAGCGAGGTGCGCGAGTCGACGTCGGGGGTGCTGAACTCGACGACGGTGCTGGACCACGGTGTGCGGATCGAGTTGGTGAACCGGCTGCCGCACGAGGCGTCGGTGGAGGTCCGCGAGCGGGTCCCGGTGTCGGGCGACGCGGAGGTGCGGATCGAGGAGCGTCCGGGCTGGTCGCCTCCCGCGGAGCCGTCCCCCGGGGTGCCCGCCTCGGCGCGGATCCGCCGGGTGGTGGTGCCGCCGGGAGGTTCGGTGGAGCTGACGGGCGGTTATGTGATCCGCATCCCGGCCGGTAAGGCCGTGGTCGGCGGAAATCGGAGGAGTTGAACGTGCACGAGGAGACTTTTCCCCTTCCGGTGACCGCGGTGACGTGCCTGGAGGACCGGGCGCAGCTGGAGCGGACGGCGGAGCTGGAGCTCCGGCCGGGCGTGCACCGGCTGCGGCTGGGCCCGGTGACGGCGCTGGCGGTGGACCGTTCGCTGCACGCGGCGGTGCTGGCCGGGGACGGCGCGCCGACCGGCGCGGCGAAGGTGCTGGACGTCCGCCTGGTGCGGTCCTGGCAGCCGCGGCCGCCGCTGGAGCCGGGGCCGGACGATTCGGCGCTGCGCCGCCGGGTGCATCAGCTGGAGCGCGAGTACCTGGCGGAGTCGCGCCGCCAGGAGCGGCTGGAGGCGCGCCTGGCGCTGCTCGGCCAGCTTGCGGCGGACCTGCTGCGGGAGATCGGCGAGGGCGCGGGCAGCGGCGAACTGGAGCAGGCCCGCTGGTCGCGCGAGCTGGACCGGGTGGACGCCGAACGGGAGTCGTACGGCGAGCAGTTGCGGGCCTCGCGGCTGCGCGCGTCGGAGCTGATGGCGGCCCAGGGGCACGCCGAGCTGGCGCTGGCCCGGGCCGAGCAGGAGCCGGCCGAGCTGCTGGCGTTCGTGGAGCTGTCGGTGGAGTGCGCCGAGCCGGGCCGGTTCCTGGCCCGGGTGGGGCATCTGACGCCGTGCGCGCTGTGGCGTCCGGCGTACCGGGCCGAACTGGTGGGCGGCACGCTGCGGTTGGAGACCGAGGCGATGGTGTGGCAGCGCACCGGCGAGGACTGGTCGAACGTCGCCCTGACGCTGTCCACGGCGCGTTCGGCACTGGCGGGCGAGCCGCCGGCGCTGGTGGAGGACCGGCTGGTGCTGCGGGAGCGCTCCGCGCAGGAGAAGAAGACCGTCGAGGTGGAGCTGCGCGAGCAGGCGATCGCCGACGCGGGCCCGCTGGAACCTGGCCTGCCGGGCGTGGACGACGGCGGCGAGGTCCGGGTGCTGCGGGCCGCGGAGCCGGTCACGGTGCCCTCGGACGGGCGGGCGCACCGGGTGCCGGTGAGCGTGTTCGAGACGGGGGCGCGCAGCGAGTTCTCGGCGGCGCCGGAGCTGTCGGAGCTGGTGACGGAGGTGGTGTCGTTCCGCAACGCCTCGGGCCACGCGCTGCTGGCCGGCCCGGTGGACCTGGTGCGCGGCTCCGGCTACACGGGCCGGGGCACGCTGGAGTTCGCCGCGGCGGGCGCGCCGGTGCGCCTGGCGTTCGGCGCCACGGACGGCCTGCGGGTGGTCCGGGAGGCCGAGGAGCGCCGCGAGGGCGCCGGCCTGGGCGGCCAGCGCACCCTGCTGACCCGCACCGTGCGCCTGCACCTGTCGCGGTTCTCCGCGCCGGGCGAGGACGCCGAGCAGGTGGTGACGGTCCGCGAGCGGATCCCGGTCTCCGAGGTGTCGGCGGTGGAGGTGCGGCTGCGCAAGGAGCGCTGCTCGCCGCCGCCGGATGAGCTGGACGCCGACGGCATCGCCCGCTGGGAGGTGCCGATGCCGCCGGGCGGCCGGCGCACCGTCACGCTGGTGTACGAGGTGTCGGCGTCGGCGAAGGTGGCGGGGCTGTGAGCGGTCGCGCCCGACGCGGCGTCAACTCCGGTACAAAAGAGACATGATCTACCATCTCGCCCCGCTGGACGACTGGCTGCGCGACCCGGGCCGGCCGTACACCGCCGCCTCGCTGCTCACCGAGGGCTTCCTGCACTGCTCACCGGACGAGACCACGGTGCTGGCGGTCGCTAACCTGTTCTTCCCCCAGGCCCCGGACCCACTGATGGCGCTGCTGATCGAGGAGAAGCTCGTCGAGCCGATGGTGAAGTGGGAGGCGGCCATCGGCGGGCCGCCTCCCGGAAGCACCGAGGGGGTGCTGTTCCCGCACATCTACGGCCGGCTGAACCGGACGGCCGTGGTGGGCCTGGAGAAGCTGGAGCGCGGCCCGGACGGCCGCTGGGCCGCGCTGCTCCCCTGGAGCTAGCGGACTACAGCCAGCCGCGCTCGCGGGCCGCCATCCCGGCCTGGAACCGGGTGGTGGCCCCGAGTTCGCGCATCAGGCCCTGCAGGCGGCGCTGGGTGGTGCGGGCGCTCCAGCCGAGCGAGCGGGCGATCGACTCGTCGGTGAGGCCGGCGGCGAGCAGCCCGAGCAGCTTCAGGTGGTCGGAGTCCGGCCCGGGGCCGTCGCCGTCGCCGATCACGGTCTGCAGCGGCACGGCCCGCTCCCACTCGGCCTCGAACAGCGCGTCCAGGGCCTGGAGCAGGGCGGACGGGTGGATGACGTACGCGGCGTCCAGGACGCTGTCGCCGACGCTGATCGGGATGATCGCCATCTTGTCGTCGGCCATCATCATCTTCATCGGCAGCACCGGCCGCACCCGGGCCTCCTCGCCGTCCTCGACGCCGGTGAGGATCTCCTGCTCGAGCCGTCCGGGCCAGGCGATCGCCTCCTTGTCGAAGACGGTACGGATCCGCACCCCGGCCTTGAGCTTGGCCCGCTGCCGGGGCTGCTGCACGGTCGGGTCCTGCACGTACGGCGGGCAGTCGAAGCCGCGGATCTGGTACTGGCCGGACTCCACCAGGTGCTCCAGCCGCTGGGCGATCGCCTCGCTGCCGGTGAGCACCTCCACCGAGTGCGCGGGGTCGGTGTACCGCGACGCCTCCCGGAAGGCGTCCATCAGGCGGTGCATCTCGGCGCGGGCGGAGCGCAGTTCGGCCTCGCGGTGGCCTATCAGGGTGCCGATGGCGACGTCCGGGGCGACCGCCAGGTAGCGCTCCCGGTCGACCGGGGCACGGGTCGCCATGCCCTGTTCGGCCAGCCGGTCCAGCGCCTGCCGGCACTGGTCCAGGGTCAGGCCGCAGTGTTCGGCCAACTCCTGGGCGGTCGACTGCGGCGCGACGACCAGCGCGGCGTACACCTGACCGTCGGGCCGCCCGAGGCCCAGCACGGTGAATGCGTCGAGCATGTGCTTCCTTCCCCCGCCGCCCCGTCCCCTGACGCGGTGGCGCACTTCCGCCACGCGTCGGGGCGAACTTCGGTGGCAATCTTCTGCCAACGGGTCGAACGATAGCAAGGCTGCACGGCCCGTCTCACCGGTCAAGACCCGGCAAAGCCCTCCGCACACGCCGGAAGCCCGCCCGCCGTACGGCGAACGGGCTTCCAGAGCGGGCTGCTACAGCCCGACCTCGTTCATCAGGGCACCCACCTCGGGGTTGGTCAGCCGGCGCAGCCAGCCCGACTTCTGGTCGCCGAGCGAGATCGGCCCGAAGGCGGTGCGCACCAGCTTCTCCACCGGGAAGCCGACCTCGGCCAGCAGGCGACGCACGATGTGCTTGCGGCCCTCGTGCAGGGTCACCTCGACCAGGTAGTTCTTGCCGACGTTGGAGATCACCTTGAAGCTGTCGGCCCGCGCCCAGCCGTCCTCCAGCTCCACACCCTTGGCGAGCTGCTTGCCCAGGTCGCGCGGGATCGGGCCCTGGATGGCCGCCAGGTACGTCTTGGTGACGCCGTACTTGGGGTGGGTCAGGCGGTGGGCCAGCTCACCGTGGTTGGTGAGCAGGATGAGGCCCTCGGTCTCGGTGTCCAGGCGGCCGACGTGGAACAGCCGGGTCTCCCGGTTGGTCACGTAGTCGCCCAGGCACTGCCGGCCCTCCGGGTCCTCCATGGTGGAGACGACGCCGGCCGGCTTGTTCAGCGCGAAGAACAGGTAGGACTGAGTGGCGACGGTCAGACCGTCGACCTTGATCTCGTCCTTCATCGGGTCGACCCGCAGGCCCTGCTCGACGACGAGCTTGCCGTTGACCTCGACCCGGCCCTGCGCGATCAGCTCCTCGCAGGCCCGACGGCTGCCCATGCCGGCCCGCGCCAGCACCTTCTGCAGGCGCTCGCCCTCTTCGCCGACCTGCTTGCCGGGGCCCTCGTGCCGGGCCAGCACCCGGTCCTCGATCCGGCCCTGCAGCTCGCGCGAACGCTGCGGCTGGCGCCGCGGGTCGCCGGGCGCGCCCTGCCCGTCCCGGCGCGGCCGGGGCGCCGCCCCGGGCTTGCGCGAACCGTAGGCGCTGTACGAGGGCGTCGCGTTCGGGCCGCCGCCGTACTCGGGGCGGTCGTACTTGCGCTCCTCCGGCCGCAGCGGCCGGTCCGGGTAGCGACGCTCCTCGCGCCCGCTGCCACCGCGCGACGAGCCCCCGTACGAGCCCGAGCCGCCACCATAGGAGCCCGAGCCGCCGCGGGACTGCCCGCCGCGGCCCTGTCCGCCGCCCTGGCCGTAGGACGACCCACCGCGACCCTGGCCGCCGCCCTGGCCGTAGGACGACCCGCCGCGGCCGCCGCCCTGCTGGCCGCCCCGGCCGCCCTGTCCGCCCCGGCCCTGACCGCCGCCGCTGTTCCTGCCGTTGCCACTGCTACGCATCAAAATGTCCGTACGTCGTATCCGTCTGGGTCCGGTCGGCCTGGTTCGGCCCCTCCTGTGCGGCGGCGACCGCCTGCGCGATCATCGTGCCCTCCAGGGACTCCGCTTCCACGTCGTCGACCTCGGGCAGGAAGGGCGCGAGCTCCGGCAGCTCGTCCAGGCCGCGCAGCCCCATCCGTTCCAGGAAGTAGTTCGTCGTCCGATACAGGATCGCTCCGGTTTCGGGCTCGGTGCCGGCTTCTTCGACCAGTCCTCGCTGTACCAGGGTACGCATCACGCCGTCGCAGTTCACACCACGGACCGCGGAAACCCGCCCGCGCGACACCGGCTGCCGGTACGCCACCACCGCCAGCGTCTCCAGCGCGGCCTGCGTCAGCCGGGCCTGCTGCCCGTCCAGAACGAACCGGTCCACCGCCGCCGCGCACTCCGCACGGCTGTAGAACCGCCACCCGCCGGCCACCTGCCGCAGCTCGAAACCGCGCCCCTGTGCCGTGTACTCTGCCGCCAACTCCCGCAGCACAGCGGCCACTTCACCGCTGGACGCGTCCAGCACCGAGGCCAGGTGCGCCTCCGCCACCGGCTCGTCGGCCACCATCAGCACCGCCTCCAGCGCCGCCCGCAACGGCACCCCGGCCGCGGGCCCGCCGTCCCGGTGCACCGGCTCCTGCCACTCGCCCGGCCGGGCCTGCCCGGGCAGGCCGAGCGCCCGCCGCGGCCGCCGCTCCGTCATCGAACGCCGCCTTCCCCGCCCGCCGGGCGGTCGAACTCGTCGGTCACCTCGACCGTCCGGTCCCCCTCGGCGACCCAGCGCACCACCAGCTCCTCCAGAGCCTGCGGCTGCTCGAACGCCAGCACCTTCTCCCGGTACAGCTCCAGCAGCGCCAGGAACCGGGCCACCACCACCAGCTCGTTGTCCGCGTCCTCGACCAGCCGCGCGAACGTCGCCTCCCCCAGCGCGCTCAACCGCTCCACCACCAGCGCCGCCTGCTCCCGCACGCTCACCGGCGGCATGTGGATGTGATCCACGTACACCACCGGCTTCGGCTTCGGCAGGAACGCCTTCGCGGCCAGCTGCGCGAACCGCTCCAGCCCGACCGTCAGCACCACCTCGGGCAACAACTGCGCATGGTGCGGCTCCAGCCCCACCGCCCGCGGCCGCCGCGACGCCTCCGCCGCCCACCGCTCCGCGAACAGCCCCGCCACTTCCTTGTACGCCCGGTACTGCAACAGCCGCGCGAACAGCAGGTCCCGCGCCTCCAGCAGCGCCAGGTCCTCCTCGTCCTCGACCTCCGCCGCCGGCAACAACCGCGCCGCCTTCAGATCCAGCAGCGTCGACGCCACCACCAGGAACTCGGTCGCCGCATCCAGGTCCCACTCCGGCCCCATCGCCCGGATGTGTGCCACGAACTCGTCCGTGACCTTCGACAACGCCACCTCGGTGACGTCCATCCTGTGCTTCGCGATCAGCCCGAGCAGCAGGTCGAACGGCCCCTCGAAGTTCTCCAACCGGACCTGGAACATAACGTCCCATTCTGGCAGAAAGCCTTTGAGGCATCCGAGCGTGAAACCGGGGCGCAGGTGGGTGCCAAAACAGGGGCCGCGTGGGGGCACCTCCCAGCCCGCCAGGGCTGGGGGAGAACTGCGCGAAGGGGAACGCACCTGTCCGCAGGATCGCGTCCCACCACAATGACCTGCACGTGGACGCGCCCCGAGCAGCAGCTAACGCCCCCGAAGCCGCCGAACCAGAATCGACGCCTCGCCCCGCTGCTCCAGATCCGCGAGCACCACCGAGATCGCCTCGCGCACCACCCGCCCACGATCGACCGCCAGACCGTGCTCACCGCGCAGCACCAGTCGCGCGTGCTCCAGGTCCATCAGTTCCTCGGCGGAGACGTACACGGTGATCTTCTCGTCGTGCCGTTCCCGCCCGGACGGGCGCCGGGCCCGTCCGCGTCCGCGCACCGTCGTGGTCGCCGCCCGCCGCGCCGCCTCGGCGGGGTCCTCCGCGCGCCCCGCAGGGCCGGCAGGGGGCTCCGGCCGGGCGCCCGGGACGTCCGCGGTGCGGCCCGCCACGGGAGCGCCCTGACCGTCCTTCGAGGGCTCCTGTGCCCCGGCAGGCCCGCCTTTGGAGGGCCCGCCGTTGGCAGGCCCGCCGCCGGAACCGTTTCGCGCGAGCGAGGGCGACAGAGCCATTCCGCCCGTGGACCGGAACAGTTCGTCGGCCCCCGGGAGGCTCACTCGACGGGGCGGCACCGGTCGAGCACCTCCCTGGCGAGCTGACGGTACGCGGCCGCGCCGACCGAGTTGGTGGCGTAGGTGGTGATCGGCTCACCGGCCACGGTGGTCTCGGGGAACCTGACGGTCCGTCCGATGACGGTGTGGAAGACGTGCTCGCCGAACGCCTCGACGACCCGGGCCAGCACCTCGCGCGAGTGCACGGTGCGGGAGTCGTACATGGTGGCGAGGATGCCGTCCAGGCGCAGTTCGGGGTTGAGCCGCTCGCAGACCTTCTCGATGGTCTCGGTGAGCAGCGCGACGCCGCGCAGCGCGAAGAACTCGCACTCCAGCGGCACGATGACGCTGTGAGCGGCCGTCAGGGCATTGACCGTCAGCAGGCCCAGCGAGGGCTGGCAGTCGATGATGACGTAGTCGTAGTCGGGCAGCAGCGGCTTGAGCGCGCGGGCCAGCGCGGACTCGCGGGCGACCTCGCTGACCAGCTGCACCTCGGCGGCGGACAGGTCGATGTTGGACGGCAGCAGGTCCATGCCGGGGATGGCGGTCTTCAGCAGGACCTCATCGGCCGTCAGGCCCCGCTCCATGAGCAGGTTGTAGACCGTGACGTCGAGTTCCATCGGGTTGACGCCGAGGCCGACGGAGAGCGCGCCCTGCGGGTCGAAGTCCACCAGCAGGACCCGGCGGCCGTACTCGGCGAGTGCGGCGCCCAGGTTGATGGTGGAGGTGGTCTTGCCGACTCCGCCCTTCTGGTTGCACATCGCGATGATCTGCGCGGGGCCATGCTCGGCGACCGGCGCGGGGATCGGGAAGTACGGCAGCGGGCGGCCGGTCGGTCCGACCCGCTCGCGGCGCTGGCGGGCCGCGTCGGGGGCCAGGGTGGCCGCGTACTCGGGGTCGGGCTCGTACTCGGCGTCGGGGTCGTCGTAGGGCCCGTAGCCGAGCTCGTTGTACGCGAGTCCGTACGCCGCGAAGTCGGCGTCGTAGTCGGTGACGGCAGTCGCCGCGCTCTGGCGGGCCTCGAAGGTGCGGACCGCGACCGAGCCGACCTCCTGCGCACCCACCGTGGCGTGCCGGGCTTCCTCGTTCGGCTGCCCGGCGGAGAGCTCCGCCAGTCCTGGCTGACCACCCCCGGGAGCAAATGTCGACTCATTCACAAGTCGTCTTACCTCCTTGGCCATCCAGGACTCTATGTCGATTCGTCAGCGTGGCAGCATGCCAACGGTTTGCGACTCTAGGCCGTTTCGGGCATTCGCAGCAACACAATCCACGGTAGTGGGCACGTTGTGTCGGCCACCCACCCACCCCGTGTCAAGAGACGAGCCTAACGTTTCCGCGCAGGCGGGGGGCCATGAGGGGCCGTCAGGTGGTCTTGTCGACAGAGCGGGTGACAAACCGCACCGGAATTGACCGACCGTGGACACGCCCGGACACCTCTGGACACCGCCGAACACCTCGGCGGAACCCCCCGGGCCGGCCGCGGGCATGCCGAAGCCCCCGGACCGAAGGAAGGACGGCCGGGGGCGACAGCAGGTGCGGGACGTCAGGCGAGGACGCTCTCCAGCGAGACCGACTCCAGGCCGAAGGCCTCGGCGACGGCCGGGAAGGTGATCTGGCCCTCGTGCACGTTCAGGCCCTTGGCGAGCGCGGCGTCGCGGCGCAGCGCGTCCTTCCAGCCACGGTTCGCCAGCTCCACCACGTACGGCAGGGTGGCGTTGGTGAGGGCGTAGGTGGAGGTGTTCGGGACGGCGCCCGGCATGTTCGCCACGCAGTAGAAGACCGAGTTGTGGACCTGGAAGGTCGGCTCGGCGTGCGTGGTGGGGTGCGAGTCCTCGAAGCAGCCGCCCTGGTCGATGGCGATGTCGACGAGCACGGAGCCCGGCTTCATGCGGGAGACCAGCTCGTTGGTGACCAGCTTCGGGGCCTTGGCGCCCGGGATCAGCACGGCGCCGATGACCAGGTCGGCCTCGACGACGGCCTTCTCCAGCTCGAACGAGTTGGAGACGATGGCCTTGATCTTGTTGCCGAAGATCTTGTCGGCCTCGCGCAGCTTGTTGATGTCGCGGTCCAGCAGGGTCACGTCGTAGCCCATGCCGATGGCGATGGTGGCCGCGTGCCAGCCGGAGACGCCACCGCCGATGACGACGGCCTTGGCCGAGTGGGTGCCGGGCACGCCACCGGGCAGGGTGCCGCGGCCGCCGGCCGGACGCATCAGGTGGTACGAGCCGACCTGCGGGGCCAGGCGGCCCGCGACCTCGGACATCGGGGCCAGCAGCGGCAGGGCGCCGTTCGCCAGCTGCACGGTCTCGTACGCGATGGCGGTGGTGCCGGAGGCGAGCAGCGCGTCCGTGCCCGGGCGGTCGGCCGCCAGGTGCAGGTAGGTGAAGAGGGTCTGGCCCTTGCGCAGTCGGTGGTACTCCGACGCGATGGGCTCCTTCACCTTGAGGATCATGTCGGCCGCGGCCCACACCTCGTCGGCGGTGGGGAGGATGGTCGCACCGGCGGCCACGTACTCCTCGTTGGGGATCGAGGAGCCGACACCGGCGTTGTCCTCGATGACGACCTCGTGTCCGTTGCGGACCAGCTCATGCACACCGGCAGGCGTGATGGCCACGCGGTACTCGTGGTTCTTGACCTCGCGGGGGATGCCGACCTTCACGGGCTAACACGTCCTCTTGCATGGGGATTCCTACCGGGGGAAGACCGGCGGGTTGCCGCACACGATGAGCACAACGGGGGCAACCGGTGCATAGATCCATGCGCGACTGAGTTCGAGTGTAATGAAGCCCAGGCAGCGTGTCAGCCTTCCAAAGCGAACAAATCAGCTCGACTCGTTGGCAGATTCGTAGGCTTCCGTGCTTTCTTGGGCCACATTGCGGGATGAACTCCGCACTCAAGACACTACTCCGAAAGCGGACGAAGCCCCTCCTGGCCCAGGTGCCGCCGCAGGCGATCGGCCAGCGCCGCGACCCGCTCCTCGCCCTGCGCGTCGCCGGTCCGGCGCAGCACCGCCGCCGCCGAGCGGTACTCGCGCAGCGCCTCCTCGAAGCGCCGCAGCGCCGTGTGCGCCTCCGCCAGCCGCACCAGCAGCCGCGCCTCCGCGACCGGGTCGCCGACCGCCTGCCGCAACACCAGCGCCCGCCCGTACGCGTCGGCGGCCCGCAGCGGATCGCCGAGCGCCCGGTGGCAGTGGCCGACGCCCTCCAGCGCGCGGGCACAGCCGTCCTCGTCCCCGGCTCCCCGGGACAGCTCCACGGCCCGGCGGTAGCGCTCCGCGGCCTGCTCCCAGCGGTTCGCCTCCGCCTGCAGCTCGGCGAGGTTGAGCAGCGCGGCGGCGGCCCGGCGCGGGGCGCGCTGCCGCTCGGCGACCTTCAGCACCGACTCGTGCAGCGCGTGCAGATCGGCCGGCGCGGCCTCCCCGGTCAGCGGCAGCGTGCGCAGCAGCGCCGCCACCAGCCGGCCCGCGCTGCCGTCCAGGTCGCCCTGGCCGACGGCGTCCGCGACGGCGGTGAGAAGTTGCTCACGCTCCCCCAGCAGCCACTGCCCGGCGTGCGCGGCCGAACGCAGCCGCAGCGGCCCCGGCAGCGGGTCCGGGTTCGGCCCGGCCGCCGGATCCAGCAGCAGCCGCGCCGAATCGACCAGCCGCACCAGCCGCTCCAGCAGCCGGGCCCGGGCCAGCTCCAGCTCGGACGGCCGGTCGATCTCGGTCCGCAGCTCCACCAGCCGCCCGTACAGCCGCCCCGGCACCCGGTAGCGCTCCGTGCCGTCCGCGGCCGCCGGCTCCCGCTCCATCAGTTCCAGCTCGGCCAGCGCCGCCAGATGCGTCCCGGCCTCCGGCGCCGGGCAGCCCATCAACGCCGACGCGGTCCGCAGGTCGACCTGCTGGCCGGGCGCCAGCGTGCACAGCCGCAACAGCCTGGCCCGGGCCGCCGGAAGGCGCCGGTACGCGGGCTCGAACGCCCCCCGCAGCGGATCGCCCTCCACCACCGGCACGGTGTCCGACTGCTCCGCCCCCTCCGCGCGGGAGCGCTCCCGCACCTGCTCCGGCGGACGACGCAACCGGGCCGCCGCCTCCGTGACGGCCAGCCTCGGCTCCGTCCGCAACCAGCCCGCCGCCAGCCGCAGCGCGGCCGGACGATTCGCACACGCCTCCGCGAGATCGGCCGCGCCCACCGGGTCGCAGGAGATCCGGGTACCGCCGACCAGCTCGGACAGCAACTCGAGCGTGACCCGGTGCTCCAGGCCGCCCAGGATCACCGGATCGATACCCTCGATACCGGTCAACGGCCCCGAGGTGGTGGCCAGCACCACCGACTCGGTCTTCTCGGCGAGCAGCGGCCACACCTGCCCGGTGTCCCGCACGTCGTCCAGCAACAGCAACGCCCGCCGCGACGTCAACGCCTCGCGCAGCGCCTCGCACGCCGGATCCTCCTCGGCCGCCCCCGGCAGCAACGCCAGACCCGGCCGCTCACCGAGCTGCTCCAGCAGCCTTCTCGCGGCCCGCCCCGCCCCCACCCGCGTCCCGTCCGGCGCCGACATCCGCGCGTAGAGCAACCCGTCCGGGTACTCCCCTGCCACGCTTCGCGCCCACTCCACGGCCAACGCGGTCCGGCCCGACCCCGGCCGCCCCGCCAGCACCAGCAACCGCCCCCGCCCCGAGGCGGGCCGGCCCGCGGCCACCCTCAGCGCCGCGAGTTCCGCCGTACGCCCCCCGAACGGCCGGGCGCCCGCAGGCAACGCGTCGAAGATTCCGGTCGCCTCGGCCACCGCCGCCGCATCCCTCGCCACCCGCGCCACTCCCGACCCGTCGCCCAGCCCCCCGGACCCGCACACCGGGCCCTGTCCGCGAAGCGTAGTTCGACCACCCCGCCCTACCCGGACACCCCGGTCCCACCAACCCCCACACCACCCCCCCGGCCCAACCCGGCCACACAAGCCGCACGGGACGCAACGGGCAGTGTGGACGCGCTCCCGACCCCCACCCCGTGGGGTCCTGCCGGGTGCCGGCTGGGCCCGGGGCGCCGGCGAGCGACCCCGCACCCCTTTAGTTCTGCAGGGTGCCGGCTGGGCCCGGAGCGCGCACTCAGAACGCCCCGCATCGTGGGGTTCTGCCGGGTGCCGGCTGGGCCCGGAGCGCCGGCGAGCGACCCCGCACCCCTTCAGTTCTGCCGGGTGCCGGCCGGGCCCGGAGCGCCGGCGAGCGACCCCGCACCCCTTCAGTTCTGCCGGGTGCCGGGTGGGCCCGCGAAGCGGGGCGGGCGCAGGTGGGCGACCCGGCATCCCTTTGAAGCCCCCACCATCGCGGAGCGGCGTCTCAGAACGGCCGGGCCGGCCAGGGCGCGTCCGCCGGACGGAGGGCGTCGATGCCGCCGCGCGTCAGGGCCGTGTGGAGGGCGAGGGTGCCGGTGACGAGGGTGGGGTTGTGGAGTTCGCCGGCCAGGACCAGGTCGAGCAGCTGCTCCAGCGGGACCCACGCGGACTCGAGTTCCAGCTCCTCGCCGTGGGCCGCGTAGCGGTCCCCTTCGGCCTCGGAGAGGTCGGTGGCGAGGAACAGCCGCAGCGCCTCGTTGCTGCCGCCGGGCGAGGTGTAGAAGTCGACCAGTAGGCGCCAGTTCCCCGCCTTGCAGTACGCCTCCTCGAACAGCTCCCGCTGCGCCGCGTGCAGCGGGTTCTCGCCGGGGACGTCCAGCAGCCCGGCGGGGAGTTCCCAGAGCCGGTGCCGGACGGGGTGCCGGTACTGGCGCAGGACGAGGACGCGGGCCTGTTCGTCGACGGCGAGGACGGCCACCGAGCCGGGGTGGAGCTGGTAGTCGCGCTGGGCCCATTTGCCGTCGGGCATCCGCACCTGCTCGGAGCGCATGCCCGTCATCCGGCCCTGGAAGGGCGTGTGCCCGTCCCGGACGTCCCATTCCTCGGCCACGTCGCGCATTCCGGTCACCGAACACCGCCCCTTCTCGTCAGTCAGACACAAAGGACCAATCTAGCGGAGCCGAAGCCCCGACACGCCGAGGCCGCCCGTCCCGGAGCGAACTCCGGGACGGGCGGCCTCAGAACAGCACGGCCTCAAAAACGGAAGCGTCAGCCGACCTTGCGGTCGATCGCCGCGGCGACCAGGCCCGCGAACAGCGGGTGCGGCCGGGTCGGGCGGGACTTCAGCTCGGGGTGGGCCTGGGTGGCGACCAGGTAGGGGTGGACCTCGCGCGGGTACTCGACGTACTCGACCAGGTCACCCTTCGGGGAGAGGCCGGAGAACTGCAGGCCGGTCTTCTCCAGGTCCGCGCGGTAGGCGTTGTTGACCTCGTAGCGGTGGCGGTGGCGCTCCTCGACGTACTGCTCGCCGCCGTACACCTCACGCACGATGGAGCCCTCGGCGAGCTTCGCCGGGTACAGGCCCAGGCGCATGGTGCCGCCCAGGTCGCCCTTGCCGTCGACGATGGCGAGCTGCTCGGCCATGGTGGAGACGACCGGGTGCTTGGCGGCCGGGTCGAACTCGGTGGAGTTCGCCTCGGGCAGGCCGGCCAGGTTGCGGGCGGCCTCGATGACCACGCACTGCAGGCCCAGGCACAGGCCGAGCAGCGGGATCTTGTTCTCGCGGCCGAAGGTGATCGCGCCGACCTTGCCGGTGACACCGCGGTCGCCGAACCCGCCGGGGATGCAGATCGCGTCGACGTCACCGAGCTGCTGCTGCGCACCCTCGGGGGTCTCGCAGTCGTCGGAGGTGACCCACTTGATCTCGACCCGGGCGTTGTTGGCGAAGCCGCCGGCGCGCAGCGCCTCGGTCACCGACAGGTAGGCGTCCGGCAGGTCGATGTACTTGCCGACCAGGGCGACCTTGACCACGTGCTGCGGCTCGTGGACGCGGCGCAGCAGGTCGTCCCAGGTGGTCCAGTCGACGTCGCGGAACGGCAGGTCGAGGCGGCGCACCACGTAGGCGTCCAGGTTCTCGGCGTGCAGCACCTTGGGGATGTCGTAGATCGACTTGGCGTCGATCGCGGCGACCACGGCCTCTTCGTCGACGTCGCACATCAGCGAGATCTTGCGCTTGATGGCCTGCGGCACCTCGCGGTCGGCGCGCAGCACGATCGCGTCGGGCTGGATGCCGATGTTGCGCAGCGCGGCCACCGAGTGCTGGGTGGGCTTGGTCTTGAGCTCGCCGGACGGGCCGATGTAGGGCAGCAGCGACACGTGCACGAAGAAGACGTTGTCGCGGCCGACCTCGTGGCGGACCTGGCGGACGGCCTCCAGGAACGGCAGCGACTCGATGTCGCCGACGGTGCCGCCGACCTCGGTGATGACCACGTCGACGTCCTCGGTCGCCATCCGGCGGATCCGGGACTTGATCTCGTTGGTGATGTGCGGGATGACCTGGACGGTGTCGCCGAGGTACTCGCCGCGCCGCTCCTTGGCGATCACGGTGGAGTAGACCTGGCCGGTGGTGACGTTCGCCGAGCCGTGCAGGTTGGTGTCGAGGAAGCGCTCGTAGTGACCGATGTCGAGGTCGGTCTCGGCGCCGTCGTCGGTGACGAAGACCTCACCGTGCTGGAACGGGTTCATGGTGCCCGGGTCCACGTTGAGGTAGGGGTCGAGCTTCTGCATCGTCACGCGCAGGCCGCGGGCCTTGAGAAGCGCGCCGAGGCTCGAGGCGGTGAGGCCCTTGCCGAGCGAAGAGGCGACACCCCCGGTGACGAAGAGGTGCTTGGTCGTCACGGCGCGGCCGTTGGCCGACTTGCCGGAATGGGGCTGTGCCAAGAGGGGGCTCCCGTGGGGTGTCGTGTCGGAGAGTGACGCCGGTGGAGGGGCTACCCGGCCCTCGTTCCCACCAGTTCCACGGGATACCAGCGTATCAGTGCCCCGGCGAGTGCTCGCCCGCGTCCGGGTGGACGGGGCCACGGCGGGTCGTCCGGACGGGTCGCCCGGGGGGTCGGGAAAGGGCCTGGAGGGCATGCGGCGCACGAGGTGCGGGCAGGCGGGCGGGGGAATCCGGACGCGCCCGAAACACCCGAATCATCGTATTCTGCTCAAACGTCGACATCCTCGCCCGACCCCCGACCCATGCGCACCGCCGCCGCCGGGGCACGCTGGGCCGCTGGGAACGGAGAGCCATGGCCGGTCGCATCGAGGACTACGCGCTCATCGGGGACATGCAGACGGCCGCGCTGGTCCGCCACGACGGCGCCGTCGACTGGCTGTGCCTGCCGCGGTTCGACTCGCCCGCGGTGTTCGCGGGACTGCTCGGCACCGACGAGCACGGGTTCTGGCGGATCGGCCCGGCGCTGCCCGTCGAGCCGCCGCCCGCCGCCACCCCGCCGAGCCGGGGCCTGCTGGACGCCGCCGAGCCGCCCGTCCCGCCGGTGACCGCCGCCGCACCCGCGCTGCCCTGCGACCGGCGCCGCTACCGGGGCGACTCGCTGATCCTGGAGCAGGAGTGGGACACCCAGGGCGGCACCGTCCGGGTGATCGATTTCATGCCGCCGCGGCACCTGCTCGGCACCCCCGACGTGCCGCAGATGATCCGCATCGTGGAGGGCCTGGCCGGCACCGTCCGGATGCGCTCTGCGGTGCGGATGCGGTTCAGCTACGGCCGGATCGTGCCCTGGGTGCACCGGGTGGAGCAGCCCGGCGGCGGGCACCGCACCGTCGCGGTGGCCGGCCCCGACTCGGTGTGGCTGGACGGCCGGGCCGAGACCTACGGCCGCGACCTGACCACGTACGCCGACTTCACCGTCACCGAGGGTGAGCGGATCGCCTTCGGGCTGACCTGGAAGGCCTCGCACGAGCCGGCCCCGGCGCCGCCGGACGCCGAGGACGCGCTGAAGTCCACCGAGCGGTTCTGGCGCGAGTGGGTCGAGCAGTGCCGCTACCGGGGCCCCTACCGGGAGGCCGTGGTCCGCTCGCTGATCACCCTGAAGGCGCTCACCTACGCCCCGACCGGCGGCATCGTCGCCGCCCCCACCACCTCGCTGCCCGAGGACCTCGGCGGCGAACGCAACTGGGACTACCGCTACACCTGGCTGCGGGACGCCGCGATCACGCTGTCCTCGCTGCTGCGCACCGGCTACCGCGAGGAGGCCCGCGCCTGGCGCGAGTGGCTGCTGCGCGCGGTGGCCGGCGACCCGGAGAACCTGCAGATCATGTACGGCATCGCCGGGGAGCGCGAACTCACCGAGTCCTCGCTCGACTGGCTGCCCGGCTACGAGGACTCCCGCCCGGTCCGGGTCGGCAACGGCGCCGCCGGACAGCTCCAGCTCGACGTGTACGGCGAGGTCGTCGAGGCACTGCACCTGGCCACCATGTCGGGCCTGGCCCGGCACGACCACGCCCACCAGCTCCAGCTGCGCCTGATCGAGTACCTGGAGGACCACTGGCGCAACCCCGACGAGGGCATCTGGGAGGTCCGCGGCCCGCGCCGGCACTTCGTGCACTCCAAGGTGATGGCCTGGGTCGCCGTCGACCGCACCCTCAAGCTGCTGGAGCAGCTGGAGCACGTGCCGCCGGGCCTGGCGGAGCGCTGGCAGAAGCTGCGCGCCGAGATCCACGCGGACGTGTGCGCCAAGGGCTACGACCCGGACCGCAACACCTTCACCCAGTACTACGGCGGCAAGGAGCTGGACGCCTCACTGCTGCTGATCCCGCAGGTCGGCTTCCTGCCGCCGGACGACAAGCGGGTGATCGGCACCATCGAGGCGATCCAGCGCGAACTGTCCACCGAGGACGGCTTCGTGCTGCGGTACCCGACACACGACGATGGTCAGGGCAGCAACTCCAAGAACGTGGACGGGCTGTCAGGTCACGAAGGGGCGTTCCTGGCCTGCTCGTTCTGGCTGGCCGACGACCTGGCGATGATCGGCCGGGTCGGCGAGGCCCGCGAGCTGTTCGAACGGCTGCTGGCGCTGCGCAACGACCTGGGGCTGCTCGCCGAGGAGTGGGATTCGCGGACGCGCCGTCAGGTCGGCAACTTCCCGCAGGCGTTCAGCCACGTTCCGCTGATCGACACGGCGCTTCGGCTGACCGCCGCGGGCGGGCTGGACCTGTCGTCGCACTGACACCCCGTCACTGCTGACGCTGCACCAGTTCGTCGTAGACGGACAGCACCTGGGCGACGGTGGCCGCCTCGTCCGGCCAGGTGCGGGCCTGGGCGTGGCCGGCGTCCGCGAGTTCGGCGCACCGCTTGTCGTCGGCGAGCAGCTCACGGACGGCGCCGCCGAGCGCCCGCGGGTCGGCGAACGGGACCAGGACGGCGGCGTCGCCGACGAGTTCGGGGACGCCGCCGACGGCGGTGGCGACCACCGGCACGCCGGCCCGCATCGCCTCCTGGGCGACCAGCGAACGGGCCTCCCAGCGGGAGGAGAGCACCACCAGGTCGGCGGCGGCCAGCAGGTCGGGGATGTCGGTGCGGTGGCCGAGCACCTCCACGGGCAGCTTCTCGGCGCGCACCCGCTCGGCCAGCGCCTGCCGTTCGGGGCCGTCGCCGGCCAGCAGCACGTGCGGCATCGGTTCGCCGGCGGCGGCGAAGTGCGGGACCGCGTCCAGCAGCAGCGAGAAGCACTTCTGCGGGACCAGGCGGCCGATCGCCAGCACCACGGGGCGGCCGTCGTCGATGCCGGGCAGCGCGGCCCGGGCCGCGGCGCGGTCGAGGTCGGCGGGCGGCAGCGGCGGGGCGGCGACCGGGCCGAGCCGGGCGTCGGTGGCGCCGAGTTCACGGGCCCGGGCGACCAGGTCGGAGGAGGCGCCGAGCACCAGGTCGGCGGCCCGCACCACGCGGCGTTCCATCAGGCGTTGCAGCCGGCGGTCCAGGCCGGTGGAGAGCAGCGCGTGGTGCGAGGTGACCACCAGCGGGGTCTCCGGGCGGATGCCGGGGAACCGGCCCGCGGTGCGCAGCGCCAGGTCGGACAGCAGGCCGGCCCGCAGGCCGTGCGCGTGGACGACGTCGGCGCCGGTGAAGGCGCGGCGCAGCTCGCCGATCGCGACGGCGTCGGAGCGGGCCCCGGAGGTGGGGGTGATGTCCACGGTGTGCAGGCGGGCGCCGGCCGCGGAGAACCCGTAGCGGCGGTCGGCGCCCTCGGGCGCGCAGACCGTGACCGTCACCCCGTGGGCGACCAGACCCTGCGTCAGGGAGCGTACGTGCGCGCCGATCCCGCCCGTCGCGGCGGCCAGGACGAGCACCACGTGCAGCTGGGGGGCCGCGGTGGCCCGGGCGGCGGAATGGTCCACGTCGTCTTCGCTCCGACTCGTAGTCAGCTGGTTTCCGCTCGCCACGATGCCAGGTCTCTCGCCCTCTTGGACAGTCGGCACCGCTGCGGCGCGTCGCCCGGCCGTTCGGGCCGGGCGACGCGTGCGGGGGCGGGGCGGGGTCAGCCCCGGGCGGTGCGGGCGGCCGCCAGCAGTTCCTCGGCGTGTGCCCGGCCGAGCTCGGAGTCCTCCAGGCCGGCCAGCATCCGGGACAGCTCGCGCACCCGTTCCTCGTCGTTGAGGGTCTTCACGCCGCTGCGGGTGACGGTGCCGTCGTTGGTCTTCTCCACCACCAGGTGCCGGTCGGCGAACGCGGCGACCTGCGGCAGGTGGGTCACCACCACCACCTGGGCGCTGCGGGCGAGCTTGGCCAGGCGGCGGCCGATCTCCACGGCGGCCTTGCCGCCGACGCCCGCGTCGACCTCGTCGAACAGGTAGGTCGGCACCGGGTCGGCGCCGGCGAACACCACCTCGACGGCCAGCATGACGCGGGACAGCTCGCCGCCGGAGGCGCCCTTGGCGATCGGGCGGGGCTGGGCGCCGGGGTGCGGGGCGAGCAGCACCTCGACCTCGTCCACGCCGTGCGCGCCGTAGGAGACGGTGCGGCCCTCGATCTCGATGCCGGACAGGTCGTCGACCTGGCTGATCGCGAAGGTCACCCGGGCGTGCGGCATGGCGAGTTCGGCGAGCTCGCCGGAGACGGCGGCGGCGAACTTGTCGGCGGCGGCGTGCCGGGCGTGCGACACCTCGGCGGCCAGGTCGGCCAGCTGGGCGCGCAACTCGGTCTCCTGCGCGCCGAGTTCGTCGATCCGCTCGTCGTCGCCGTCGAGTTCCAGCAGCCGCACCGAACCGGCCTCGGCCCAGGCGAGGACCTCGGCGAGGGTGCCCTCGGTGCCGGAGTACTTGCGGACCAGGTGGGCGAGGACGGCGCGGCGGTCCTCGACGGCGGCCAGGCGCACCGGGTCGGCGTCCAGGTCGTCGGCGTACCCGGCGAGATCGCCGGCCACGTCGGCGAGCAGGTAGCCGACCTCGCCGAGGCGGTCGGCGAGCTGCGCGAGGCGCTCGTCGTGGTGCCGGACGGCGTCCACGGCGCGGCGGGCCTGGGCGAGCAGGGTGCCGGCGTCCACGGCCTCCGGGTCGGCGGGGTCGCCCGCCAGCGCGGTGTGCGCGAGCGTCGCGGCGGAGGACAGCGCGTCGGCGTGGCCGAGGCGCTCGGCCTCCACGGCCAGTTCGGCGTCCTCCCCGGCGACGGGTTCGGCGGCGGCGATCTCCTCCAGGCCGAAGCGCAGCAGGTCGGCCTCCTGGGCGCGTTCCCGGGCCCGGGTGGTCAGCTCCTCCAGCGTCGCGGACACCTCGCGCAGGGTGCGGTACACCTCGCGGTAGCGGGCCAGCGGCTCCGCGACGGCCTCGCCCGCGTACCGGTCGAGCGCGCCGCGCTGCCGGGACGGGCGCAGCAGCCGCTGCTGGTCGGTCTGGCCGTGCACGGCGATCAGGTCCTCGCCGAGCTCGGCGAGCAGCCCGACCGGCACCGAGCGGCCGCCGACGTGCGCCCGGGAGCGGCCCTCGGCGGAGACGGTACGGCTGATCAGCAGTTCGCCGTCGTCGAGTTCGGCGCCCGCCTCCTGGGCCCGGGCCACCACCGGCGAGGCCGGGTCGAGCGCCAGCCGGCCCTCGACGACGGCCCGCTCGGAGCCGTTGCGCACCAGCGCCGGGTCGGCCCGGCCGCCGAGCAGCAGCCCGAGGCTGGTCACCACCATGGTCTTGCCGGCGCCGGTCTCGCCGGTGACGGCGGTGAAGCCGGGGGCGAGTTCGACCACCGCGTCGTCGATGACACCCAGATCCCGTATCCGCATCTCGTCCAACACGGAGACGACCTTACGAGGTTCCACCGTCGGCGCGCGACGACCGCCCCCCGGTTCACCCGGAGGTGGCGGCCGGAACGGGCACCGTGAGGCGCGGCAGGAAGAACTGCACCAGCGGGCCGATGGCCAGCGCGTAGGCGACCGTGCCGACGCCGAACGTCCCGCCGAGGGCGATGCCGGCGGCCAGCACGGTCAACTCGATGCCGGTGCGGATCAGCCGCACGGAACGGCCGGTGCGCCGGTGCAGGCCGGTCATCAGGCCGTCCCGCGGGCCGGGGCCGAGCCGCGCCCCAATGTACAGGCCGGTCGCCACGGCGTTCAGCACGATGCCTGCCACCAGCAGCGGGATCCGGGCGGCGAGCGCGTGCGGGTGCGGCAGCAGCGCCAACGTGGCGTCCATCGCGACGCCGAGGACGGCCACGTTGCCGACCGTACCGACGCCCGGTTTCTGCCGCAGCGGTATCCACAGCAGCAGCACCAGCACGCCGACGAGCGTCACCCAGGTGCCGACGCTCAGGCCGAGGTGCCGGGCCAGGCCCTGGTGGAAGACGTCCCACGGGTTGCCGCCCAGCGAGGAGCGCAGCACCAGGGCCATCGAGACGCCGTACAGCACCAGGCCGGCGGCGAGCTGGACAACCCGGCGGGGCAGGTCGGTGGAGCGGGCGAACAAAGGCAGGGAGACCGCCATCGGGTGGACCTCTTCTCGTACGGTGCTTGCCGTTCCTCGGCACTGAACGCCACTATGGGCAGTCCAAAAGGGCACCCGACAGGGCCAATCCGATCCGAGTGGACTGATTTCCGATGGCCGAGTGGCACAGCACCCTGACCCCGCACGCCCTCGCCCGCCAACTGCCCCCGGCGGACGGCCGCCACCCCGCCTACCGGGCACTCGCCGACCGGGTCTCCCGGCTGGTCGCCGACGGCCGCCTCCCGGCCGGCACCCGGCTGCCCGCCGAACGCGAACTCGCCGCCGAACTCCGGCTCAGCCGCACCACCGTCGCCGCCGCGTACGAGGCACTGCGCGCCGACGGCTTCCTGCGCTCCCGGCGCGGCGCCGGCTCCTGGACGGCCCTGCCCGAAGGCACCCGGCCGCCCGCCGACGCCCTGCACCCGCTCGGCCCCGACCGCCCCGGCAGCGAACTCGACCTGGGCCTCGCCGCGCCCATCGCCCCGCCCCAGCTCGCCGAGGCCGCCGCCCACGCCCTCGACCGGCTGCCCGCCTACGCCTGCGGCCACGGCACCTACCCGACCGGCCTGCCCGTCCTGCGCGAAGCCGTCGCCCGCCGCTTCACCGAACGCGGCCTGCCCACCGGCCCCGACCAGATCCTGATCACCACCGGCGCGATGAGCGCCCTCCACCTCGCCCACCACGCACTGCTCACCCGCGGCGACCGGGTCGCCGTCGAAGCACCCAGCTACCCCAACACGCTGCGCGCCCTGGACCGCCACGGCGCCCGCCTGGTACCCGTCCCGTTCGCCACCGACCATGCCGGGCAAGCGGGTTGGGACCTCCCCCAGTGGCAACGCGTGCTCCTCGGCGCCGCCCCCAAACTCGCCTACACCATCCCCGACTTCCAGAACCCCACCGGCGCCCTGATCGACGAGGACCAGCGCCGCGCCCTGCTCGCCCACGCCCGCGCCGCCGGCACCGCCGTCCTCGCCGACGAGACCTGCGCCGAACTCGGCTGGGGCGTCGCCGACTCCGACCTGCCCCGCCCGCTTGCCGCACTCGACCGCGACGCCCGGGTGATCACCGTCGGCTCGGCCGGCAAACTGCTCTGGCCCGGCCTACGGATCGGCTGGCTGCGCGCCCAACCGTCCCTGGTCCGTCAACTCGCCACCGACCGGGCCCTGTTCGACCTCGGCACCCCGGTCCTCGACCAGCTGATCACCACCCGCCTGCTGACCCACCACCTCCCCGCCGTCCGCGCCGAACGCCACGCCGGCCTGCGCGCCACCGCCGAAGCCTTCGCCGCCGCCCTGCCCCAGCACTTCCCCCACTGGCGCTTCACCCTCCCACCCGGCGGCCTCGCCCTCTGGGTGGCCACCCCCGGCCTCCCCGCCACCGCCCTCGCCCGAGCCGGCGAACGCCTCGGCGTCCGCATCGCCTCCGGCGCCCGCTTCGGCATCGACGGCGCGTTCGAGGAGTACCTCCGCCTCCCCCTCACCCTCCCCGCCACCCACGTCCCCGACGCCCTCCACCGCATCACCGAGGCCGCCGAACTCGCCCGCAACGAACGCTTCGCGACGGCGGATCCGGAGCCGTGCAGCCTTTGACAGCAGGTGGTCGAGAATGCAGGGGCGCGGGGAACTGCGCGAAGCGGAAGGCACCCAACCGCAAGATCGCGACGCAGGACAACGACTTGCACGTGATCGCGACCCTACGGACAGGTTGGCGCTTGTCGCGCAGTCAGGCCGTTCCCGACCGCCCGCGCCAGCCTGTCACCGGCAGCGCGAACTTCGCGACCAGCCGGTCCGTGAACGGCGCCCGGTGCAGCCGCGCCAAGCGGACCGGCGTCTTGCCCCGGCGGACCTCCACCCGTGCCCCGGCCGGGAGTTCGACCGAGCGCCGCCCGTCGCACCACAGCACCCCGTGCGGCGTTTTCGGCTGCACCTCGACGGCCAGCACCGAGTCCGGCGACGTCACCAGCGGACGGGCGAACAGCGCGTGCGCACTGATCGGCACCATCAGCAGCGCCTCCACCTCCGGCCACACCACCGGCCCGCCACCAGAAAACGCGTACGCCGTGGAGCCGGTGGGCGTCGAAAGCACCACGCCGTCGCAGCCGAAGTTCGACACCGGGCGGCCGTCCACCTCGGTGACGACCTCCAGCATCCGCTCGCGTGCCGCCTTCTCCACCGAGGCCTCGTTGAGTGCCCAGTCCTCGTGCAGCACATCGCCGTTGGTGCGGACGAGGACGTCGATGGTCATCCGCTCCTCGACGGCGTAGTCGGCGTCCACCACCCGGTCGACCACCGTCGCCAGGTCATCACGCTCGGCCTCGGCGAGGAAGCCGACCCGGCCGAGGTTGATGCCGAGCATCGGCAACCCGGATTCGCGGGCCAGTTCCGCCCCCCGCAGCAGCGTGCCGTCCCCGCCCGCGACCAGGATCAACTCGCAGCCGTCGGCCGCGCCCGGGCCGCCCGGCACCAGCTCCACCCCGTCCGGCAGATCCAGGCCCACCGCCTCCGCCTCCAGCAGCCGGATCCGGATCCCCGCCTTCAGCAGGCCGTCCACCAGCCCTTCCACACTGCGCAGGGCGGCCTCCCGGCCGGTGTGCGCGATCAGGAAGACCGTACGACGATCGCTCATTGCCCGCTGCCCTCTCCCTACGCCCGCCGGACCTTGCTGGCCCGGTCGTGGCATGCCAGTCTGCGCAACGCTCGGACGCCTGCCAAGTACCCTACTTGGGGCCCTCCGCCACAGCCCGGTCCGCGTCGGCCGGATCCAGCTGCTCCGCATCCCGGCGCAGCCACAGGAAATACTCCACGTTCCCCGACGGCCCCGGCAGCGGCGACGCCGTCACCGCCCGCACGCCCAGGCCCAACTGCCAGGCCTGCGACGCCACCTGGCGGATCGTCTCGGCCCGCAGCTCCGGCGAACGCACCACGCCGCCCGAGCCCAGCCGGTCCTTGCCGATCTCGAACTGCGGCTTCACCATCAGCACCAGGTCCGCGTCCGGCGCCGCGCAGCCGGCCAGCGCCGGCAGCACCAGGCCCAGCGAGATGAACGACAGGTCGCCCACCACCAGGTCGACGAGCGTCCCGCCGATCAGCTCCGGCGTCAGCTCCCGCACGTTGGTGCGGTCCATCACCGTCACCCGCTCGTCGCTCTGCAGCGACCACGCGAGCTGCCCGTAGCCGACGTCCACCGCCAACACGTGCGCCGCGCCCGCGCGCAGCAGCACATCGGTGAAGCCGCCGGTGGACGCCCCCGCGTCCAGCGCGAGCCGGCCCTCCACCACCAGGCCCTGCGGGACGAACGCGGCGAACGCGCCCGCCAGCTTGTGGCCGCCCCGCGACACGTAGTCCGGGTCCGCGTCGTCCTTCGCGACCACCACGGCCGCCGCCGTCTCCACCTGCGTGGCCGGCTTCGTCGCCACCGTGCCGCCCACCGTCACCCGGCCCGCCGCGATCAGTTCGCTCGCATGCTCCCGCGACCGGGCCAGCTTCCGCCGCACCAGCTCCGCATCCAGACGGCGTCGTGCCACTGCCACTACTACGTCAGCTCCCACATTCCGCAATCGTCACTCGCGGTCCAGCGCCGCGAGGGTCGCGGCGAGCCGCGCATGAACATCTTCGTACACCTCGACCAGCTCCCCTGCCCCCACCCCGTCCGTCTCCCCCAGCCGGGCCAGCGCCTCGTCCACCTCGGACTCGCCCGTCCACGGCACCTCACTCATCGTCGGTGCTCCCTGGCTCCGGCTTCGCGGCGGGCTTCCGCGCGGGCGCCTTCTTCGCGGTCGTGGCCTTGCCGGGTGCGGCCTTCTTCTCGGTCGCGGTCTTCTTGGCCGGTGCGGCCTTCTTCGCGGCGGCCTTCTTCACGGCGGCCTTGTTCGCCGCGGCCTTGTTCGCCGCGGCAGGCAGCGGGGCCGACGGGCTGTCGGCGGTGGCCTTCTTGGTCACGGTCTTCTTCACGGCCGTCTTCTTCGCGGCCGTCTTCTTCGCGGCGGCCTTCTTCGCCACCGTCTTCGGCGTCACGGCCGCGCCGCCCTCCGTCGGGGCCTTTCGCGGCACCGAGCGCTTCGCCGCGGCCTGCTTGGCCGCCGCGCCCTTGCGGGCGGTCGCCTTCCGGGGCGCCGGGGTGGCCGGTGCCGTGTTCGTCGGCTGCCCGGCCGCCCCGTCCGACGCCTCGTCGGCGGGCGCGGGCTCCGCGTCCCACCCGGCGCCGAACAGGCCCTGGGCCCGGGCGGCCGGGCGGACCGTCGGCTCCTCCGGCTTCTCCTCGGGCTCGGGTACGGCCGGCTCCTCGACCTCGCGCAGCTTCGACTCGAGGAAGCTCAGCACCACGCCGACCTTCACCACCTGGTCGCCGACCTTCTCGAACACCCGCTCGGCCTCGCTCTTGACGACGCCCGCGACCAGGTCCACCCCGGCCCGCCCGGCCGTCACCGTCTCCTCGGCCAGCACCCGCAACTGCTCGACCCCGGGCGGCAGTTCACCGGTCCGCTGGATCAGCCCCTCGGCCGCGCCCAGCACCCGACGGCTCGCCTCCTCGGCGAGCTCCGTCGCGACCACCACCACACCCCGCACCGCATCCCGCAGCATCCGAACCGCCTCCTCCGCGGGCACCGACTGCCCGCACTGACGCTACCCCGTCCTACGCCGGCCCGTACCCGCCCGCACCACCCGCCCCACGGTCGGCCCCCGGTCACCCCCGCCCGGCCGCCCCGCCCGCCCGGCGCGTTAGCGTGGAACGCCCCACCGACCACCGAGACAGGAGTACGCCGCACCCATGGTCACCATCGAGGAGTGCCGCCGCGCACTCGAGCAGCTCAGCCGCAACCTCGCCGGCGCGAACGGCGACGTCCGCAAGGCCACCGCCCTCGACCGGTCGCTCAGCTGCCACCTCACCGACCTCGGCCTGACCTTCACCGGGCGGCTCACCGACGGGCAGCTCACCGGCATCACCGAAAACCCCGGAGCCCCCACCGCCAAGGCCGACATCCGGCTCGCCACCACCGGCGACGACCTGGTCGCCCTGGTCGACGGCAAGCTGGCGTTCCCCACCGCCTGGGCCACCGGCCGCCTCAAGCTGGACGCGAGCTTCCTCGACCTGCTGCGCCTGCGCAGCCTGCTCTGACGCCTGCGCTCACCCGCAGGACTGCTGCGGCCCCGTCGTCGACGTCGCCACCGGCAGCGGCTCGGCGGTCGCCCCCGCCGCCCGCTCCACCCGCAGCTGCGGGGTGCCCTGCGGCATCTCCTTCGCCAGCGCCAGGTAGTACCGGCGCGTCCCGCCCGGCACCTCCGCGGTGCCGACGTCGATCAGCCGCGCCGCCCAGGACCCGCACTGCAACTCCAGCGGCCGCTCGCCGTCGGCGGTGAGCACGGCCGCCCAGCCGCCCGTCTCCAGCCGGCTCCGCGTCAGCACCTTGGCAGCCGGCGGGTCCGCGAGCGGCGTCCGGTCCTGGGGGTCGAAGCACGGGCTCCACCCGCCGGTGGCGTCCAGCGCGGCCACGGTGACGCACCACTTCCCGCCCTGCTCCGACCAGCGGTAGGCCACCGCCTGTTCCGTCCGCCCGACCTCCTGGAACGAACCCGCCACCGGCTCCCGCCCGCCCAGGAACCGCTCCTGCACCATCTGGACAAGCACCGCCGACGGCAGCCCGGTCGGCGTCCCGACCCCGTCCGGTGGCTTGGGGGCCGGCCCTCCCGCGCATCCCGCCAACGCCAACGCGGCCATCACCAGCCCGGCGCCCCCGACAGCACGTCTGCGCATCGTCTCCCCCTTGGCCGACTCGAAGCCGTAGGGTTACCCGCTGTGGCGATCCCGCAACCGGCCGTGGCCACAACCGAGTTGATGGCTCCTCAGCTCGCCGAGCAGTCCTGCGGATTCGGCCCCGGCGCGCTCCCCCACCCCGACAGCTGCTCGACGGCCATCCCCGTCGGCCGCTGCACCCGCAACTGCGGGTCACCCGGCGGCATGTGGTCGGCCGCCGCCAGGTAGATCCGGTACGGCCCGCGCTCCCCGTCCGCTTCGCCGAGGTACCCCGCCAGCAGCAACGCCAGCGCGGCCACCACCAGCCCGGCAGCCCTCACCGCACGTCCGCGCATCATCCCCCCTGGACGATCCGAAGCAGTGCTCCCGGGATACCCGCCCGGCTGATCGTCAACTCACAGCGCTGCCAACGCCTTTGACGTATCGGGGGTAGCGCCGTTCGCGTCCGCCCACGTCCACGCCGCCGCGCACAGCGCCCGCAGCGCGTCGATCCGCTCGCCGCCGCCGTCCAGGGTCAGCGCGCCGCCGTCCACGCCGGCCTCCCAGCCGCCGCAGGCGAACCGGCCGTCGACCGGCTCCGACACCTCGGGCTGCGGCTCCAACAGGCCCCGCAGGTCGTCCGACAGGTAGGTCGGGCGGTGCTGCACGGGGGCGGCGAGCAGCAGTTCGGGGGTGGTGACGCCGGTGAAGACCAGCAGCGAGTCCACGCCGCCGTTGAACGCCCCCTCGATGTCGGTGTCGAGGCGGTCGCCGACCACCAGCGGACGCGTCGCGCCCGTCCGCAGCACCGTCTCCCGGTGCATCGGCGGCAGCGGCTTGCCCGCCACCTCCGGCGTCACGCCCGTCGCCGCCGACACGGCCGCCACCAGCGTCCCGTTGCCGGGCGCGATGCCGCGCGCGGTCGGAATCGACATGTCGGTGTTCGACGCCACCCACGGCAGGCCCCGGCCCACCGCGTACGAGGCCTCCGCGAGGTCCGCCCAGCCGACCGACGGGTCGTAGCCCTGCACCACCGCCGCCGGGCCGTCGTCCAGGGAACGCACCGGCACCAGCCCGCGCTCCTCCAGCGCCTCCACCAGCCCCGCTCCGCCGATCACCAGCACCCGCGAACCCGCCGGGACCTTCTCCGACACCACCCGCGCCGCCGCCTGCGCCGAGTTGATCACATCGGCGGGCTCGGCCGGCACCCCCAGCTCCGACAGGTGCTCCGCCACCACCCGCGGCGGCCGCGAGGCGTTGTTCGTCACGTACGCCAGCCGCATCCCGGCCGCCCGCGCCCGCTCCAGGGACTCCACCGCGTGCACGATCGCGTGTGGCCCGGCGTACACCACCCCGTCGAGGTCCAGCAGCGCCGTGTCGTACGCCTCCGTCAACGCCACCGCGCTACCCTGCGGCACGCTCCGCACCATCACAGCTCTCCACTCACCTCGAACGATCGAACACCCGCAACCTTAGGACCCGTCCGGCTCCTCAGGCGGCGCCAAGTACCCCGGTGCCCCCGGCCGCAGCGGACCGAACGCCCCCGCCCGGGCCGCCAGCGTCGCCCGGGTCTGCCGCAGCGCCGCCCGGTAGTGCTTGTTGCCGGGCTGCATCGCGACTGCCAGCGCCAGGTGCTCCGCCGAGGACTCGAAGTCCCCCAGCCGGGCCGCCGCCACGCCCCACCCGAACTGCGCGTAGTCGTCCGACGGGTCCGCCTCCGCCACCGTCCGGAAACTCGCCAGCGCCGCCGCGTACTGCCCGGCGTCGAACTGCGCCCGCGCCAGCGCCTCCCGGATCGACCGCGACCCGGGCTCCGCCTCCGCCGCCCGCGCCAGCAGCTGCACCGCTGCCGCCGGGTGCCGCTCCTCCAACAGCCGCACCCCGCGCCGGAACCAGTCGTACACCCCGCCGCCGGGCGCCCCCGCCGCACTTCCCGAAGAGGCCTCCGCGCCGTCGCCGTCGTGGCTCCCGTAGCTCATCCGCAACTCCCCGCTCTCCTGGTCGGCGCCCACCGCCCCGCCCGCAACCGGAACGGCCGCGTGCATCGCGATCTCCCAACAAGGAGTACCCGGCTAACATGCCCAGGATGAGCGCCCCTCGTGCCGAAATCGGCAACGAGCCCTCGGGCGGCCCCGGAGACCCCGGGCACGTCGCCACCGCAGGGCTGTCCCTGTCCCCGTTCCGCGGCCTGCGCTACGACCCCCAGAAGGTCGGCGACCTGGCCGCGGTGACCTCACCCCCCTATGACGTGGTGGACCCCGGACGGCGCCAGGACCTGGAGACCTCGGACCCGCACAACATCGTCCGACTCATCCTGCCGCGCCCCGAACCGGAGGACTCCGGCCTCCGCCCCGACCGCGACACCCGCTACCGGCACGCAGCCCGCCTGCTGCGCGACTGGCGCGAACAGGGCATCCTCACCGCCGACCCCCGGCCCGCCCTGTACGTCTACGAGCAGCACTCCCCCACCGGCGACCTGCAACGCGGCCTGATCGGCGCCCTCGCCGTCAGCGGCGCCGAAACGGGCGTCGTCCTCCCCCACGAGGACGTCATGCCCAAGCCCGTCGCCGACCGGGTCGGCCTGATGCGCACCACCCGCGCCAACCTCGAACCCCTGCTGCTCACCTACCGCGGCCACGGCCGCGCCGCCGAGGTCGTCGAACGCACCGCCGCCGACGAACCACTGCTGCACGTCACCACCAGCGACGGCACCCACCACCGGCTGTGGGCCGTCACCGCTCCCGCCGACCTGGCCGCCGTCAGCCGCGACCTCGCCACCTGCCGCGCCCTCATCGCCGACGGCCACCACCGCTGGGAGATGTACCTGCGGCTCCAGCGCGAACACCGCCACCTGCCCCGCAGCCCCTGGGACCGCGGCCTGGTCCTGCTCGTCGACACCGACCGCTACCCGCTGCGGGTCCGCGCCATCCACCGCGTCCTGCACCGCCTGCCGCTGCACGCCGCGATCGCCGCCCTCGACCCCGACGTCTGGCAGCTCACCGAACTCCCCGGCTCCCTCGACGACGCCCTCAAGGCCCTCGGCGAGGCCCGCACGGACGCCCGCAACGCCTTCGTCCTCACCGCCGGCGACGACCGCTACCTGCTGCTCACCGGCCCCGACGAACGCACCCTCGACGCCACCGTCCGCACCGACCGCCCCGAGGAATGGCGCCACCTCGACGCCACCGTCCTGCACGCCACCCTGCTCGACCGCACCTGGCACGTCCCCGACAGCCCCGAGCACATCGGCTACCTGCACTCCCCCGAGGCCGCCGTCCGCGAGGCCGCCCGCACCGGTGGCACCGCCGTACTGCTCCACCCCGTCGAGGAACGCGTGGTCCGCCGCCTCGCCGAGCAGGGCGTCACGATGCCCCGCAAGTCCACCTCCTTCGGCCCCAAACCGGCCACCGGATTGGTTCTGCGCTCCCTCGAACTCGGCTGACCCGAACCCGCGCAGCACGCAGAACGGCCCCCGCTCCTACCCGGAACGGGGGCCGTCTGACTGCCAGTTGAGAATCAGGCCTGCTTCGGCTTCTTCTCCTCGAAGGAGTCCTCGTCGTACTCCTCGTCGATCTCGAGGTCGTCGTCGTCGTAGAACTCCTCGACGTCCTCCTCGTCCTCGAAGATCATCCGGTCGTCGCCGATGTCGTCCTTGTTGACCGGCTTGCGGGCCGGCTCCTCGGACTCCACGGCCTCGGCCTCGGCGTCCTCGTCCAGCGCGTCGGTGAACTCCACGCCGTCGATCTCCGCCAGCCGCTCGGACGCGTTGGTCGAACCGTCCGAGTCGGCCTCCACGGCCTTCACGAACCACTCGCGGGCCTCGTCGGCCCGACCCGCCGCGATCAGCGCGTCGGCGTACGCGTAGCGCAGGCGCGCCGTCCACGGGTGAATCGCCGAGGACGCCAGCTCCGGGCTCTGCAGCGTCACCACGGCCGCGTCAAACTGCTCCAGGTCCGCGCGGGCACCCGCCGCGACCAGGCGCATCTCGACCTGACCGGCCTTGTCCAGCTGCTTCGTCTCGGGCTCGCCGGCCATCGCCAGCGCCCGCTCCGGACGGCCCAGACCACGCTCGCAGTCCGCCATCACCGGCCACAGGTCCACCCGGCCGGTCATCCGCCGCGCCGCACGGAACTCGGTCAGCGCCTCGGAGTACCGCTGCGTCATGTACGACGCGAAGCCGGCCGCCTCACGGACGCTCGCCACACGCGACGCCAGCCGCAGCGCGACGCGCGAGTAGTTGTAGGCCTCCTCCGGCTCGCTGTCGAGCAGCCGCGCGACCATCACCAGGTTGCGCGCCACGTCGTCGGCGAGGGTCTTCGGCAGGCTCTTCAGGTCCTGACGGACATCCGCGTCGATCTCGAACCCGGTCACGTCGTCCGGGATCGGCAGCCGGCGCACCGGCTCCATCCGACGCTCGTCCTGGTCGCGGTTGAACCCGCCACGGTCGTCCCGGCCACCCCGGTAGCCACCGCGGTCGCCACGGTCGTCACGGGAACGGAACCCGCCACGGTCACCGCGGTCGTCCCGACGGAAGCCGCCACCCTGCGGGCGGTCGCCGTACGACGGGCGGTCGCCACGGTCGCTGCGGTAGCCGCCACCCTGGGGACGGTCGCCACGGTCGTCACGGCGGAAGCCACCCTGCGGGCGGTCGCTGCGGTCATCGCGACGGAACCCACCCTGCGGACGGTCGCCACGGTCGTCACGGCGCTCGAACCCACCGG
>NZ_JBIALQ010000001.1:1581201-1582666 GCF_042873545.1 Kitasatospora sp. NPDC004615
GGTGCGCTGCGGACGGTCGTAGCCGCCACGCTCGTCCCGGTCCCGCCCGTACGACGGACGGTCCTCACGCGGACGGAACCCACCCTGCGGGCGGTCGCCACGGTCGTCACGACGGAAGCCGCCACCCTGCGGGCGGTCGCCGTACGACGGGCGGTCGCCACGGTCGCTGCGGTAGCCGCCGCCCTGGGGGCGGTCGCCACGGTCGTCACGGCGGAAGCCGCCCTGCGGGCGGTCGCCGCGGTCATCGCGACGGAACCCACCCTGCGGACGGTCGCCACGGTCGTCACGGCGCTCGAACCCACCGGTGCGCTGCGGACGGTCGTAGCCGCCACGCTCGTCCCGGTCCCGCCCGTACGACGGACGGTCCTCACGCGGACGGAACCCACCCTGCGGGCGGTCCCCACGGTCGTCACGACGGAAGCCACCCTGCGGACGGTCGCCGTACGACGGACGGTCGCCACGGTCGCTGCGGAAGCCGCCGCCCTGGGGACGGTCACCGCGGTCGTCACGACGGAAGCCACCGCCCTGGGGGCGGTCGCCGTACGACGGGCGGTCGCCACGGTCGCTGCGGTAGCCACCACCCTGGGGACGGTCACCACGGTCGTCACGACGGAAGCCGCCGCCCTGCGGACGGTCATCCCGACGGAAGCCGCCACGGTCGCCCTGCGGACGCTCGTCACGGCCGCGGAAGCCGCCGCCCTGGGGACGGTCGCCACGGTCGTCGCGGCGGAAGCCGCCGCCCTGAGGGCGGTCGCCGTACGACGGACGGTCGCCACGGTCGCTGCGGTAGCCACCACCCTGGGGACGGTCACCACGGTCGTCACGACGGAAGCCGCCGCCCTGCGGACGGTCGCCACGGTCGTCGCGGCGGAAGCCGCCGCCCTGAGGGCGGTCGCCGTACGACGGACGGTCGCCACGGTCGCTGCGGTAACCACCGCGGTCGGCGCCACGGTCGCCGCGGTCGTCACGACCGCGGTAGCCGCCGCCTTCGCCACGGTCGTCACGACGCGGGCCGCGGTCGTTCGACCAGCCCCCGCGCGACCTGGGCTCGTAGCCCCGGCCGCCGTCGTTACGGCGCTCGGGCCGGTCCTGGGGCGGGTTCGACATGCTGGTGACTCCTGTCTGCACACTGCTGGCTCTAGAGGCGCCACTGCCGATCCATCGACACCAGCGCGCGATCCGGACGACCCCCGAACCCCACCAGGGCCCGGTCCGTCCGTTACATCCGTCTTGTCCATTGTCCGGCACACGAGCGAGCACCGCGTCCGGGTGCCCGACCGCCGTCTGCCGGCCGTCTGTGTTCGGCTGAAAAAGCCCAACAAAAAAGGCCGAGGCCCCAGCTCATCGCTGGGGCCTCGGCCTTTTGAAGAATTGTTCGGCGGCGTCCTACTCTCCCACAGGGTCCCCCCTGCAGTACCATCGGCGCTGTGAGGCTTAGCTTCCGGGTTCGGAATGTAACCGGGCG
>NZ_JBIALQ010000002.1:0-29526 GCF_042873545.1 Kitasatospora sp. NPDC004615
TGCTTCCCCGCCCTCGACTACTTCGAGAACTCGGGACTCCCCTTCGTCGTCGCCCTCAACGGCTTCGACGGACACCAGCCCCACACCGGCGACGAAGTCCGCGAAGCCCTCCAGCTCAACGCGGACATCCCGATCATCACCCTCGACGCCCGACGCCGGGACAGCGCCAAGAGCGCACTCATCACCCTCGTCGAGCACGCCCTCCTCGCCCGCCTGCGCTGACGAGACAGGGGCATGGCCACGCCAGCAGGGGGCGTGCGGAGCCATCCGCACGCCCCCTGGGCACTTCCTCGCACCGACCGCGGTTACGGCCGCTGATCGGCCCTCAGCAGGCCGTAGGTGTACGCGTCCTCCAGCGCCACCCAGGACGCCGCGATCACGTTGTCCGCCACCCCGACCGTGGACCACGTCCCGGTGCCGTCGGTGGACTGGATCAGCACCCGGGTCTTCGAGCCCGTACCGTGCTGGCCCTCCAGGATGCGGACCTTGTAGTCCACCAGCTCCAGCTTCGCCAGCGGCGGGAAGATCGGCTCCAGCGCCGCCCGCAGCGCCTTGTCCAGCGCGTCCACCGGGCCGTTGCCCTCGCCGGTGGCGACCTTCCGCTCGCCCCGCGCCCACAGCTTCACCGTGGCCTCGTTGCCCGCCCGGCCCTCCGGGCCCTGCTCGCTGATGGTCCGCCAGGACTCCAGCTCGAAGAACCGCAGCCGCTCGCCGCCGTTCACCTCGTCGCGCAGCAGCAGCTCGAACGACGCGTCCGCCGCCTCGTAGGTGTAGCCCAGGTTCTCCTGCGCCTTCACCCGGGCCACCACCCGGCCCGCCAGGTCACGGTCGCTGGACAGGTCGTAGCCCAGCTCCTTGCCCTTCAGCTCGATCGACGCCCGGCCCGCCATGTCGGACACCAGCATCCGCATGGTGTTGCCGACCCGCTCCGGATCGATGTGCTGGTACAGGTCCGGGTCCACCTTGATCGCCGAGGCGTGCAGGCCCGCCTTGTGCGCGAACGCCGAGAAGCCGACGTACGGCTGGTGGGTGGACGGGGTCAGGTTCACCACCTCGGCGATGGCGTGCGAGATCCGGGTCATCTCGGCGAGACTGCCGGCCGGCAGCACCCGGCGGTCGTACTTCAGCTCCAGCGCCCCTGCCACCGGGAACAGGTTGGCGTTGCCGACCCGCTCGCCGTAGCCGTTCGCGGTGCACTGCACGTGCGTGGCGCCCGCGTCCACCGCGGCCAGCGTGTTGGCGACCGCGCAGCCGGTGTCGTCCTGCGCGTGGATGCCCAGCCGGGCACCCGTCTCCGCCAGCACCGTCGCGACGATCTCGCGCACACCGGACGGCAGCATCCCGCCGTTGGTGTCGCACAGCACGACCACGTCCGCGCCGGCCTCGTGGGCGGCCCTGACCACGGCCAGCGCGTACTCCGGGTTCGCCCGGTACCCGTCGAAGAAGTGCTCGCAGTCGATGAACACCCGGCGGCCCTGGGAGCGCAGGAACTCCACGCTGTCCCGGACCATCTCCAGGTTCTCCTCCAGCGTGGTGCGCAGCGCCAGCTCCACATGCCGGTCGTGCGACTTCGCCACCAGCGTCACCACCGGCGCGCCGGACGCCACCAGCGCCGCGAGCTGCGGGTCCTCGGCAGCCTTCCCGCCGGCCCGGCGGGTCGCCCCGAACGCCACCAACTGGGCGTTCTTCAGCTCCAGTTCGGCCTGCGCGCGGGCGAAGAACTCGGTGTCCCGGGGGTTGGCGCCGGGCCAGCCTCCCTCGATGAAGCCGACGCCGAACTCGTCCAGGTGGCGCGCGATGGCCAGCTTGTCCGCCACGGTGAGGTTGATCCCCTCACGCTGGGCGCCGTCGCGGAGCGTGGTGTCGAAGACGTGGAAGCCGTCGTGCGGACGGTCGTTGGCCTCGGTCATGGCCCTGGGTTCTCCGTTCGGTGGAGTATTTTCATGCATTTTGCCGGGATCGGAATCCGGCTCCACTGTCCAGCATCCCGCGCGCTCCCCCGGTGTCTCCGGCCCCCTCGTGAGGGCCCGGGCCGGTCCGGGACAAAACAAAAGACCCCTCGCGGGTGCGAGAGGTCTGCGCGCGGGTCTGGACGCTGGTGGTCGCTCCGCGATCAGGGTGTTGCCACGGAAGCGGTCACTGCGGACCGGCGCGCCTGCTGCTAATAATCAGCGAAAGCGAGGACACCTTTGCAGTCTTGCACACGGTCCGCGATACGACAGACCCGTCTCGCCATCCGAAACGGCTACGCGAACAGCTCGGCCGTGTCGAGCTCGAACCCGGACGGCTCGGGCAGCGGGAGCAAGACACCGACGGGCACCGTTCCGGTGGTGGCGTAATCACCGTGGGCCGGGATGCTGTGCAGCACCACTTCGTCGACGCTGCGGTCCACCAGCAGGTACAGCGGGATCCCCGCCGCCGCGTATCCCAGCCTCTTGATGGCGCGCTCCCGGATCGGCAGCCGCGAGGTCACCTCCAGCACCAGCACCACACCGGACGGCACCCACCACGGCGGTTGTCCGTTCATCGCGTTCCGCTCGGTGAACATCGCGTCGGGGATGTAGTAGCCTCCCGGCACGATCAGCCCCTTCCGCAGGCCGGCGTCGAAGTCACCCCCCCGAACGGAACACCTGCCGGAGGACCCGGCTGATCACGGTGTCGTGGCCGCCGTCCTGCGGTGGGGACACCACGATCTCGCCCGCGACCAGCTCGGTGCGGTAGCCCTCCGGGGTCTCCATGGCGAGGAAGTCGGCCACCAGGTACGGGTCTTCCGGTTCGATCGCACACACGGCAGGCTCCTTCTGTCACCGAGCCCAACGTGCCGCCGCGCCAAAGGTTGTCAGCCCGGGCATTCCGCCATGGAATGCCCGGGCCGGCGTCGTCAGACGATCTTGTGAAGCCAGTTGTGGGTGTCCGGGCGCTGGCCGCCCTGGATGGCGAGGAGGGCCTCGCGGAGCTGCATGGTGATGGGGCCGGGCTCGCCGGTGCCGATGGTCCAGTCGGCGGTGGCGGACTTGACGTGGCCGACGGGGGTGATGACGGCGGCGGTGCCGCAGGCGAAGACCTCGGTGATGGTGCCGTCGGCGTTGCCCTGCTTCCACTCGCCGGTGGAGATCTTGCGCTCCTCGGAGCGGTAGCCGAGGTCGCCCGCGAGGGCGAGCAGCGAGTCGCGGGTGATGCCGGGGAGCAGGGCGCCGGAGAGTTCGGGGGTGACGACGGTGGCGTTCTCGCCCTCGCCGACGACGAAGTAGAGGTTCATGCCTCCCATCTCCTCGACCCACTTGTGCTCGGCGGCGTCCAGCCAGACCACCTGGTCGCAGCCCTTGGCGGCGGCCTCGGCCTGGGCGACCAGGGAGGCCGCGTAGTTGCCGGCGCACTTCGCGGCGCCGGTGCCGCCCGGCGCGGCGCGCACGTAGTCCTCGGAGAGCCAGACCGAGACCGGCTTGACGCCGCCGGGGAAGTACGCGCCGGCCGGCGAGGCGATGATCATGAAGATGTAGGAGTTGGCGGGGCGCACGCCCAGCCCGACCTCGGTGGCGAACATGAACGGACGCAGGTAGAGGCTCTGCTCCGGCTGGTTCGGCACCCACGCCTGGTCCTGCTGGACCAGCAGCTCGACCGCCTCGACGAAGGCCTCGACGGGCAGTTCGGGCATCGCCAGGCGGCGGGCGGAGGCCTGGAAGCGCTCCGCGTTGGCCTCCGGGCGGAAGGTCGCGATGGAGCCGTCGGCCTGGCGGTAGGCCTTCAGGCCCTCGAAGATCGCCTGGCCGTAGTGCAGCGTCATGTTGGCCGGGTCGATCTCCAGCGGCGCGTACGGCGTCAGCTGGGCGTCGTGCCAGCCGCGGCCCTCGGTCCAGCGGATGGTCACCATGTGGTCGGTGAAGATCCGGCCGAAGCCGGGGTTGGCCAGTCGGGCCTCGCGCTCCGCGTCGGACAGCGGCTGCGCCGAGGGCTTGAGGTCGAACGTGATGGGCGCCTGGGTGGGCGTGCTCATGGCTGTCTGTCCTTCACCGTGGGGTTTGGCTGGGCCACCGCCGGGCGGAGGAACGCATGACGGCACGGCCCACTGTCGATACTCGCATCCAGAGGGCCGTGCCGAACAGCCGGGAGGCTGTACGTCTATGAACCGGCCCGTCGGCCGGAATTGTGATCCGGCCGGTCAGCCCGATACTCGGGCGGCGAGCGCGTCGCCGACCGCGGAGGTGGACCGGGGGCCGGTGCGCGCGGTGAGGTCCGCGGCGACCGCGGCCTCGACCTGGGCGGCCTCGGCGGCGAAGCCGAGGTGCTCCAGCAGCATGGCGACCGAGAGCACGGTGGCGGTCGGGTCGGCCTTGCCCTGTCCGGCGATGTCCGGGGCGGAGCCGTGCACCGGCTCGAACATCGACGGGAAGTCGCCGCTCGGGTTGATGTTGCCGGACGCGGCCAGGCCGATGCCGCCGGTGACGGCCGCGGCGAGGTCGGTCAGGATGTCGCCGAACAGGTTGTCGGTGACGATCACGTCGAACCGCTCGGGCTGCGTGACGAAGAAGATCGTCGCCGCGTCCACGTGCAGGTAGTCGGTGGTGACCTCGGGGAACTCCCGGCCGACCTGCTCGAAGATCCGGGTCCACAGGTGGCCGGCGTGCACCAGCACGTTGTTCTTGTGGACCAGCGTCAGCTTCTTGCGCGGACGGGCCTGGGCGCGACGGTACGCGTCCCGGACGACCCGCTCGATGCCGAACGCGGTGTTCAGGCTGACCTCGGTGGCGACCTCCTGCGGAGTGCCGGTGCGCAGCGTGCCGCCGTTGCCGACGTACGGGCCCTCGGTGCCCTCGCGGACCACCACGAAGTCGATCTCCGGCTGCCCCGCCAGCGGCGACTGCACGCCCGGGAACAGCTTGCCGGGGCGGAGGTTGATGTGGTGGTCGAAGGCGAACCGCAGCTTCAGCAGCAGCCCGCGCTCCAGCACGCCCGACGGCACGCTCGGGTCACCGATCGCGCCGAGCAGGATGGCGTCCTGCCCCTTCAGCTCCTCCAGCACCGCGTCCGGCAGGGTCTCCCCGGTCCGGTGGTACAGCCGGGCACCGAGGTCGTACTCGGTGGTCTCCAGCTTCACATCGGAGGGCAGGGCGGCACGAAGCACCTTGAGGCCCTCGGCCACGACCTCCTGGCCGATGCCGTCACCCGGGATCACTGCGAGACGAATGGTGCGAGACATGTTTCGGACAGTACAACCGTCCCAGGCCCTGAGCACGCGGCGTCCACGATCCGGACGGGGGGTGTCAGGTCAGATCGATGTCGACGGGGAAGGGGTGCTCGACCTTGAGGCGGTGGTGGAAGATCCCGGTGGGGGTGTAGCGGTTGGTCGCCGGGTCCAACTCGTAGGTGTAGACGACGGGTCGGTCATCGACGTTCTCCACCCGCCAGAAGTAGCGGATGCCGGCGGCAGCGTACTTGAGGGGCTTGATCTCGCGGTCGCGTGTCCGCGACTCGGGCGAGACAACCTCGACTGCGAGCAGAACGTCCCTGCCCAGGAAGTAGGTCTGCCCAAGCCCCTTGTCCGATGCGCTGTTGACCACCACGAGGTCGGGCTCCGGCCGGTTCCTGTCGTCCAGCTTCACCGTCATCAACGGCCAGGATTCCCACCCGTCGGGAACGGCTGCCGCCAACGCCATGTGCAGCGTCAGGATGACCCGAATGTGGAACTTCGCCTGCGGACTCACGAAAATCAGGCTCCCGTCGATCAACTCCGTGTGCGGCGGGAGGTCCGGCAGTCGGTCCAGGTCGTCGGCGGTGTAGCCGCCGACCGGCGGGCGGAGCCAGTCCGGGTACGGGTCGACGCTCATCAGTGCTCCCATGGCGGGGATTCTGGCCTGTGCTGTCAGGCTACCGGGTGGTTTCCCGCCCGGGATCACCCTTCGGAGTGAGTACCTGGACGCGGTGCCCGACCCGGTTCAGGTGGTGGATCAGCAGGGCGTCGCGCAGCGGGGTGTGGACGAGCTCGCCGGGGCGGACGGGGTGGAGGACCGGGGTGGGGCGGGTGAGATCGACGGGGTACGGGCCGAGGGTGGTGGCGGTCCGGAGGGTGTAGTGGAGGTTGGTGGCCGGGGGGAGGACGGCGAGGCGGACGGGGAGGAGGACGGTGTCGGAGTCGAGCAGGGCGGTGTCGGTGTCGCCCCAACGGCCGCCCAGGGGTTGGACGTCGAGTTCGGTGCCGGTGCGGGCGTCGCGGGTGCGGGCGACCAGGACGTCGCTGCCGGGGAGGCGTTCGGCGGTGACGGTGGCGTCGGGGGTGCCGTCGCCGTCGAGGTCGAGGGTGGCGCGGACGGCGGAGGCGCCGACGGGGGTGGCGGTGGGGGCGGCCAGCACGGCGGCGAGGTAGAGGGTGCCCTGGTCGTCGACGGCGGCGGCAGCGTGTCGCAGCTCGCCGGAGCCTTCGCCGCCGGGTTGCAGGACGGTGAGCAGGTCGGGGCGGATGCCGCCGGTGACGGCGAAGGCGCTGGGGGTGCCGAACGCGGTGGCGTCCGTGGCGGGGCGCGGGGCGGCGAAGAGGGGGACGCGGAGGGCGGGCAGGGTGGCGTCGGTGGGGGTGAGGGTGAGGCGGCCGGAGAGTTCGCCGCGGTAGGTGCGGGGGTGGCCGGCCTGGATCAGGTCGAGGGTGGGGTCGGGGGCGCGGCCGAGGCCGCTGGTGAGGCGGAGGGTGACGGTGACGGTCGCGGTGCCGTGCGGCGGGAGGACGACCCGGGCGGGTGAGAGTGCGAACGATGCGCCGGGGACGGAGGTGGAGCCGGAGTAGCCGACGCCGTAGGCGAGTTGGCGGTCGCCCAGGTTGCGGACCTCGACCTCGCGGGTGGCCGTGAGGGCCCCGGTGGCTTCGACCACGCCGAACGAGACGCCGACCGCGCCGTCGAGTTGGGTGCCGTAGGCGAGGACGGGGGTGCGGATGGCGTCGTCGGCGCGGGCCCGGCCGCTGCCGGTGCGTTCGGGGCCGTAGACGGGGCCGGTGCGGTTGTCGTGCCGGTAGGTGTCGGTGGCGGTGTTCATGAGTGCGGCCTTGATCTCGGCGGCGCCCAGTTCGGGGTGGGCGGAGCG
Organism: Kitasatospora sp. NPDC004615; assembly: GCF_042873545.1. Lineage (NCBI taxonomy): Bacteria > Bacillati > Actinomycetota > Actinomycetes > Kitasatosporales > Streptomycetaceae > Kitasatospora > Kitasatospora sp. NPDC004615. The sequence continues at coordinate 7,072 of NZ_JBIALQ010000002.1, forward strand.
GACCAGTGCGGCGAGGCCGGCCAGGTGCGGGGTGGCCATGGAGGTGCCGTCCTCGCGCATGCCGGCGCTGCCGGAGCCGGCTTTCGCGGACCAGACGGTTTCGCCGGGTGCGGCCAGGTCGGGTTTGACGATGCCGTCGACGCCGATGCCGCGGGAGGTGAACGTGGCGAGGGTGTCGGTGCGTTGCGGCTGGTCCTGCGGGACGGCGCCGTGCAGCGGGTTGCCGGGTGTGGCGAGCCGGACGGTGACGGGGCCGTCCCGCAGGCCCGCGAGGAGGCGTTCGCCGTCGGCGCGGGCCAGGATCGCGGCGGGGATCCGTTCGTCGCCGGCGATCTCGCCGAGGTCGTCGCCGTCGGCGGCGTACAGCGCGCCGATGGCTCCGGCGTCGGCGGCGTGGTCGGCGCGCGGGGCGGAGCCGCAGGCCCGGTCGGCGTCCTTGGTGGTCCAGCGCAGGACGGCGATCTTTCCGCGCAGCCGTTCGAGATCGTCGGCGCCAAAGGCCTCGCAGCCGTCCAAGTCCTGGGCGGGGACGGCGAGTTCGCCGCTGACGGTGGCGGTGTCCCACTGGGTGTACCGGCCGCTCCAGTGTGCGGGGACGGTTCCGGCGAGAGCGGCGGGGGCGAGCACGGTGATGCCGTCGGCGTCGCCGTGCGGGTCGACGGACGCGGCGGCGGTGAGCACTCGGCCCGCTGTGCCGGGACTGCCGCCGACGCCGTACACGTCGCCCTCGTTGCCGGAGGCGGCGACCACCAGGGTGCCGAGTGCGGCGAGCCGGTCGGCGGCGAGGGCGTCGGCGTCGTCGGGGCTGCCGAACGGGCTGCCGAGGGAGAGGTTGACCACGTCGAGGCGGTCGCTCAGGTCGCCGTCGCCGTTGGGGTCGGCGGCCAGGTCGAGGGCGGCGGCGAGCTGGTCGGTGGAGCCGTGGCAGCCGAACACCTTGATGGCGTACAGCTGGGCGCCGGGGGCCGCGCCGGGGGCGACCTTGAAGTCGGCGGGGTTCAGGCCGGGCCGGTAGGGGCCGCGGTAGGGCTTGCCGTCGGCGGTGACGCCGAGGCCGGCGGCGGTGCCGGCGACGTGGGTGCCGTGGCCGTTGGCGGCGCAGTCGAGCGGGTTGTCGTCGGGGTGCGGGACGGGCTGCGGGTGTTCGGCGGCCGGGTCGGGGTCGTAGTCGTCGCCGACCAGGTCCTTGCCGCCGATCACCTTGTCGCTGGGGAGGAGTCCGGCGGGCGCGGGCTCGGCGCCGTCCACGGCGGCGTAGGCCTCGGGGGTGCCGGGGCCGCCGAAGTCGGCGTGGGTGTAGTCGATGCCGGAGTCGACGATGCCGATCCGGACGCCTTCTCCGGCGTGCCCCTCCGGGCCGTCCCACACCTTGGGGGCGCCGGTGAGCGGCACCGCGTACCCGTTGGTGCGCTGTTTGAGCGCCACGGGGTGGACGGCCTTGACGCCGGGCAGGCCGGCCAGGCGCGGGAGTTGGCCGGCGGGCAGCCGCAGGGCGAGGCCGCTGACCAGGGTGCGGGTGCGGTACAGCGGGCGGGCGTCGGGGACGGCGTGCCGCAGGGTGGCGGTGAGGGCGTCCAGCGAGCGGTCGGCGGCGGCGCGCTGGGCGCTGCCGGCGGCGGCCGCGGCGCGCCGGGTCTGGTCGGGGGTGCGGTGTTCACGCCGGGCGCCGTCCTGGGCGCGTTGCCAGGCGGTGGCGGCGGGTTCGGTGGCTAACTCCAGCAGCACGGCGGTGTTGGACCCGGGTGTCCCGACCGAATGGGCCGGGGTGGCCGGGGCGAGCAGGGCGAGGGTGGCGAGAAGGCCGAGGGCGGTACGCACCCCGCCCAACCTAGGAGGGGCCGCCGGGCCGGGTGCGGACGTTCACCGCATGGGTGACGGTAAGTCACCCGGCTGGCGCAGTGGCGTGCGTGCGGCTCAGTGCTCGGCGGGGGCGCCGTTGTCGCGCCGGTCGAGGGCGCGCTGCAGGGCGGCGGCAGCGCGGGGGTCGGCCTGGGCGCGGCGGCGCCGGCGCTGGACGAGCGTGGCGACGGCGGTGGCGGTGGTGGGGGCGGTGGTGCGGTCTGCGACGAAAGGCATACCGGGCTCCTTGCATACGGGGGCGCAGCAGCGCGCGAGGGTGGTGACTACAAGAAGTACGCCTGGCAGGGGTCGCCTGCCGCACCGCGTACGTGCACACGGGCCACGCTCCCCGGCGTTGCGGGGGTGGCGCACCGTATGACTACTCCACAGTACGGCGGGCGGGCCGCGGTGTCGCCGAATTACTTGGATTTCCTACTATCTGAGACGGCAACGACCACCGGGTATGCGAACGGCCCTTCCGCCTCAAGGTCGGAAGGGCCGTTCGGGGGCGCTGAGGGGGCGTCAGCCGAGGTTCACCGCGCGGGCGAAGCGGGCGCCGATGGCGCCGGCGATCTCGGCGAGGACCTCCTGCGAGACCTCGGTGTCCACGGTGATCGAGGCGAGCGCGTTGTCACCGTCGCGGGCGACCTGCATACCCGCGATGTTGATGCCGGCGTCGCCGAGGATCCGGCCGAGGGTGCCGACCACGCCGGGGCGGTCCTCGTAGTGGAAGAACGCCATGTGGTCGGTGAGGGCCACGTCCACGTCGAAGCCGTCCACGCCGACGATCTTCTGGGTCAGCTTCGGGCCGGAGAGGGTGCCGGAGATCGACACCTCGCCGCCGTCCGCCAGGGTGCCGCGGACGGTGATCACGTTGCGGTGCTCGGGCGACTCGCTGGAGGTGGTCAGGCGGACCTCGACGCCACGCTCCTGGGCGAACAGCGGGGCGTTGACGTAGGACACCGTCTCGGCCACCACGTCCTCGAACACGCCCTTCAGCGCGGAGAGTTCGAGCACCTTGACGTCGTGCTGGGTGATCTCGCCGCGGACCTCGACGTCGAGGCGGACGGCGACCTCGCCGGCCAGCGCGGTGAAGATCCGGCCGAGCTTCTCGGCCAGCGGCAGGCCCGGGCGCACGTCCTCGGCGATCACGCCGCCCTGGACGTTGACCGCGTCCGGTACCAGTTCGCCGGCCAGCGCGAGGCGCACGGACTTGGCGACGGCGATGCCGGCCTTCTCCTGGGCCTCGTCGGTGGAGGCGCCCAGGTGCGGGGTGGCGACCACGTTGTCGAGGGCGAACAGCGGCGAGTCGGTGCACGGCTCCTTGGCGTACACGTCCAGGCCGGCACCGGCCACCCGGCCGTCCTGGAGGGCGCGCAGCAGCGCTTCCTCGTCGACGATGCCACCGCGGGCGGCGTTGACGATCCGCACGCTCGGCTTGACCTTGTGCAGCGCCTCGTCGCCGATCAGGCCGATGGTCTCCGGGGTCTTCGGCAGGTGCACGGTGATGAAGTCCGCGACCTCCAGCAGCTCCTCGAGCGAGAGCAGCTTGACGCCCATCTGGGCCGCGCGGGCGGCCTGGATGTAGGGGTCGTAGGCGACGATCTTCATGCCGAACGCGGACATCCGCTGCGCGACCAGCACGCCGATCCGGCCGAGGCCGACCACGCCGAGGGTCTTCTCGCTGAGCTCGACGCCGGTGTACTTGTTGCGCTTCCACTCGCCGCCCTTGAGCGCGGCGTTGGCGGGCGCGATGTTGCGGGCGACCGAGATCAGCAGGCCGCAGGCGAGCTCGGCGGCGGTGACGATGTTGGAGGTCGGCGCGTTGACGACCATCACGCCGGCCTTGGTGGAGGCGGCGACGTCCACGTTGTCCAGGCCGACGCCGGCGCGGGCGACCACCTTGAGCTTCTTCGCGGCGGCCAGTGCCTCGGCGTCCACCTTGGTGGCGGAGCGGATCAGGATGGCGTCCACGTCGGCGATCGCGGTCAGCAGCTCGGCGCGGTCGGCGCCGTTGCAGTGCCGGATCTCGAAGTCGGGGCCCAGCGCGTCCACCGTGGCCGGCGAGAGCTCTTCAGCGATCAGAACGACAGATTTGCTCACGACAGTGTTGTCCTTAACTGTCCGGTTCACCCCGCCACACGAAGGTGGCGTGCACTGGGCGGGGGAAGGTGGCATGTCGCGTAGCTAGACGCACGACGCTGTGGGCCTGACGCGTATTCGGGAGTCTATCGGCGGGGCGCCGGGGGGACTGCTCCCGTCCGGCGAAATCACCCGGACGGGAACAGCCTTGTTGTACAACCTGGATGGCGAGGATCAGGCGTTCTCGTCGACCCAGCTCATCAGCTTGCGGAGCTTCTTGCCGGTGGTCTCCAGCAGGTGGTCGGCGTCCGCGTTCTTGTACTCGTTGTACTTCGGCAGACCGGCCTTGTACTCGGCGATCCAGGTGTTGGCGAAGGTGCCGTCCTGGATCTCGGTCAGGACCTTCTTCATCTCGGCCTTGGTGTCGGCGGTGATGATGCGGGGGCCGGTGACGTAGTCGCCCCACTCGGCGGTCTCGGAGACCGACCAGCGCATCTTCTCCAGGCCGCCCTCGTACATCAGGTCGACGATCAGCTTCAGCTCGTGCAGGCACTCGAAGTAGGCGATCTCGGGCTGGTAGCCCGCCTCGACCAGGGTCTCGAAGCCGGCCTTGACCAGGGCGGCGGTGCCACCGCAGAGGACGGCCTGCTCACCGAACAGGTCGGTCTCGGTCTCCTCGGTGAAGGTGGTCTTGATGACGCCGGCCTTGGTGCCGCCGATGCCCTTGGCGTAGGACAGCGCCAGGTCGAAGCCCTTGCCGGTGGCGTCCTGCTCGACGGCCACGATGCACGGAACGCCGCGGCCCTCCTGGTACTGGCGGCGGACCAGGTGGCCCGGGCCCTTCGGGGCGACCATGCAGACGTCGACGTCGGCCGGCGGCTGGATGAAGCCGAAGCGGATGTTCAGGCCGTGGCCGAAGAACAGGGCGTCGCCCGCCTTCAGGTTCGGCTCGATAGCCTCCTTGTAGACGTCGGCCTGGATCGGGTCCGGCACCAGGATCATGATGACGTCGGCCTCGGCCGCGGCCTCGGACGGGGTGACCACGCGCAGGCCGGCCTCCTGGGCGGCGGCACGGGACTTGGAGCCCTCCAGCAGGCCGACGCGGACGTCGACGCCCGAGTCGCGCAGCGACAGCGCGTGGGCGTGGCCCTGGCTGCCGTAGCCGATGACCGCGACCTTGCGGGCCTGGATGATGGACAGGTCGGCGTCGTCTTCGTAGAACAGCTCGGCCACGGGGGCACATCTCCTTGCGTGGTGGTGTTGCCGGGGGTTCCTACCGTAGGCGCACCCGGCGGGGGTTCGGTGGTACTGCTCAGGGTGTAAGACGGGCCGCGTCAGGCGGTGCGGTCGAGCGCGCGCAGCGAGCGGTCGGTGATGGAGCGGGCGCCGCGGCCGATCGCGACCAGGCCGGACTGCACCAACTCCTTGATGCCGTAAGGCTCCAGCATCTTCAGCATGGCCTCCAGCTTGTCCGATGCGCCGGTCGCCTCGATGGTCACCGCGTCGGGCGACACGTCGACGGTCTTGGCGCGGAACAGCTGGACGATCTCGGTGACCTGGGAGCGGGTCTCGGCGTCGGCGCGGACCTTCACCAGGATCAGTTCGCGCTGGACGGCCTGGGTCTGGTCCAGTTCGACGATCTTGATCACGTTGACCAGCTTGTTGAGCTGCTTGGTGACCTGCTCCAGCGGCAGCTCCTCGACGTTGACCACGATGGTCATCCGGGAGATGTCGGGGTGCTCGGTCGGGCCGACCGCCAGCGAGTCGATGTTGAAGCCGCGGCGGGAGAACAGTGCGGCGATCCGGGCGAGCACGCCGGGCTTGTTCTCGACCAGGACGGACAGGGTGTGCTTGGACATGGTGGTCATCGCTTTCTGGTCCGTCAGTCCTGGTCGTCGCCGAAGTCGGGGCGGACGCCCCGGGCGAACTGGATCTCGTCGTTGCTGGTGCCGGCCGCGACCATCGGCCAGACCATGGCGTCCTGGTGGACGATGAAGTCGATGACCACCGGGCGGTCGTTGATCTCCATGGCCTGCTTGATGACGGCGTCCAGGTCCTCGGGGCGCTCGCAGCGCAGGCCGACGCAGCCCATCGCCTCGGACAGCTTCACGAAGTCCGGGATCCGGGTGCCCTGGGCGGGCTGCTCGATGCCGTCATGGCCGGGGCCGGAGTGCAGGACGGTGTTGGAGTAGCGCTGGTTGTAGAACAGCGTCTGCCACTGGCGGACCATGCCCAGCGAACCGTTGTTGATGACCGCGACCTTGATCGGCAGGTTGTTCAGGCTGCAGGTGGTCAGTTCCTGATTGGTCATCTGGAAGCAGCCGTCGCCGTCGATCGCCCAGACCGGGACGTCGGGCTGACCGGCCTTGGCGCCCATCGCGGCCGGGACGGCGTAGCCCATGGTGCCGGCGCCGCCGGAGTTCAGCCAGGTGGCGGGCTTCTCGAACTTGATGAACTGGCTGGCCCACATCTGGTGCTGGCCGACGCCCGCGGCGTAGATGGCGTCCGGGCCGACCAGTTGGCCGATCCGCTCGATCACCTGCTGCGGAGACAGCATGCCCTCGGGGGCGGGCTCGTAGCCCAGCGGGTAGGTCTGCTTCCACTGGTTCAGCTTGGTCCACCAGTCCGCGTAGTCGCCGCGGTGGCCGGCGTCGAACTCGGCCTGGACGGCGACGATCAGGTCGGCCAGCACCTCGCGGGCGTCGCCGACGATCGGGACGTCCGCCGGGCGGTTCTTGCCGATCTCGGCGGGGTCGATGTCGGCGTGCACGACCTTGGCGTTCGGGGCGAACGAGTCGAGCTTGCCGGTGACCCGGTCGTCGAAGCGGGCGCCCAGGGTGAACAGCAGGTCGGACTTCTGCAGCGCGGTGACCGCGGGGACCGAGCCGTGCATGCCGGGCATGCCCAGGTGCTGCGGGTGGCTGTCCGGGAAGACGCCGATCGCCATCAGGGTGGTGACCACCGGGGCGCCGGTCAGCTCGGCCAGGATGCGCAGCTCCGCGCCGGCGTTGGCCTTCAGCACGCCGCCGCCGACGTACAGCACCGGGCGCTTGGAGTTCACCAGCAGCTTGGCGGCCTCGCGGATCTGCTTGGCGTGCGGCTTGGTGACCGGGCGGTAGCCGGGCAGCGAGGTCTCGACCGGCCAGCGGAAGGTGGTGGTGGCCTGCAGGGCGTCCTTGGCGATGTCGACCAGGACCGGGCCGGGGCGGCCGGTGGCGGCGATGTGGAAGGCCTCGGCGATCACCCGGGGGATCTCGGCGGGGTCGGTGACCAGGTAGTTGTGCTTGGTGATCGGCATCGTGATGCCGCAGATGTCCGCCTCCTGGAAGGCGTCCGTGCCGATCGCCTTGGAGGCGACCTGGCCGGTGATCGCGACCATCGGGACGGAGTCCATGTAGGCGTCGGCGATCGGGGTGACCAGGTTGGTGGCGCCGGGGCCCGAGGTGGCCATGCAGACGCCGACCCGGCCGGTGGCCTGCGCGTAGCCGGTCGCGGCGTGGCCGGCGCCCTGCTCGTGGCGGACCAGGATGTGCCGGACCTTGGTGGAGTCCATCAGCGGGTCGTACGCAGGGAGGATGGCACCGCCCGGAATGCCGAAGACCGTGTCGGCCCCGACGGCCTCGAGCGAGCGAATGAGCGACTGTGCGCCGGTCATGGTCTCGATGGTCTGCTGACCCGGAGCGTGGGCGGCCGGGTGGTCCCCACGACGGGGGGTTGCGGCGTGCTCAGTCATCTGCCTGTCTCTTCTCGGGTTCTGCTCGGGGTGGCGCCGGCCCGGGGGCGGTGGCTCCCTGGGCGGTCTCCGGCGGTGCCTCGATCGTCCGGATTTCGGGGGGTTGAGGCCAGGATTCCTGCGGTGGCCGACCCGGATTCGTGCAACAAAAAACCCCTCGTGCCAAGGGCATGCGAGGGGGAGGCGCGTCGGGCTGTTCTTCAGCCGACGCGCCCGCCAAGTACGAGAATTCGGGTGGTCATGGCACCGACCTTCCTCCCACGCAGTGGTGGGTGTCAAGCTGGTGGGACCGCCGTCTCACCATGCGGGCCACCGCTCGGACCCCCGACGGTGTGCCGTTGCGGCAGCTCAAGGCCGCTGTGCAGGTGCCCCGGGCGGGCCGCGGAAGCCTCCGCCAATCCACTCGCGCGGGCCTCGGGGGTGAGCAGCGGGCGGCGGCCGGGGTGGCCCTGGCCGGGGCGCGGGACGGAGTAGCCGCGGCGCAGCAGGGCGCGGCGCAGCCGCAGTTCGTCGAGCGGGCGGTCGAAGGCCAGGCCCTGGCCGCGCCGGCAGCCGAGTTCCTGGAGCACCGCGAGCTGCCGGGGGTGGTCGACGCCGTCGGCGCCGGTGACCAGGCCGAGGTCGCGGCCGAGGCGCAGGGCGTGCCCGGCGAGTGCCCGGGTGAGGGTGGAGTCGGCGATGTCCTGGACCAGGCTGCGGTCCAGTTTGAGCGCGTCGAACGGCATCCGGGCGAGTGCGCCGAGCGAGCCGCCGCCGGCGCCGAACCCGGCGAGCGCGGTGGACACCCCGAGGCGGCGGAACGCGGCCAGGCGGCGGCCGAGTTCGTCGGCGAGCGCGTCGGGGCCGGTCCGGGAGACTTCCAGGACGAGCAGGCCGGGCGGCAGTTCGGTGTCCCGCAGGGCGCCGGCCAGGGTTTCGTACATGCCGGGGGCGCAGAGCCGTTCGGCGGCCAGCCGGACGGTGACGGGGACGGGCGGGGCGGCGGGGCCGTCGGCGCGGCGGCGGGCGGCGGCGGCGACGGCTTCGGTGACCAGCCAGCGGGCGAACCGGGTGGCGCCGTCGCCGGTGTCTGCGGTGCGCAGGAACTCGGCGGGAGTGAGCAGCAGGCCTTCGGCGGAGCGCCAGCGGGCCTGGGCCTCGACGCCGGTGAGCCGGCCGCCGGCCAGTTCGACCACGGGTTGGTGGAGCAGCGCGAAGGAGCCTTCGCGGACGGCGGCGCGCAGCCGCTCCTCCAGTTCGCCGCGCCGGTCGAGTTCGGCGCGCATCGCCGGGGTGTAGAGCACCACCCGGCCCTTGCCGCGGGACTTGGCCTGGTACATCGCGAGGTCGGCGTTGCGGAGCAGTTCGTCGGCGGCGCTCGCGGCCCGGCTGTCGGCGCTGCGGGCGCGGGCGTCCTCGTCCTCGCCGGGGGCGGGTTCGGGGACGGGCAGTGGGGCGTCGGGGCCGAAGGCGATGCCGATCGAGGCGGCGACGCCGAGTTCGGTGCCGCCGATCCAGTACGGCTCGGAGAGGGCGGCGCGGATGCGTTCGGCGAGGTCGCGGACCTGGGGGTGGCCGAGCCGGCCGCGGACCAGGACGGCGAACTCGTCGCCGCCGAACCGGGCGACGGTGTCCTCGGTGCGGACGGCGGCCTGGAGGCGGCGGGCGGCCTGCACCAGCAGTTCGTCACCGACCTGGTGGCCGGCGGTGTCGTTGACGGCCTTGAAGCCGTCCAGGTCGAGGAAGAGCACGGCGACGGCGGTGCCGGCCGGGCCCTGCGAGGTGAGCGCGGCCCGGACGCGCTGGGCGAACAGGGCGCGGTTGGGCAGGTCGGTGAGCGGGTCGTGGAACGCGTTGTGCTGCAACTGGGCCTGCAGGCGCACCCGTTCGGTGATGTCGCGGCTGTTCAGGATCAGTCCGTCGCGATACGGGTTGACGGTGGATTCGACGTGCAGCCACTCCCCCTCGCCCTCGCCCTCGCCTTCGCCCGAGCGGATCCGGCATTCGACCCGGGCGGAGGGCTCGCCGGGCTGGAACCGGGCGCCCCGGCTGCGGGCCAGGATGCGGCGCACCTCGGCGAGCACCCGGTCGACGTCCTCGGGGTGGACCAGGTTGAGCAGGTTGCCGCCGACCAGGTCCCCCGGGTCACGGTTGTAGACCCGCAGCGCGGCGGGGCTGACGTAGGACAGCGCGCCGGACGGCCCGGCGATCATGATGACGTCGCTGGAGCCCTGCACCAGGGAGCGGAAGTGGGCTTCCTTGGTGGCGAGTTCCTGTGCGAGCGACAGGTTGTCGAGCAGCATCACGCCCTGCCGGACGATCAGGGCCAGGCCGACGGTGCTGGCGGCGGCGAGCATCACCCGGTCCAGCGGGCGGCCGCCGAGCGCGTTGTAGAGGATGCCGGCGGTGCACACCGCGGCGGCGGCGTAGGGCGTGAGCGCGCTGAAGGTGGAGGCGACCCGGCGGCGCGGCCCGCCCTGGGTGGAGGGGTGCTGGCGGCTGGGGCGGCGGGTGTGCGACCAGGGGGCCCAGGCGAGCAGCAGGGAGCCGGCGAACCAGCCGGCGTCCAGCAGTTCGCCGGAGTGGTAGTCGCTGTGGAACTGCGGGGTGGTGAACAGGGCGTCGCAGACCACGGTGACGACCAGGCCGATCATCGCGGTGTGCACGGCGGCCCGATTGCGGTCCCGGCCGCGGACGTTGAGGCCGACCACCAGGCCGACCAGCAGGATGTCCAGTACGGGGTAGCCGAGGCCGATGGCGAGCTTCAGCGGGTCGTCACCGTCGCCGGCGGCGACCCGGCCGAGTGCCAGGCTCCAGCTGAGGGTGAACAGCGAGCCGGCCACCAGCCAGCCGTCCAGCATCAGGCACAGCCAGCCGGCCGAATTGCGCGGGCGCTGGGCGAGCACCAGCAGGCCGGTGATGGCGAGCGGGGCGAACAGCAGGAACGGGTACTCGGCGGAGGAGTCCGGCGGCAGCGGCCGGCCGAGCACCACCTCGTACCAGCCCCACAGGCCGTTGCCGAACGCGACCACGGCGGAGGAGAGGCCGAACAGCAGCCAGGCGGGCCGGGTGTGGCCGCCGACCGCGATGCCGTGCGCGAGGCAGGACAGGGCGGCCGCGAGGGCCGCCCCGGCGAGGCCGAAGTCACCCATCACCAGGGCGAGTTCGCACGAACCCCAGCCGAGTCCGGAACCCACCGCGTACCCGGCGCAGAGCACCGCGAGCAGCACGGCCGTGAGCCTGCGCAGGGCGGGATGGGCAGGCAGCACCGATTCGGTGGAGTTCAATCGACATCTCCCCCTCCGGCCCGTGGCCGTACCGGTGTTCCCGCTTCGGACCCTACACCAATCCGGTCACGCACCGGCACGCAGTCTCAACTCAGCGTAATGATTGGCAGGTGGGGCGGGGGACCTTCGGGCGGGTGTCGCCCGTTCGGCTCAGGCGGTGGGGGTGGCGGCGGCGCGGAGCCGGTACAGCAGTTCGGACTGCCGATGGGTCAATTCGTCTGCGGCGGTGGCTCCTTCGGCGACGGCGCGGGTGAACGCGGCGAGTGTTTCGGCGACTTGGTCGGCGGCGGCAAACAAGGGCTGCTCGGTGCTGCCGCCGCGTTCCAGCAGGACGGTGGGGGGCTGGTCGGCGGGCGGGGTGAAAGCGCGCTCGACCCGGATCCGGCCGGTGCTCCCCCACAGTTCGTAGCTGTTGCGGTAGGCGTGGTCCATGCCGAAGGCGAGCTGGGCGAGCACGCCGCCGGGGGTGGTCAGCACGGCCGCGCCGGAGGTCTCCACGGCGCTGCCGGCGCCGCGGTGCAGGGCGGCGCCGGTCACCGTGAGTTCCGGGCCCAGGAAGTGCAGGGCGGCCCGGACGGGGTAGTAGCCGACGTCCAGCAGGGCGCCGCCGCCGAGTTCGGGCCGGTGCCGGATGTTGTCGGCGGGCAGCGCGGGGATGGCGAACGCGGCGGAGAACATCCGCAGTTCGCCGATCGCGCCGTCGGCGACCAGCCGCCGGACCTGCTCGTGCACCGGATGGTGGACGAACATCACGTTCTCCCGGAGCACCAACTCGCGCTCCTCGGCCCGGCGTTGCAGGGCCGCGGTGGCGGCTGGGTCGGCGGTGAGCGGCTTCTCGGCGAGGACGTGCTTGCCGGCGTCGAGGGCTGCGGCCACCCACTCGGCGTGCAGGGCGATCGGCAGCGGCACGTACACCGCGTCCACGTCGGGGGATTCGACCAGTGCGCGGTAGTCGGTGGCCCGGCAGCCGTACTGGGCGGCGAGCGGTTTCGCGCGTTCCGGGTCGCGGCTGGCGATCGCGGTGAGGCGCAGGCCGGGCTGGGCGGCGATCGCGGGCAGCATCCGCCGCCGGGCTATCTCCGCGCAGCCCAGCACGCCGATCCGCAGGGGGTCAGTCACGGTCGTCCAGGCCGTTCAGTACGGCCAGCAGGGTGCGGGCCTGGACGTTGACGTAGTGGCCGTGCCGGACGAGCTCGGAGAGCTGACCCGGCGTCACCCAGGCGTAGCCCTCGGGCTCGTCGAGCGGTTCGTCGTCGCCGGTCTCGACCAGCAGGTAGTCGGCCTCGGCGTGCAGGAAGCGCCCGCCCTCCTCGGAGTGCACGGCCCGGTAGGCGACCTGCCCGTTCAGTACCCGGTCGAGGAACGGGGGCCGCTCCTCGTGGTTGCCGGGGGTGCACTGGACGGTGGGGGCGAGTTCGACGGCGTCGAGGAAGCCGCCCTCGACCTTGGCGTGCGCCAGGACGTGCCGGACGCCGTCGATCCGGCGGGTGAGGAAGGCGGCGACGCCGCGGCCGACGGGTTCGATCAACGGCTGGGTCCAGCTGGTGACTTCGCGGTTCCCGGCGGTGACGTTGACCGCGACGACCTTGAAGAACCGGCCCTGCTCGTGCGCGATGGTCTCCTCGTCCTGCGTCCAGCCGGGCAGGTCGGCCAGCGGGACGCGTTCGGCGTGGATGTCGTGGCGGGAGCGCTGCCCGGTGAACCAGGAGAGCAGCTCGGTGTCGGTGTGCAGGGCGCGGCCGTCCGGGTCGGCGACCGGGGCGCAGGCCAGCACGGTGCGGGAGTCCATGTTCACCACGTTGTCGCGGCGCAGCAGTTCGGCGATCTGGCCGAACGTCAGCCAGCAGAAGTCGTCGTCCTCGGGGACGTCGTCCAGCGCCTCGACGATCATGTTGCGGTTGCTCTTGTGGAAGAACCAGGAGCCGTGCTCGGACTGCAGCACGTCGGCGAGCACCCGGCGGGGGCGGCCGCCGGTGAAGTACTCGATGTACTTCACGTCGGCGCCCTGGTGCACCTTGGTGTAGTTGCTGCGGGTGGCCTGGACGGTCGGCGAGAGCTGGAGCAGGTTGCGGTTGCCGGGTTCCATCTTGGCCTGCATCAGGCAGTGCAGGACGCCGTCGAACTCCTTGACCAGGATGCCGAGGATGCCGACCTCGGGCTGCTTGATGATCGGCTGGTACCACTCCCGGTAGGGGCCGTCGTCGAGGGTGACGTGCAGGCCCTCGACGGAGAAGAAGCGGCCGCTGCGGTGGACCAGGTTGCCGGTGCCCTCGGCGAAGGACCAGCCGTTCAGTTCGGCGAACGGGATCTTCCGCACGGTGAAGTCGTTGGCCCGGCCGCGCCCGGCCAGCCAGTCGGCGAAGGCGGCGGTGCTCAGCCTGGCGCCCTCGGTGGCGGCGGCGGAGCGGGCGATCCTGGCGGCCGGGGCTGCGTCCCCGCGGGGGCGGGCGGTCGCGCGCGGGCGGGCGGCGGCGGTGTCCGGTGCGGGCATCGGGCGTTCCCTCTCAGCTGTTCTTGGCGACGAACTCGCGGACGGACTCGATGATGTAGTCGAGCTGGGCCTCGCTCAGGCCGGGGTACACGCCGACCCAGAAGGTGTGCTCGGTGACGATGTCGCTGTTGGTGAGGTCGCCGACGACGCGGTGCGGCTTGCCGATGTAGGCGGGGTGACGGGTCAGGTTGCCGGCGAACAGGCGGCGGGTGCCGATCTTGCGGGCCTCCAGGAAGTCGACCAGCGCGGCCCGGGTGAACGGGGCCTCGGGGTCGACGGTGAGCACGAAGCCGAACCAGCTCGGGTCGGAGTTCGGGGTGGCGTGCGGGAGCAGCAGCCACGGCACGTCGGCCAGGCCGTCGCGCAGGCGCTGCCAGTTGGCCTTGCGGGCATCGACGAAGGAGTCCAGCTTGGCCAGCTGGGTGAGGCCGAGGGCGGCCTGGATGTCGGTGGCCTTCAGGTTGTAACCGACGTGCGAGAAAATGTACTTGTGGTCGTACCCGGCGGGCAGGGTGCCCATCTGGTAGTCGAAGCGCTTGAGGCACTTGTTGCTCTCGCCCGGCTCGCACCAGCAGTCCCGGCCCCAGTCGCGCAGCGACTCGACGATCCGGGCCAGCGCCAGGTTGGAGGTCAGCACGCAGCCGCCCTCGCCCATCGTCAGGTGGTGCGCCGGGTAGAAGCTGACGGTGGTCAGGTCGCCGAAGGTGCCGGTGAGCTGGCCGTTGTAGGTCGCGCCGACGGCGTCGCAGTTGTCCTCGATCAGGAACAGGTCGTGCTCCTCGGCGAGCTGCGCGATCTCGGCGACCGGGAACGGGTTGCCCAGCGCGTGCGCGATCATGATCGCCTTGGTGCGCGGGCCGATCGCGGCGGCCACCCGGTCGGCGGTGGTGTTGTAGGTGCCGAGCTCGATGTCGACGAAGACCGGGATCAGCCCGTTCTGCAGGATCGGGTTGACGGTGGTCGGGAAGCCCGCCGCGACGGTGATCACCTCGTCGCCCGGGACCAGCTTGCGGTCCTCCAGGTGGTCGGAGGTCAGCGCGGTCATCGCCAGCAGGTTGGCGGACGAGCCGGAGTTGGTCAGGTGCGCCTTGCGCCGCTTGCACTTCTTGGCGAACAGCGACTCGAACTTGCGGGAGCTGCGGCCGGCCGCGATCCGCATCTCCAGCGCGGCCTCGACCAGCGCGACCCGGTCCTCCGCGTCCAGCACCGCGCCGGACGGCCAGATCTCGGTGACCCCGGGCACGAACGCGCCGTCGTCCTCCTGCTCCTGGTGGAACTTGCGAACCTCGTCGAGGACGAGCTCCTTGTGCACGCTCATCGCCGGTCTCCTTCTGATGGGGCATCGGGTGGGGTCTTCTCGTCGGTCCGGTCCAGCTTGCGGGCGGCTGCTGGAGCCGGACTCGACAGTGCCTCGGCGGGCGGTTCAGCAGCCGGTTCAGCAGCCGGTTCAGCGGCCGGTTCAGCGGCCGCCGGCGACGGCGAGGGCCTCGCCGGTGACGTTGCCGTTGGCGGCCGAGCCCAGGTACAGCACGGCCCGGGCCACCTCCTCGGGAGAACTGAGCCGGCCGCTCGGGGTGGCGGCGGTCTCCCGCTCGCGGACCGGCGCGGGCAGCCCGGCGGCGACCCGCTCGGTGGTGGTCAGACCGGGGCAGACCACGTTCACCAGCACGTCGGTGCCGGTCAGGTCCCACATCAGGCTGCGGGTCAGGCCGTGCAGTCCGGCCTTGGCGGCGCCGTAGAACTCCTGGCCGCGGTTGCCGCCGAGCGCGTTGTGCGAGGAAATCAGCACGATCCGGCCCCAGCCGCGGGCCCGCATGCCGCCGACGGCGGCCTGCACGGTGCGGACGGTCGGCGCCAGGTTGCCGTCAATCACCGGCAGCCAGTCCGGCTCCGGGACGTCCTCGAACCGGGTGCCGGGGATGCGTCGCTCGCCCCAGCGGACGGCGTTCGCCACCAGCACGTCCAGCCGGCCCCAGCGTTGCTCGACCTCGGCCACCGCGAGCTGCGGCGACTTCGGGTCCTCCAGGTCGTACGGCAGCGCGAACGCCCGCTCGGGGCCGCCGAGTTCGTCGGCGAGCTGCTCGGCGGTAGCCCGGTCGGAGCGGTAGGCAACGGCCACCCGGGCCCCTTCGGCGGCGTACGCCCGGGCGACCGCGCGCCCGATCCCGCCGGTCGCCCCGGTCACCAGTACGACGCGCTCTCGCAGTCCCAGGTCCATGCCACTCCTCGGTGCGCGGCCGGCCCGGACGGGTCCCGCCCCGACGCGGGGCGGCCCGGCCGCCGGGTGCCGACCCGCCGTCGACGGCAGCCCCGAGCCTGCGCCCGCGGGCTGGAGCGGTGCTCGCGGACGGGTCGCAACTCGGCGTCGTGACAGGGAGGTTGGCGCGCCTGATAAGGGCCATCCGACGACCTCCCCGGTTCCGGGACGAACCCCGGGCCGGCGCGGTACTCGCAGGAGGCTCGCAACTCCGCGCCCCGGCAGGACAGTTGGCGCTGGAAGTGGAGTACCCGGCGACCGCCTCCGGCTTCGGAACGAGCCCCGGGGCGGCGCGGCGCTCGCGGACGGGCGGCAACTCCGACTCCTGTCAGGTCAGTTCGCGCTGAAGACGGACTACCCGGCCACCGCCTCCGGCTCCGGGGCAAGCACCGGCCGGCGCGGCACTCGCGAATAGGCAGCAACTTCAGCTTCTGGCACGCCAGTTGGCGCGGGCACCGCCTCCGACTCCGGGGCAAGCACCGGCCGGCGCGGCACTCGCAGGCGGGCGGCAACTACGGCTCCCGGCAGGTCAGTTGGCGCTGAAGACGGACTACCCGGCCACCGCCTCCGGCTCCGGGGCAAGCACCGGCCGGCGCGGCACTCGCAGACGGGCGGCAACTACGGCTCCCGGCAGGTCAGTTGGCGCTGAAGACGGACTACCCGGCCACCGCCTCCCGCTCCGGGGCAAGCACCGGCCGGCGCGGCACTCGCGGACGGGCGACAACTTCGGCTCCTGGCAGGTCAGTTGGCGCTGAAGGCGGACTACCCGGGCACCGCCTCCGGCTCCGGGGCAAGCACCGGCCGGCGCGGCGCTCGCGGGCGGGCGGCAACTTCGGCTCCTGGAAGGTCAGTTGGGCGGACTACCCGGCCACCGCCTCCTGCTCCGGGACGAGCCCCGGCGTCGAGGTCAGCAGGTCGCGCAGCGAGGTGTCCAGGTCGCGCTGCGGCCGCCAGTCGAGCAGCCGGGCGGCCTTGCCGATGTCGACCTGCTGCCAGTCCACCGCGCCACGCTGCGGGGCGGTGTCCGGCTCCTCGGCCACGGTCAGCGGCAGGCCGCTCAGCTCGATCAGCCGGTCCACCAGCCGGCGCACCGCGACGGCCTCGCCCCGGCCGATGTTGATCACCTGGCCGGCCAGCCCGCCGGGGGCGTCCGCGACGGCGGCCGCCACCACCGCGTCGGCGACGTCGCGGACGTCCACGAAGTCCCGCCGGGCCCGCAGCGGGGTGAGCCGCAGCGGCTCGCCCGGGCCGCCGCGGGCGACCTCGGCGAGCCGGCCGGCGATCATGCCGAGCAGGCTGCCCGCCGGGGTGCCGGGCCCGGACACGTTGACGATCCGCAGCACCACCCCGTCCAGCCCGCGGTCCCGGGCGGCGGCCAGCACCGCCTCGGTGCCGAGCAGCTTGGTCCGCCCGTACGAGCTGACCGGCGCGGGCGGCAGGCTCTCCGGGATGGCCACACCCCACGGGCCCGGCCCGTACTCGTGCACCGAACCGAGGTGCACCACCCGCGGCCGCCCGGGCAGCAGGCCGACCGCCGTGACCAGCCGCTCCGGCAACTCGGCGTTGGCCTGCGCCATCTGCTGGTCCGTCACACCCCACACCGCGCCCGCCGCGTTCACCACCACGTCGGCGCCGGTGCTGCGCAGCACCTCGGCGAGCCGCTCGGGCGAGGTGGCGGCGAGGTCGAGCGGGATCGGCTCGAAGTCCGCGGCGCCGGCGGCGCTGCGCGCGACCCCGTACACCCGGGCGCCGGCCGCGGCGAGCGCCTGGCAGACACGACGGCCGACGAATCCGGTCGCGCCGAGGACCGCTACCCGCCGGCCCTGGGCGGCCGGTGGTCGATCCGCGCTCCGCACGTCGAACTGGGACACCGTCGGCACCTCCGTCTGCATCGGCCCGCGGCCGGATCGCCGCGTGCCTCTCCGTGGTCGCGCCGCATGGTGCAGCAGTCGGCTCGAATCCTGGTGGACGGCCGGGCCGCTGCTCGCCGCCGCCGCTACCGGTGCTCTAGCGGCGCTCCCTACAGTCCGCACCCATGGGGATACAAGCCACCGCGGTGCCCGACGCCTATCGGATCACCCCGCGTCAACACCCCGACTCCCGGGGCAACTTCTTCGAGTCGTACAAGCGCGACGCGCTCGCCGAGGCGACCGGCCACCTGTTCACGCCACTGCAGGTGAACTACTCGACCTCGTCCCGCAACACGCTGCGCGGGATCCACGGGGTCACCATCCCGCCCGGGCAGGCCAAGTACGTCAGTTGCGTGCGCGGCGTCCTGCTGGACGTGGTGGTCGACGTCCGGCTCGGCTCGCCCACCTTCGGCACGCACGTCACCACCGTGCTCGACGCCAAGGAGGGCACCGCGGTGTTCGTCGCCGAGGGCCTGGCGCACGGCTTCGTGGCGCTCACCGACGACGCCTGCATCAGCTACCTGTGCTCCACCCAGTTCGTCCCCGGGACGCAGTTCGACATCCAGCCCTTCGACCCCGAGCTGAACATCCCGTGGAAGAACTGGCTCGACGGTGAACCGCTGCTGTCCGAGAAGGACCGGTGCGCGCCGTCGCTGGCCGAGCTGACCGAACGCGGGGTCCTGTCCACCTATGACGAGTGCCGCGCGCTCTACGCGCGGCAGCGCCCACCGAGGAGATGACATGCGAGTGCTGTTCGCCACCTGGGCGGAGCCCGGGCACCTGTACAGCCTGGTCCAGCTGGCCTGGGCCTGCCAGGCGGCGGGCCACGAGGTACGGTTCGCCACCCCGCCGGCCAGCGCCCCCGCGGTCGCCCGGGCCGGGCTGATCGGGGTGGCGGTCGGGCAGGACGTCGCGGTCGCCCAGATCCGCAACCGCGCGGACCTCGCACCGTGGCGCAGCTTCGGCCGCTGGCCCGAGAGCTGGGCCGCCCGCCCCGAGCTGCTGGACGACGGGCACCGCACCGTGCTGGCCGCGCTGGCGGACAAGCAGCTCACCGTCGCCGACGCGATGGCCGACGACCTGATCGCGTTCGCCCGCGCCTGGCGGCCCGACGTCGTGGTGCACGACTCGCTGACCTTCGCCGGCCCGCTGACCGCCGCCGTCCTCGGCGTCCCCGCGTTCGGCCACACCTGGGGCACCGCCACCGTGATCCGGATCGAGACGGACCGGCTGGACGGTGAACTCCGGCCCGGCTACCGCGACTTGTTCGAGCGGCACGGCGCCGACCCCGAGCGCGGGCCGATCGGCTGGTTCGACCCGTGCCCGCCCTCGCTGCGGCTGCCCGACCCGGCGCCGCGCCGGCGCATCCCCGTCCGCTACGTGCCGTACAACGGCCCCGGCCTGCTGCCCGACTGGCTGCACACCGGCTCCGGCCGCCCCCGGGTCTGCGTCACCGCCGGGGTGTCCGGCGGCAAGGTCTCCCCCGACCGGCTGCCCGACGTCCTCACCGGCGCACTGGCCGCACTCACCGCACTCGACGTCGAGGTGGTGCTGGCCGTCGGCGCCGGCCAGGCCGGGAAGCTCGGCGGCCTGCCGGACGGCGTCCGGGTCGCCGAATCGCTGCCGATGACCGCGCTGCTGCCGACCTGCGCGGCCGTCGTCCACCACGGCGGGTCCGGCACCGGCCTGACCGCCGCCGCGCACGGCGTACCGCAACTCGTGCTGCCGCAGGTGCCGATCTCCGCCGAGATCGGCGAACGGCTGGCACACGCCGGCGCCGGGCTGCTCCCCGCACCCGGCGAGCAGCACGACCCGGCGGTGATCGGCGCCTCGGTCGCCGCGCTGCTGGACGACCCGCGGTACGGCAAGGCCGCCGCCGCGCTGCGCGAGGAGATGCTCGCCGAGCCGACGCCCGCCGAGCGGGTCGCGGTGCTGGTGGACGCGGTGGCCTGAGTCCCCTGAAATCGCTGAAGGGGCGGCCCCGACCGCAGTGGTCGGGACCGCCCCTTCGTCGGCCCACCTTCGTCGGCTCAGCTTTGTCGGCTCACCTTCGTCGGCCCACCTTCGTCGGCTCAGCTTCGTCGGCTCAGCTTCGTCGGCTCAGCTTCGTCGGCTCAGCGCACCAGTTCGAGCAGCCGCTCCGCGGTCCGCGCCGGGCTGGGCTGCGCCTGCGACTCCTCGCGCAGCCGGGCGGCGGCGTCCCGGTGGGCCGGGTCCTCGACCAGCGCGAGCACGTCCTCGTGCACCCGCTGCCCGGCCCGCTCGTCCTCGATCAGCTCGTTGTACGGGACGTGCCGGGCCGCGCCGGCGCCGGTCAGCCGGTCGCCGGTGAGCATCTGCTCCGGGCGCGGCGAGAGGATCAGCTGCGGGGTGCCGGCCGCGACCGCGGTCATCGCGGTGCCGCCACCGCCCTGGTGCGCCACCGCCGCACAGGTCGGCAGCAGCAGGTGCAGCGGCAGCATCGACACCGTCCGGATGCCGCTCGGCAGCTCCCCCAGCAGCTCGCGCTGCGCCTCGGTGACGGCGAGCACCACCTCCAGGCCGGCCGCCGCCAGCGAGTGGGCGGCGCCGAGCAGCGGCGCGGGCAGCGCGGACTTCGGGTCCAGCTTGCCCGCCGTGACTCCCCAGGTGATGCACACCCGCGGCGCCTCCGGCTCCTTCCGCAGCCAGTCGGGCAGCTCGCCCGGGCCGTTGTACGACACGATCCGGGTGTTCAACCGGGTTGCCGGGGTGGGAAGTTGGAGGGACGGCGGGCACGGGTCGACGAACACGCCGGTGCCGTCGTCGGCCTGCGCGCCGAACTTCTCGAACAGCGCCCGGTAGCCCGGCCACGCCTCTCCCCCGGGCGCGGAGTGCTCGACGTCGAGCACCGCCGGGCTGCCCCACTGGTGGCTGGCCAGCGGCACCCCGAGCAGGTCGGCGACCACCGCGGCCGCGTACGTGCCCGCGTCCCGGACGATCAGGTCCGGCCCGAAGTGCCGGGCGAACTCCAGCAGTTCGGGCACCATCGCCTCGGCGGTCACCGCCTGCCGGTCCACCAGCGCCTGGAGCAGGCCGAGCTGACCCTCATCCAACCGGTCGAGGTGCAACGGCCAGTCGGCCGGCCAGGACCGCTGCGAATGCCAGACCTTCAACTGCCCCTTCGCCTGCCCCTGCCCGCTCCCGGCCATCGCCCCGGGCACCGGACCGATCGCCACCGGCGTCAGCCCCGCCCCCGACACATGAGCGGTGCAGTTGGGCGGCACGGCGACCCGCACCTCGTGACCCGCCGCCTGGAACGCCCAGGCCAGCGGGACCATCGGAAACAGGTGGGACGGGGAGGCCCAGGTGGTGAAGAGGACGCGCACTGTTCTCCTCCATGCGCTCGGTTCGACTCCGCCGCGACGACGGACGCGGGCCCAGCGTCCGGCGCCCCGCTCGACCCACGATCGAACCCGGACGGAAGGCCAGCGCCTACCCGGCGAGGGCGGCGAGGGCGGTGACGACGTCCGCCGGGGTGGGCATGGCCGCGATCTCGGTGCGCAGGTGGGCGGTGGCGGTGCGGAAGGTGGGGTCGTCGAGGAGCCGGGCGGCGGCGTGGGCCACGGCGTGCGGATCGCGCTGTTGCTCGTCGGTGGGAAGGCTCAGGCCGATGCCGAGGGCGGTGACGCGTTCGGCGTGCTCGGCGGTCCACGGGGTCTGCGGCAGGACGAGTTGCGGCAGGCCGCGGGCGATCGCGGCCAGGCCGGTGCCGCTGCCGCCGTGGTGGACCACGGCGTCGCAGCCGTCCAGGAACAGGTCGAGCGGCGTGGGGTCGACCAGCCGTACCGAGGCGGGGAGTTCGCCGAGGCCGGCCCGGTGCTCGGCGGGAACGGTCGCGACGGTCTGCACGCCGGGCAGCGAGCCGAGGCCGCGCAGTGCGGCGGCGATCACGGCGGGCCCTTCCAGGGCGAGGGTGCGCAGGCCGAGCGAGACGCAGATCCGGCGCGTCCCGGCGGGCTTCGGCGCCCAGTCGGGTCGCAGGCCGACGCCGTTGCTCGGAACGAAGCGGACCGGGCGGGCGGGTGCCGCGTCCGGGTGCTGGAGGCTGGGCGGGCAGGGGTCGAGCACCAGGTCGGGGGTGGGCAGGCCGGGCAGGCCGTGGGCCTGGCAGATGCCGGCCAGGGCTTCCTGGATCCGGTCGAAGTCGCGGCTGGTGAACGAGTCGACGCCCCACCGGTGGTGGACCACCGGGATGCCGCGCACCGCGCCGACGATCAGCGAGGCGTACTCGAGCGGGTCGGCGAGCACCACGTCGGGCCGCCACCGCTCGGCGATCCGCAGCAGGTCCGGCAGCACGTCCTCGACCCGGGCCCGCCAGCGGTCGGCGAGCGACTTCCACGGCGGTTCGCGGCGCGCGCCGCCGTCCCCGCCGGGGTCGGCCTGGCCGAGCGCCCGGCGTTGGCGGCGTTCCTCGATCTCGCGCTGCTCGTGGCCGACCACGGCGATCGACAGGCCGCCGCCGCGGGCGGCCTCGACCAGGTCCGGCTGTCCGGCGACCAGTACGTCGTGGCCGGCGGCGCGGGCGGCCCAGGCGATCGGCAGGAGCGGGAGCAGGTGGGTGGGCACGGGGCTGGCCATCACCAGGACGCGCACGGCGGTGTCCTCTCGTCGGCGTTCGGGGGCGGTCGGGCGGCTTCGCCCGCGCGGGCGGCGAGGCGCCGGACGGCTGCTGGCGTGCAGCGTGCGGGCCGCCGCTCGGGTCCGGCTCGAAGCTCGGCGGGCGGCGGGCTCCGGCCGAGGCGGGGGGCTCGCGCGACCCGGACGCACGGTGGGCCGGGGCGCCGGCCCGGGCGGTGCGGAGGGCAATGCCGTCGCACCACGGCGGCGGCGACGGCTCCGGCGCAGGTGGCGGCTTG
>NZ_JBIALQ010000002.1:29623-105727 GCF_042873545.1 Kitasatospora sp. NPDC004615
TTGCACGACCCGGACACGCAGTGGGCCCAGCAGACCGGGATGCCGACCCGGGCCGCGCGGAAGGCAATGCCGCCACACCACAGCGGCGCCCGACGGCCGGCGCAGGCGGCGGCTTGCACGACCCGGACACGCAGTGGGCCCAGCAGACCGGGATGCCGACCCGGGCCGCGCGGAAGGCAATGCCGCCACACCACAGCGGCGCCCGACGGCTCCGGCGCGGGCGCGTTCGGGCCGGACCGGCTGATGGGGGTGGCTGGGCCGCTCGGGGCGGACGGCGGGCACCCGTCCCGGCCTGCGTCCTGCGGGGCCGGCCGGTTCCCGCACCCGGTGGCCCGGCCGGCCCGGTGGCCACCGGACGCCTCCGGGCAGACCTGCGCGGCAGGCCCGGACGTCCCGGCCGTGGGCCTGACCGTCCACCCGCGCACGGCAGCCCCGCGCTCCGTCAGGCAGCTGCGTGGCCCGGCCGGCCCGGTGGCCACCGGATACCTCCGGGCAGACCTTCGCGGCAGGCCCGGACGTCCCGGCCGTGGGCCTGACCGTCCACCCGCGCACGGCAGCCCCGCGCTCCGTCAGGCAGCGGCCAGGAAGGTGTCCAGCACCGGCCGGTAGTACTCGGGTCCGAACTGCCGGGCCACGTCGGGCACCAGGGCGGCCAGCCGGTCGGTGGCGATGGCGTGCTGGGCGGCCCCGGAGTCGGCGTATCCGCGGTCGACGTGCAGGCCGAGCCGCTGTTCCAGGTGGTCGACGATTCGTTCGACGGGGACGGCGAAGCCGGAGGCGACGTTGACGACTTCGCCGCGCAGGCCGCGGCCGAGCAGCCGGTCGATGACGGTGATCACGTCGGCGACGCTGATCAGGTCGCGGGCGGCGCCGCGGTGGATCTGCACGGCGCCGGAGCGGACCTGCCGGAGCAGGGCGGGCAGCAGCTGGTGCGGGGGCTGGCCGGGGCCGACCAGGTGGCCGAGGCGGAGGATCAGGTACTCGGCTCGGGAGTCCTGCAACTGCCGTTCCAGCGCCAGCTTGTGGCGTCCGTAGGGGGTGCAGGGTTCGACGGGTTCGTCCTCCCGGCCGGGGCCGTGGGCGTTGCCGTACATGCCGGTGGAGGCGGTGGAGAAGAACAGCAGCCGGCGTCCGTCGGCGGCGCACCGGCGGGCGGTGTCGGCCAGCAGGTCGGCCTCGCGGGTGAAGTCGGTGTCGGAGGTGCCGGAGGCCCAGGAGACGCCGGCGGCGAGTACGACGGTGTCGGGGTGGGCGTCGGCGATCGGGGTGAGGCTGCGGGCGAGGAACCCGGTTCCCACGATGTGCATTGTCTGTGTGTCCCTTCAGCGGGCGGCGACGGCGGCCAGCTCCTGGAGGGTGCGGACCAGTTCGGCCGGGGCGGGCCGCCGGTCGTTCTCCTCGCGCAGCCTTCTCGCGGCGGCCCGGTGGGCGGGGTCGCCGAGCAGGGTGGTGGCGGCCGTCCGGATGTCGTCGGCCCGGGCGGTGGCGTTGGGCAGGCCGAGGCCGATGCCCGCGGCGGTGATCCGTTCGGCGTTGCGGTGCTGGTCGAGGCCGTTGGGCAGGGCGAGTTGCGGGGTGCCGGCGGCGAGTGCGGTCATCACGCATCCGGCGCCGCCGTGGTGCACCACCAGGTCGCAGTGCGGCAGCAGCAGGTGCAGCGGCACCCGTTCCAACAGGCGGACGTTCGGGGGGAGTTCGCCGAGGCGTTCGGTCCGTTCGCGGTCGGCGCCGGTCAGGGTGAGCACCACTTCGACGTCCAGCGCGGCGAGTGCCTCGATCACCTTGGGGACGGCGAAGGACACCTCGCCGAACATGTCGGACACCGAGGTCCCCCACACCACGCAGACCCGGGGCCGCTCGGGCAGCCCGGCCAGCCAGCCGGGCTCGGCGCCGGGCCCGTTGTACGGCAGGAACCGGACGGGCAGCCGGCGGGCGGCGCCGCGCAGCGGCGGGGCGACGGCGGGCGGGCAGGGGTCGATGGCGTACGCGTAGTGCTGCGGCCCGTGGTCGCCGACGCCGTGGCGGCGGAAGGCGCCGCTGTAGTCGGGCGGCAGCATGATCAGCCCCTCGCCCTCGTCGGCGGGCCCGACCGGGCCCCAGAGCTGGAGCACGGCGGGGACGTCGAGCACCCGGCCGACCAGCGGCCCTTCGATGCTGAGCTGGTCGTGCACCACCAGCTGCGGCTGCCAGTGCCGGGCGTAGCCGACGGCGGCGTCGGTGGAGCGGGTGGCGTCGGCGACCAGGGTGGGGTGGTACTGGGCGAACCAGCTGCCGAGGTCGAAGTCGGCGAGCCGGGCCAGCGGCTGCCCGGTGACGGGGTGCGGCGGGGGTTCGGCGAACCGCCACTGGCCGTCCCGGGCGGAGACGTAGTTCTGCAGCCGGCCCTGGACGGCCATGTCCCAGCCGCCGAGCAGCGGGACGGCGGTCAGTCCGGCCCGGGTCAGCGGCTCGGTCTGCGAGGGCGCGCACAGCACCCGCACCTCGTGGCCGGCGCCTTGCAGCGCCCAGCCGAGCGGCACCATCGCGGACCAGTGGCCGGGCCAGTCGGAGACGGTGAACAGCACCCGCATCAGCGGCCACCGCCGACCGTGGCGGGCTGCCGGGCGGCGGCCAACTCCTCCAGGACGCTGACCAGTTCGGCTGGGGCGGGCCGCCGGTCGTTCTCCTCGCGCAGCCTGCTCGCGGCGGCCCGGTGGGCGGGGTCGCCGAGCAGCGCGGCGGCGGCCGCGCGGACCGCCCCGGGCTCCAGGCCGGCGTTGGGCAGGCCGAGGCCCGCCCCGGCGGCGGCGATCCGGTCGGCGTTCAGCCGCTGCTCGACGCCGTTGGTGAGGGCGAGCTGTGGGGTGCCGGCGGCGAGCGCGGTCATCACGCACCCGGCGCCGCCGTGGTGCACCACCAGGTCGCAGTGCGGCAGCAGCAGGTGCAGCGGCACCCGCTCCAACAGGCGGACGTTCGACGGGAGTTCGCCGAGGCGTTCGCGGTCGGCGCCGGTCAGCGTGAGTACCACCTCGACGTCCAGCGCGGCCAGTTCCTCGATCACCTGCGGCACGGTGAAGGACACCTCGCCGAACATCTCGGACACCGAGGTCCCCCACACCACGCAGACCCGGGGCCGCTCGGGCAGCCCGGCCAGCCAGTCCGGCTCGGCGCCGGGACCGTTGTACGGGACGAACCGGACGGGCAGCCGTTCGGCGCCCTGGACGGCGGGGGCGAGGCTCGCCGGGTTGGCGTCGATCACGTGGGTGACCTGCTCGAACCCGGGTTCGCCGACGCCGTACCGTTCAAAGGACTTGCTCATGTCGACGGGCACCAGGGTCAGCCCGGGCTCCTGCTCGTCGGTCCCGGCCGGCCCCCACAGGTGGATGGCGGACGGGACGTCCAGCACCCGGCCGAGCAGCAGTCCCTCGATGCTGACCAGGTCGTGGACGTGGACGTCGGGCTGCCAGCGGCGGGCGTACGCGACGGCGGCGTCGGTGGACCGCCGGGCGCGCTCGGCCAGGGCGGGCAGGTTCGCGCCGAACCAGCCGCCGAGGTCGAAGTCGGCGAGATCGGCCAGCGGCTGCCCGGTGACGGGGTGCGGCGGCGGCTCGGGGTAGGACCACAGGCCCTTCCCCGCGTTCAAGTAGTTCTGCAGCCGGCCCTGGAAGGCCATGTCCCAGCCGTCCAGTACCGGGACGGCGGTCAGTCCGGCCCGGGTCAGCGCGTCCGCCTGGGAGGGCGCGCACAGCACCCGCACCTCGTGGCCGGCGCCCTGAAGCGCCCAGCCGAGCGGCACCATCGCCGACCAGTGGCCGAACCAGTCCGACACCGTGAACAACACCCGCACGACTCGCTCCTCACACCGCGGACGCCGCGCCGGCCGGCACGCGTCCCGTCCCGGCGCGACCCGCTGCTGCGGGCCGCGCGAATTCCTGTGCCGCTGCCACCAGTTCGCGGCCGATCCGGTCGCCCAGGCCGTCCGGGAGCAGGTCGGTGCGGGTCCGGACGGTCACCTCGGCGCCGCCGTCGGGCAGCGGGCCGACCTCGATCACCAGGGCCTGCGCGGACTGCTCCTCGTCCAGGTCGAGCGGGGTGGCGGGCAGGCCGGGCAGGGTGAGCCGGGGCAGCGCGTTGTCCTGGAGGACGAACAGCGGCACGGCCAGCAGCCGGCCGATGTCCTGGCCGGCCAGCGCGAGCGCCATCACCACGTCGCGGAACGGGAGTTCCTGGTGGGCGAGGGCCCGGCCGACGACCTGCGCGAGGTCCCCGCCGCCGGGGCGGGCCCGCAGGCAGAGCAGGTCGACGCGGGTGGTGACGGTGGCGTCCATCCGCGGGCCGCCGCGCCGGGCGACGGGCACGCCGACGGTCACGTCCTCCTGCCCGGTCAGCGACCGCAGCACGCCGACCAGCGCGCCGTACCAGTGCGTGAACGGGGTGCTGCCGGACTCCCGGGCGGCCTCCTCCAGCCGGGCGCGCTGCTCGGCGGTCAGCCGGATCCGGTCGGTGCGCACCGGGCCGAGCTGCGCGGCGCGTACCGGCTGCGCTCCGGGCAGCTCCAGCGCCGCGAGGCCCGTCAATTCCTCGCGCCAGAACGCCCGTTGGGCGTCCAGGTCGACCCGGGCGAGGTGCCGGCGGTGCTCCTCGGCCGCCTCGGCGAGGGTGCCGGCGGGGCTGGCGAAGACCGGCTGCTCGCCGCGCGCCCGGGCGGCGTACGCGGTGGAGAGGTCCTCGGCGAGCAGCGCCTGGGACCAGCCGTCGAAGGCGATGTGGTGCACGGCAACGCCGATCAGCCAGCTGCCGGTCTCCCGGATCCGGACGGCGGCGGTGCGCCAGATCCGGCCGGCGCCGACCGACAGCGGGCTCGCCAGGTGGGCCCGCAGCGCCCGGGCGGCGGCGGTGGCTCCGTCCGCGTCGGGGAGCTGTGCGAACTCGGCCTCGCCGGGCTGTTCGGGCAGCACCGCGACGGAGCGGCCGCGGGCCTGGTAACGGGCGTGCAGGGCCTGGTGGCGGCGGTGCAGGTCGCCGGCGGCGGCCCGCAGCGCGGCCGGGTCGAGGTCGCCGTCGAGCCCCCAGGCGGACACCGAGATGTCGTCGAGCACCAGGAACACGTCCTGCATGGAGGTGAGTTCGACGGCGCCGGCGGGCAGCGCGGGGCCGGTGGCGGAGGGCGCGGCGGGGTCGGCCCGGTCGAGCCAGGCGGCGAGGGTGCGCACGGTCGGGGTGCGGTACAGCTGGGCGGCCACCACGGCGTGGCCGTGCGCGCCGAGGCGGGCGCACAGCCGGGCGGCGTCCAGCGAGCTGCCGCCGAGGTCGAAGAACGAGGCGGCGAGCGGGACGTGCGGCCGGCGCAGGACGGCGGCGAAGGCCTCGGCGACGGCGCGTTCGGTGGGGTCGGCGGTCTCCTCCTCGGCCTCCTCGGGGGCGTCCGGGGCGGCGGCGAGGGCGTCCAGGGCCTTGCGGTCGAGCTTGGAGTTGGCGGTGAGCGGCATCCGCTCCAGCCGGATCAGCCGGGCGGGCACCAGGTAGCCGGGCAGGGCCGCGGACAGCGCGGCCCGCAGGCCGTCGGGGTCGAGCGGCGGGGTGCCCAGGGCGGTGAAGAACAGGTTCAGCGCGGTGCACGCGCCGCCGGGGTCGAGCACCGGGACGACCACGGCATCGGCGACGCCGGGGACGGCGGCGGCGTGCGCCTCGATCTCCTCGACCTCGATCCGCAGGCCGCGCATCTTGACCTGCCGGTCCATCCGGCCGCCGTAGCGCAGCAGCCCGTCGGCGCGCCGCCGGCCGCGGTCGCCGGTGCGGTAGACCCGGACGGTGCGGCCCTCGACGGTGACCTCGGTGAACTTGCGGGCCGTCAGTTCCGGGTCGAGGTAGCCGTGCGCGAGACCGTCGCCGGCCAGGCAGAGCTCGCCCTCCTCGTCGGTCGCGCACAGCCGGTCGCCGTCCAGCACGAACACCTCGGTGTGCGGCAGCGGGTGGCCGAGCGGGATGCCGTCCGGGGAGTCGCAGTCGGCGGCGGTGATCTCGTACTCGGTGGCGAACACGGTGCACTCGACCGGGCCGTAGCCGTTGCCGAGCGGGATGCCGGGGTGGCGCTCCAGGAAGCGGCGGGCGTGCGGGGGCGAGACCTTCTCGCCGCCGATCAGCACCTTGCGCAGGCCCGCGAAGGCGTCCACGCCCTCGTCGACGATCATGTTGAACAGCGAGGTGGTGATGAAGCCGTGGGTGATGCCCTCGGCGGCGATCAGCGCGCGCAGGGTGTCGGGCATCAGCAGCGAGTCGGTGAACACCACCTTGCCGCCGCACAGCAGCGCGCCCCAGCAGTCGCACGTGAAGCCGTCCCAGGGGGCGGCGGCGATCTGCAGGATGGCGCTGCCGGGGCCGAAGTCGGAGAACGCGCAGTCGTCGAAGAGCCGGACGGTGCCGCGGTGCGGCGAGAGCACGGCCTTGGGGGCGCCGGTGGTGCCGGAGGTGAAGAAGACGGTGCTGACGTCCTCGCCGCGCACCTCGACGGGGGTGGGGCGGCGCTGCGGTCCGGCGGGCGGGGCGGCCGGGTCGGCGGGCGGGGCGGCCACCGGGACCGGCCAGTCACCGGGCAGGTCGGTGACCAGCAGCGGCGCGTCCAGCTGGGCGACCAGGCCGGCGGTGCGGTCGGCGGGCCAGCGCGGGTCGAGGGCGGCGTACGCGGCGCCGCGCTTGAGCACGGCCAGCATGGCGACCACCAGTTCGGGGCCGCGCGGCAGCAGCAGCGGGACGATCCGGCCGGGGCCGACGCCGGCGTCCTCCAGGGCGGCGGCGAAGTGGTCGGAGGCGTCGTCGAGCTGCCGGTAACCGATCCGCCGTTCGCCGTCCACCAGGGCGGTCGCGTCGGGGGTGCGCTCGGCGCTCCACCGGAAGAGGTCGTGCATGGTCCCGCCCCGTCGGTAGGGGCTTGGAGCCGGATCCGGCTGCACCGGGTTCGCCATCTCGTGCTCTCCTGTTTCGTCCGCGGGTCGACACCGGCCGCACGGCCCATGCCGGTTCGGCCATCAGCCTGCTGCCGCCCGGACGACGGCTGCTCGAATCCCGCTGGGAGCTCCGGGCCGGGCGCGGGCACGGCGAGGCCCGCCGGGGCGGTCTGCCCCGGCGGGCCGGTGTCGTACGTGTGGGGGACGGGGTGGCTCAGCCGTCGTGGCGGGTCTTCCAGCGGAAGGTGGTCAGGCAGATCACCAGGCCGACCACCACCCAGCCGCCGAGCACCAGCGCGACCCGGCCGAGCTCCCACGAGTGGGCCAGCTCCTGGGACAGGTAGGTGTCCGGCAGGAACACCGAACGCATGCCCTGGCACAGCCACTTGAGCGGGAAGAACGAGGCGATCTGCTGGAGGTAGTGCGGCAGGGTCTGGAACGGCACGAACACGCCGGAGATGAACTGCAGCGCCATGAACGGCAGGATCACGATCGGGCCGCCGCCCTCCTCGCCGCCGATCAGCGAGGAGAAGGCCAGGCCGAGCAGGCTGCACGCGGAGATGCCGAGCAGGTAGATCCAGCCGAAGGTCAGCCAACTGGTCACGTCGGTGGGCAGCTTGAGGCCGAAGAACAGCGAGCCGATGACCATCAGCACGATGGCCTGGCCGAGGCTGGAGACCAGCACCATGGCGATCTTGCCGAGGAAGTAGGCGACCGGCGGCATGGGGGTGCCGCGCAGCCGCTTGAGCGCGCCGTTGCGGCGCTCGGCGGCGACCTGCAGGGCCAGCGTCTGGAAGCTGGTGGACATCACGCCGACCGCGAGCATGCCGGTCGAGTACAGCTGGGACATCTGCAGGTCGGTGCCCTCGACCTTGCCGCCGAAGATCGCGCTGAACAGGATCAGCAGCACGATCGGCGTCGAGAAGGTGAGGATCATCTGGCCGCGGGAGCGGAAGAAGCCGCGGATCTCCAGCACCGCGCGGGCGGCGGCGATCCTCAGCAGCGCGGGCCCGGCCGCGGTGCGGGCCCGGCCGGCGGTGGTGGCGGTGGCCACCGCGGGCGTCCTGGTCGCTTCCATCACCGGTCTCCGATCATCTGCAGGTAGACGTCTTCCAGCGACGGGCGGGTCACCGTCAGCTCCGGGACCTCGCCGCCGAAGCGGGCGGCCAGCTCGGAGACGGTGCGGGTGGGGGTGGCGGTCTGGATCTCCTGCGGTCCGTCCGCGCCGATCCAGCGGACGGTGGCGGGCGCCAGGTGCCGGTCGCCGAGCCGCTCGGGGGTGGAGACCTCCACCACCCGGCCGGAGGTGACCACGCCGACCCGGTCGGCCAGGTACTCGACCTCGTCCAGGTAGTGGGTGGTGAGCAGGATGGTGGTGCCGGTGCTGCGCAGGCCCGCGATCAGCGCCCAGAACTTGCGCCGCACCTCGGGGTCGAAACCGGTGGTGGGCTCGTCCAGGAACAGCAGTTCGGGATTGCCGATGATGCCGAGCGCCACGTCCAGGCGGCGGCGCTGGCCGCCGGAGAGCGAGGCGGCGCGGGTCTTGCGCTTCTCGGTCAGGCCGACCGCCTCGATCACCTCGTCGGCGTCCCGCGGCTGCGGGTAGTAGGCGGTGAAGTGGTGCACCACCTCGGCGACGGTGAGGTCCGCGAAGTCCTTGGAGCCCTGGAGCACGATGCCGATCCGCGAGCGCCAGGCCGGGCCGGCCTTGCCGGGGTCCTCGCCGAGCACGTTCAGCTCGCCGCCGTCGCGGGTGCGGAAGCCCTCGAGCATCTCGGTGGTCGTGGTCTTGCCCGCGCCGTTCGGGCCCAGCAGCGCGAAGATCTCGCCGTGCCGGACGTCCAGGTCGACCGAGTCGACCGCGAGCGTGTCGCCGTACCGCTTGCGCAGTCCCCTGGCGTGGATGGCGAATTCGGACATGACGGATGATCCTTCCGGGGTCATGGGCGGTGGCGACGCCGACGCTAACGACCGCACCTCGGGTACCGCTCGAAGTTCGCTGGAGCGGCCGGACGACCCGGCTCCAGCCGCCGCCGAGGGCGGCTCCAGCGCGCCGACGGACCGTCTGCGTCCGTCAGTTGACACCTGTTCGAGGAGCCGAGGACCCCGATGAAGGTACTCATCATCACCACCCCGGTGGCAACCCACTTCGCCCCGCTCGCCCCGCTGGCCTGGGCGCTGCGCGGGGCCGGGCACGAGGTGCTGGTGGCCGGCCAGCCGGACGTGATCGCCGCCGCGCACGCGGCCGGGCTGAGCGGCCACAGCGTCGGCGAGGCCTTCCACGCGGGCGAGTTGATGTCGCTGGGGCTGCCGGCCGGGCTGCGTCCGATCGAGGCCGGCGGGCGTCCGGCGCCGGCCGCGTTCGCCGGCGCGGTGCGCCCGTGGACCATGCACACCCGGTACACGGTGGGCGCGTACCTGGAGATCGCCCGCTCCTGGAAGCCGGACCTGGTGCTCTCCGACCGGCTGGAGTACGGCGCGCTGATCGTCGGCGGCCTGCTGGGCGTCCCGGTGGTGCAGCACCGCTGGGGCGTCGACCCGGTCGGCGAGGTCGCGCACGCGGTGGGCGCGCACTCGCTGAGCGGGGTGTGCGCCCGCCTCGGCCTGCCGGACGGCCTGCCGCAGCCGGACCTGGTGCTCGACCCGTGCCCGCCCGGTTTCCAGGACCCGTCCGTCACCCCCGGCACCCCGATCCGGTACGTGCCGAGCAACGGCTCAGGCCCGGTGCCCGACTGGGCGTTCGACGAGCCGGCCGGGCACCGGGTGTGCGTGTCGCTCGGGCAGTTGACGCTGGCGATGAACGGGCTGCCGCTGCTGCGCCGGATCGTCGACGCCTTCGACGGCATCCCGGACACCGAGGCGCTGGTCACCGTCGGCGCCCCGTACCGGGAGCAGCTCGGCCCGGTGCCGTCCTCGGTGCGGCTGGTCGACCCGGTGCCGCTGGACGCGGTGCTCGGCGGCTGCACGGCGGTGGTCCACCACGGCGGCTCCGGCACCCAGTTGACGGCGACCGCGTTCGGCCTGCCGCAGCTGGTGCTGCCCGGTCACCTGGACACCTTCGTGGTCGGCGACCGGATCGTCGCCTGCGGCGCGGGCCTGAGCCTGGACGAGGCGGCGCAGCAGAACGACGTGGAGGCCGTGCACAAGGCGCTGCGGGCGCTGGTGTCCGACCCGGCCCACGCGGAGGGCGCGGCCCGGCTGCGCGCGGGCATGGCCGGGCAGCCGAGCCCGGCGGAGACCGTCCCGGTGCTGGTCGAACTGGCCGGCGCCGCCTGAGCGTTCACCGCTCCCCCGGGCCCGAACGGCCCCCGCCCCGGCGGGGGCCTTCTCGTTGCCCGCCACCGGTCCAACGCAGACGGCCGCCCGCCCGGCCGTGGTACCGGCGGGCGGGCGGTCGCGATTGCGATTGCGGCGCGGCTCAGGCGGTCCGGCCGGAGACCGTGTGCACCGGGCGGAGCACCAGCGTCTCGGTGCCCTCCGCGCGGTAGCCGGGCGCGGCGGCGGCCGCGGCCTCGTCGCGCCACCAGCCGAGCTGTCCATGGCCGCCGGGGCGGACCTCGGAGCGGCCGAGGGCCGCGCCCAGGAAGCCCTCCTGGCCGGCCAGCTGCTCGGTGTGCGCGGCCCAGCCGGCCTCGACCTGTTCGGCGGCGGACTCGTCGGCGTCATGCACCGCCAGCACCAGCACGCCCTGCTCGGCGCCGTCGGCGGGCAGCAGCGTGCCGTGGTCGGCGGTGGGGACGAAGCGGTCGATCCGGGCGTCCGCGAGCCGGGGCAGCTCGCTCATCGCCTTGGCCGCGAAGGCGTAGGAGCGCACCACCGACAGGTACGACTGGGAGTCGCGCCACCAGGCGAGGTTGACGTAGGTGTCGGGCGAGGTGGTGGAGCGGGCCAGGACGCCGAGTTCGAAGCCGTCGCCGGCGCGCATCAGTTCGGCCTGCTCGGCGAGCAGCTGCTCGAACTCGGCGGCGTCGCCCTTCAGGGTGAAGGTGGCGACCACGGTGATCGGGCGGTCGGTGGTCTGGTCGTCGGTCATGTGCGGTGTCCTGTCGTGGTCTCGGTCCGTGCGGGGAGTCTGGCCGCGGCCGGTCGAGGGCCGCTCGAACGGGGTGTCAGCCGGCCGTCCAGCCGCCGTCGGCGACGAACTCGCCGCCGGAGCAGTACCCGGACTCGGCGCTGGTGAGGAACAGGGTGAGGGCGGCGATCTCGTCGGGGGCGCCGAACCGGCCGAGCGGGATGCCCTCCAGCAGCCGCTGCTCGATCCGCTCGGGCATGCCGCCGGTCATGTCGGTGCGGATCACGCCCGGGCAGACGGCGTTGACCCGGATGCCGTCGCGGCCGAGTTCCAGCGCGGCGACCTTGGTCATGCCGAGCACCGCGAACTTGCTGGCGCAGTAGGCGGTGAGCATCGGCACGCCCTGCTGGGCGTTGACGGACGCGATGTTGACGATCGTTCCGCCGCCGGCGGCGCGCAGCGCGGGGACGACGGCGCGCATGCCGAGGAACACGCCGAGCTGGTTGACCTCGATCACGTTCAGGTAGTCGTCGCGGGTGGTGGCCTCCAGCAGGCCCTGGTGCAGGATGCCGGCGTTGTTGACCAGGCCGTCGAGTCCGCCGAAGGTCTGCTCGGCGAGTGCGACGGCGGCCGCCCAGTCCTCCTCGCGGCGGACGTCCAGCCGGATCGCCGCAGCCGATTCGCCGAGCTCGTCGGCGAGTTCCTTCACGTCCTCGCGCAGGTCGCCGAGCACCACCCGGGCGCCCTCGGCGACGAACCGCCGTGCGGTGACGGCGCCCTGGCCGCCGGCCGCGCCGCTGATGAGGACGGTACGTCCGGTCAGCTTTCCCATCACATGTCTCCGTCTGCGAAGTGGTCGGTGAAAGAAGTGGCCGGCGCGGTGGGGTGGCGAGGTGGCGGTGCGCCGCCCCGCCACCTCGCCGCGTCAGCCGACGGCGAGCCGGTCCGCGGCGCCCGCGCGGAGGCCGAGCGCCGCGAACGCCTCGGCGGGCGGGGCGGCGTCCAGGCCGGGCCCGGACGCGGCGAGGTGGCCGTCGGGTCGGATCAGCAGCCAGCCGCCGGCCGGGACGCCGAGGTCGGCGGCGAGCGCGCCGTCGGGGTCGGCGAGCGGTCCTGGCCCGTCCTCGCCCAGGGTGCGGACCCGGACGGCCGGGTGCTCCTCGGCGAGCCGGTGCAGCGCCGGGTACTGGGCGGGGACGGCGCGGGCCAGCAGTGTCCAGCCGGGGGTGCGCAGTTCGTCCAGCAGCGCGGTCCAGGCGGGCGACGGGTCGGTGACCTTGGCGACCCGCTGTCCGGGTGCCGGGCCGGAGCCGGTGGCGGGTGCGGCGGGCAGGGCGAGCGGGCCGTCGGCGTAGGAGAGGTCCAGGGCCGACATGCCGCCCATGATCTTGCGTTCGATCTTCGACTTCAGCGGCCGTACCGAGCGGACCACGGTGAAGAGGGTGCGCAGTGCGGCGGCGGCCTTCCGGCTGCGGAGCTGCACCAGCATGGTGGCCATCCGGGTGGACTTCAGCAGGGTCGCCCCGACCGGGACCCGTTCGGCGCTGTAGCTGTCGAGCAGGGTTTCGGCGGCCTCGCCATTGACCACCGCGGCAAGTTTCCAGGACAGGTTGACGGCGTCCTGGATGCCGGTGTTCAGGCCCTGGCCGGAGGCGGGGCTGTGGACGTGCGCGGCGTCGCCGGCCAGGAACACCCGGCCGCTGCGCATCTGCTCGATCATCCGCTGCTGGATGGTGAACACCGAGACCCAGGTGGGCAGTTCGACCTCGACGGCCCGTCCGGTGCCGATCGAGATCTTCTCGGCGAAGCGCCGGGCGACCGCCTCATCGCTGGGGTACGAGGCGTCGGCGGTGTCCAGCAGCCGCCACTTGCCGGGGTCGGGGAAGGGCACCATCATCACGGTGCCGGCGGGGGTGCGCATCCAGTGGATGCTGTCCCGGGGGAGGTCGCAGTCGACCACCGCGTCGGCGATCAGCCAGGTCTCGCTGCTCTCGCCGATCAGCGGGATGCCGAGCTGCTTGCGGACGGTGCTGTGCCCGCCGTCGCAGCCGATCATCCAGTCGAACGAGGCGTGTTCGGTGCGGCCGTCGGGGTGCGTGAGCACGGCCCCGACGCCGTCCCCGCGGTCGTCGAACGAGGCGAGCCGCACGCCCCACTCGACCTGGACGCCCTGGCGGGCGCAGGCGGTGCGCAGCACCTCCTCGGTGATCACCTGGTCGACCATCAGGGTGAACGGGAAGCGGGTGGGCAGGTGGCTGTAGTCGGTGTCGAAGCGGGCCAGCCGGCGGCCGTTCTGGTGCAGCGTGAAGTGTTCGACGCGCTGGCCGCGCGGCAGTACCTCGTCCAGGATGCCGATCTGGTCGTAGACCTCCAGGGTGCGGGCGTGGGTGGCCAGGGCCCGGCTGGTGGTGGCGGGGCCGTCGGCGGCGTCGACCAGCCGGACGGTGACGCCGTGCCGGGCGAGTTCGTGGGCGGCGGTCAGGCCGACCGGCCCGGCGCCGACGACCAGGACCTGTGCGGTGGTCACCGGCTCTCCTCCAGGCCGTGCTTGACGGTCTTCCACCAGCCTGGGTTGTCCCGGTACCAGTCGACGGTGTCGGCCAGGCCCTGAGCGAACGGGATCCGCGGCGCGTAGCCGAGCTCCTCACGGATCTTGCTCTCGTCCAGCGAGTACCGCAGGTCGTGGCCCTTGCGGTCGGCGACCTTGCGCACCGCGCTCCAGTCGGCGCCGAGGTGCTCCAGCAGCTGTTCGGTGATCTGCAGGTTGGTCTGCTCGTTGCCGCCGCCGACGTTGTAGATCTCGCCGGCCCGGCCGCCGGTCAGCACCAGCTGGATGGCCCGGCAGTGGTCGTCGACGTGCAGCCATTCGCGGATGTTGGCGCCCTCGCCGTACAGCGGGACCTGCTTGCCCTCCAGCAGGTTGGTGACGAACAGCGGGATGAGCTTCTCGGGGTGCTGGTAGGGCCCGTAGTTGTTGGAGCAGCGGGTGACCGAGACGTTCAGCCCGTGGGTGCGCCAGTAGGCGCGGGCGATCAGGTCGGAGCCGGCCTTGGAGGCGGCGTACGGGGAGTTCGGCAGCAGCGGCCACTCCTCGGTCCAGGAGCCCTCGTCGATGGAGCCGTACACCTCGTCGGTGGAGACGTGCACCACCCGCGGCACGCCGGAGCGCAGCGCGGCCTCCATGACGTTCTGGGTGCCGCCGACGTTGGTGCGGACGAACTCGGCGGCGGACTCCAGCGAGCGGTCCACGTGCGATTCGGCGGCGAAGTGCACCACGGCGTCGTGGCCGGGCATCAGTTCGAGCAGCAGCGGCAAGTCGCAGATGTCGCCCTGGACGAAGTCCAGCCGGGGGCCGGAGGCCGGCAGGTTGTCCCGGTTGCCGGCGTAGGTGAGTTTGTCGAGGACGGTGACCTGCGCGTCCTCGTAGCCGGGGTAGCCGCCCTCGAGCAGCGTCCGGACGTAGTGCGACCCGATGAAACCGGCACCGCCGGTGACCAGGATTCTCATGCTGCCACCTCGACCTGAGTGTGATCGCCGACCACCAGGCGGTGGTGACGCAGGGTGCTCTGCACGCTGGTGACGTTGGCGGAACGGCCGATCAACGAGCCGTGCACGCCGCTGACACCGCGGACGGTCGCGCCGTCCAGCGCGATGGAGTAGGACACGTGGGTGTCGCGCAGGACGCAGTCCCGGCCGATCGAGGTGTGCGGGCCGATGTGGCTGTCCTCGATCACGCTGCCCGCTCCGACCACCGCCGGGCCCTCGATCCGCGAGCGGATCACCTTGGCGCCGGGCTCGACCAGCACCTCGCCGATCAGCTCGCTGCTCTCGTCCACCTCGCCGGCGACCGAGCGGCGCAGGCCGTCCAGCAGCTGCCGGTTGCAGTCCAGGACGTCGTCGACCCGGCCGGTGTCCTTCCAGTATCCCCGGTACTCACTGGCGCTGACCTGCGCCCCTTCGGTGACCAGCCACTGGATGGCGTCGGTGATCTCCAGCTCGCCGCGGGGGCTGGGCTCGATCCCGGCGACCGCCCGGTGGATCGCCGGGGTGAAGAAGTAGACGCCGATCAGCGCCAGGTCGCTGCGCGGCTGCTGGGGCTTCTCGACCAGGCGCTGCACCGTGCCGTCGGGGGCGACCTCGGCCACCCCGAACGCCCGCGGGTCGGCGACCTTGTGGACCACCACCTGGGCGGCCGGCCGGTTGGCCCGGAACTCCTCGGCGATCTCCACGATCCCGTCCGGGAGCATGTTGTCGCCGAGGTACATCACGAAGTCGTCGTCGCCGAGGAACTCCCGGGCGACGGTCACGGTGTGCGCCAGGCCGAGCGGCTGCTCCTGGTGGAGGTAGGTGATGCGCACCCCGAGCCGGGCGCCGTCTCCCAGCACGGCCTCGATCTCCGGGCGCCGTTCGCCGACGATCACGCCGATCTCGGTGACCCCGAGCTCGCGGATGTTCTCCAGGACGTGTTCGAGCACCGGGCGGTTGGCGACCGGGATGAGCTGCTTGGGCATCGAATAGGTGAATGGACGCAGGCGGGTTCCCGACCCGCCCGACAGCACCAGAGCCTTCATCGGGGTCCTCTTCCTCAACGGTCAATGGCGCGGACAGCCGGAGGATGGGAGCTCGCGGTGGAGAATCCCTCGAACCCGGCCGTCAGGATCGGTGGGCCGGGCCGCGGGCCGGCTCCAGCGGAAGTCGAGCGAATCACCGGCGGGGCGCGCCAGGGCTGCGCGATGCTGATCGACATGTCCGCCACCACGCCCCCGCCCGGGTCCCAACTCCCGGCCCCCGCACTGCGGCTGAGGCCGCCCGAGCATTCCGTCGACCCGCGCGCGGTGCGCTGGTGGCGGCTGAGCGCGCTGCTCCGCTGGCTGCTCGCCGCCGCCGCGCAGATCGCGCTGCTGGTGCTGCTGCCGTCCTGGGCGACGGTCCCCCGGCTGGCCGCGCTGGCGCTGACCGTGGTGCTGGCCGCCGTCCACCTGGCGGTGATGCCGCGCCGCCGCTTCGCCGTCCACCGCTGGGAGACCACCGACAGCGCGATCTACACCCAGAGCGGCTGGCTGGTCGAGGAGCGGCGGATCGCCCCGCTCGCCCGGGTGCAGACCATCGACCACGAGCGCGGGCCGCTGGAGCGCCGCCTCGGCCTGACCACCATCACCGTCACCACCGCGTCCTCGGCCGGCCCGCTGAAGATCCGCGGCCTGGCCGAGGACACCGCGAGCCGGCTCACCGCCGACCTCACCGCCGCCGTCAGGTCCGGCACGGGGGACGCCACATGACCGCCGTCCCCGCCCCGCCCGCCCCGCCCGCCCCGCCCGCCGAGGCGCCGGCCGACCAGGACGGCTGGCGGCGGCTCGACCCGCGGATGCTGCTGGTCCACCCGGTGCACGAGGTGGTCAAGATGCTGCCGCTGCTGATCACGGCGCTCGTGTTCGGGCACAGCTCCGGGCACCACAACAACTGGGCGTACCTGGTGACGGCGCTGGCGGTCGGCGCCGGCCTGCTGCGCTGGTGGACCACCCGGTTCCGGGTCGCCCCGGGCCTGGTGGAGCTGCGGCACGGCCTGCTGATACGGCGTCACATCGCGGTGCCCGCCGACCGGGTGCGCACCGTCGACCTGCACTCCGGCGCCGTCCACCGGATGCTGGGCCTGGCCACCGTGTCCGTCGGCACCGGGCAGGCGGCGACCGCGCGCGGGGACCGGCTGAAGCTGGACGCGCTGCGGCGCACCGAGGCGCTGGCGCTGCGCGAGGAACTCCTCACCGGCGCCCGGGCCACCCCGGTGGCCGCCCAGGAGCCCTCCACCGTACTGCTGCGGTTCTCGCCCACCTGGCTCCGGTACGCGCCGTTCGCGCTGACCGGTTTCCTGCCGCTGCTGGCGATCGGCCTGTCGCTGACCGGCCCGATGTCCAGCATCACCCAGCAGACCCCGATCGGGTCGACGGTGGAGTGGCTGCTGCACATCGACGCGCTCGGCCCGAAGGCCGTCCGGCTGCCGCTGGTGATCCTGCTCGTCGGCACCGCGATCAACCTGCTGACCTTCGCCGAACGCACCGTCGGCTTCGCCCTGCTGCGCGGCTCCGGCGGGTCCCTGGAGATCCGGCACGGGGTGGTGAGCAAGCGGGCCATCGCGCTGGAGAAGCGCCGGGTGTACGGCGTCGAGCTGGCCGAGAGCCTGCCGGTGCGGCTGCTCGGCGGCGCGCGCTGCTCGGCCGTCGCGACGGTCGCGCACCGCGAGCGCGGCGGCCCGCCGCTGGTCCCGGCCGCGCCGCTGGCGACCGCGCTGGCGGTGGCCGAGGAGGTGGTGGGCGACGGGCCGCTGCGCGCGCCGCTGGTCGGGCACGGGCCGCGGGCCCGCACCCGCCGGCTGACCAGGGCGCTGGGCGGCTGGGCGCTGGGCCTGGCGCTGCTCGGCGCGGCGGCGGCACTGGACCTGCTGCCGGCCTGGTGCGCGCTCGGCTGGGCGGCGCTGCTGCCGTTCACCGTGCCGCTGGCCCTGGACCGGTACCGCTCGCTGGGGCACGCCGTGGCGGACGGTTTCCTGGTGTCCCGGCACGGTTCGCTGGTGCGCCGCCGGACGGTGCTGTCGGGCGAGGGCGTGATCGGCTGGAACCTGCGCCGCTCCTGGGGCCAGCGCCGAACCGGCCTGGTGACGCTGACCGCGACCACCGCCGCCGGGCGCAAGAAGTACCAGGTGATCGACCTGCCCGTCGAGCAGCTGCCGGAGCTCGCCGACCAGGTGCTGCCCGGCCTGCTGACACCGTTCCTGGTCCCGGCGACGGACTGACGAAACGGAACGCCTGAAACGGAACGCCGAAGAGCGCCTCCCCGCGGGGAGGCGCTCTTCGTCTTCGCCGGGACCCGGTTCCGGGGCTCAGTCGGTGAAGCACTCCTCGGCGATCCGCACCCGGCGGTTGCCGAACGCGATCCGGTCGAGGATCTTGCGCCCCAGCGGGGTGCGCTGGACGACCGCCGCCAGCTTCGGCCGGATCTTCGCGGCCAGTCCGCCCCGGGACAGCATGGCCTTGCTCTGCAGGCCCTGGAGCTTCATGGTCGCGGCGATGTCCGGCCCGCGCAGGGTCTCGAACTCGCCCAGCCGGGCCGCCGAGGTGTCCCCGTCGGCCAGTGCCCGCACCAGGATCGGGTGCAGCACCACGGCGTCCTGGACGGCCAGGTTGATGCCCTGCGCGCCGATCGGGCTGTGGGTGTGCGCGGCGTCGCCGATCAGCACCAGGCCGTCGGCGGCCCAGCGGTCGGCCCGGCCGGAGAACACGTCGAGCAGGGTGACGTCGCGGGTGGAGCGGATCTGTTCCCGGATCAGTTCGGCGTACGGCGGGATCGCCGCGGCCAGCTGCTCGCGGATGTGGTCGATGCCGTGGACGACGACCTGCTGGTAGCCCTTGTGCGGCAGGGTCCAGCCGATCTGCGCGCTGTCCGGGTACGAGTCGTACGCCAGCACCGGGTTGCCGCCGTCGCGGAACACCCGTACGTCGCGGCGCTCGCCCGGGCGGCGGCCGGGCAGCTTGAGCTTGAACCAGAGCACGTCCAGGTCGAACGCCTCGGTGCGGCCGGCCTCGATCCCGGCCAGCCGGCGCACCTTGGAGTACCGGCCGTCCGCGCCGACCACCACGGCCGCCCGGACGGTCAGTGTTCCCGCGCGGACGCCGGTGGTGCGGCCGCCGTCCTGGAGCAGCTCGCCGACCCGGTGGCCGTCGAAGTACGCGAAGCCCTCGAACTTCTCGCAGTGCAGCAGCAGTTCGTCCAGCAGGTGGGCCTGCGGCAGGCTCAGCAGGTGGTCGTACGGGGCGGGCAGGCGGCGGTAGTCGATGTCGAGCAGCACGCGGCCGCCCTCGACCAGCCGGAACCGCTCGTGCTCGTGCGCGCCGCGGGTGCGGGCGCCGGACAGCACGCCCAGCCGGTCCAGCAGCGCCATCGCGCCGGGCTGCAGGATCTCGCCGCGGAACTCCCGCTGGTGGGCGCGGGCCCGTTCGACCACCGCGACCCGCAGCCCGGACTTCAGCAGCAGCAGCGCCAGCACCAGCCCGGCCGGCCCGGCGCCGACCACGCAGACGTCCGCCTCGGCCTCCCGGCCGGTGTCCTCGCTCATGCCGTTCCTCTCCGGTGCAGGGGTTTCAGAGGAGTCCGAGGCCGCCGTCGGCGGTGACGGTCTGGCCGTGCAGCCAGGCCGCTTCGGGGCTGCACAGCAGCGCGACGACGTCGGCCAGGTCCTCGGGGGTGGTGAGCCGGCCGGCCGGGGTGCGGGCGGCGAGCATCGCGGCGACCTCGGGCTGCGGGGTGGCGGGGCCCTTGTCGAGCTTCGCGGTGGAGACCGCGTTGACGGTGATGCCGCGGCCGGCCAGTTCGACCGCCAGGTAGCGCACCAGGGACTCCAGCGCGGCCTTGGCGACGCCCGCGGCGACGTACCGGGGCACCACGGAGCGGGCGCCGGAACTGGAGACGGCGACGATCCGGCCCGGTCCGCCGCCCATCAGTTCGGCGATCGCGGCGCCGCCGCGCAGCAGCGGGTCGAGCGCGGCGCCGACGGCGGCGGTGACGGCGGCGGCGTCCCCGCCGACGGCGGGGGTGGGCCGCCACGGTGCGGCGTTGTGCACGAACACGTCGAGCCGGCCGTACCGGTCGCGGACCTCGCCGAGCAGCTGGTCCAGGCCCGCCGCGGTGGTGATGTCGGCGCGGACGGCGTGCGCGCTGCCCTTGAGTCCGTCGAGCTCCTCGACGGCCCGGGCGGCGTCCTGTTCGGAGTGCGCGTAGTTGAGCACCACCCGGGCGCCCCCGGCGCAGAGCCGGCGGGCGACCGCCAGCCCCACGCCGCGGGTCGCCCCGGTGACGACCGCGGTCTTCCCGGACAGCCCGAGGTCGGACGGCTCAGGCACCGTCGGCCGCCGGGGCGGTGCGGGTGCCGGCCACCGGCGCGGCGAGCTGCGTCTCGACGGTGGCGAGCGCGGCCAGGTCGGCGTACTCGGGCAGTTCGCGGGCGGCCTGCCAGTCCTGCTCGCTCGCCCAGCGGGTGAGCGCGGTGTAGCCGCCGGGCCGCATCAGCGCCTTGGCCAGGTCGGCGTGCCCGAGGCCGCCGGCCAGCGCCTCGATCCAACTGCCGTACGCGGCCTCGAACTTGTCGGCGTCCTCGGTGACGGTGAAGCGCTCCACGACCAGCACCGCGCCGTCGCCGGTGGCCTCGCCGTCCACCCGCAGCACGCCCATCGACGGCTCGGCCTGGACGTCCACGATCCGGTGGAACTCCTCGGCGTGCGCCTTGAAGGTGTCGCTGCCGAGTACCTGCTGGAAGTCGCCGGGGGTGGCCCACCAGCCGAAGTTGACGTACACCTCGGGCCGGTCGGCGGCCCGGACGGCCTGGTGCGCGCGGAACCCGAACTGGGCGCGCATCCACTGGACGTGGTCCAGGAAGCGCTCCTCGAAGGCGTCGCCGCCGGCCGGGTCCTTGAGGGTGAAGGTGTTGATGACGGTGAACTGCGGGGCGGCCATCTCCTGGCTCCCTTCGGTCGTTGGGTCGGCGAGGCCCAGGCGGGCGGCGAACTGCCCGGCCAGGACGCGTCGTTGGATCTTTCCGTTGCCCGAGCGGGGGATCGACCCGACCGCCTCGGCGTGCACCGGCCGCTGGTAGTACGGCAGTTCGCCGCCCACCTGCTCGAGCACCTCGGCGAGCCGCCCGGGCTCGTCGAGCACCAGCAGGGCGCCGGCCACCCGGTAGCCCTGCCCGTCGGGCAGGCCGACCACGACCGCCTCCCGCACCAGCGGGTGCGCGGTGAGCACCTGCTCGACCTCGGACGGGGCGACCAGGAAGTTGTCGACCTTGAAGACGTCGCCGAGCCGGTCGATCAGGAACAGCCGTCCCTGCTCGTCGGTCCGGCCGATGTCGCCGGTGGTGAACCACTCGCCGGGGGCCAGGTCGGGCCCGCCGAGGTAGCCCTTCATCACCTGCGGCCCGCGCAGCTGGACTTCGCCGGTCTGCCCGGCGGCCAGTTCGGCGCCGCTGTCCAGGTCCACCACCCGGCACTCGGTGCCCGGCACGGTCCGGCCGACCGAGCCGTGCACGGGGTGCTCGGGGTCGTCGCTGTGGGTCAGCGGGGAGGTCTCGGCCAGGCCGTAACCCTGGAACACCGGGATGCCGAACCGCTCGGTCAGCGTGCGCGCGGCCTCCACGGGCAGCGCGGAGCCACCGGAGGCGATCCGGGTGACGGTGCGCAGAGCGAGCCCGTCGAGGGCCGGATCGGCGGCCAGCCGGGCCAGGCGCACCGGCAGGCTGTAGAAGTGCGTCGCGCCGTGGGCGTTGGCGGCGTGCACCGCGTCCACCGGCTCGGGGTCGGCGCACAGCACCTGGGTGGCGGCCGCGGCGACCGCCGAGTTGAGGTGCATCGGGTGGTAGGTGGGCAGGTGGTTGAGGGTGGTCGCGTCCGCGTCCAGCAGGTGCGCGGCGGCGATCTGAGCGGCGTTCACCGTGAGGTTGCGGTGGGTGAGCCGGACGGCCTTCGGCAGGCCGGTGGTGCCGCTGGTGAACTGCAGGCAGGCGGTGTCGTCCAGCTCGACGGCGGGCGGCTGCCAGCCGTCACCGTCCGGCGCGCCCGCGATCAGCGCGGCCAGCGTCTCCGTCTCGCCGTCCTCCGCGCCGCCGATCAGCACGACCTCGCGCAGCTCCGGCAGGTTGGCCCGCA
The DNA here is from genome assembly GCF_042873545.1 of Kitasatospora sp. NPDC004615. Classification (NCBI taxonomy): domain Bacteria; kingdom Bacillati; phylum Actinomycetota; class Actinomycetes; order Kitasatosporales; family Streptomycetaceae; genus Kitasatospora; species Kitasatospora sp. NPDC004615. The sequence goes on from NZ_JBIALQ010000002.1 coordinate 51,247, forward strand.
CCGCGTTCAGCTTGGGCAGCAGGCCGGCGTCCACGAACGCCAGCCGGGCCCGGCTGGTGGCCAGCACGTGCTGCACCCCGATCTCCGGGATCAGCGGGTTGACCACCGCGACCACCTGCCCGGCGCGGGCGGCGCCGTAGTAGGCGACCGCGAAGTCCGGGTGCAGCGCGGAGGCGACCGCGACGGTGCCGGGCCCGTCCAGCCGCCCGGCCAGCGCCCGGGCCACCGCGGTGGCCCGGGCGTCCAGCGTGGCGAAGTCCAGCTCGGCGCCCTCGACGCCCGCGACGGCGACCCGCCCGGGGTGGTCGGCGGCGGCCCGCGCCGGCAGCGAGTCCAGCCGCCCGGGGCCGGGCAGTGCCCGGTCAGACACGGCGGGCCTCCGCGAACGCCATCGCGTGCTTCAGCGTGGTGGTGCTGTTGGTGGACAGCGCCCGGTGCACGTACTCGCGGGCGTCGGCGACGGTCTTGCCCTCGCCGAGGATCTTCTCGATCGCCGACGGCTTCAGGGTGACGGAGTGCCGGGAGGTGACGTCCACGCCGCCGTCCACCTGGACGATGGTCCAGCGGCCGGTGTGCGCGGTCATCAGCGCGGGGACGGCGATCTGCTTGTAGACGATGCGGTCCTCGCCGAACACCACCCGGATCGACTTGGTGGTGTGCACCGAGCCGTCCGCGGTGCTGGTGTCCATCGACATCACCTGGATGCCGGGGACGTCCTCCTGGAGGTCCAGCGCGGCGACGTGCGGCAGCCGCTCCGGCCACAGGTCGGCCCGGTTGAGGAACTCGAAGACGTCCGCACCGGCGCCGGCCACGTGCACCGTGTCGTCGAAGCTGAACACCAACTCGTCCAGCTCGGAGCCCAGTTCGGCGATCTGCTTGATCCCGGCCAGCTCGGACGCGCTGTTGCGGTCCAGCGCCGCGTTGATCCACTCCACGTTCTCCGGCAGGTCGTCGACCGCGGTGAAGTCGTGGTGCAGCTCGAGCAGCGAGGTGCTCTCGTCGATCGCGGTGACCGCCCAGGTGCCGCCCATCGACGCCACCGGCGGCGTCGAGATCTCCTGCCGGAACGTCACCTTCAATCCCTCGGCGTCCAGCTCGCGGCGCGACACCCAGGTCTTCACCTCGCCGTTCGCGGTCGCCCAGATCCGGATCCGCTCACTGCCCTCGGACTGCTCCAGGTGCTCGACGTGCACGTTCGGCGCGAAGTACAGCGGCCAGGTGGTGACGTCCGCGACGATCCCGTACACCGCCTCGGCGGGTGCGGCGACGGTGGTGCTGTGGACGGTGCGGTGCTGCTCGGCCATGTCTCTGTCTCCTTGTCCTGACCGGCTCAGTAGTTGCCCAGTCCGCCGCAGACGTTCAGCGCCTGCGCGGTGATCGAAGCGGCGGTGTCGGTCGCCAGGTAGCCGACCAGGCCGGCCACCTCCTCCGGCGACGAGTAACGGCCGAGCGGGATCTTCGCCTGGAAGCGCTCCAGGATCTGCTCCTCGGTGGCGTCGTACGCGGCCGCGTACCCCTGCCGGACCCGCTGCGCCATCGGCGTCTCCACGTAACCCGGGCACACCGCGTTGACCGTGACACCGGTCTTCGCCAGCTCCAGGCCCAGCGCCTTGGTGAAACCCACCACCGCGTGCTTCGACGCCGAGTACGGGGCACCCAGCACCACGCCCTGCTTGCCGCCGGTCGACGCGATGTTGATCACCCGGCCCCAGCCGCGCTCCTGCAGACCACCCCGGTTCAGCACCTCACGGGTGGTCAGGAACACGCTGTTCAGGTTGGTGTCGATCACGTCGTACCAGAGCTCGTCGGCGATCTGCGCGGTCACCCCGCCGCCGCTGCGCCCGGCGTTGTTCACCAGCACGTCGATCCGGCCGTACTGCTCCAGCGCCGCGTCCACCAGTGCCTTCACCTGCTCGGGCTTACGGATGTCGGCAGTCGCGCCGGCCACCTCCAGGCCCTCCGCCCGCAGCTCCTTCACGGTCAGCTCGACCGCGTCCGCGCTGCGCGCGCAGATGAACACCGCCAGACCGCTCGCCGCCAGACCGCGGGCCACCGCCAGACCGATACCGCTGGTCGCACCCGTCACCAGAGCCACCCGCTGCTCGCCACTCATCGGCGCACTCCTCTCGCTTCGCTCGTCAACGGCGAACAGCGTGCCGACGCCGTCTCGACACCCGATCGAGCCGCGCTCGGACCCCCCGGCTCCAGTTCCGTTCGAGGCCCCCACGACCCCGGACGGCGACGCTGCGACAGACCGCACCGGCCAGGAAAGGACTTCCCCCATGACCGCGACGGAGCAGGTGCCCGCCACCGCCACCGCCGAGCTGTACTTCCAGGTCCAGCAGTTCCTCGCGTCCCAGATGCAGCTGCTCGACAGCGGCCGGGTCGCCGAATGGGCCGCCACCTTCACCGAGGACGGCGTCTTCGCCGCCAACGCCCACCCCGAACCCGCCGCCGGCCGCGTTGCCATCACCGCCGCCGCCCAGGCCGCGACCGACGCGTACGCCGCCAAGGGCATCCAGCGACGCCACTGGCTCGGCATGGTCACCGTCGAACCCCGCGACGAGAACACCGCCGCCGTCCGCAGCTACGCCGTCGTCATCGAAACCCCCAAGGGCGGCCAGGCCGCCATCCGCGTCAGCACCCTCTGCGAGGACCTCCTCGTCCGCGAATCCGGCCACTGGCTCGTCCAGCACCGCCAGGTCACCCGCGACGACCTCTGACCCCACCCCCACCCCGCTGTGCCCGCCCGCCCCCTCCCCCGGCCGGCGGGCACAGCCACGCCCGGGACCCGCGCGAAGCGCGATGCCCGCGCCGGGCTGGAAGCGCAAGGGTCATCGAGCGAGAACCGCCCCAGGCCCAAGCCGCCGCGCGCAGCGCAGACCGTCACCGGACGCGAATCACCGCGCGAAGCGCAAAGCCCGCGCGGAGCCGGCGACCGCGGTCCGGCGCGGGCCGGGGCACACCGTAAGGCCGCGCGGAACGAAGGCGCCGCAGGGGCGCAGCCCGACACTCTGGTGCGGCGCAGCCCCCGCGCGCAGCGCGAACCGCCGCCGGACCCAAGCCGCCGCGCAGCGCGAGATCGTCGCCAGACGCGAATCACCACGCGAAGCGCAAAGCCCGCGCGGAGCCGGCGACTGCGGTCAGGCGCGGGCCGGGGCACGCCGTAAGGCCGCGCGAAGCGAAGGCGCCGCAGCCCGACACTCTGGTGCGGCGCAGCCCCCGCGCGCAGCGCGAACCGCCGCCCGACCCAAGCCGCCGCGCAGCGCGAGATCGTCGCCAGACGCGAATCACCGCGCGGAGCGCAACCTCCCGCGCGAAGCGCAACCTCCCCGCGCGGAGCCGGCGACTGCGGTCAGGCGCGGGCCGGGGCACGCCGTGAGGCCGCGCGGAGCGAAGGCGCCGCAGGGGCGCAGCCCGACACTCTGGTGCGGCGCAGCCCCCGCGCGCAGCGCAGACCGTCGCCAGACGCGAATCACCGCGCGAAGCGCAACCTCCCGCGCGAAGCGCAACCTCCCGCGCGAAGCGCAACCTCCCGCGCGGAGCCGACGACTGCGGTCCGGCGCGGGCCGGGGCACACCGTGAGGCCGCGCGAAGCGAAGGCGACGCAGGGGCGCAGCCCGACACTCTGGTGCGGCGCAGCCCCCGCGCGCAGCGCGAACCGCCGCCCGACCCAAGCCGCCGCGCAGCGCGAGATCGTCGCCAGACGCGAGTCACCGCGCGGAGCGCAAAGCCCCTCGTCACCCACTGCCCCGGCGCGGAGCGCACTCGCTTCCCCGGCCCCGCACGGCGGAGGGGCGCGAGGGCCTGCGCCCGGCGGAAGGGGCGGGGGGTCCCTTCCGGCGGGTGCGGGCGCTCGCGCCCCTGGGTGGTGGGTGTCAGGCGGCGACGGCCGCGTTCTCGGTGAGGCCCGCGTTGATGAACTGGAGCAGCAGGCGCGGCGTGTGGGCCTCGGCGACGGTCTCCTCGGCGAGTTCGATGTTGTACTCGCGCTCGATCCGGCCGGTGGTCTGGAGGACCGCCAGCGAGTCGTAGCCGAGGTCGTCGAGCGGGGTGTCGAGGACGTCGCCGTCGAGGTCGACGCTCTCGTCCTCGCCGGCGCATTCGCGGAGCAGGGCGGTGAGTTCGGTCAGGGTCATCTCGGCCATGGCTGGTGGTGCCTTTCTGGTGTGCGGTGCGGGGTGTGGGGCGTGGGATGTGGGGGAGGTTCAGGCGGTGACGACGGCGGCGGAGTTGAAGCCGCCGGCGCCGCGGGCGAGGACGAGGGCGGTGCGGACCGTCGCGGGTCGGGCCGTGCCGAGGACGAGGTCGAGGTCGAGGCCGTCCGCGACGTGTTCGACGTTGACGGTGGGTGGGATGACCTGGTCCCGGAGGGTGAGCAGCGCGGCGGCCAGGTCGAGCGAGCCGCCGCCGGCGTAGAGGCGTCCGGTCATGGTCTTGGGGGCGGTGACGGGGACGCCGCGCGGCCCGAAGACGGCGCGCAGCGCGTCGGCCTCCTGCCGGTCGGGTTCGGTCGTGCCGGCGGCGTCGGCGAACACCACGTCCACCTGGTCGGGGGTCACCCCGGCCTCGGCAAGCGCGAGCAAGATCGTGCGTCGCAGCCCGGGTTCGAGCCCGCTGCCGGGCCGCGGGTCGAAGGTCGCGGCGTATCCGGCGAGTTGCCCGTAGACGGTGGCGCCGCGTTCCCGCGCCGATTCGGCGTTCTCGAGGATCAGGATCGCCCCGCCCTCCCCGGCCACGTATCCGGCCGCGTCGGGCGAGAACGGCAGGTAGGCGCGGGCGGGGTCGGTCGCGGTGGAGAGCCGGCCGCCGGCGAGTTGCGCGGCCCAGCCCCAGGGGCAGATGGAGCCGTCGACGCCGCCGGTGACGATGACCCGGCTGCCCTTGCGGAGCTGGCGGCGGGCCTGGGCGACGGCGTCGATGCCGCCGGCCTGCTCGCTGACCAGGACGCCGCTGGGGCCGCGCAGTCCGTGCCGGATGGAGATCTGGCCGGTGTTGACGGCGTAGAACCAGGCGAAGGACTGGTACGCGCTGACGTGCTTGCCGCCTCTGCTCCACAGCGCTTCCAGTTCGCGCTGGCCGAATTCGAAGCCGCCGGCGGAGGCGGCGGTGACCACGCCCGCGGCGTATTCGGGGAGTTGTTCGAGGTCGAGGCCGGCGTGGCCGATGGCTTCCTGGGCGGCGACCAGGGCGAGCCGGGTCATGTGGTCGGTCTGCGGGAGCAGTCGGCCGGGGATGTGTTCGGCGGGTGCGAAGCCGGGGACTTCGCCGGCCAGGGTGGCCGGGTACTGGGCGGCGTCGAACCGCTGGACGGGGCGGATGCCGCTGCGGCCTTCGAGGGTGGCCTGCCACCAGGCGTCGGTGCCGAGGCCGTTGGGGGCGGCCACGCCGATGCCGGTGAACACGGCCGTGGCAGTCCCAGTACGTTCCAGCAGGTCGCTGCTCATGCGGTCCTCCGCTCGGGTCGGGTGAGCACCATGGCGCTCTGGAAGCCGCCGAAGCCGCTGCCGACGCTCAGCACGGTGTCGATCTTCCGCTCGCGGGCGGTGAGGGGGGTGTAGTCGAGGTCGCACTCGGGGTCGGGCTCGTGCAGGTTGGCGGTGGGGGGCACGACGCCGTGTTCGATGGCGAGGGCGCTGGCGGCGATCTCCAGCGAGCCGATGGCGCCCAGCGAGTGACCGATCATCGACTTGATGGAGCTGACGGGGGTGGCGTACGCGTGGTCGCCGAGGCTGCGCTTGAACGCGGCGGTCTCGTGGCGGTCGTTCTGCTTGGTGCCGGAGCCGTGCGCGTTGATGTAGTCGACGGCGGTGCCGGGCAGCCGGGCCTCGTCGAGGGCGACCCGGATGGACTCGGCCATCTCCTTGCCGTCGGGCCGCAGTCCGGTCATGTGGTACGCGTTGGAGCGGGTGGCGAATCCGGCGATCTCGGCGTAGATGTGGGCGCCGCGGCGGCGGGCGGCGCCGAGTTCCTCCAGGACGAAGATCGCGGAGCCTTCGCCGAGCACGAAGCCGTTGCGGGTGCGGTCGAACGGCCGGGAGGCGTGCTCGGGGTCGTCGTTGCGCGGGGAGGTGGCCTTGATGGCGTCGAAGCAGGCGACCGAGATCGGCGAGATGGGGGCCTCGGTGGCGCCGGCGATCATCACGTCGGCGCTGCCTTCGCGGATGAGTTCGACGGCGTGGCCGACGGCGTCCAGGCCGGAGGTGCAGCCGGTGGAGACGACTCCGGCGGGGCCCTGCGCGCCGACGCTCCAGGCGACCTCGGCGGCGAACGAACTGGGCACGAAGTAGTCGAACAGGTGCGGGACGGCGTAGCGGTGGTCGACCAGCCAGCCACGGCCGCCGTCGCTGACCACGTTGTACTCGGTGTCCAGGCCCATGGTGGCGCCGACCGCGCTGCCGACGGTGACGCCGGTGCGGAACGGGTCGAGCGCGGCCAGGTCGAGTCCGCTGTCGGCGACCGCTTCGCGGGCGCTGACCACGGCGAACTGGGCCGCCCGGTCCATCCGGCGGATCTCCTGCGGGCTCAGCCCGGCGGCGACCGGGTCGAAGTCGGCCTCGGCGGCGATCCGCGAGCGGAACGAAGAGGCGTCGAAGAGCGAGATCGCCCTGGTCGCGGTCCGGCCGTCGGTGAGCAGCGACCAGAATTCCTTGCTGCCGACCCCGCCGGGGGCGACCACGCCGATCCCGGTGATGACCACTCGCCGGCTCATGGCCGCCTCCCCTTAGTCCTGTTCAACGCCGTTCCTTCCTCTTGTGGTTCTGCGGTTTCGCCGCTCGTGGTTCCGCGGTCGCGCCGCGTTCGCCGGTGGCCTGCGCCGCCGTCCGCGGTCGCGCCGCGTTCGCCGGTGGCCTGCGTCGCCGTCCGCGGTCGCGCCGCGTTCGCCGGTAGCCTGCGGCGGCGTCCTCAAGCCGCGCTCGACGCCGGGCGGGGCAGCGCTCGCGACCCGGCCCGCGGGCCGTCGAGTTGCTCGGCGAGCAGCCGCGGCGCGGCCCGTTCCCGGACGAAGAAGTGGCCGCCGGGGACGGTGCGCAGCTCGAAGCCGCCCGGCGCGTACCGGGCCCACTGCGAGACCCCGGACAGCGGGGCGATCGGGTCGCCCTCGCCGGCCACCGCCAGCACCCGGGTGTGCAGCGGCTCGCCGCCGCGTTCGCAGATCGCCCGGCCCAGGTACAGGTCGTCGCGGAGCGCGGGCAGCACCCGGCGCCGCCACAGTCCGGTCGCCTCGTCCTCCTCGACGGCGCCGGGCGGCAGTACTCCGTATCCGACCAGCCGGCGCAGCAGTTCGGGGTCGGGCAGGGCGGCGGCGGCGAGCACCGGCGAGCGCAGGTGCGGGGGCAGCACGGCGCCGAGCGCGACCAGTTCGGGTTGCGGGCCGCCGGAGCGTTGGCGGGCGGCGGCCCAGGCGTGTGCGACCAGTCCGCCCAGGCTGTGGCCGTAGAGAGCGAACGGGCGGTCGAGCAACGGTTCGATCAGGGAGTCGAGTTCGGCGATCAGCCGGTCGGGGTCGGTGATCCGCCGTTCCCTGATCCGCGGGCCGCGCCCGGGCAGCAGCAGCGGCACCACGTCGGCGGAGGGGCCGATGACGGACTGCCAGCGGGCGAAGGCGGAGATCCCGGCCCCGGCGTGGTGGAAGCAGATCAGCCGGGGTGGCGGGGTGCCGCTCACTCCTCGACCAGGGCGACGGCGCGGGTCCAGCCCGCTCCGGCGCCGGCGATCTTGACCGGGAAGCAGGAGACGGTGAAGCCGTGTCCGGGCAGCTGGTCCAGGTTGGTGAGCCGTTCGACCTGGCAGTACTCGCGGCGCCGCCCGGCGAAGTGGGCGGGCCACAGTACGGACTTGTCGCCGGTCTCCTGGTAGCTGCGGATCATGTGCCCGAACGGGGCGTCCAGGCTCCAGGCGTCGGTGCCGATCACCCGGACCCCGAGGTCGAGCAGGTGGTCGGTGGCCGGGCCGTCGAGTCCGGCGAAATCGGTGAAGTACCGCGGGGTACCGGCGTGCCTCGAGGCGCCGGTGTACAGCAGCACGATGTCCATCGGCGCGGGCCGGTGGCCGAGTTCGGCGAAGGCCTTCTCGATCCGTTCGACGCCGATCACCCCGATCCCGACGTCGGAGACGTCGAGCACCAGGGCCGGCCGCAGGAACCAGTCCAACGGCATGGCGTCGATGTGGCGGGGCGTCCCGTAGTCGCCGACCGAGCCGTAGTGCGACGGCGCGTCGACGTGGGTGCCGGTGTGGCTGGTGAGGGTGAGTGTGTCCAGGGACAGCAGCTCACCGCCGGGCAGGTCGGCCGGGTCGAAGTCGAGGCCGAAGTGCAGGCGCATCTCGTCGGCCATGTGACGGGCGCCCTCGGCGGGCGTCATGATCTCGTGGACGATCGGGTCCGGCTCCCAGCCGGCCGCGTCCACCGGTGACGACAGGTCGATGATCCGCAAGTTCTCCCCCACGGTCGGGTGCGGGGTTCCGCGCCAGGTGGGCGGCGGAACGCGTGGGAGCACTGTGCGGTCGCCGCCTCGAACCTCGTTCGAGGCGGGGCAGGGCGGCGCTGGGGCCGCCGGGCCGTCAGGCGGCGAACAGGTCGAGGACCGGGGTGCGGCGGCCGGACCGTCCGTCGAGGGCTGGGTCGGCGGCCAGCATCGCCTGCTGGAGCTTGCGCACCCGCGGCGACGGTTCCAGGCCGAGTTCCTCCACCAGGCGCCCCCGCAGCCCCTGGTAGACCTCCAGCGCCTGCCACTGCCGGCCGGACCGGTACAGCGCGACCATGGCCTGGGCGTGCAGCCCCTCGTGCAGGGGGTGGCGGACCGTCAGTCCGGTGAGTTCGGCGACCAGGTCGGCGTGCCGGTCGAGCCGCAGGTCGGCCTCGATGCGGCGCTCCAGCACCCGCAGCCGGCTCTCCTCCAGCCGGGCCAGTTCGATGTCCAGGATCGGCCCGACCTTGACGTCCACCAGTGCGGGGCCGCGCCACAGCGCCAGCGCCTCGCGGTAGATCTCGGCGGCGGTCTCGTCGTCGCCGGCGTCGGTGGTGTCCCGGCCGAGTTCGGCGAGCCGGTCGTACTCGTGCACGTCGACGGCGCCGGGCTGGACCTCCAGCAGGTAGCCGCCGTGCCGGGTGACCAGGATGTCCTTGGCCCCGCAGGGGGCGTCCGGGCCGAGCGCCTGACCGAGCAGCCGGCGCAGGTGGAGGATGTACGTCTGGAGGGTGGTGAGGGCGCTGCGCGGGGCGTCCATGCCCCACAGCTCCTCCAGCAGGGTCGGCACCGGGACGACCTGGTTGGCGTACAGCGCGAGCAGCGCGAGGATCTGCCGGGGCTTGCCGGCGCTCGGCACGATGGAGCTGCGCCGCGTCTCGGCGCTCAGCGGGCCGAGCACTCTGATGTCCATGAGGGTTCCTCCCGTGGATGGACCCGTCCGGCAACTGCCGGGACGCGTCTGGGGGATGCGGGACCGGAGCGGTTCCGCTGCCGTCATCAGGCTCCCTCGGCCGCCTCCGCGGCGGCCAGTGCCAGGCTCCCGAGCGGGGCATGCGTTTCGGCACCCGGCGACCGTGAATCCTTCACATCCGGCTCGTGAGGCTGGCACTGGTCGCCCCCCGGCCGCCGCCAGGAGACTTCTGGTCACATCGAGCGAACAGCGACTCGAACTCGACCACGGGAGAGACCATGGGCCCCCACGCCAGTGTCATCGGTCAGGACGACGACCTCTTCATCGAGGATCTGAGCCAGCACTCCTCCGCCGCCCGGCCGACCGGCCCCGGCATCTTCTGCTTCTGCCGCGCCGCCGACGCCTACCTGACCGCCCCGGCCGAGGCCACCTCCGGACGCCTGGCGTGAGCGACCTCCTCGACCCGGCCGGCCCCGGCCCGTTCCTCGCCTTCCGGCCGCACCTGAGCGTGCAGCAGGTTCCCGGCGAGGCGGTCTACCTGATCTCGGACCAGCAGGTCACCGCGCTGCACGGAGCGCAGATCGCCCGGCTGGCACCGCTGTTGGACGGGACGAGGAGTCTGCACGACCTCCAGCGGGAGACCGCCGGTCAGCTCGGCGCGGAGCAGACCGCCGCTCTGGTCGCCAAACTGCGCCGGGCCGGGCTGGTGTCCGAACGCCCGGCCGGGCCGGCCACCGCCCAGCACGGCTACTGGTCGGCCGCCGGGCAGGACGAACTCGCGGCGGGCGAGCGGCTCGGCGCGGCCACCGTACGGGCGATCGGCCCGGACGGCGCCGACCGGCCCGAGCTGCGCGGCGCGCTCGACGCCGCGGGCCTGCACACCGTCACCGACGGCCTCCGCGCCGACCTGACGGTGGTGCTCTGCGAGGACTACCTGGACCCGGCGCTCGGCGCGATCGACGCCGCGCACCGGGCTGCCGGCCGGCCCTGGCTGCCGGTCCGGGCGAACGGCGTGGAGTCCTGGATCGGCCCGTTCTTCGGGCCCGACGGGGCGTGCTGGAGCTGCCTGGCCGACCGGCTGTGGTGCGGCCGGCAGGTCGAGGCGCACGTCCAGCGCACCCTGGAGCGCACCGGCCCGGCCCCGCGCCGCGCCTGCTCGCTGCCCGCGGCCCGCACCGCGGCGCTGCAACTGTCCGCGCTGGAGGCCACCAAGTGGCTGGCCGGCCACCGGTATCCGGGCCAGCGGCAGCTGTGGACGCTGGACTCGCTCACCCTGGACGGCCGCCGGCACCCCGTCACCCGCCGCCCGGAGTGCCCGCAGTGCGGCGACCCCGGACTGGTCGCCGCACGCATCAACGCACCCGTGGTGCTGCGTTCGCGGCCCAAGGCGCAGACCGACGGCGGCGGGCACCGGGCGCTGACGCTGGAACAGATGATGGAGCGCTACGGCCACCACGTCGATCCGCTGACCGGCCTGGTCAAGGAGATCCGCCGCGACCCGCGCGGTCCCGCCGAGCTGAACTGCTTCCACGCCGGGCTGAACCCGGTGGGCGGCGCCGCCGGCCTGGCCTCGGTCCGCGCCGGGCTGCGCGCCAACGCCTCCGGCAAGGGCCAGACCGCCCTGCAGGCCGAGGTCGGCGCGCTCGCCGAGTCGCTGGAGCGGCACTCCGGCCACCTGCAGGGCGGCGAGCCGATCGTCCGCGGCCGCTACCGGGAGCTGGCGGCGGACGCCGTCCACCCCGACACCGTCCAGCTGTTCGACCCGCGGCAGTTCGCCGGCCGCGAGGAGTGGAACGCCCGGGCGGGCGCCTTCCACCAGATCGCCGACCCGTTCGACGAGAACGACCCGATCGACTGGCTGCCGGTGTGGTCGCTGACCGAGCAGCGGCAGAAGCTGATGCCCGCCGCACTCCTCTACTACAACGCCCCGCAGCAGCGCGGCCGCCGCTACTGCCTGGCCAACTCCAACGGCGCGGCGGCCGGCGGCACCCTGGAGGACGCCGTCCTGCAGGGCTTCCTGGAACTGGTGGAACGCGACGCCATCGCGCTGTGGTGGTACAACCGCACCGCGCAGCCCGGCATCGACCTGGACGCCTGCCCCGACCCGTGGGTCGCCCGGCTGCGCGACCTGCACGCCTCGCTGCACCGCGAGGTGTGGGCGATCGAGCTCACCTCCGACCTGGGCATCCCGGTGGTCGCGGCGTTCTCCCGCCGCACCGACAAGCCGGCCGAGGACATCATGCCCGGCTTCGGCGCCCACCTGGACCCGGCGATCGCCCTGCGCCGCGCCCTCGCCGAGGTCAACCAGCTGCTGCCGAACGTGGTGGACGCCCGCGCCGACGGCACCGGCTACGGCTTCACCGACCCGCAGGCGATGGACTGGATGCGCACCGCGAAGGTCGCCGAACTCCCGTACCTGCTGCCCGACCCGGCCCGCCCGGCCGGCCGCCCGGCCCCCGCCGCCCTCGGCCCGCACGACGACCTGCGCGACGACGTCACGGCCGCCGAGCAGCTGGTCCGCCGGGCCGGAATGGAACTGCTGGTGCTCGACCAGACCCGCCCGGAGGCCGGCCTGCCGGTCGCCAAGGTCGTGGTGCCGGGCCTGCGCCCGCACTGGAACCGGTTCGCCCCCGGCCGCCTGTTCGACGTGCCGGTGCGACTGGGCCGCCTCACCGCGCCCACCCCGTACCACCTGCTCAACCCCGTACCGCTGTTCGTCTGAACAGCGCCCCGCTCACCGTGCTGGATGACTGATGCGTATCGAATGCCTGGCCGCCCCGCAGCTCAACGAGCTGTGGTCGCTGCGCGAGGACACCCTGGTCGACCCGGACGACGGGCCGGACGGCACCCTCACCGTCCAGACCCGCTGGGGGCCGGTGTACTTCGAGAACCCCGACCCGGTGCTGCGGACCGCACTGGAGCGGATGACGCTCGGCCCGGTGTCACTGAGCAACGTGCTGCCGGGCTTCCCCGGCCTGGAGGACCTCGACCGGCCCGAGGCCCACTCCCCCGAGGTGGCCGCGCTGCTGCGCGGGCTGCGCCGGATCCGCCACTGCCTGGTGCGCACCCTGGCGCTCGGCGGCACCCCGCTGCTGAGCGTCGTCCCGCTGGCCCGCGACACCTGGTTCGTCCCGCAGCCGGTGCCCGAGGACCGGCCGTGCCGGCTGTCCCGGTTCGCGGTGCTGCGCTGGGCCGAGGGCGGGCTGCGCCTGGAGTCGCCGCTCGCCCACCACCGGGTGCAGCTGCACCGCCCCGAGATGGTGCAGCTGCTGGGCCTGCTGTCCGGCGGCGACCGGCCGGTGGGCCTGCAGCTCGACCAGGAGGTGACCGAGGCCGCGATCGGCTACCTGCTGGCCTCCCGGATCGCGGTCGCCGCCGAGCACCCCGCCGTCGGCGCCGACGCGCCCCGGTACGCCGAGGACGACGACCCGACGCTGGCCGGCTGGTCCGCCGACGACATGATGGTGCACGCCCGCAGCCGGCTCGGCCGCAGCGACGGCGCGTTCGGCGCGACCTTCGCCCACCTGGGCCGGATGCCCGCCGAGCCGGCCGTCAAGCCGCTCGGCGCCCGCACCGCCGTCCCGCTGCCCCGCCCCGACCTCGGCGAACTGCGCACCTCCGACGAGCCGTTCAGCTCGGTGCTGGAACGCCGCCGCTCGCTGCGCCGGTACGGCCCGGCACCGCTGAGCACCCGTCAGATCGGCGAACTGCTGTTCCGGGCCTGCCGGATCCGCGAGGGCGCCGACCGGGACGGGCGGCCGTACCCGAGCATGGGCTCGGTGTACGCCCTGGAGCTGTACCTGGTGGCCGGCCCGGACACCGAACTGCCGCCCGGCGTCTACCACTACGACCCGCTCGGCCACCTGCTGGAGCCGCTGGACGCGCCCGCCGCCGAGACCGCCGAGCTGCGGGAGGCCGCCCAGGCCACGCTGGCCGCCGACGGGCCGCCGCCGCTGCTGCTGGTGATCACCGCCCGCTTCCGGCGAGCCACCCAGGCCTTCAGCGGCATCGCCTACACCAGCCTGATGAAGGACGTCGGCGTGCTGATGCAGAACCTCTACCTGGTGTCGACCGCGATGGGCCTGGCCCCGTGCGCGCTCGCCTCCGGCAACTCGGACACCGCCGCCCGCGCCTTCGGACTGGACTGGGCCGTCGAGTCGAGCGTCGGAGAGTTCGTGGTCGGTACGAGCCCGCCGGCAGCAGACCTGGGCTAGGCATGTCCCGTACGATCCGGGAGCAGCGGCAAGCGGGAAACGTACGAGTCCGAGGGGGAAATCGTGAACGATGAGGCTTCATGGCCGAAACCCGACCCGGGCGGCAACCAGCTGGCACCGAAGGCCGCGGTGACGATCACCGCCCTGGTGTTCCTCGGCTACACCGGAGTGGCGACCAGTTACGTCCTCGCACTGCACCCCAGCGGCCTGCTGCTGTCCGGCACGCTGGCCCTGCTGGCGCTGCTGCTGGGCATCCAACTGGTGCATTCCTTCCCGCGGTTGGTCCCCTCGCTGGCCAGGCGCTGGCCGGTGACGCTGGCCGTGCAGGCGGTGATCACCTACGTGCCGTTCTGCTGGCTGGGCCCGCTGTGGATCGGCATCCCGAGCTTCCTGGCCGGATCGATGCTGCTGCTGTTGCGGCCGGTGGTGGCCTGGCCCGGGTTCGTCGGCGTGGTGGTGGGCAGCAACGTGCTGATGCTGCTGATGGGTGACCCGGTCGGTGAGACCTTCTACATCTCGGTCGCCACGGTCACCAACGGCCTGGTGATCTTCGGACTGTCCCGCCTGACCGACCTGGTGATCGAGGTGCACCGCTCGCGCGCCGAACTCGCCAACCTGGCGGTGGCGCAGGAGCGTCTGCGGTTCGCCCGCGACCTGCACGACCTGCTCGGCTACAGCCTCTCCGCGATCACCCTCAAGTGTGAACTCGCGTACCGGCTGGTGCCAGGCCAGCACGAGCTGGCACAGCAGGAGTTGACGGAGATTCTGCAGACGGCCCGTCAAGCCCTGTCGGACGTCCGGGCGGTGGCCCGCGGCTACCGGGAGATGTCGCTCAGCGCGGAGGTGGAGAGCGCCAAGGCGATGCTGGCCACGCTCGGGGTGCGCTGCACCGCCCGGCTGGACTTCGGGCTGCTGCCGCAGCAGGTCGAGACGGTGCTGGCGACGGTGCTGCGCGAGGGACTGACCAACATGCTGCGGCACAGCAAGGTCGAGCAGTGCGAGATCTCGGCGGTCCGCGAGGGCCGGATCGTCCGGTTCCGGCTGGCCAACGACGGCGTCGGGCGCACCGTGCCCGGGCAGCCGCCGCTGGTGCGGGACACCGGCGGCGGCAGCGGCATCGGCAACCTCACCACTCGGGCGCGCGAGCTCGGCGGCACGCTGACCGCGGGCCCGCACGGCACCGGCTGGTTCGTGGTGGAGGCCGCGATCGACCTGGACGCGGCGACGCTGGCGCTGTCGGGCTCCGGCGGCACCGGCCGCCGGAACGCGCCCGCCCAGGCGGCCTGAGCGGGCGCGTTCCGGCGAACCGTCAGAGCCAGCCGGCGTCCCGGGCGATCCGGATCGCGTCCACCCGGTTGCGGGCGTTCAACTTGCCGACCACGGTGGTCAGATAGTTGCGGACGGTCCCGGCGGACAGGAACAGCCGGGCGGCGATCTGCCCGGCCTCCATGCCGTCCGCGGCGAGCCGGAGCACCTCCAGCTCGCGGCAGGTGAGCGGCGAGGGCTCGGAGTCGAGCGCGGCGACCGCCAGCGCCGGGTCGATCGCCCGCCCGCCGGCCGCCACCGTCCGGATGGCGGCGGCCAGTTGGCCCGGTTCGATGTCCTTCAGCAGGAACCCGGCGACGTGCGCGGCCATGGCCCGGCGCAGATTGCCGGGCCGGCCGAGACTGGTGAGGATCAGCGTCCGGCAGGCCGGCACTTCCCTGGCCAGTTCTCCGGCCGCGGTGATGCCGTCCATTCCCGGCAGGTCGATGTCGAGCACGGCGACGTCCGGCGCGCTCTCTTTCGCCCGGGCCACCACCTCCGCTCCGGACCCGGTCTCCGCCACCACGTCCAGGTCGGGTTCCAGCTGTAGTAGCGCGACCAGGGCTCTGCGCAGCACCTGCATGTCCTCCGCCAACAGCACGCGAATCATTGGCTTGCCCCCGTTATTTCCACAGACTTGACACACGATCAGGCTGAACAATAACGATCTCAGCGCAGCTTGTGATCTTCTGGGGCAAACGGATTTTCAGGGTCCGCGGCTACCGGGCACCGGCCTTCAACAGGTTCACCACCTCCGCGAGGAAGCCGCCGTCGAGCATGGTGGAGACCGCGGTGTCCGCCACCGCCTGATGCCCGGCGTCGTGACAGGCGATGCTCACCAGGTAGCCGCGTTTGAGGGCATACGTACCGAACGTCCACTCGCCGAACCCGGCCGCCGCACCGTCCGGGGTGTGCAGGGCCGTCCCCGGGCCGGAACCGAACTCGGCGAACCCGAACTCGGTGAAGCCCAGCCGCATGCCCTGCCCGAGCGCCTTCGTGTACGCCTCCTTCAGCGTCCACAGCCGCAGCAGCTGCTTCTCCTGCCGCCGCGCCGGCAGCCCGCCCAGCCAGCCCCGCTCGGCGGGCGTGCACAGCAGGCGCCGCATGTCCTGGTAGCGGACCTTGCGGTCGGCCAGTTCGGTGTCCACCCCGATCCGGCCGCGCCGGCTCAGCCCCACCACGATCAGGTCCCGGGTGTGGCTGATGCTGACGTCGATCTGGTCGCAGCCCCGCAGGTACGGCCGGCCGCCGGGCTTGTAGCCCAGCTCCACCGCGTCCGGCGGCACCTGCAACGCGGCCCCCGCCGCGTACCTGACGAGCAGCCGGGACGCCGCGAACCGCTCCCGGGTGCGGACCTGCTCCAGCGAACTGAGCCGCTGCCAGTCGCGGTTGCCGAGGAACTGCCGCAGGTCCGGCTCGGCCAGCACCGCGTCCTGCCACTGCTCGGTGTAGGCGTACACCACCGCGTGCCCGTGCCAGGCCATCGCCTGCCGCACCTGCAGCCACTTGGCGCCCGGCCCGGGCATCAGCAGTGGCGCGTTCACCGCCTCCTGATAGCTCGTCACTGCGCCCCTCCTCCGGCCGGCGGCGTGTCGTACAGGTCCAGGGAGCGCCCGCCGGCCACCCGCTCCAGCACCTCGTCGTGCACCCGCCGCACGCAGTCCGCGGACGGCGGCGGAACCGGCAGGCCGAGCCGGCGGGCCAGCCGGGACAGCGCCAGCGCCGGCCACGCCGGGTCGGCCGGGAAACCGCCCCCGCCCCGCCGGGCCTCCCAGCCGCCGAGCGCCGCCCCCGCCGCCGCCAGCAGCGCGTACCGCTCCACCAGCGCGCACCAGGACGGGCTGGCCAGGGCGGCGGCGCTGTCCGCGGGCAGCGCCAGCGCCCGCTCCCGCACCGCCGACAGCTCCTCGGCCAGCACCCCGGCCAGTTCGGCCAGGGCCGCCCCGTCCGGCCCCGCGGGCGGGCGGGCGCGCAGCCGGGCCGCCGCGCCCGTCAGCGTGGCCGCCAGGAAGTCGGTGCCGCCGGCCACCCCGAGCCCGCCCAGGTCGAGCGGCGGCAGCGGCTCCTCCCAGGCGTACAGCGCGGCCGGCGGCTCGTCCGCCCGCAGCCAGGACTCCCGGGCCAGCAGCGGCAGTTGCGGGATCAGCACGGCCTGGCAGGCGGCCGTCCCGACGTGCCCGAGGCTGGCCGCCGGCAGGTCCCGCAGCAGCTTCTGCAGGCTGCCGGGCCCGCCCGCCCGGTCGTACCCGGCCGCGCCGAGCACCGTGGACAGCTCCTCCACGTCCTCCTGCAACAGGTCGGGCACCAGGTACTTCACGGCCGCCGCACCCAGGTGGGCGCTGTCCGGCAGCAGGTGCAGGGCCCGCAGCACGGCGGTGGCCATCGCGTCGCACACCAGCAGATCGGCGAACACCCCTGCCAGCAGCGCCCGGTGGCGCGGCCCGCTGGCCGCCCGGGCGGCGGCCCGCAGCACCGTGTCGGCGGCGGCGACCACCACCGCCGGGATCAGCGTCCGGTTCAGCTGGAAGGTGCGCAGCGCCAGCCGGACGCCTTCGCCGTCCGGTCCGACCCGCGCGTCCTCGGGCACCGGGAGGTCGGTGAACTCCAGCCCCGCGAACCGGCAGCCGCGCAGGCCCGTACTGATCCGCCGCGGCAGCACCGTCAGCGCGCCGCCGGCCTCCGCCGGGTCCACCAGCAGCACCGAGTGACTGCCGCCCTGCTGCCCGGTGCGGGCGTACACCACCACCGCACCGGCCCGGTCGGCGTTGATCACCACGTCCTTGCGCCCGCGCAGCAGGTACCCGTCGCCGTCCGCGACGGCCCTGAACTCCCCCTGCCACATCGCGTTGCCGTGCGCCAGCGAGTGGTGCGCGATCGCCACCGGCCGCCCGTCCAGCAGCAGCCGGGCCAGCCGGCGCCGCTGCCCCGGGCTGCCGGCCGCCCACACCGGGGCGGCGGCGAACAGCGAGGTGATCCCGTGCCCGAATCCCAGCGAGACGTCCCGCCGGAACACCGGCCGCAGCACCCGCGCCAGCACGTCGGCCCGCTCGAAGCGCCCGCCGAGCTCCACCGGCACCAGCTCGGCCCCGAACCCGCCCTCGTGCAGCACGGCCACCGCGCCCTCGGCGGGCTCGGCCCGCTCGTCGGCGGCCAGCAGCGCCCGGAACCCGGCCGGATTCTCCGGGTCGTCGGGATCCCCGAGCCGCCGCTCCCACTCCGCGACGCGCTCCCGGACCCGTTGCTCGGTGACGCCCACCGGGCCCGCGGCGACGGCGAGTTCGGCCCACTCGTCCTGCTGCTCGATCACGTTCACCGGACCACCTCCCGGGGCGGCGCCGGCAGCGTCTCGTCGAGTTCGGCGTACACCGGTCGCAGGTCTCCGCGCAGGAACAGTTGCCGCATCGTCGAGCGCCGGACCTTGCCGCTGGTGGTGCGGCGCACCGAGCCGGGGCGGACCAGCAGCACGCCGGCCGGCCGGGCGCCGAACTCGTCGGCCAGGCAGCCGCGCACCCGCGCGGCCAGCGCCGCCAGCGCGGCCTGGTCGCGGCCGGGGTGCCGGACCTCCTGGACGACGACCAGCCGGTCGGGCTGGTCGGCGCCGAACACCACGGCGGAGGCCAGGCGTTCGCCGCAGTCGATCAGGCGGCGTTCCATCTCCTGGGGGTGGACGCTCTGCCCGGCCACCACCACGGTGTCCTTGAGCCGTCCGGTCAGGTACAGCTCGCCGTCGCTGAGGACGCCGAGGTCACCGGTGCGCAGGAAGCCGCGGGCGCCGTCGGCGGTGACGGCGCCGAACACCTCGGCGGTCTCCAGCGGCCGCTGCCAGTAGCCGGCGGCGACGGCCGCCCCGCGCACCCACACCTCGCCCTCGGCGCCGTCGGGCAACTCGGCCCGGGAAGCCGGGTCGACGATCCGCACCTCGCCACCGCGCGGACGGCCGCAGCTGACCACCCGCCGGCCGTCGCCCGCGCCCACCGGCAGCCCGGTCCGGACCGCGACCGGGCCGCCGCCGGTGGTGCTGACCAGCAGGGTGGCCTCGGCCAGCCCGTACCCGGCGACCATCGCCCCGGGCCGCAGCCCGGCCGCGGCGAACCGCCCGGCGAACGCCTCCACGGTGGCGGCGGACACCGGCTCGGCGGCGTTCACGGCGGTCTCCCAGCGCGACAGGTCGAGTCCGGCGAGTTCCGCGTCGGTGACCTCGGCGGCGCACCGGGCGTACGCCGAGTCGGGGGCCGCGGCCACCGTCACGCCGTACCGGTCGATCGCCTCCAGCCAGCGCGCCGGACGGCCCAGGAACAGCCGGGGCGGCATCAGCACGGCGGTCGCGCCCAGCCACAGCGGGTGCAGCAACTGCCCGATCAGGCCCAGGTCGTGGTAGCAGGGCAGCCAGCCGCCGATCCGCGAACCGGCGTGGGTGCCGAGCGCCTGCTGGATCTCCCGCATGGTGGCCAGCAGGTTGGCGTGGGTGACCTGGACGCCGCGCGGGGCGGCGGTGGTGCCGGAGGTGTACTGGATCAGCGCGACCGCCTCCGGGCCGAGCCGGGCCAGCTGCCACCCGTCCGCCGCCGGCAGCGCCGTGTCGACGGCCAGGCAGAGCACCGCGCCGCGCCCCGCGTCGGACAGCCGGCGCGAGACGTCCGCGGCGTGCCGGGCGACGGTGAGCACCACGGCCGCGCCGGTCTCCCGGGCGATCGCGGTGGTCCGCTCGGCGGCGGCCGCGGACGTCGACGGCGGCGGGACGGGCACCGCGACGGCGCCCGCGTACAGGCAGGCCACCACCGCGACGGCGAGGTCGACGCCGGTCTCCAGCGCCACCAGCACCGGCCGGCCGGTCACCTGGCGTTCCGTCAGCCATTGGCCCAACTCGCGGGCCCGACGGTCGAGTTCGCCGTAGCTCGCGGCGCGCGCACCGGGAGCGGGATCGTGTGGATCGCCCGGTTCGAGGACCGCAGGGTCGGCGGCCGCACGGGCGAACCGCTCGGCCAGGGCCTCGGTCAGAGTCGCCGGCTCCCGCATTCCGCACCTCCGGGGTTTCCGCGCCCGGCCCGCTCGTCGGGCGGCGCTGCGTCCAGTCTCCGGTGGGCCGCTCAACCGCCTCTTGAAGCCCGCTCTCCTCCGGCTCGGCCGCTCCCGCACGGTCATCGCCGCACCCCGTCACCGGGCAGCAGCCGCCTCAGGTGCAGCAGTTCGGACCGCAGCTCGAGTTCGACCGCGCTCAGCGGAACGTCCGGGATCAGCTGCTCGGGGTGCCCGGGCGGCGGCGGCAGCAGCGTGATCGGCGGCTCCAGCGGCCACGGCCGCTCCACCGGCCGCCCCAGCAGCATCGCCTCGTACCGGGACGCCGCCGTACAGAGATACATGTCGCCGAGCAGCGACAGTCCCCACAGCAGCCGTCTCACGGCCGCCCCCAGCAGCCTCCGTCCCGAACGGGTCACCCCGGCCATTACTCCACCTCGCTTCGTCTCCGGCGTATCGCGGTGGGCAGGATCCGGCCGACGGCTGGAGCGCCGCTCGAACCGCGCCGGAGAACGAACCGTGCCGAAAACCGACGGTGCCGGAGAACGACGGTGCCCGCCCCCGGTTCGGGGACGGGCACCGTACGGAGCAGCAGCCTCAGGCCAGCTTCTCCAGGATCAGGTCCTTGACCTTCGCCGCGTCGGCCTGCCCGCGGGTGGCCTTCATGACGGCGCCGACCAGCGCGCCGACCGCCTGCACCTTGCCGTCGCGGATCTTCGCGGCGACGTCGGGGTTGTCGGCGATCGCCTGGTCGACGGCCGCGCCGAGCGCCGAGTCGTCCGAGACCACGGCCAGGCCGCGCTTCTCGACGACCTGGTCCGGCTCGCCCTCGCCGGCGAGGACGCCCTCGATGACCTGGCGGGCCAGCTTGTCGTTCAGCTTGCCCTCGGCGACCAGCGCGCAGACCCGGGCCACCTGCGCCGGGGTGATCGGCTGCTCGGACAGCTCGGTGCCGGTCTCGTTGGCGCGCCGCGCCAGCTCGCCCATCCACCACTTGCGGGCCTGGTCGGCGGGGGCGCCGGCCGCGATGGTCTCGGTGATCGGCTCGACCGCGCCGGCGTTCAGCACCGACTGCATGTCCTGGTCGTTCAGACCCCACTCGGCCTGCAGCCGGGCCCGGCGGACCCGCGGCAGCTCGGGCAGTTCGGCCCGCAGCTCCTCGACCCACTCACGGGCCGGGGCGACGGGGACCAGGTCGGGCTCCGGGAAGTACCGGTAGTCCTCGGCGTTGTCCTTGATCCGGCCGGCCGTGGTGGAGCCGTCCTCCTCGTGGAAGTGCCGGGTCTCCTGGACGATCGTCCCGCCGTCGGTCAGCACGGTGGCGTGGCGCATGATCTCGAACCGGGCGGCCCGCTCCACGCTGCGCAGCGAGTTGACGTTCTTGGTCTCGCTGCGGGTGCCGAACTTCTCGGTGCCGTTGGGGCGCAGCGACAGGTTGACGTCGCAGCGCATCTGGCCCTTGTCCATCCGGGCCTCGGAGACGCCCAGCGCCTTGATCAGCTCGCGCAGCTCGGCGACGTACGCCTTCGCGACCTCGGGGGCCCGGTGGCCCGCGCCCTCGATCGGCTTGGTGACGATCTCGATCAGCGGGATGCCGGCCCGGTTGTAGTCGAGCAGCGAGTACTCGGCGCCGTGGATGCGGCCGGTCGCGCCACCGACGTGGGTGGACTTGCCGGTGTCCTCCTCCATGTGGGCGCGCTCGATCTCCACGCGGAAGACCTCGCCGTCCTCCAGCTGCACGTCGAGGTAGCCGTTGAAGGCGATCGGCTCGTCGTACTGGCTGGTCTGGAAGTTCTTCGGCATGTCCGGGTAGAAGTAGTTCTTCCGGGCGAACCGGCACCACTCCGCGATCTCGCAGTTCAGCGCGAGACCGATCCGGATCGCCGACTCCACACCGACCGCGTTGACCACCGGCAGCGAGCCGGGCAGGCCGAGGCAGGTCGGGCAGGTCTGCGAGTTCGGTTCCGCGCCCAGCTCGGTGGAGCAGCCGCAGAACATCTTGGTCTTGGTACCCAGCTCGACGTGGACCTCAAGGCCCATCACCGGGTCGTACGAGGCGAGTGCCTCCTCGTAGGAGACCAGGCTCATGACGCTCACAGCGTCCCTTCTTCAGTCATGGGAGGTTCAGCCGAGCAGGACGTCGTCGTCGCCGAGACGCTTGAGCTCGCGGACGAGGAGCGCGGTCCCGGTGATCAGGGCGGCGGCCCCGACCACGGCGTTGATCAGCTTGAGGGTGTCGTTGTCCTCACGGGCGTGGCGGATGTCCTTGACGATGGAGATCGCCCCGAACGCGCTTCCGCCGATGGACAGCCACAGGCCGGGCTTCGAGTGCTTCCAGCCCTTGGCCTTCTCGATCTTGCTCATAGTGCCGGTGCCTCCTCCAGCAGGGTGTGACCCCACTTGTCGTTGAGCGCGGCCTCGACGGCGCCGCCCACGCGGTAGAGGCGGTCGTCCGCCATCGCGGGGGCGATGATCTGCAGGCCGACCGGGAGATTGTCCTCCGGGGCGAGCCCGCAGGGCAGCGACATGGCCGCGTTGCCCGCCAGGTTCGAGGGGATGGTGCACAGGTCGGCGAGGTACATCGCCATCGGGTCGTCCGCCCGCTCGCCGATCGGGAACGCGGTGGTCGGCGTGGTCGGGGAGATCAGCACGTCCACACCGGCGAACGCGGCGTCGAAGTCCCGGGAGATCAGCGTCCGGACCTTCTGCGCCGAGCCGTAGTAGGCGTCGTAGTAGCCGGAGGACAGCGCGTAGGTGCCGAGGATGATGCGGCGCTTGACCTCGTCACCGAAGCCGGCCTCACGGGTCAGCGCGGTGACCTGCTCGGCGGAGCGGTTGCCGTCGTCGCCGACCCGCAGGCCGTAGCGCATCGCGTCGAACCGGGCCAGGTTCGAGGAGCACTCGGACGGGGCGATCAGGTAGTACGCGGGCAGCGCCAGCGTGAACGACGGGCAGGACACCTCGACGACCTCGGCGCCCAGCTCGCGCAGCAGCTCCACCGACTCGTTGAAGCGCTGCATGACGCCGGGCTGGTAGCCCTCGCCGGCGAACTCCTTGACGATGCCGATCCGCATGCCGCGGATGTCACGCATCTTCGCGGCCTCGACGACGGCCGGCACCGGCGCGTCGATCGAGGTGGAGTCCAGCGGGTCGTGGCCGGCGATCGCCTCGTGCAGCAGCGCCGCGTCCAGCACGGTGCGGGCGCACGGGCCGCCCTGGTCCAGCGAGGACGAGAAGGCGACCAGGCCGTAGCGGGACACCGCGCCGTAGGTCGGCTTGACGCCGACGGTGCCGGTGACGGCGCCGGGCTGGCGGATCGAGCCGCCGGTGTCGGTGCCGATCGCCAGCGGCGCCTCGAACGCGGCGAGCGCCGCCGCGGAGCCGCCGCCGGAGCCGCCGGGGATCCGGGTCAGGTCCCACGGGTTGCCGGTCGGGCCGTACGCCGAGTTCTCGGTGGAGGAGCCCATCGCGAACTCGTCCATGTTGGTCTTGCCGAGGATGACGACGTCCGCGTCCTTCAGACGCCGCGTCAGCGTGGCGTCGTAGGGCGGGATCCAGCCCTCGAGCATCTTCGAACCGCAGGTGGTCGGGATGCCCTTGGTGGTGAAGACGTCCTTCAGCGCCAGCGGCACACCGGCCAGCGGGCTGAGCTGCTCGCCCTTGGCCCGCTTGTCGTCGACCTTGCGGGCGGCGGCCAGCGCGCCCTCGTTGTCGACGTGCAGGAAGGCGTTGACCTTCTTGTCGACGGCGTTGATGCGGTCCAGGTGGGCCTGCGCGACCTCGACGGCCGACACCTCGCCCTTGGCGATCGCGGAGGCCGTCTCGGCCGCCGTGTACTTGATCAGGTCGGTCATCTCGGTCAGTCCTCCCCGAGGATCTGCGGCACGCGGAAACGCTGGTCCTCACTCGCCGGGGCGCCGGACAGCGCCTGCTCCGGGGTCAGCGACTGTCGCACCTCGTCCGCCCGCATGACGTTGCTCAGCGGGAGCGGGTGGGAGGTCGGCGGGACGTCCTGCCCCGCGACCTCGGAAACGCGGGCGACCGCGCCGATGATCACGTCGAGCTGCTCGGCGAAGTGGTCCAACTCCTCCGCCTGCAACTCCAGACGCGACAGCCGGGCGAGGTGGGCGACCTCCTCGCGCGTGATGCCAGGCATGCAGCGATCCTCAAGGGTGAGTTCCGGTAGACCGGGCGGCCCTGGGCACACCCGTCCTTTTTGGTCTTGAGGGCCATCCTATGTGCCCCTTCAGGGGCGCGGGGAACTGCGCGAGGCGGAAGGGGACCGACAGCAAGGTCCGCCCGGGGACAGAACTCCCCTCCCCGGACGGACCCCGGACCTGATCACCTATCGCGGCAGCGAGGAAACCGCCCCCGTCCGCCGCACCTGCAGCCACGCCGTCGCCTGGTCGACCGGCAGCGCGGCCGACACCAGCCACCCCTGCACGGCGTCCACCCCGAGGTCGTGCAAGCGCTCCCAGGTCTCGTCGTCCTCGACGCCCTCGGCGACCACCGTCAGGCCCAGCGAGTGGGCGAGTTCGACGGAGCAGCGGACCACCGCCGCGTCGTGGTCGTCGGCGACCATCCGGGAGACGAACGAGCGGTCGATCTTCAGTTCGCCGACCGGGAGGCTGCGCAGCCGCACCAGTGAGGAGTGCCCGGTGCCGAAGTCGTCCAGCGACATCCGCACGCCGTAGCGGCGCAGTTCGGCCAGTGTGTCGGCGGCCCGCCGGCTGTCGTCGAGCAGCAGCCGTTCGGTGATCTCCAGTTGGAGCGCCTCGGCGGGGACCTGGTGCCGGGTGAGGTGTCCGGCGACCCGGGCGGCGAAACCCGGATTGAGGACGTCGCGCGGCGAGACGTTGACGGCGACCGGCACCATCAGGCCCTGGTGGCGCCAGCGGGCGATCTGCCCGACGGCGCTCTCCAGCACGTAGTCGGTGAGCCGGGGCATCAGGCCGGAGGACTCGGCGAGGCTGATGAACTCGTCGGGGGGCACCCGGCCCTGCCCGGGCCGTTCCCAGCGCACCAGCGCCTCCAGGCCGACCACCCGGCCGTCGAAGGCGACCTTCGGCTGGTAGTGCAGGGCGACCTCGTTCATCTCCAGCGCCCGCCGCAGGTCGCCGAGCAGGCCGATCCGGTACGGGGTCTCCAAGTCCCGTGCCTCGTCGTACAGTTCGACGCCGCTGCGGCTGTGCTGGGCGTGGCCCATCGCCACGTCGGCGCGCCGCAGAAGCGATTCTGCGTCCTGGGCGTGCGTCGGGTGCACACAGACCCCGGCACTGGCCTCCAGCACCAGCAGCAGCCCGTCCAGCCGGATCGGTGCGGCAAGTTCGGTGATCAGCGCCTTGGCGATCCGCTCCAGCAGTTCGGGACTGCCGACGCCGGGGAGCAGCACCGCGAACTCGTCGCCGCCCATCCGGGCCACCACCGGGCGTTCGCTGCGGCGGCGCACCTGCGGGGGCAGCACGGCGGTGTCCGGGCCCGGCGCGAAGCTGGGGCCGGAGCGCAGCGCCCGGTGCAGGCGGCGGGCGATGTGCACCAGCAGCCGGTCGCCGGCGGTGTGCCCGAGCGCGTCGTTCAGCGACCGGAAGCGGTCCAGGTCGAGCAGGATCAGGCCGACGCTGTAGCCGTCCTCGCCCTCGTGCGCGGCCAGCGCCTCCTGGGTGGCGATCAGCAGGGCCTGCCGGTTGGGCAGGTCGGTCAGCGGGTCGGTGAGCTGGTCCCTGGCCCGGTCCCGGGCGATCCGCCAGGCGGCGACCAGTACGGCCAGCGGAACCGCGAACAGCGGGAGCAGTTCGGGTTCGTAGCGGTACACCAGGACGGCCAGCGGGATCAGCGGCGCGGCCCCGGCCAGCAGGACGCCGAGCAGCAGCACCGCCCCCGCCATCCCCTGCGGCGGGCGTGTGGGCGCGCCGCCGGTCGTACGATCCATAAGCCCAGTCCTCCGTCGGGCCCGCCCCCGCTGGGCCGCCTCACGGTGAGGCACCCCCTCCTCGGGATGCCGGTGGACGTCAGACGAGGGCGTGTCCCCGGGGCTCCGGCAGAACCGGTGCCACACACTCCTGCTGACAGTTCGTAGCGCCCAGGGTAAGCCGGGGTCCGCCGTACGGGCGCACTTTCCGGTCACCTCCGAGCGCGACGTCATATCCGCGCGCTGCTCGATGACACAATGCCCGATTTCGCTCCCGAACACCCGACTGACGCGGCATCAGGACGGTAACGACCTGTCAGGAAACCTGCTCCTCCGGTACTTCTCCGGCATTTTCCCCACCGGCCTCGCCCTCTGCGCCGCCCCCCTCGACGTCCAGCCCGAGGTGCTTGCGGGCGGCGTCCGCGCCCTGCTCCAGCAGCACCGCGAACCCGGCGTCGTCCAGCACCGGGACGCCGAGCTGCACCGCCTTGTCGTACTTGGAGCCGGGGTTGTCGCCGACCACCACGAAGTGGGTCTTCTTCGACACCGATCCGGTCACCTTCGCGCCGCGCGAGGTCAGCGCCTCCTTCGCGCCGTCCCGGGTGTGCCCGGCGAGGGTGCCGGTGACCACCAACGTCAGCCCCTCCAGCGGGCGTTCGCCCTGCTCCTCGTCGGCCTCCTCGGTGAACCGCACGCCGGCGTCGCGCCACTTGCGGAGGATCTCGCAGTGCCACTCCTCCGCGTACCACTCCTTGATGGCCTTGGCGATGGTCGGCCCGACGCCCTCGACGGCGGCGAGTTCGGTCTCGTCGGCGGCGAAGATCCGGTCCAGGTCACGGAATTCGCGGGCCAGTTCCTGCGCGGCCACCGGACCGACGTGGCGGATCGACAGTCCGTTCAGGAAGCGCCACAGCGGGCGGTCCCTGGCCTTGTCCAGGTTGTCCAGCAGAACACCGGTGTTCTTCTTCGGGGCGCCGGCGGTGGTGGCGAAGAAGGACGTCCGCTTCTCCTTGCCGGTCTTGTCGTCCGGCTTGGGCATGCCGGTCTTCGGGTCGCGCACCAGCACCTTGATCGGCAGCAGCTGCTCCTCGGTCAGGCCGAAGATGTCGCCCTCGTCCTTGACCGGCGGGTCGGCGGGCTCCAGCGGCTGGGTGAGCGCGGTGGCCGCGACGTAGCCGAGGCCCTCGATGTCCAGGCACTGGCGGCCGCCGAGGAACGCGATCCGCTCGCGGATCTGCGCCGGGCAGTGCTGCGCGTTCGGGCAGCGCAGGTCGATGTCGCCCTCGGACATCGGGCGCAGCTCGCCGCCGCACTCCGGGCAGTGCGTGGGCATCTCGAACGCCCGCTCGCTGCCGTCGCGCAGGTCGTAGACCGGGCCGAGGATCTCCGGGATCACGTCACCGGCCTTGCGCAGCACGATGGTGTCGCCGAGCAGCACGTCCTTGGCCTTGACGATCTGCTGGTTGTGCAGCGTCGCGTACTGCACCATCGAGCCGGCCACCTTCACCGGCTCGGCCAGCACCGCGTACGGGGTGGCCCGGCCGGTGCGGCCGATGCCGATCTTGATCTCGGCGAGCTTGCCGGTGACCTCCTCCGGCGGGTACTTCCAGGCGATCGCCCAGCGCGGCGACTTGGAGGTGGAGCCGAGCCGGCCCTGCAGGGCGATCTCGTCGACCTTGACCACCACGCCGTCGATCTCGTGCTCGACGGAGTGCCGCTGCTCGCCGAAGTACTTGATGAACGCCCGCACTTCCTCGAGCGAGCCGACCACCTTGTTGTGCTTGGCGGTCGGCAGGCCCCAGTCGTGCAGCAGCTGGTAGGCGTGCGACTGGTTGTCGATGTCGAAGCCGACCCGGGCGCCGATGCCGTGCACCACCATCCGCAGCGGGCGGGCGGCGGTGACCAGCGGGTCCTTCTGCCGGAGCGAACCGGCGGCGGCGTTGCGCGGGTTCATGAACAGCCGGATCATCGCCCGCGGCCGCTTGCCCTCCTTGGCGCGCTCCTCGTTCTCCTGCCGGCGGCGCTCGTTCTCCTCGGCGAAGGAGGCGTTCAGCGCGTCGAACTCCTCGGTGGGGAAGTACACCTCGCCGCGGATCTCCACCAGCGCGGGGATGTTGTCGCCCTTGAGCCGGTGCGGGATGCCCTTGATGGTGCGGATGTTGGCGGTGATGTCGTCGCCCACCTGCCCGGTGCCGCGGGTCGCCGCGAGGACGAGGTCGCCGTTCTCGTACGTCAGGTTGACGGCCAGCCCGTCGACCTTGAGTTCGCACAGGTAGTGGTAGTCGATGCCGGACAGTTCGGTGGCGACCCGCTCGGCCCAGGCCGCCAACTCCTCGGCGTCCATCGCGTTGTCGAGGCTGAGCAGCCGTTCGCGGTGCACCACGGACGCGAACTGCTCGTTCGCCCCGCCGCCGACCTTCTGGGTCGGCGAGTCGGGCGTCACCAGCGCCGGGTGCTCGGCCTCCAGTGTCTCCAACTCGCGCATCAGGGCGTCGAATTCGGCGTCGCTGATGACCGGGGCGTCCTGGTCGTAGTACCGGGCCCGGTGCTCCTCGATCTCGGTCGCCAGTTCGGCGTGCCGGGTCCGCACCTCCGCCGGGATCTCCTCCCAGCCCTCCACAGCCGCCACCGCGCCGTCCTCCTCGCTCGTCACTCCGGGTTGTCCACCAGGCTCCGTGCCGCCCGCACCGCCGAGGCCAACGCCCGCCGCGCGTACACCGGGGACGCCCCCGCGAGCCCGCACGTCGGCGTCACCACCACCCGGCGGCCCAACAGCTCCGGGGCCAGCCCGAGCCTGCGCCACAACGTCCTGACACCCTGGACACTACCGGCCGGGTCTGACACGCCTTTTGATTGAACCGCAGTCGTGTCGGTGGAGGGCACCACACCGGCGAGGATCAGCGTCCCGCCCTCGACCGCCTCGCCCAGGTCGTCGTCGTCACGCTCCGTCAGGAACGAGAAGTCCAGGCTGATCCCGGCCGCACCGGCCCGGCGCAGCAAGGGAATCGGCACCTTCGGCGCGCAACTGTGCACCAGCACCGGCGTTTCCACGCCCCGGATCACCTCGCGCAGCGCCTGCTCGGCGAGTTGGCGGTCGATCGCGCGCAGCCGCTGGAAGCCGCTGGCGGTCTTCACCGAACCGGCGAGGACGGCGGGCAGCAGCGGCTCGTCCAGCTGCAGCACGATCGTCGCTCCCGGCACCCGGCGGCGGACGTCCTCCAGGTGACGGCGCAGGCCCTCGGTCAGCGACTCCGCGATGTCCCGGCAGGCGCCGGGGTCGCTGAGCGCCTTCTCGCCGTGCCGCAGCTCGATCGACCCGGCCAGCGTCCACGGCCCGACCGCCTGGATCTTCAGCAGCCCCTGGTAGCCCTGGGTGTACTCCTCCAGTGCGTCCAGGTCCTCGCCCAGCCAGGACCGGGCCCGCTTGGTGTCCCGCCCCGGGTGGTCGGTGAACCGCCACCCGCTCGGCTCGGTCTGCACGAACAGCTCGGTCAGCAGGCCCGCCCCGCGCCCGATCATGTCCGCACCGGGCCCGCGCCCGGGCAGCTCCGGCAGGTGCGGCAGCTGCTCCAGCTCGGCCATCACCCCCCGGACCATGTCCCGCACATCCCCACCGGGCATCGACCCCACCCCGGTCGCGGCCCCGGCCAGTTCTCCGAAAACGTCCACGTCAGTCACGGGACAGAGCCTACGCAGCCTTGCCCTCAGGCGGCGGCGAGGAAGCCGGTCAGGCTGCGCAGGTAGTCCTCGGGGTGCGAGACGTGCGGGACGTGGCCGGTTCCCTCCAGCGTCCTGACCTCGGCCCGGGGCAGCGCCTCGCCGAGCCGGGAGATGATGGCCGGGAACCACGGCGGGCTCTCGGTGCCGTTGGTCAGCAGGGCGGGGCCGGTGTAACCGGACAGCCCGGCGAGGTCGAGGAACAGCCAGTCGGGATCGGCCAGTTCGTCGAGGAAGGTGGGGGCGTTGGTGACCAGGGTGTCCCGGAGCCAGTCCGGGAGCTGCTCCCAGTTCCCGGGGCCGAGGGCGACCTCCTCGACGAACTGCTCCGCACCCGCGAGGTTCTCGCCCGCGCGCAGATGCGCGCGAACGGACTCCAGCTTCTCCCCCATGGCTCGCATCAGCGGCCGGAGGTCCGGATCCTCGCCCACGATCCCCATCAGCGGGGGCTCGTGCGCCACCAGGCTCCGGAACAGCTCAGGACGCCTCGCCGCCAGGCCCAGCGCCGTCGAGGCCCCGAAGGAGTTGCCGGCGACGTGCGCCGGCGCCAGGTCGAACGCCTCGATCAGCGCGGCGAGGTCCTGCTCGTCCTCGGTCCGGGTCCCCTGCCCGGCGGGACGTTCGCTCTGGCTGTGCCCCCGCCGGTCGTAGGCCAGCACGCGGTACCGCTCGGCGAGGTCGGGCACCACGGCGCCCCACGTGACATGGTCGGTCCAGGACCCGTGGACCAGCACCAGCGGATCGCCGTCCCCCGCCAGCTCGTAGTAGAGACCGACACCGTTCACCCGGGCCAGAGGCATGCGACCGCTCCTCACCTGGTGGAGCCGCGACCACGGCCCCGTCCCTCCAGTGGACCGCAGCCGCGCTCCCCCGGCTACTGGCCGGGGCGGACGGTGATCGCCGCGTCGAGCGGCAGGTCGAGCGCGGCGGAGGCGCCGTCTGCTGGCCGTTCTGGTTGGACACCGTGCAGCGGCGTACTGTCGCACGCATGGCGAGCGATCACCTTGGGTGGCCGTCATCGAGGCCAGCGGCTTCGCCGTGGACGGCGAGCTGTGGGCCATGTCCGCCGACTGCTCCGAGGGCAGCGGTGGCGATGGCAGCGACACCAGCGGGAGCGGCAGTTGCAGCCAGTGCCATCGCGGTTGCCACAGCAGTTAGCGACCGACCAACCGGCCCGCTCCGCTCGCGACTTGACCGGGGCGGGCCGCACTCCGGAGGACTCCCATGGGCTACGCCTGGCACCAGCTGCCGTCCGAACTGCGAAGCGGAATCGAGGGACGGACCGGACCAGTTGCCCGCGCTACGCCGCCGACCGCCGGGACCGTCTCCGACTTCGCTGCGCTACTGGACGCGGCCGGGGGGCCGGTGTTCTGCAAAGCGGTCCGGGAGGACAACGCCAAGGCGTGGATGCACCGCCTGGAATCGGCCGTCAACACCGTCCTCCCGCCCGGCATTGGCCCCCGCCTGCTGTGGACGGTCGAGGCCGCCGGGTGGCTGGCCCTCGGATTCGAACGCGCGCCCGGGCGGCACGCAGACCTGTCCCCCGGATCGGCCGATCTGCCAGTGATCGCCCGAACACTGGAGACCCTCGCCGAGACGCTGACCCCGGCTCCGCCGCTACGAACTCTGCGGCTCGCCGACCGGTGGTCCGGCCAGGACTTCTGGCACACGCTCGACGAGCGGCACCGGGACCGGCTCGACGCGTGGGCCGTGGAGCGGTTGAGCACGTTGATCGGGGCCGAACACGAAGCGCCGGCCCTGATCGACGGCGGGACTCTCGTCCACACCGACCTCACCGGCCCCAACCTCCTGGTGGACGGCGACACGGTGCGGGTCGTCGACTGGGCGTTCCCCGCACCCGGCGCGGCCTGGGTCGACACGGCGTACCTGGTCGTCCGGCTGATCCAGGCGGGGCACACACCCGAGAACGCGGAACGATGGGCCGACGGCGTGTCGATGTGGCGCGCAGCCTCACCGGGGGCCGTCACTGCGTTCGTCGCGACCCTCACCGGGCTGTGGACGCTGCGCGCCGACGCGCTCGGTGCCCACGGCCTGGCCTGGCTCCGCCACCGCCTGGGGTGACCGCCCTACTGGCCGGGGCGCACCGTGATCTCGGTGATCTCCGCGTCGCGCGGCAGGTCGAGCGCGGCGAGGATCGCGGTGGCGACCGATTCCGGCGCGATCCACTTCGAGGGGTCGTACTCCTTGCCCTCCTGCTGGTGCACCTTCACCTGCATCGCGGTGGCGGTCCGCCCGGGGTAGACGGTGGTGACCCGGACCCCGTTGGCGTGCTCCTCCTGTCGCAGCGCGTCGGCGACCGCCCGGACCGCGAACTTGCTGGCCGCGTATGAGCCCCAGGTCGGGTCGGCGCGCAGGCCGGCGCCGGAGTTGACGAAGACGACGTGGCCGCGGGCGAGGCGCAGCGAGGGGAGCAGCAGGCGGGTGATCTCGGCGGGCGCGACGGTGTTGACGTTCAGCTGCTGCTGCCACGCCTTGACGGGGGTCTCGCCGATGGTGCCGAGTTCGACCACGCCGGCGATGTGCAGCAGCGAGTCGAGTTCGACGGGCAGCGCCTGGTGGCCGAACGCCCAGGACAGCTTGGCCGGGTCGTCGAGGTCGCCGACCAGCGTCCGCGCCTCGGGGTAGCGCTCGCGCAACTGGGCGGCGCGGCGCGCGTCCCGGGCGAGCAGCCAGACCTCTTCGCCGCGGGCGGTGAGCTTGTCGGCGACGGCGGAGCCGATGCCGGAGCCGGCGCCGGTGATCAGGTGGACACCCATGGGATTCCTCAGTTCTGCTTGGCGGTGGCGTGGGCGAGGGCTTCGGCGGGAGTCTGCGCGAAACTCACCAGCTCGGCGAGCGGACGCGGCAGGAACCCTTCGCTGTCCATCCGCTCGAGCTGGGTCCGCGTCCCGGCGTAGAACCCCTCGGTGTCGAGGAACACGATCGGCTTGTCGTGCTGCCCGTGCTTCTTCAGCTCCAGCACCTCGGTGACTTCGTCCAGCGTCCCGAGCCCGCCGACCAGCACCACCACCGCGTCCCCGCGCGCCAGCAACTCGGCCTTCCGCGTGGCCAGATCGGGCGTCACCACCAGCTCGTCGGCGCCTTCGTACGCCTTGTGCCGCAGGAACTCCACCGACACCCCGACCAGCCGCCCCCCGGCCTGCTGCACCTCGTCGGCCAGCAGGCCCATCAGCCCGGTGTGCGACCCGCCCCACACCAGCGTGTGCCCGCCGGCCCCGAGCAGCCGGGCGAACTCCGCCGCCGGAGCGGTGTACTTGGCATCGAGCAGGTTCGCCGAACAGAAGACCGTGATGTTCATAGTGCAAACAGTCCTATCACCGCCCGCCACGCCCGGGTCAAACCAATAGTGGCTAGGGGCTGTCTTCAAACCCGCGGCGCAGCCCCGCGGCGTCTGGTGCGTGCTCTCGGCGTGCCGGGTGGAAGGCCTCGTACTGGGTGTACTTGGTCTTTCGCCCGGTGCGGCGAGAGTGCGTGCCAGGCGCTGTGGGGCAGGCGGGGGTTTGAAGACAGACCCTAGGCCTCGACGGCCCGTTCGGTGCTCGCGATGGTCGCCGAGCCGACCACCCGGGTGCCGTCGTACAGCACCACGGCCTGCCCGGGCGCGATGCCGCGGGCGGGGGTGTCGAGGCGGACGTGCAGCTCGTCGCCGGTCATCACCGCCGTCACCGGCACCTCTTCGCCGTGGGCGCGGAGCTGCGCGGTGTAGCGGCCTTCGCCGCTCGCCGGGGTGCCGCACCAGCGGGGGCGGATGGCGGTGAGGGCGTGCACGTCGAGGCCGCTGGCGGGGCCGACGGTGACGGTGTTGTTGACCGGCGAGATGTCGAGGACGTAGCGGGGCTTGCCGTCGGCGGCGGGGCGGCCGAGGCGGAGGCCCTTGCGCTGGCCGATGGTGAAGCCGTAGGCGCCGTCGTGTTCGCCGAGCTTGGTGCCGTCGGTGTCGAGGATGTCGCCGGTCGCGGTGCCGAGGCGTTCGGCGAGGAAGCCCTGGGTGTCGCCGTCGGTGATGAAGCAGATGTCGTGGCTGTCGGGCTTCTTGGCGACGGCCAGGCCGCGCCGGTCGGCCTCTTCACGGATGACGTCCTTGGTGGTGTCGCCGAGCGGGAACAGCGAGTGGGCGAGCTGGTCGGCGTCGAGCACGCCGAGCACGTACGACTGGTCCTTGGCGCCGTCGACGGCCCGGTGGAGTTCGCGGGTGCCGTCGGGCAGGTCGACGATCCGGGCGTAGTGGCCGGTGCAGACGGCGTCGAAGCCGAGTGCGATCGCCTTGTCGAGCAGCGCGGCGAACTTGATCTTCTCGTTGCAGCGCAGGCACGGGTTGGGGGTGCGCCCGGCGGCGTACTCGGCGACGAAGTCCTCGATCACGTCCTCGCGGAAGCGCTCCGCCAAGTCCCAGACGTAGAACGGGATGCCGATCACGTCGGCGGCGCGGCGGGCGTCCCGGGAGTCCTCCAGGGTGCAGCAGCCGCGCGCGCCGGTGCGGAAGGACTGCGGGTTGCTGGCGAGCGCCAGGTGGACGCCGGTCACCTCGTGGCCGGCTTCGACGGCCCGGGCGGCGGCGACGGCGGAGTCGACGCCGCCGGACATCGCGGCGAGCACGCGCAGTCGGCCGGTGGACGGGGTGGTCGGGGCGCCGGGGAAGTCAGTCATAAGGAGTCCAGCCTAACGGTGGCCGGGCGCGCGCCGGACGGTCAGTCCGCACCGGGCTCCGACAGCTCGCCCCGGCCCCGGAGGGTCAGTTCGGCACCAGGACGGACGGCTCGGCGGCGCTCGGGACAGCAGCGGTCCGCGCGGGAAGTGCGGTGGCCAGCAGGAACGCGGCGAGCAGCAGCATCGCGCCCACGCCGAAGGCCAGGTGGAACCCGTCGACCGCATCTCCGGTGCCGCCGGCCAGCGCGGTCAGAACGGCTACACCGAGCGCCGCGCCGACCTGCTGGGTGGTGTTGAGCACGCCGGAGAGCAGTCCGGCGTCCTCGGGCCGGGCGTCGGCCATGCCGAGCGCGGTGAGCGCGGTGGCGGCGAGTCCGAAGCCGGCGCCGAGCAGCATGGTGGGCAGCAGGTCGGTGACGTAGTCGAAGTGGCCGGCGGGTAGCCGTACCAGCAGCCCGAGGCCGACGGTGAGCAGGGCCAGGCCGATCAGCAGGGTGCGGCGTTCGCCGAACCGGCCGATCGCGCGGGCGGCGGCCAGCAGCGAGACGGTGCCGATGGTGAGCGCGGCAGGCAGCATGGCCAGTCCGGTGCCGAGCGCGCCGTAGTGCTGGACGTTCTGCAGGTACAGCGCCACCAGCACCTGGAAGCCGAACATCGCGCCGAGCAGCAGGATCTGCACCAGGTTGGCGAGCGCGGTGGTGCGCCGGGCGAGGACCCGCAGCGGCAGCAGCGGGGTGGCGGCGCGGGCCTGCCGCAGGACGAACGCGGCGAGCAGCAGCAGCGCACCGGCCGCCAGGGCCCAACCGTGCGGGCCGCCCTCGACGATGGTGTACACGCCGAGCATCAGGCCGCCGGTGACCAGCACCGCACCGGGGACGTCCACCCCGCCCTTCGCGCGGCCGACCTGGTCGCGGGGCAGCAGGCGCAGCCCGGCAAGGAGTGCGGCGGCGCCGATCGGCAGGTTGATGAAGAAGATCCAGTGCCAGCCCAGGCCCTCGGTGAGCACGCCGCCGAGCACCTGGCCGAGCGAGGCGCCGGCCGCGCCGGTGAAGCCGACGGCGCCGAACGCCTTGGCCCGGTCGGCGGGTTCGGGGAACAGCCCGACCACCATGCCGAGGCCGACGGCGGAGGCCATCGCCCCGCCGATGCCCTGTAGGAAGCGGGCGCCGATCAGCATCGCGGGGGTGGCGGCGAGGCCGCACAGCACGGAGGCGGCGGTGAACGCGGCGATGCCGGTGAGGTAGATCCGGCGCCGGCCGAGCAGGTCGCCGAGGCGCCCGGCGAGCAGCAGCAGGCCACCGAAGGCGACCACGTAGGCGTCCACCACCCAGGCCAGTCCGGCCCGGTCGATGTGCAGGTCGTCCTGGATGGCGGGCAGCGCGACGGTGGTGATCGAGCCGTCCAGGATCACCATCAGCATGCCCGCGCAGACCACCGCGAGGGCCAACCAGCGGGCGCGTGACGGGTTTTCGGACATGGGTGTCTCCCTCCCCGGGGGCACGCGGGCGCGCGCTCCCCCAACAAGAGAGACCGTAACAGATAGTTTTGCAATAGACGATCCAGAACGGGATTGTCAGCTCTGCCGGAACCGCCGCGGCTTCCGCACCACGCCGCCCTCCCCCACCATCGGGAACTCCACGTCCTGCTGCAGCCGGTCCAGCGCGTCCACGAACACCTGCCGCTCCCCGGCCGACAGTTCGCCCAGCGCGTCCCCGTGCACCCGGTCGACGATCACCTCGCCGCGCCGCACCAGCTCCGCACCGGCCGGGGTGACCCGGATTACCTTCACCCGCCGGTCGGTCACGGACGGGTGGCGCTCGGCCAGGCCGTCCCGCTCCAGCTCGTCGGCGGTGACCACCATGGTGGTCTTGTCCAGCCCGGCGATCGCGGCCAGCTGCGACTGGGTGCGCTCGGCCTCCATGGCGTGCAGCAGCACGCAGTGCTTGCGCGGGGAGCTGTCGATCTCGGCCAGGGCCAGCGACAGGCGGGTGTTCATGGCGTGCGCGGCCTGGACCAGCAGCCCGGTGAGGTCACGGACGGTGCGCTCGGGCAGGGGTGCGTTCATCCCTCCAGAATAAGTCCGGCAGCAGATCGTTCCGCTACAGAACAGATCCGGTCAGCGACCGGCCCGCACCAGTCCGGCCCGGCGGGCCCGCTCCACCGCTCCGGGCAGCGCGGCGGCCAGCGCCTCGACGTCCGCCCGGGTGGAGGTGTGGCCGAGCGAGAACCGCAGCGAGGCGCGGGCGAGTTCGGGGGCCACGCCCATCGCCAGCAGCACGTGGCTGGGCTGCGGGACGCCCGCCGAACAGGCCGAACCGGTGGAGCACTCCACACCGGCCGCGTCCAGCAGCATCAGCAGCGCGTCGCCCTCGCAGCCGGGGAAGGAGAAGTGCGCGTTCGCGGGCAGCCGGCCCGCCGGGTCCGGGTCGCCGTTCAGCAGCGCCTCGGGCGCGGCCGCCCGGACCACCGCGACCAGGTCGTCACGCAGCATGCCGACACCCGCCGCGTACTCGGGCTGCCGCTCGACGGCCAGCTCGGCCGCCACCGCGAACCCGGCCGCGCCGGGCACGTCCAGCGTCCCGGAGCGGACGTCGCGCTCCTGGCCGCCGCCGTGCAGCAGCGGAACGGGCGTCGCGGAGCGGGACAGCAGCAGCGCGCCGACCCCGTACGGGCCGCCGATCTTGTGGCTGGTGACGGTGAGCGCCGTCAGCCCGGAGTCGGCGAAGGACACCGGGACCTGGCCCAGCGCCTGCACCGCGTCCGCATGCATCGGGATCCCGAACTCCGCGGCGACGGCGGCGAGTTCGCGTACCGGCTGGACGGTGCCGACCTCGTTGTTGGCCCACATCACGGTGACCAGCGCGACCGTCTCCGGCGCCCGCTCGATCGCCTCGCGCAGCGCCTCCGGGCGCACCCGGCCGACCTCGTCCACCGGCAGGTACTCGACCTCGGCGCCCTCGTGCTCGGCCAGCCAGTGCACCGCGTCCAGCACCGCGTGGTGCTCGACCGGGCTGCTCAGCACCCGGCGGCGGGCCGGATCGGCGGCCAGCCGGGCCCAGTACAGGCCCTTGACCGCCAGGTTGTCGGATTCGGTGCCGCCCGCGGTGAGCACGATCTCGCTGGGCCGCGCGCCCAGCGACTCGCCCAGCGACTCCCGGGACTCCTCGATCACCCGGCGGGCCCGCCGCCCGGCGGTGTGCAGGGAGGAAGCGTTGCCGACGGTCCCGAACTGCGCCGTCATCGCGGCGATCGCCTCGGGCAGCATCGGGGTGGTGGCGGCGTGGTCGAGGTAAGCCATAGCGGGTCCAGTGTAGGCGGCCCGCAGGTCACGATTTGGCCATTGCACCCTCTGCAACGCGCCGTTAGCGTTCCGGCCACGCCGCTGTGAGAGGGGGAGGGCCGTGTCCCAGACGGTCGACCGCGCGCTGACCATCCTGGCCTCGCTCGGCGAGGGCCCGGCCTCGCTGGAGCAGGCCGCCGCCCGGATCGGCGTGCACAAGTCCACCGCCCTGCGGCTGCTGCGCACCCTGCAGGAACACGGCTTCGTCACCCGGCAGTCCGACCACCGCTACCGGCTCGGCGGCCGGCTGTTCGCGCTCGCCCACCAGGCCCTCGAGGGCATCGACATCCGCCAGGTCGCCGCCCCCTACCTGGCGGTGCTCAACGAGCGCTACGGGCACACCGTCCACCTGTCGGTCCTGGAGGGCGACGAGGTGCTCTACCTGGACAAGGTGGACGCCAAGTACCCGGACCCCGGCCGCAGCTGGCTCGGCGAGGA
The DNA here is from genome assembly GCF_042873545.1 of Kitasatospora sp. NPDC004615. Taxonomy (NCBI): domain Bacteria; kingdom Bacillati; phylum Actinomycetota; class Actinomycetes; order Kitasatosporales; family Streptomycetaceae; genus Kitasatospora; species Kitasatospora sp. NPDC004615. The sequence continues at coordinate 89,234 of NZ_JBIALQ010000002.1, forward strand.
CAGCCGGATCGGCCGGCGCGCCCCCGCCGCGGCCACCGCGGCCGGCAAGGTGCTGCTGGCCGACCTGCCCGCCGACCGGCTCACCGCCTACCTCGCCGAGGCCGAATTCCCGGCCCGCACCCCGCAGTCGATCAGCGACCCGGAGCAACTGCGGGCCGAGCTGGTCGAGGTGCGGCGGCGCGGCTGGGCCGTCGACCAGGCCGAGTACCACCCGTCGGTGAACTGCATCGCCGCCCCGATCGCCGGCACCGAGGGCACCGCGATCGCCGCCTGCTCGATCTCCGCCCCGGTGCAGGTCGCCTCGGTCGTCGAACTCAGCAAACTGCTGCCGGAACTGCTCTGCACGGTCGAGGCGATCTCGCTGGCCTACGGCGGTTCCCCCACCCCCCGCTGGTGCGAGAACCGCTGCGGCGCCAAGCACGAGGTGCGCGCCGCACGCAGCTGAGGGCCTTACTCCTCACCGGCCCGCGAACCGTTGCGGTGCCAGGCCCGCGGCGCCCGTGAGGGCCTTACTCCTCACCGGCCCGCGAACCGTTGCGGTGCCAGGCCCGCGGCGCCCGCCAGCCGTACTTGAGCGCCAGCAGCCGCATCGTGAAGGCGGCCACCGCCGCCAGCGCGGCGTTCACCGGGGTGAGTTGGCCGACGGCGATCAGGATCGCCGTGATCGCCGCGCCGACCAGCGCCGGCACCGCGTAGATCTCCCGGTCCCAGCGCAGCAGCGAGGGCGGCTCCATCGCCAGCACGTCGCGCACCACGCCGCCGCCCGCCGCGGTCAGCATCCCGCAGGCCACCGAGGGGACCGCGCCCAGCCCGTAGTCGTGCGCCTTGATGGTGCCGGTGACGGCGAACAGTCCGAGGCCCGCCGCGTCCAGCACCATCACCGACCGGGTGATCCGCTCCACCTCCGGGTGCAGGAAGAACACCACCAGCCCCGCCACCAGCGGGGTCGCGAAATAACCGGCGTTGGTGAACGCGGCCACCGGCAGCGCCCCGATCATCAAGTCCCGCAGCACACCGCCGCCGAGCGCGGTGGCCTCGGCCAGGACACAGATGCCGAAGATGTCCATGTTCTTGCGGACCGCCATCAGGCCGCCGGACAGTGCGAAGACGAAGATGCCCACCAGGTCGAGGATCTGCTGGACGTCGTGCGGGAAGATCTCGGAGCTCACCTGGTCAGTGTCCATGCCGACCGACCGGCGCCGTTCGCCGGGCGGTCAGGCGAACGACTCGTGCGGCGCCGGCCCGCCCAGCGCGTTCAGCTTGGCCGGCATCCGCAGCGTGGTCATCCGCCGCCACCCGCCCGCCCGTTCGTACCCGTACACCGTGTGGATGCCCGCCGCCAGCGCCGCCGACTTCGCCCGCGGCCAGCGCAGCAGCTCCCCCATGTGCGCCATCACCGCCAGGCTGACGTCCCGGTAGGTGCGGATCTCCGCCCGCGCGGTGTCCTGCAGGGTGTCCAGGATCGACCGGCCGTGCCCGCGGTACGCGAGCCGCAGCAACTCCTCGTGGCAGAACGCCAGATGGTTGTCCTCGTCGTTGGAGATCATCCGCACCGCCCGGCCCACCTCGGGGTGCTCGCCGAAGATCCGCTTCAGCATCCGCATCTGCTCGGACGCCCGCTGCTCGGTCACCCGGCTGTGCGCCAGGTACGTGATCACGTCCTGCTCGGACAACGGCTCGTCCCGGCGCAGCCGGGCGTGCGCCAGGCCGATGCCCTGCCGTTCCAGGATCATCGTGTAGTCGGTCTCGTCCGGGACTTCGGCCGGATCCAGTCCCCGCTTGTGCATCAGCGCCTTGAAGATCCGCCCGTGCTTGTCCTCGTCCGCTCCGTGCCGGGCCACCTTCGGTGCCAACTCCTGGTCGGGCACCAGCCGGGCGATCCGGCCGTTCTCCCAGCCGCCCTGGTCCTCCCCCTTGGCCGCGATCGAGCAGAACAGCCGGAACGCCCGGTCGTCGTCGTGGATCTCCTGGAACAGACTGCGGGCCGACAGCATGGTGGACCTACCCCTCGCACGGGAGCCGGAACATTCCGGTCCAGCTCAAGGCACCCCCACCACCCGGGCAACAGCTCACGCCCCGCACTGCGCCGGACGAACGAAAGCCGTGCCGACTCGGACTACCCGACCAGCCGGCGCCGCCAGTCCAGGCCGGTGACCCGGATCGCGTCGTCCGGGCTGCCGTCCCAACTCACCCCCAGGCCGCACTCCTCCAGCGCCGCGACGACCTCCCGGCCGACCGCCGCCGTGGTGTCCGCCGAGTCGTCGAAACCGCCGTACAGCAGCCACAGGTCCCCACCGGACGCCACGCCCTCGGTGCACTGGGAGTGGAAGTACACGAAGCCGCGCGCCTCCGGGTTCTCCGCCCAGATCTCCCCGTTGCCGCAATTGCGGCAACAGGTGAAGTTCTCCCGCGCCGTGATGCCGGTCGCTTCCAGCGCGGCGAACGCCTTGGCCACCCGCTCCGGGTCGGTCTCCCCCACCCACGACCGCTGCTCGGCGACCCGCTCCAGCCACATCCGGTCGACCAGCTGCTTCGCCTGCTCCTTCGTCACCGGACGGGAGTCCTTGTCCACCAGGCACTCCTCCGCGACCTCGGCCGCCTGCGCGCGGGTCGCATAGCCCGCCACCAGCAGCCGCCGGACCTCGTCGACCACGGTCGCCTCGTCCTGCGCGGACAGCTCCAGCGGCGCGGGCTCCGGGACTTCGAACTCGATCCGCTCCCATGCGACCCCGACGCCCCAGCCTTCGTCCTCCCGTGCCCACCCGAGCAGCAGCGCGGCGACCTGCTCCACGTCGCCCACCTGGGTCCCGTAGTGCCGCGCAGGGCTCCCCGCCCGGTACTCCACCGTCCACGCCCCGTACTCCGGACACGCCTGCGCGTACGTGTGCGGCAGGTCGGGCACCCGTTGCAGTACCAGGACGGAGTCCGGCCATTCCCCCATGTCCCGCACCATGTCGAGGAGTTCGCCCTCCGACACCCGCACCCGGACCGCATCCGTCCGGTCCCGCACCGCAATCTCAAGCATGCCCGCCATTCTCCCAGCCGGCACCGTCAATTCCCGCGCCCCGTCAGGGGCGCCGGGGGTTCCCCGGAACCGCGCGAACGCGCCCCGTAAACGGCAAGATCCGCCCGCGGAGGGAACTCCCCTCCACGGGCGGACCTCGGACAGCGAACTACTCGGCGTTCTCCGGGAAGTGGCAAGCCACCTGGTGCCCGGCCCGCGCGGCACTGAGCGGGGGCTCCTGGCTCGCGCAAATGTCCTGCGCCTTCCAGCACCGGGTGCGGAACCGGCACCCCGACGGCGGGTTGAGCGGCGACGGGACGTCGCCGGTGAGCAGGATCCGCTCGCGCCGCTCCTTGCGCTTCGGGTCCGGAACCGGCACCGCGGACATCAGGGCGTTGGTGTAGGGGTGCATCGGCTTGGCGTACAGGGAGTCGCGGTCGGCGATCTCCACCACCTTGCCGAGGTACATCACGGCGACCCGGTCGGAGACGTGCCGGACCACCGAGAGGTCGTGCGCGATGATCAGGTAGGTCAGGCCGAGTTCCTTCTGGAGGTCGTCCAGCAGGTTGACCACCTGGGCCTGGATGGAGACATCCAGCGCCGAGACCGGCTCGTCCGCGACGATCATCTTCGGACGGAGGGCGAGCGCGCGGGCGATGCCGATGCGCTGGCGCTGGCCGCCGGAGAATTCGTGCGGGTAGCGGTTGTAGTGCTCGGGGCTGAGGCCGCACAGTTCCAGCAGGTCCTGGACGGCCTTCTTGACGCCGTGCTCGGTCTGGACGTTCTGGAGCCGGAACGGCGCACCGACGATGGTGCCGATGGTGTGCCGGGGGTTCAGCGAGGAGTACGGGTCCTGGAAGATCATCTGGATGTCGCGGCGGTAGGGCCGCATCGCCGAGACTCCCAGGTGGGTGATGTCGGCGCCCTCGAACTCGATCTTCCCGCCGGTGGGTTCGTCGAGTCGGGTGACCAGGCGTCCCATGGTGGACTTGCCGCAGCCGGACTCGCCGACCACGCCGAGCGTCTCGCCGGGCATGACCTCGAAGTCGATGCCGTCGACCGCGCGCACCGCGCCGACCTGACGCTTCAGCAGGCCCTTGGTGACCGGGAAGTGCCGGGTCAGTCCGGTGACCCGCAGCAGGGGTTCACGGTCCTGGCCGGGTGCCTGGGCGGGCACCTTCGCGGCCTGCGGGGCCGCCGTCTGGCTGTCCGTCATCGGTTGTCTCCAAGTGGGTGGTACGTGCTCACAGCCGGGGCGCGATCTCTTCGGTGAAGATCCGGTGGCGTTCGGCGACCGGCAGGTGGCAGGCGGCGAAGTGCCGGGGGGCGGCCTCGGCCAGCACGGGCACCTCGCTGGTGGAGCGGCCGCCGGTGAGCTCGGCGTACGGGCAGCGCGGGTGGAACGCGCAGCCGGACGGCACGTTGATCAGGCTCGGCGGGGTGCCCTTGACCGGGATCAGCCGGTCCTGGAGCTCCCGGTCGAGGCGGGGCATCGAGCCGAGCAGGCCCCAGGTGTAGGGATGCTCGGGGGCTTCGAAGATGGTGTCGGCAGGGCCGCGCTCGACGGGCTTGCCGCCGTACATGACCAGGATGTCGTCGGCGATCTCGGCGACCACGCCCAGGTCGTGCGTGATGATGATGACGGCGGAGCCGAACTCCTTCTGCAGGTCCCGGATCAGGTCGAGGATCTGCGCCTGGACGGTGACGTCCAGGGCGGTGGTCGGCTCGTCGGCGATCAGCAGCGAGGGGTCGTTGACCAGGGCCATGGCGATCATGGCGCGCTGGCGCATACCGCCGGAGAACTCGTGCGGGTAGTTGTCGACCCGCTTGTCGGGCTGCGGGATGCCGACCCGGTCGAGCATCTCGATCGCCCGGGTGCGGGCGACCTTCTTGGAGGTGCCGGGGTGGTGGGCCCGGTAGCCCTCGATGATCTGGGCGCCGACCGAGTAGTACGGGTGCATCGCGGTCAGCGGGTCCTGGAAGATCATCGCCATCTTGTGGCCGCGGAGCTTGCGCACCTCGTCCGGGTCGGCGGAGACCAACTCCTGGCCGTCCAGCCAGATTTCGCCGGAGATCTGCGGGGCGCCGCGCTTGGTGCCGGTGCGGTGCAGGCCCATGATCGACAGCGAGGTGACGGACTTTCCGGAGCCGGACTCGCCGACGATGCCGAGGGTCTTCCCGCGCTCCAGGTCGAAGCTCAGGCCGTTGACGGACTTGACCAGTCCGTCGTCGGTCGGGAAGTGCACCTTCAGGTCGCGAACCGAAAGGAAGGGCTTGTCTGCCTGGAGGGGCTTGTCCATGTTGCTCATGCCAGCTTCACCCGGGGATCGACGACGGCGTACAGCAGGTCAACCAGGAGATTGGCCATCACGATGAAGAACGCGGCGAAGAGCGTCACACCCATGATCACCGGCAGGTCGCTGGAGGAGATCGACTGGACCGCCTCGTAGCCGAGCCCGCGCAGGTTGAAGGTGTTCTCGGTGAGCACGGCGCCACCGAGCAGGCCGCCGAGGTCCATACCGAAGATGGTCAGGATCGGCGTCAGCGTGGAGCGCATGGCGTGCTTGCCGATGACCACGGGTTCCTTGAGGCCCTTGGCGCGCGCGGTGCGGATGTAGTCCTCGCCGAGCACGTCCAGCAGGGTGGCCCGACTGAGTCGCGCGTAGGTCGCCGCGAACAGGAAGGCCAGGGTGACCCAGGGCAGTACCAGCCCCTGGAACCAGGCCACCGGATCGGCCGTGAAGTCGGTGTACGTGCGTGGGAACCAGCCGAGTTGGCCGACGAAGATCGCGAGCGAGACCAGGCCGGTGAAGTACATCGGCAGCGAGACGCCGGCCAGCGCGACGGACATCGAGATGCGGTCCAGCGCGGTGCCGCGGCGCAGCGCTGAGACGACGCCGGTGGCCGTGCCGAACACCAGCCATAGGACCGAGGCGCCGGCGGCGAGCGAGAAGTCCACGCCGACCCGGTCGAGCAGTACCGGCCAGACTTCGCGCTCGGTCTTGAACGAGTAGCCCAGGCAGGGGGCGTAGCAGTGGGTCACGTCGGTACCCGCGTTGTAGTCGCGGCCGACGACGATGCCCTTCAGGAAGAGCCAGAACTGTTCGACGATCGACTTGTCGAGGCCCATCTTGTGGCGGATACCCTCGACGGCCACCTTGTCCGCGATCTTGCCCACGTAGAGCAGCGCGGGGTCGGTTCCGGTGAGCTTGGGCACCATGAAGAAGATGCCGAAGGTCACCGCAGCGACCACCAGCAGCATGAGGACGACGTTGATCAGTCGCCTGAAGAGATACACGAGCACTGCGGTCGGCCCTGCCACGGGCCGGCCGGGGTTCCCCTGTGGGGGTGCCCCCGGCCGGCCCGGGCAGGGCCTTCACCTGCCCTTCGGACTAGCGGTGCGAACTAAAGGGGGAAGGTCAGGTCACTTGCCGTCGGAGACGCCGAGGGCCTGGAAGTCCACCTCGCCGAACGCGTCGGTGATGTAGACGTTGGTCAGGCGCGGGTTGCGCCAGTTCAGGGCCTTGTCGGCGACGATCGGCAGGTAGTAGCCGCCGTCGATAACCTTGTGGTTGATCTTCTTGTACAGCTCGGCGGCCTTGGCCGGGTCGGTCATCGCGGCGGCCTGGTCGAACCAGCTGTTGATCTCCGGGTCGTTGATCTCGGAGTAGTTGCTGTTGCCGTTGCTCGGGATGAAGCGGCCGTCCATCAGCGGCTGCAGGTAGCCGGAGCCGGTCGGGAAGTCGGCGCCCCAGCCCATCACGATCAGGCCGTAGCCCTTGGTCTTGACGACGTCGGGCGCGCCGATCTCGGAGGCGATCAGCTTGCCGTCGTACTGCTGGACCGTGACGTCGATGTTGACGGCCTTGAGGGCGGTCTGCAGCGCCACCGCGGAGTTGACCTCCTTCGGCTTGTTGCCACGGACCGCGATGTTGGTCTTGAAGCCTTCCGGCTTGCCGCAGGCCTTCAGCTCTTCCTTGGCCTTCTCGACGTTCGGCTTGCCCTGGGTCAGCTTGTACGGGTCGTAGTCGTCCGAGCCGAGGATGTTCGGGGGCAGCATCGAGCCGTAGATCGAGCCGGCCACCGAGCCGCCGCGGGCGGTCTGCAGGGCGGTGGTGTCGGCCGCGTACAGCACCGCGTTGCGGCAGTGCTGGTTGTCGAACGGGGCGACCGACGGGACGAGGCTGATGTAGCGGATGAAGCCGTTGTACGGGTCGTCCGTGTTGGCCTTGAGCGCCTGGTCCTGCAGGACCTTGACCTGCGCGGCCTGCGACAGGCCGGTCTGGGCCCAGTCGAGGTCGGCGGTGTTCGCCAGCAGCTGGGTGTCCATGTCGTCGGCGTTGGTGGTGACGGTCAGCTTGACGACGTCCGGCAGCGCCTTGCGGAACGGGTCGGAGGCCGCGTCCCAGTTCTCGTTGCGGACCAGCTCGTAGCTCTTGCCGGCCTCGGCCGACTTGAACTTGTAGGGGCCGGAGGAGACCGGCTTCTGGCCGTACTGCGAGCCGGTGTCCAGCTTCTGCGGGACCGGGGCGGCGGAGCCCATGGCCAGCAGGTACGGGAAGTCCGAGTTGGGCTTGGCCAGCGAGAAGACGATGGTGTTGTCGTCCGGGGTGGTGACCGACTTCAGGCCCAGCTTGTTCGGGTCCGAGTCGGTGTAGGGGCCCTTGTAGTTCTGGCCCTGGTCGAGCTCGTTGATCAGGTAGGTCGGGCCACCGGAGATGACGTCCTGCGCGAAGATGCGCTCGACGCCGTACTTGATGTCCTTCGAGGTGATGACCGAGCCGTCCTCGAACTTCAGGCCGGGCTTCATCTTGAAGGTGTAGGTCTTGCCGTCCGCGGAGATCTCCGGCTGGGCGGCGGCCAGGTCGGGGACCAGCTTCAGGCCTTCCTTGCCCGGCTTGCCGTCGAAGGCCAGCAGGGTGCGGGTGTAGAAGCGCTCGAAGTTCCACACCGAGGCGTAGTACGCGCGACCGGGGTCGAGCGAGTCCACGTCGGTGGTGGTCCACATGTTGAGGGTGCCGCCCTTCTTGTCCGAGGCGTTCACCACCTTGTCGACGGCCGCGTTGAAGCCCGCCGCTGCGTTGCCCTTGTTGTCGCCGCTGCCGCCGCCCTTGCTGCCGCCGCAGGCGGTGGCGGTGAGCGCGAGGGTGGCCGCGAGGGCTGCGACCGCGAGCGTCCTGTTTCGCTTCATGGGTTTGGGAACCTCCAGGGTTGCGGGCTCAGTTGCCCTTGGGGTCGAGCGCGTCGCGCAGGCCGTCGCCGAACAGGTTGAAGGCGAGCACGGTGATGAAGATGGCGATGCCGGGGACCACCATGTAGGTGGGATCCGCCTCGTAGATCCGGACCGCCTCGGAGAGCATCTGTCCCCAGGAGGCGGTGGGCGGGCGGACGCCGGCCCCGAGGAAGCTGAGCGCCGCCTCGTTCAGGATGTTGGTGGGGATGATCAGGGTCGCGTAGACCAGGATCGGCGCCACCAGGTTGGGCAGAAGTTCGCGGAACAGAATGTGGGTGCGGCCGGCACCGAGGCTGCGGGCGGCGTCCACGAACTCCCGCTCGCGCAGCGACATGGCCTGGCCTCTGACGATGCGTCCGATGTAGGGCCAGCCGAAGAAGCCGATGACGAAGACCAGGATGAGCGGGCGCAGCCACTCGTCCGGGATGCCGAACGCCGAGGTCGGCATCACCGACACCAGCGCGATGCTGAACAGCAGCTGCGGGAAGGCCAGCAGGATGTCCATGATCCGGCTGATGAACGCGTCCACCCAGCCGCCGAAGTAACCGGCCGTGACGCCCATGACCACGCCGATGCCGACCGACAGCACGGCCGCGCCGAGCGCCACCAGCATGGAGATCCGCGCGCCGTAGAGGACGCGGGAGAACACGTCGCGGCCGAACACCGGGTCGACGCCCAGCAGGAAGTCGCTGCTCATGCCGCCGAACGCGCCCTTGGGCAGGCCGAGATCGGGGTTGATCTGGTCGGCGTGCGGCTCGTTCGGCGGGTGTCCGAACAGCGAGGTGAGCACCGGCGCGAAGATCGCCGCGAGCACCAGCAGGATCACCACGACACCGCCGGCCAGCGCGATCTTGTCGCGCTTGAGGCGGTCCCAGGCGATGCGGCCCGGCGAGCGACCCTCGATCTTCTTGGCCGGCTCGGAGTTTGACGCGCCGTCAGGCTGCGCGCCGGCCGGCGGACCCGAGGTCTCGGTGGGTGTGGTCATGAGTCAGTTCGTTCCCCTCGCCGACGGTGGCCGGCCCACGGAGTCGCGTTTGGTGCGGAAGGCAGAGCGGTTGCGGTGGTGCCGGGTGCCGTTGCGGCGGTGCAGAAGTGCGTTTGGCAAGCAGGGCGTTGCGGGGTGGTGCCGTTCGACGCCGGGCGGAGTGCCCCGGCGCGCATGGTGCTGCCGCACGGAGATGCGCATCGTGCGGTTCATGCTGTGGCGGCGGCACGTTCACCTTCGTGAGGATCGTCTCGCGCTCCGCATTGGGCAGCACTCTCTGTCATGGGATGTGCCGTACGGAAGACCCCCATGGCGAAGGATGCCTAACTGTGATCTGCTCGCATGCACTTTCGTTGCGCTGGCATATCGCTCTTCACACAGCCGTCACTCACACGTCAAGGGGCACACTGACGACACCCCGCCAGTGGCGGGGAAACGCCAGGTGACGCCGTGGTGGCGCGCGTAGAGGGCCGGACAGCGAAAAACCCCCGCCGACCTTCGAAAGAAGGTTCGTACGGGGGTCTTCCGGCGTTCTGTCGCGGTAGGGTCAGCGACCCGGATATCCCGGCCACTGGGGCTGCGGCCAGCCCGGCGCGGGCCCGGCCGGCGGTTGCGCTGCGTAACCGAAACCGGTGGTGTAGGACTGCGGCGGGCCCTGCCGGTCGAAGAACGGGCGGGCGTTGGCCCACAGCCACATCGCCACCGGGTCGAACTCGTCGGCCATCATCACGGTCGACACGGCCGGCCCCTCGGGGGCGTGCGCGGCGGCCCGCTGCACCAGCGCCCGGGCGGCCTCCACGGCCGGCGGCGAGGTGTCGTACAGGTCCAGACCGATCGCCAAGTACGGCTCGCCCAGCACCGGTTGCACCCAGGCCCGGCGCAGCGAGCGCAACGGGCGCACCTCGGCGGCCTGTTGCTCCAGCACGGCGAAGAACTGCGGTGCCTGCCCGGCCGGTTCGGAGATCCGCAGCGGCCCGGCCGGCAACCGGTCCAGGCCGACGGCGATCCGCCGCAGGTCGGCCCACGGTACGCCGATGCCGCCGCCCGGGCGGTGCGGGTCCAGCCACAGGCCCCAGCGGGAGCGGTACAGGGAGCCGGCGATCTCCGGCCCCGACACCACCTCGTGGCCGCGCGCCCAGCCACTGGCCGCCAGCTGCCCCGGGGAGGTCACGCAGGGCGCGTAGCCGTGCCCGCCGACGTCCATGTTCCCGTACTGGGCGTCCGGGCTGCCCTGGCTGCCGTGCCACAGCAGCATCCAGACCTGACCGCCCGCGAGGGCGCGCAGCAGCCCCTCGTACGCGTCCCAGCGCTCCGGTGCGACCGCTGCGAGGGCGCGCTCGATCGCGCCCGGGTCGTCGGCTACTCCCGTCACGTCGTCGCCTCTTTCTCGACTTCCCTCGTCCACCCGTCCACCGCGCGGCGGTGTGCCGGGGCAACCCTATGGGGCGCGCCCGACAACCGTCATGCCGCCGTCCCGGACATCCGGTGGATTCACGGTCTGACGTAGAAGGGCTGTACCCGCCCCAGCATCCAGTCCACCACCGGGTCGGCGACCACGTCGAGCAGCACCAGGTGGACGCCCCAGCTCGGCGCCGCGGTTCCGAGTGCCCGGCCGAGCGCCAGATTGACGTCGCCGGGGTCGGCGGGGGCCGCCGGGTCCAGCTGGACGCCGACGTACAGCAGGGTCGACTCGCCCTCCACCCGGGCCAGCGCCCGGCGGGCCGTCAACACGCCCGGCAGCGCGGCGAGTTCGCCGGTCGCGGCGGCCAGGAAGGCGAGCGGCTCCTGGTGCGGCTCGGGTTCCTTGAGCGCCACCCTGGCGCCCTCGGTGACGCCCTGCGCCTCCCACTGGTCGCCGCGCGGCCCGCGCCGCAGCTCACCCACGCCCTCCGGCGGCACCGGGATGCCCACCGGCGCCTCGGGGTTGACCGCGATGCCGATGCCCAGCGGCAGCCCCCGGGCGAACTCCCACATCGGGGCGATCGCGAACGGGATGCCCGGCACGTGCTGCAGGTACAGCTCCTGCGAGCTGTACACCGGCACGTAGGGCGCGCCCGCCAGTTCGAGGGTCGGCAGGTCGAGTTCGCCGGACTGCGGATCGGCGCCCGACGGCAGCGGGATCCACACCTGGCTGCGGGCCAGCACCTCGATCACCCGGGGTGTCGCCCCCGGATCGCCCAGGGCCGCCATCAGCACCTGCTCCAGCTCGTTGGCCGGCCAGCTCCCGCCTTCCGGAACCTGCCCCAGCGGGATGCTCATCTCGCCCCTCCACACTCACGGTTGCGATCAGGTTAGCGGCGCGCGCGGGTCCCCCGCGGCGGCCGCCGCCGAACCCCACTCCCACCAGCGGGTCCCGGCATGCCATGATGGGCCCGCCCAAACTTCATACCGGCCGCTCGAACCCGCGCGGGAGAGCCGGAACGACCGTCACCAGGTCGCGACCGGCGCCGAAGGAGCAAGTCCTCCCCGGAATCTCTCAGGCCCCCTAACCGCCCGGGCGAGGCAGATCTGGAAAGTGGACACGGCCGCGCCGTGCGCCCACCCACGGTGCAAACCGCCATCCTTTCGGATGGCGGTGAAGCTCTCAGGTTCGACGACAGACGGGGAGGTTCGCCCCAGCCTGCCCGTTTCCAGATCCCGGGAGTCCTGCCGTGTCCCTCCGCCTCACCGCACTCGACGCGCTGCACCGCTCGCTCGGCGCCACCATGACCGACTTCGCGGGCTGGGACATGCCGCTGCGCTACGGCAGCGAGCGCGAGGAGCACCTCGCGGTCCGCACCAAGGCCGGCCTGTTCGACCTGTCGCACATGGGCGAGATCACCGTCTCCGGCCCGCAGGCCGGCGAGCTGCTCGACCACGCGCTGGTCGGCTTCATCTCCGCGCTCGGCGTGCTGCGCGCCCGCTACACCATGATCTGCCGCGAGGACGGCGGCATCCTGGACGACCTGATCGTCTACCGCACCGCGGAGAACGAGTACCTGGTCGTCGCCAACGCCTCCAACGCCCAGGTGGTGCTGGACGCCCTGACCGAGCGCGCGGCCGGCTTCGACGCCACCGTCCGCGACGACCGCGACGCCTACGCGCTGCTCGCCGTCCAGGGCCCGGAGGCCAACGGCATCCTGGCCAAGCTCACCGACGCCGACCTGCCCGGCCTCAAGTACTACGCGCTGCTGCCCGCCACCGTGGCGGACCGTCAGGTCTGGCTGGCCCGCACCGGCTACACCGGCGAGGACGGCTTCGAGGTCTTCTGCGCCCCCGCCGACGCCGAGCACCTGTGGACGGCGCTGACCGAGGCCGGCACCGCCGAGGGCCTGGTCCCGTGCGGCCTGTCCTGCCGCGACACGCTGCGCCTGGAGGCCGGCATGCCGCTGTACGGGCACGAGCTGTCCACCGAGCTGACCCCGTTCGACGCCGGCCTCGGCCGGGTGGTGCGCTTCGACAAGACCACCAACAACGGTGAGTTCGTCGGCCGCAAGGCGCTGGAGGAGGCCGCCGCCGCGGCCGAGGCCAAGGCGCCGCGCAAGCTGGTCGGCCTGGTCTCCGAGGGCCGCCGCGTCCCGCGCGCCGAGTACTCCGTGGTGGACGCCGAGGGCGCCGTGATCGGCCGGATCACCTCCGGTTCGCCGTCCCCGACCCTGGGCAAGCCGATCGCCATCGCGTACGTGGACGCCGCGCACGCCGAGCCGGGCAGCACCGTCGCGGTGGACGTGCGCGGCAAGGCCGAGCCGGTCCAGGTCGTCGCGCTGCCGTTCTACAAGCGCGCCCGCTGACCTTCGCTCAGCCCTTCACCTGCTGTCCCAGCAGTCGTTTCCGGTTCGTCCGCCCAGCGGACGGCCGCGCCCGCCCCTCTTGCGATCCTGGAGAATGACGTCATGAGCAACCCCACGCACCTGCAGTACACCAAGGAGCACGAGTGGCTGACCGCCGCCGTGGACGGGGTGTCGACGATCGGCATCACCGCGCACGCGGCCGACGCCCTCGGCGACATCGTCTACGTCCAGCTCCCCAATGTCGGTGACACCGTCACCGCCGGTGAGACCTGTGGCGAGCTCGAGTCCACCAAGTCGGTCAGCGACCTCTTCTCCCCCGCCACCGGCGAGGTCACCGAGGTCAACCAGGAGGTCATCGACGACCCGGCCCTGGTCAACTCGGAGCCCTTCGAGGGCGGTTGGCTGTTCAAGGTCCGGGTCGAGGCCACCGACGAGCTGCTCGACGCCGACGGCTACGACGCCCTCATCGGCGCCTGACCGGGAGATCCCCCTCATGACGGTTCTCAACCAGTCCCTCCACGCGCTCGACCCGGAGATCGCCGCCGCGGTCGACGCCGAGCTGCACCGCCAGCAGACCACCCTGGAAATGATCGCCTCCGAGAACTTCGCCCCGGTGGCGGTCATGGAGGCCCAGGGCTCGGTGCTCACCAACAAGTACGCCGAGGGCTACCCCGGCCGCCGCTACTACGGCGGCTGCGAGCACGTCGACGTGGTCGAGCAGCTCGCCATCGACCGGGTCAAGGAGCTGTTCGGCGCCGAGCACGCCAACGTGCAGCCGCACTCCGGCGCGCAGGCGAACGCCGCGGCGATGTTCGCGCTGATCCAGCCGGGTGACACCATCCTGGGCCTGAACCTGGCCCACGGCGGTCACCTGACCCACGGCATGAAGATCAACTTCTCCGGCAAGCTCTACAACGTGGCCGCGTACCACGTCGACGAGAAGACCGGCCGGGTCGACATGGCCGAGGTCGAGCGCCTCGCCAAGGAGCACCAGCCCAAGCTGATCATCGCCGGCTGGTCCGCCTACCCCCGCCAGCTGGACTTCGCCGAGTTCCGCCGCATCGCGGACGAGGTCGGCGCCCTGCTGATGGTCGACATGGCGCACTTCGCCGGCCTGGTCGCCGCCGGACTGCACCCCTCCCCGGTGCCGTACGCGGACGTGGTCACCACCACCACCCACAAGACCCTGGGCGGCCCGCGCGGCGGTGTCATCCTGTCCAAGGCCGAGTTCGCCAAGAAGATCAACTCGGCGGTCTTCCCCGGCCAGCAGGGCGGCCCGCTGGAGCACGTGATCGCCGGCAAGGCGGTGGCCTTCAAGGTCGCGGCCACCGACGAGTTCAAGGACCGCCAGCGCCGCACCCTGGAAGGCGCGAAGATCCTCGCCGAGCGCCTGCTCCAGGACGACGTGACCGCCTCCGGCGTCTCCGTCCTGTCCGGCGGCACCGACGTGCACCTGGTGCTCGTCGACCTGCGCAACAGCGAGCTCAACGGCCAGGACGCCGAGGACCGCCTGCACGAGGTCGGCATCACCGTCAACCGCAACGCCGTCCCGAACGACCCTCGCCCGCCGATGGTCACCTCGGGTCTGCGCATCGGCACCCCGGCGCTCGCCACCCGCGGCTTCGACACCGAGGACTTCCGCGAGGTCGCCGACATCATCGGCGAGACCCTCAAGCCGGGCTTCGACGCCGCCAAGGCCGAGTCGCTGAAGGCCCGGGTCGCCGCGCTCGCCGCCAAGCACCCGCTGTACCCCGAGCTGTAACCCCTCCTTGTGACCGCCGACACCTGGCGGTCGCCCGGAACCCCCGGGGCACCACGCACACTGGAACGTGCGCGCGGTGCCCCGTTCCATGCGCAGCCCCCGTCCCACCGGACGTACCACTCCACGAGACCAGACAAGGACGTCACCCCGTGGCCATCAGCGTCTTCGACCTCTTCTCCATCGGCATCGGACCGTCCTCCTCGCACACCGTCGGCCCGATGCGGGCCGCCCGGATGTTCGCCCGTCGGCTCGCCACCGAAGGACTCCTCGACCAGGTCGCCTCGCTCCGCGCCGAGCTGTACGGCTCGCTCGGCGCCACCGGACACGGCCACGGCACCCCCAAGGCCGTCCTGCTCGGCCTCGAGAACAACTCCCCCCGCACCGTCGACGTCGACCAGGCCGACGTGGACGTCGAACGGATCCGGGCCGCCAAGCGGCTCAACCTGCTGGGCCGCCACGAGATCGCCTTCGACCCCGACACCGAGCTGATCCTGCACCGCCGCAAGGCCCTGCCCTACCACGCCAACGGCATGGCCCTCTGGGCCTACGACGCCAACGGCGAGGTCCTCCTCGAGAAGACCTACTACTCCGTCGGCGGCGGATTCGTGGTCGACGAGGACGCGATCGGCGAGGCCCGGGTCAAGCCCGACGACACCGTGCTGCGCCACCCCTTCCGCACCGGCGAGGAACTGCTCCGCCTCACCCGGGAGACCGGCCTGTCCATCTCCGGCCTGATGCTGGAGAACGAGAAGGCCTGGCGCACCGAGGCCGAGATCCGGACCGGGCTGCTCGAGATCTGGGAGGTCATGAAGGAGTGCGTCGCCGCCGGCATGTCCCGCGAGGGCATCCTCCCGGGCGGCCTCAAGGTCCGCCGCCGCGCCGCGTCCGCGGCCCGCGCCATGCGCGCGGAGGGCATCGGCCCCGGCAACGCGATGGAATGGGTCACCCTCTACGCGATGGCCGTCAACGAGGAGAACGCCTCCGGCCGCCGCGTCGTCACCGCCCCCACCAACGGCGCCGCCGGCATCATCCCCGCCGTCCTGCACTACTACCTGAACTTCATCCCGGGCGCGGACGAGGACGGCATCGTCCGCTTCCTCCTCGCCGCCGGCGCGATCGGCATGCTCTTCAAGGAGAACGCCTCCATCTCCGGCGCCGAGGTCGGCTGCCAGGGCGAGGTCGGCTCCGCCTGCTCGATGGCCGCCGGCGGCCTCGCCGAGGTCCTCGGCGGCACCCCCGAACAGGTCGAGAACGCCGCCGAGATCGGCATCGAACACAACCTCGGCCTCACCTGCGACCCCGTCGGCGGCCTCGTCCAGATCCCCTGCATCGAACGCAACGGCATGGCCTCCGTCAAGGCCGTCACCGCCGCCCGCATGGCCCTCCGCGGCGACGGCCGCCACCACGTCTCCCTCGACAAGGCCATCAAGACCATGAAGGAGACCGGCGCCGACATGAAGATCAAGTACAAGGAAACCTCCCGCGGCGGCCTCGCCGTCAACGTCATCGAGTGCTGACACCTGCCCCCACCAGGGGCCGGCCACCCCACTGATCCCCCACGGGCGCCAGCCAGGAATTCCCGGCCAGCCCCGGGCAAGCCCTGCGAACTCGGGACAGCCGCCAGAACCTCCCCGAGGGGACTCCCGACGGACCCGGAGTCCCCTCGGCAAGCCCCCGCAAGCACTGAGCCCCTGCGTGACGTCCCCGCAGGGGCTCGTGCGTCTGCCCGAAAGCTCCCCG
>NZ_JBIALQ010000002.1:105819-169629 GCF_042873545.1 Kitasatospora sp. NPDC004615
TACGTCCCCGCAGGGGGCTTCCCGGCTGCCGCCAGGCCGGCCGCACAGAGCCTGCCGGCTCAGGTCCCCCCTGGACGCTCCCCACAGGGGCTCATGCGTCTACCCCGAAGCTCCCCGCAGGGGGCTTCCCGGCTGCCGCCAGGCCGGCCGCACAGAGCCTGCCGGCTCAGGTCCCCCCTGGACGCTCCCCACAGGGGCTCATGCGTCTACCCCGAAGCTCCCCGCAGGGGCCGCTCGGGGCTCCGCCCGCGTCGGGGTTTGGGTATAGCTAGAAGGTCCCTGTTCGCGGGACCTTCGGGGCTGTTAGTGCGTGTCCGGATTATGAGATGATTTACGAGTGGCCTGAGATCCTAAGGTTTAACGGGATGCAGACCTTGGTTTCGACTTGTTTTTGGCACCACGGCGTGCGATAGTTATGGGTGTCGGGCGCTACGGCCCGGCCACTTCCATCCGGCGGCACGCACCCCCTTGGCTGCCGGATGACGCGCAGGGGCCCCGGACCGCGAACAACCGCGGACAGGGGCCCCGCATCGTTTTTGCAGAGGGTGAAAAAATTAGGGGGCCATTCGGTCCCGGGTCCTCATCTCGAACCAGACGCCCTTGCCGCGTGGCAGCAGGTCCGCTCCCCAGCGGTCGGCGAGGTCGTTGACCACTTGGAGGCCGTGGCCGTTCTGGTAGCCGATCTCGGGGGCGACTATCAGGCAGGGCATCGCCCGCGAGGAGTCCCGGACTTCGATCCGTAGCCACCCTGGTCGCCGGACGAGTTTGAGTCCGATCATCCGCCCGCCGGCATGTCGCACGGCGTTGGCGACCAGCTCGCCGGTGAGCAACTCCCCGACTTCCAGCAGGTGGTGGAGTTTCCAGGAGTCCAGGACCGAGAGCACCAGCCGCCGCGCGACCCCGGCCGACTCCGACCGGGAGGGCAGTCGCACCTCTTCCGCGGTCTCGGTGTCGCGGAGCACGCCCAGGAAGGCGTGCTCCATCTCGTCCGCGGTCATCCGTTCCAGTTCGGCGAGCACGACCGCGGTGCCGGCCCCTGGCGGGCCGTCACCGCGGGTGTCGACCAATGGAAGTGATGCCTGTTCCGCTTCGCCCCATCCCGCCATGGCGCCCATCATTGCGGAACGTGGGCAGCCGCGTACGGACAATGAGCAAACGATCACCGCGCATTTGGCATATGCCGTCAGCAACCGAACAGGCGCCCGACGATCACCACTTCGCCCAGTCGACGTTCCAGCCGCCGAGTCCGTTGACCGGGTCGACCACCGCGCCCTTGGAGTTGACCACCGTGATCACGTCTCCGACCAGCGTGGAGGCGTAGAACTTGCCCGCCGGGCTGCTCGCGCTGCCGGCCTTGGTGTCGGTGAGGCCGATGCAGCCGTGGCTGCCGTTGGAGTAGCCGATGACGCCGTCGCTCCAGGAGTTTCCGTGCACGTAGGTGCCGGTGTCGGTCAACCGGATGGCGTGCGGGACCACCAGATCGTATTCGTCCCCGGAACCCGCCTTGGTGACGCCGGCGGAGGTCATCCGGGTGGTGCCCTCCATGGCCTCGACCACCATGGTGCCGTTCCAGGTGTCGTAGCCGGGCTTGCCCGCAGTGAACGCGATGGAGTCGGTCTGCTGGCCGTCGCGGACGACCGCCATGCGGTGGGTCTTGACGTCGACGGTGGAGATCTGGGAGCGGCCGATGGTGAACGGCTCGTCCTTGTCGACGCCGCCGTACACGCCGGGGGCGGTCTCCACGTCCTTGAGCTTGTAGTGGATGGTGACCTTGGTGTTGGGGTTCCAGTACTTCTCGGGGCGGAAGTCCAGCCGCTTGTCGTTGAACCAGTGGCCCTTGACCACGGTGCCGTCGGAGGCCTCGAAGGTGATGCCGGCCAGCACGGCGTCCTTGTTCTTCACCGCCCGGTTGAACCGGACCGAGACGATCATGCCGACGCCGTACTGCTCGTTGTCGGCGACGTTGTCGTTGACGCCGGCGTCCTTCTCCGGGGTGAGGGTGGTGAAGGTGGAACGCGCGTTGGCGACCACGCCCTGGGAGTCCTCGGCGAGCGCGTCCACCGTGTAGGCGGTGGATATCTTGAGGTTGCCGGACGGCGCCCACCCGGCGCCGTCGGAGGTGAGCGCGCCGGGCACCTCGACGCCGTCGGGGCCGGTGACCTTGACGGAGGTCAGCTTGCCGCCGGTGGCCGACACCTTGACGGTGCCGTTGGTCTTGACGTCGGTGGCGCCGCTGGCGGGCTCGATCGCGATGGTCGCGGCCGACACGCTCGGCTTGGCCGAACTCGCGGCCGCCGCCGGGCTGTCGGCCTTGGCCGGGTTCGTGCTGCAGCCGGCCGTGGCCATCAGCACCAGGGCTCCTGCGAGTGCCCCCACCGCGTAACCCCCGCGTATAGCCTTCACGTTCCGCTCTCCCCAACACCCTGCCTGTCGGCTGACAGGTCTTTCGGTTGATATGACGGGTCGGCAGCGGGAAACGTTGCGCGCCGAGTGTCCCGGTACGGTCACGAACGGTCGACGGCCCGGCGATCGCACGATCGCCGGGCCGTCCCACTGCCGGTTGAACCGATCGGCTACCACTGGCTCCACGGGATGGTCCAGCCGCTCAGACCGTTGTCCCCGGAGACGGTCTTGCCGTTCTTGGAGTTCACGATCTTGACCACGTCACCGACCATCGACGTGTTGAAGAACTTGCCGGCGTTCGAACCGTCGCTGCCGCCCTTGACGTCGGCGATGCCGACACAGCCGTGGCTGGCGTTCGACTTGCCGAACGCGTCGCCCCAGTAGTTGCCGTGCACGTAGGTGCCGGAGGTGGTCAGCCGCATCGCGTGCGGCACGTCCGGGACGTCGTACTCCTTGCCCTTGATGTTGGACACCGTGGCGGAGTTCATCCGGGTGACCTTCTCCTTGGTGGCGATCACCATGGTGCCGTTCCAGGACGGGTTCTGGTCGTCGCCCGCCGTGATCGGAATGGTCTGGTTGTCGCTGCCGCCGCGCGAGACCGTCATCTGGTGGGTCGCGGCGTCCACCGTCGAGACCTGGTAGCGGCCGATGGTGAACGGCTCGTCCTTGTCGACGTCGCCGTACACGTCGGGCGCGATCTCGACGTTCTTCAGCCGGTACTTCACCGTCACCTTGGTGCCGGGCTGCCAGTACTTCTCCGGCCGGAAGTCCAGCCGGGAGGCGCCGAACCAGTGGCCCTTGGCCACCGTGCCGTCCGAGCCCACCACGGTGATGCCGGCCAGCACCGCGTCCTTGTTCTTGACGGCCTTGCTGAAGTTCACCGAGACGATCATGCCGACGCCGTACTGGCCGTTGTCGGCGATGTTGTCGTTGGTGGCGACCTTCTTGGCCGGCGTCAGCGTGGTGAACGAGGTGGTGGAGGCGGCCACCAGGCCGGCCGAGTCCGTCGCCTGCGCGTTCACCGTGTACGTGGTGCCGACCGTCAGCTGCTCGGTGGGCTTCCAGCTCAGGCCGTCGGCGGCGATCTCGCCGGCCACCGCCTTGCCGTTCTTGTCGGTCACCGCGACCGTGGTCAGCTTGCCGCTGGCCACCGTCACCTGCAGACCGTCCTTGGGCGCCACGTCGTTCGCCCCGTCGGCCGGAGTGACCGTCAGCTGAGCGGTCGACACCTTCGGCGTCGCGTCCGAAGCGGACGAGGAACCGCCGCCGCCGCCCTTGGCGTCGCTCGAGCCGCCGCCGCCGCTGCTGCAGGCCGTACCGAGCAGCAGGACACCGCCCACCAGCACGGCTGTCGCGGCCTGCCGCGCCCGCCGTCCGCCCCCGACTATTCCGCCCTCGGCCTTCTGAACCGCCTTCACCGCGCTGCTCCCCTCCGGTATGCACAGCCACCGCACTCCCGACCGTGTCGGGCGCGCGGGCAACAATAACCGTCAAAGCTGAGTGAATCTTCCGAGGTAGCCGAGTGCCCGTTCAGTGAACCGGCGCCGACCGCCCGACCGTCCACTGCGACCAGGAGAGGTTCCAGCCGTTCAGGCCGTTGTCGGGCGAGACCCGGTCGCCGTGCGAGCCGCGCACCTCCATCACGTCGCCGACCTGGATGTGCTGGTAGAGCCAGCCGGCCGGGGTGCTGGGGCTGCCGTCGTTGGTGTCGGCCAGGCCGATGCAGCCGTGGCTGGTATTGGCGGCCCCGAACACCTCGCGGCCGGTCCAGTAGTTGCCGTGCACGAAGGTGCCGGAGGTGGTGAGCCGCAGCGCGTGCGGGACGTCCTTGATGTCGTACTCGTCGCCGAGGCCGACGGTCTGCGAGTTCATCCTGGTCACCTCGTAGCGCTCGGAGACCACCATGGTGCCGAGGTAGGTGGAGTGCTCGGGGCTGCCGCCGCTGACCTCCAGGGTGCGCAGCAGGCGGCCGTCCTGGCGGACCGTCATGGTGTGCCGGTCCAGGTCCACGGTGGCGATCAGTGAGCGGCCGACGGTGAAGTGGATGTCCTTGTTCTGGGTGCCGAGGAAGCCGGGCGCGCCCTCCACGTCCTTGAGCCGCAGCCCCAGGGTGACCTTGGTGCCGGTCGGCCAGAACGCGTGCGGGCGGAAGTCGAGCCGCTGGTCGCCGAACCAGTGGCCGGCGATCTCCTCCGGTGGGTCGGCGGTGACGGAGACGGCCCGTTCGACGGCGGCCCGGTTCTCGGCCGGGACGGGGCGGGAGAAGCGCAGCGAGACGGGCATGCCGACGCCGACGGTGGAGCCGTCCTCGGGGGTGAAGAAGGCGACGAAGGTGCGGTCGGGTGGCACCGTGGCGAACCGGGCGTGCTGGACGGCGCGCAGGCCGCCGGCGTCCTCGGCGGTCACGTCCAGGGTGTAGGCGGTGCCGGCGGCCAGCCGGTTGTCGGGCGTCCAGCCGGTGGCGTCACCGGTGAACGTGCCGGGCGCCCGGGCGCCCTTGTCGTCGGTCAGTTCGACGTCCAGCAGTCGGCCCTGGGTGACGTTCACCCTGACCGCGCCGTCCACCGCGACGCCCTGCGCGCCGTCGGCGGGGCCGATCGTGAGCTGGGCGCGGGAGACCGGCGGCCCGGCGTCGCCCGACGAGAACACGCCCGAGCAGCCGGTCAGCAGGACCAGTCCGGCCGCGGCCGCCCGCCGAGCCCAGAGCCGTACCGCGGCGCGCATGCCGTCCTCCCGCTGTCGTGCGAACCACCCGATGCCGGGGACAACGACCGATCGCACTCCCCGGACACGACCGGATGGTTTCCCCACCCGGCCGCGCTGGGCACAGGATTGATCACGGTGCGTCACGCATTCCGACCCGGGGTGACGAGCGCCGTCGCACAGGGAACAACCGGAAGAACGGGGACAGGCCCCCGGATGGCTGGGAGGGTCGCCATGACGGCGTGGCAGGAGCTGGGCAGGAGCACGTCCCGGGAGGCACGACCGGCCGCCGGGCCGAACGGCTCGGCGCCCCGGCCGGCCCCGGCGCCGCCCTGGCCGGGCAGCTGGCAGCCGCTCGGCGCCCGGTTCCGCACCGACGGCGAGGGCGGCCGGGGCACCAACTTCGCGCTCTGGTCACCGGGCGCGGAGGCGGTCGAGCTGTGCCTGTTCGACGACCGCGGCCGGGAGAGCCGGCACTGGCTGACCGAGCAGACCTACCAGACCTGGCACGGCTACCTGCCGGGAGTGCTGCCCGGCACCCGCTACGGCTTCCGGGTGCACGGCCGGTGGGACCCGTGGACGGGCGCCCGGCACAACCCGGCGAAGCTGCTGCTCGACCCGTACGCCCGCGCCATCGACGGCGGCTGCGTGACGCACGACGCGGTGAGCTCGGCCGTCCGCCACTGGCCGGAGCGGGACGTCGCGGACACCGTCCGGGACGACCGGGACTCGGCGCCGTACGTGCCCCGGGCGGTGGTGGTGCACGACGCCGACGACTGGTACGACGACCACCGCCCGAAGACGCCGTGGGCCGAAACGGTGCTGTACGAACTGCACGTGCGCGGCTTCACCAAGCGCCACCCCGACATCCCGCCCGAGCTGCGCGGCACCTACGCGGGCCTGGCGCACCCGGCGGCGATCGCCCACCTGACGGGGCTGGGCGTGACGGCGGTGGAGCTGCTGCCGGTCCACCACCACGTCAGCGAGGACCACCTCCAGGAGCGCGGCCTGGTCAACTACTGGGGCTACAACACGCTCGGCTTCTTCGCCCCGCACGCGGGCTACTCGTCCTCCGGCAGCCGGGGCCAGCAGGTCGGCGAGTTCAAGCGGATGGTGCGGGCGCTGCACGCGGCGGGCATCGAGGTGATCCTCGACGTGGTGTACAACCACACCGCCGAGTCGGGCGTGATGGGCCCGGCGCTGTCCTTCCGCGGCATCGACAACGCCGGCTACTACCGGCTCGACCGCTCCCGCCGCGGCTACGCCGACTACACCGGCTGCGGCAACACCCTGGACACCCGCCGCCCGCAGGTGATCCGGCTGATCACCGACTCGCTGCGCTACTGGGTGCAGGAGATGGGCGTGGACGGCTTCCGCTTCGACCTGGCGGCGGCGCTGGCCCGCGGCAGCGACGCGGTGGAGATGGAGCACCCGTTCCTGGCCGCGGTGTCGCAGGACCCGGTGCTCAGCCGGGTCAAGCTGATCGCCGAGCCGTGGGACGTCGGCCCGGGCGGCTACCAGCTGGGCGGCTTCCCCCCGCTGTGGGGCGAGTGGAACGACCGCTACCGGGACACCGTGCGCGACTTCTGGCGCGGCGTCCGGCCGGACGTGCGCGAGCTGGCCACCCGGATCGCCGGCTCCTCCGACCTGTACCAGCGCGGCGGGCGGCGCCCCTACGCCTCCGTCAACTTCATCACCTCGCACGACGGTTTCACCCTGCGCGACCTGGTCTCCTACGACCGCAAACACAACCTGGCCAACGGCGAGGACAACCGGGACGGCACCGACGACAACCGGTCCTGGAACCACGGCGCGGAGGGCGACACCGACGACCCGGCGATCCGCGAACTGCGCGTGCGCCAGCTGCGCAACCTGCTGACCACCCTGCTGCTGTCCAGCGGCGTGCCGATGCTGACGGCGGGCGACGAACTCGGCCGCACCCAGCGCGGCAACAACAACGCCTACTGCCAGGACAACGAGACCGGCTGGCTGGACTGGTCGCTGCTGGACGACCCGCAGTGGCGCTCGCTGGCCGAGCTGACGGCCCGGCTGATCCGGCTGCGCCGGGCCCACCCGGTGCTGCGGCAGCGGGCGTTCTTCTCCGGCCGCCCGGCCGGGCCCGGCGGCCCGCGGGACTTGAGCTGGCTCACCCCGGACGGGCGGGAGATGACCGAGGCGGACTGGTTCGCCCCGGGCCACGCGCTGGCGATGCGGCTGTCCGGCACCGCGATGGCCGAACGCGACCAGCACGGCCACGCCGTGCAGGACGCCGACTTCCTGCTGCTGCTGAACGCCGGCCCCGAGCCCCGGCACTTCACCCTGCCCGGCCCCCACCGCCCGCTGATCGACACCGCGCTGGCCGGCCCGCCGGCGCCCGGGCCGGTCGCCGAAGTCACCCTGGCCGCCCGCTCGGCCGTGCTGCTGACGGCATGACGGGAGGCCCGGGCACCGGCCCGGGCCTCCCGCCGATACGCCCGTCAGACCCGGTCGGCGACGATCATCAGGTAGTGGAAGCTGCCTTCCTTGTACGCCGTCAGGAACGGGTCCTCGATGCCGGTGGCCACCGAGGACTGCGCGCGCAGCTCCCAGTACGGGATGGTGTCGGCGGTCAGGTCGACCACGCTGATCGGCACCAGGTTGTTGGCGGCCAGCGCCTTGAAGTACTGGCTGCGCGGGTGGATGTTGCAGATGTAGTGCTCGTCGATCCGGCTGACGGCCTTCGAGCGCAGGCCCATCACGTCGTTGGAGCAGCCGGTGATGCAGACGTAGCGGCCGCCGGGGGCGAGCAGCCGGGAGAACTCGCCGAACGCCTCGAACAGGTCCACGTACATGGTGGTCTCGTTGGTCCAGATCGCCCGGCGGGAGGCGGTCTCGAAGCCGGTGTCCAGCATGTTGCGGAAGTGGAACCGGACCCGGTCGGCGATGCCGCGCTCGTGCGCCTGCCCGTTGGCGAACGCCACCTGCTGCTCGGAGATGGAGACGCCGTCCACCTCGCAGCCGAACCGCTGGTTGGCCATGATGCTGGTGCCGCCGCGGCCGGAGCCGGCGTCCAGCAGCGCGTGGGTGGGCGCGATGTCGCCGAGGTGGTCGAGCAGCACGTCGGCCTGGGCGGTCTCCAGCCGGTGCATCTCCTTGATCATGCGCTCGTCGCGGGTCTCGTCCGGGCCCTCGAACACCGACGGGTCGACCGGGCCGAGGCCGTAGTGGTGGTGGTAGAGGCCGTCGACCTCACCGAGCTTGATGTTGACCGGGTCCTTCTCCAGGTTCCAGTAGTTGGCGACCGACTTCTGGAACGCGGTGCGCAGCACGTTGGTGGCGCTCGGGACGGCGGTGGTGGTCATGTACGGCGTGCTCCTCAACTGGCGGGGACGGTGGGATCAGTCGGTCTGGTAGCGGGCGCTGCCCGCATGCCACTCGCGGTTGCCGCCGACCCAGGCCCAGGTGCCGGCCAGGAAGCGGCGCAGCTCGGGCGAGCCGGTCAGGGCGAGGGCGGAGGCCTCGGCCTCGAAGGTGTGCATCAGTTCGTCGTGGATCGCCACGCTCTGCCGGACGGCCTCGTCCAGCGAGCAGCCCTCCTCGGTGGCGATCAGCATCGGCAGGCTGAAGTCGCTGGGGTCTTCCTTGCCCATCGAGTACAGGTCGTTCATCAGCACGGTGGCGGTGCCGGCCAGGTTGAACGTGCGGCGCACGGCGGGGTCGGCGAACTCGGCCTGTGGCACCTCGTAGCCGGCGATCGCGTCGACCAGCACCATGCACGGGATGAAGGAGTTCTCGTGGCGGTGCATCAGGTACTCCCACACCGGCGGGCGGTGCCCGGTGGTGTGCCACATGCCTTCCTGGCCGTACGCGACGAACATGATCGCCAGCTCGTGCCGCAGCCGCCGGACCTGGTTCCAGCTGGCGTACGCGGCCAGGTCTCCGAGGGAGGAGCGGAGTGCCATGGCGACCGGGTCGCGCTGGACGTTCTCCTCCAGCTGGGGGGCGTAGCGCAGCGGCAGTTGGGCCTGGTCGATGACGGAGTGGCAGATCGCCAGGCGCTGGCCGATCACCTCGTGCCGGGGTTCCTCGACCTCGGCGTCCACGATGTGGTCGTCCACCGACCATTCGGCCAGGCCGCACTTGGCGGCGGCGAGCAGCCGGTCGGGGTCGTCGGTCTCGGGGTGGCCGAGCATCATCAGCCGGCCGAAGTTGGCCTTGCGCAGCATGTCGGTGCGGCCGGGGTAGATGCCGATCCCCTCGGCCCATTCGATCAGCCGCTCGTTGACCAGGTCGCCGAGCGCCGGGTCGTCGCGCACCGCGGGCGGGCAGTACAGCGCGGGCGCCTTGCCGTTGGTGATCGGCCTGGCCCTGGGGGCGTCCCGGACGATGTCGTCGGTCGCCCCGGTGGCCTGGTTCGGGACGGTCGGGCGGTGGGTCAGCAGGCCGCTGGTGCCGAGTCCGGTGGGGCCGGGGGCGTGCCAGGTGAGCCGGCCGGGGGCGGGGCGCTCGGGGTGGGTGAGGATGGCGGAGACCAGCGCCGCCAGCTCGTGGGTGCCGTGCGGGGCGAGCGTCCGGGTGAGCAGTGAGGGCATGTCGGTCGTCTTTCGGCGTGGGGGCGGTCAGGACCGGGGGTGGTCGACCTCGACGTTCTCCAGCACGCCCAGCGCGTCGGGGACCAGGATCGCGGCGGAGTAGTACGTCGAGACCAGGTACTTGACGACGGCCTTCTCGTCGATGCCCATGAAGCGGACGTTCAGGCCGGGTTCGACCTCGTCGGGGATGCCGACCTGGGTGAGGCCGACCACGCCCTGGTTGTGCTCGCCGGTGCGCATCGCGAGGATCGAGGTGGTGCCGCCGCGGACCGGGATCTTGCCGCAGGGCAGCAGCGGGACGCCGCGCCAGGCGGGCACCCGGTGGCCGTGCACCTCGGCGGTGGAGAAGTAGACGCCGCGCCGGTTGGCCTCCCGGCCGAACGCGGCGATCGCCTTCGGGTGGGCGAACAGGTAGTCGGTGTCGCGGCGCATCGCGAGCAGTTCGTCCAGGTCGTCGGGGGTGGGCGCGCCGCTGTGGGTCTGGATCCGCTGGTCGAAGGCGCAGTTGGAGAGCAGCCCGAAGTCGGGGTTGTTGACGATCTCGTGCTCCTGGCGCTCGCGCAGCGCCTCGATGGTGAGTTGGAGCTGTTCCTGGGTCTGGTCCATCGGCTTGCTGTACAGGTCGCCGACCCGGCTGTGCACCCGCAGCACCGTCTGGGCGACGCTCAACTCGTACTCGCGGGGGCCGAGTTCGTAGTCGACGAAGGCGGTGGGCAGGGCGTACTCGCCCTCGTGGCCGGCCGACATGCCGATCTCGGCCTCGCCGTGCTCGTTCTGCCCGGCGGCCTGTCCGGCGAGGAAGAGCGCGATCTGTGCCTGGAGGCCCGGGGAGCGGTCCACGACCTCCTGGAAGGCCGGCCAGGCCAGCGACATGGCGGTGCCCGCGGTGGCGGCCTTCACGGTGTACGGCCAGTGGCCGTCGGGGACGTTGAGCGCCTCGTCGCCGAGGTGGTCGCCGTCGGCGTGCACGGCGAGCACGGTGTCGTCGCCGTACTTGCCGGTGCCGATCCGCTCGACCTTGCCGTGCGCGATCAGGAAGACCTCGGTGATCGGGGTGCCCGCCTGGACCAGTACCTCACCGGCGCTGAAGCCGCGCTGGACGAAGCGCCCGGCGAGCTCGTTCAGTACCGCGTGGTCCTCGAAGCCGCGCAGCACCGGGACCTCGCGCAGGCTGGGCGCCAGCACCTTGACCTCCCGGCCGGTCTGCACGAAGCTCACCCGGCCGCGGCCGACCGCATAGGAGAGCCGCCGGTTGACCCGGTAGGTGCCGGCCGAGACGTGGACCCAGGGCAGCTTGCGCAGCAGCCAGCGCGAGCTGATCTCCTGCATCTGCGGCTTGGACTTGGTCGTGGTGGCGAGGTTGCGCGCCGCCGCGGTGCTCAGGCTCTGCTGTGCCGGGGCCTGGACTTCGGGGGCGTGCTCGGTCTCGACCGACATGCGGGTCTCCTGGCTGCTCCGGTGATCCACCGCGATCACTCGGGCCAGATCACACACCCCGGTGCCCGGGGGCCTGCAAGGAGGCGCTCGTTGCGTGTTGTCGGCCGGTCCGCGCCCCCTCACGCCGGTCTCCGATGGTTGCGCGCTCCCTGCGCCCGGAGGCGGCGCACACCGTTCCGAGCGACCCGAACGGCGCAATGGGGAGCGCCTTCGGCCGGCCTGACGCCCCGTCCGGCCTGGCCGGATCTCGCCGACAGGGGCAAAAAACCGGATGAGAAATGTCCGTGGCAGCGCCTACCCTCTCGGCGATGGCCGAGAACCAGAACCCCGCTCCGCCCACCCCCGCGGATTCGAACACTCCGTCAACGGACGACACCGGAATTTCGCCCGAATCGGTACGCCGATCACCGGTGCGATCCCTGCTGCGCCTGTGGCCGTACGCCCGGGAGGCCCGCTGGCGGATCTTCGGCTCGATGGCCGCCGCCGGGCTCGCCTCGCTCAGCGTGCTGGCCGTGCCGATCGTGCTGCGCAAGATCGTGGACGGGCCGGTCGCCCACCACGACCTGGCCGGGCTGTGGCCGCTGGCCGTCGCCCTGCTGCTGCTCGGCCTCGCCGAGGCCGGCCTGTTCGGCATCCGCCGGATCATCGTGGCCCGCCCGCTGGCCAAGGTGGAGACCAAGCTCCGCGGCGACCTGTTCGCCAAGCTCCAGCGGCTGCCGATCTCCTTCCACGACCGCTGGCCGTCCGGGCAGCTGCTCTCCCGGGCCACCTCGGACCTGTTCGTGATGCGGCTGTTCCTGGCCTTCCCGCTGGTCTTCCTGGTGGTCAACTCCACCGTCTTCCTGACCGGCACCGCGCTGATGTTCGCGCTGGACTGGCGGCTCGCCCTGATCACCCTGATCCCGGCCATCCCGCTGATGATCTTCACCCGCCGCTTCGAGGCCGGGTACTCGGCCGCCTCCCGGCTCGCCCAGGACCAGAACGGCGACCTCGCGACCGTGGTCGAGGAGTCGGTGCTCGGCATCCGCATCCTCAAGGCCTTCGGCCGGCACCGCACCATGGCCGAGGAGTTCCGCCGGCACAGCGCCGACCTGCGCGACACCGAACTCCGCAAGGCCGGCCTGCTCGGCGACCTGTGGGCGGTCATCGTCGGCCTGCCCGAACTCGCCCTCGGCGGCGCCCTCGCCACCGGCGTCTACCTGGTCGCCCACGACGAACTCTCGGCCGGCACCCTGGTCGCCTTCCTGTCCACCGCGCTCGCCCTGCGCTGGCCGGTCGAGTCGATCGGCTGGCTGCTCGGCTTCGCCGCCGAGGCCGCCAGCGCCACCAACCGCTACTTCGAGGTGATGGACGAGCCGGAGCCCACCGACCCGCCCTCCGGCGAAAGCCCCACCGACGACCGCGGCATCCGCTTCACCGGCGTCCGCTTCCGCTACCCCGACGCCCCGGCCGGCACCCCCGACCTGCTGTCCGGCATCGACCTGCACATCCGCCCCGGCGAGACCCTCGCCCTGGTCGGCGCCACCGGCAGCGGCAAGACCACCCTCACCGCACTGCTCCCCCGCCTGTACGAGCCCACCGCCGGCTCGATCACGCTGGACGGCACCGACATCCGCGACCTGTCCCGCGAGGAACTCCGCCGCGAGGTCGCCGTCGCCTTCGAGGAACCCACCCTGTTCTCCGCCACCGTCCGGGAGAACGTGCTGATGGGCGCCCCGAACGCCGACCAGCAGCGGCTCGCCCGCGCCCTCGACACCGCGCAGGCCGGCTTCGTCGACCGGCTCCCCGAGGGCCTGAACACCGAGGTCGGCGAGCAGGGCCTGAGCCTGTCCGGCGGCCAGCGCCAGCGCCTCGCGCTGGCCCGCGCCGTGGTCGGCGAACCCCGCTTCCTGGTCCTCGACGACCCGCTGTCCGCGCTCGACGTGCACACCGAGGCACTGGTGGAGCGCGCCCTGCGGCAGGTCCTCGCGGACACCACCGCGCTGGTCGTCGCGCACCGCCCGTCCACCGTGCTGCTGGCCGACCGGGTCGCGCTGCTCGCCGACGGACGGATCACCGCCGTCGGCACCCACCAGGAACTCCTGCAGTCCTGTCCCGCCTACCGGGCCCTGATGTCCGGCGAATCCGACCTGGAAGGGGCGCTGGCCCGATGACCACCGCCGTCGCCGAACCCGCCGTCGAAGAGGACGACCTGGTTCCCGCGGCCACCGACGACCAGGACATCCCCGTCCCGCCCGGTGCCCCGCGCGCCCTGCTCGGTTCGCTGCTCGCCCCGCACCGCCGCCGGATCGCCGTCGCCGTGCTCGCCGTCCTGGTCCAGCAGGCCGCCCTGCAGGCCGGGCCGCTCCTGGTCGCCTACGCCATCGACCGCGGCATCCCCGCGCTGCGCGGCCACGACTCCGGCCCGCTGATCGCCGTCACCGCCGCGTACCTGGGCTGCGCGCTGGTCGCCACCCTGCTGCAACGAGCATTCATCCGGGTCGCCGCCCGGATCAACCAGGACATCCTGCTCGACCTGCGCGGCCGGATCTTCAAGCACGCGCAGCGCCTCAGCCTGGACTTCCACGAGCGCTACACCTCCGGCCGGATCATCTCCCGCGCCACCAGCGACGTGGACACCCTGCGCGAACTGCTCGCCGAGGGCCTCCAGGAACTCCTGATGGTCTGCCTGTCGGTCGGCTACATCACCGTGGTGCTGATCCTGATGGACTGGCGCCTGGGCCTCGCCGCCCTGGTGTCCTTCCTGCCGATGTACCTGATCATCCGGTCCTTCCGGCGCCGCTCCCAGCAGGTCTACCGCCGCTCCCGCACCGTCACCGCCGGACTGATCGTCCGCTTCACCGAGACCATGA
The DNA here is from genome assembly GCF_042873545.1 of Kitasatospora sp. NPDC004615. Classification (NCBI taxonomy): domain Bacteria; kingdom Bacillati; phylum Actinomycetota; class Actinomycetes; order Kitasatosporales; family Streptomycetaceae; genus Kitasatospora; species Kitasatospora sp. NPDC004615. The sequence continues at coordinate 119,786 of NZ_JBIALQ010000002.1, forward strand.
ACGGCATCCGCCCGGTCCAGGCCTTCCGCCGCGAGTCCGCCAACAACAAGGCCTTCGACACCGTCAACCAGCAGTCCGCCACCGCCACCGCGGACGGCCTGCTGGAGATGGCCCGGTACGTCTTCCTGTCCCGGGTCACCGCCAACACCTGGATCACCGGCGTGGTCGTCCTCGGCGCGCTGCTGGTCAGCGACGGCAGCCTTGAACTCGGCGTCCTCACCGCCTTCGTGCTGTACCTGCGCAGGCTCTACGACCCGATCGACCAGCTGGCGATGTTCCTGAACAGCTACCAGTCGGCCGCCGCCGCCCTGGAGAAGATGGCCGGCCTGCTCGCCCACGAGCCCTCCGTCCCCGAGCCCACCGAGCCCACCCCGCTGCCCGCCGCCACCGGCAAGGGCCGCGAAGTCGCCTTCCGCGACACCCGGTTCGCGTACGCCAACGGCAAGGAGATCCTCCCCGAGTTCGACCTCGTCCTCCCCGCCGGACAGACCACCGCCGTGGTCGGCGCGACCGGCGCCGGCAAGTCCACCCTCGCCAAACTGCTCGCCCGCTTCTACGACCCCACCGCCGGCGCCGTCACCCTCGACGGCGTCGACCTCCGCGACCTCACCACCACCGACCTGCGGGCCGCCGTCGTGATGGTCACCCAGGAGTCCTTCCTGTTCTCCGGCACCGTCGCCGAGAACATCGCGGTCGGCAAGCCGGACGCCACCCGAGCCGAGATCGAAGCCGCGGCCCGGGCCATCGGCGCCCACGAGTTCATCACCGCCCTCCCCGACGGCTACGACACCGACGTCCGCAAGCGCGGCGGCCGCATCTCCGCCGGCCAGCGCCAACTCGTCGCCTTCGCCCGCGCCCTGCTCGCCGACCCCGCCGTCCTCATCCTCGACGAAGCCACCTCCTCCCTCGACGTCCCCGGCGAACAGGCCGTCCAGCACGCCATGCAAACCGTCCTGGCCGGCCGCACCGCCGTGATCATCGCCCACCGCCTCTCCACCGTCGAGATCGCCGACCGCGTCCTCGTCATGGACCAGGGCCGCATCGTCGAAGACGGCACCCCCGCCACCCTCATCGCCGGCGAAGGCCGCTTCGCGACGCTCCACCAGACCTGGAAGGACAGCCTGGTGTGAGTTTTCAGGGGCTGGGGGAGAACGGCGGGGCCGAGTCTGCTGACGATCAGCAGGGCGCGAAAAGGTCCCGCCGTTTCTGGTCCCCGTCTCTGACCCGACCCCCGATCAACCGATCTCCCGCAGCACGGCAGCCACCCTCTCCTCCCGATCCCCCCGCACCTCGATCCACCGCTGCCCCGAGGCAATGAGCACCTCACGGAAGCGCCCCGTCATCCACTCCCGCAGATGCTCCCCGTCCCGCAGCCCGTCGTCCTCGAACGCGACGCCCTCGTGCGACGTCAGCACATACAGCGCCCGCGGCACTTGCGCCTCGGCCGCCGCCCACGTCTCCACCGTCGTGCCCCCGCAGTACCGCTCCTCCCACACCGCCGTCGCCAGCAGGTCGGTGTCGCAGACCAGCACCGGCCCTCCGGCCCTCGCGGCCCGCTCCTCGGCCTCCGCCTGCCGCTTCCGCACCAGAGCGAAGTCCCGCCCGTCCCACTCCAGTTGATCGACGGTCGGCAGTTCCGCACCCGCCATCGCCGCTTTCCCCCGCGCGACAGCGAGTTTCGCGGCGGTGAGCTCCCGCCCGTACTCGGCGACCCACCCGGTGAGCGCGTGCACGCCGCCCCGTGCCCGCATCGCGCGGGCGAGGTCGCGCGAGAGCGTCGTCGTCCCGGTCGACTCGGCCCCGAGGACGACCACCCGCCGGACCAGCCAGGCCCGGACGGCCGGTTCGAGGTCCGCCCAGTACGCGGCCGGGTCGGCCCGCACCTTGGTGCCGGACACCGGGAACGTGGCCCGGTCGACGTCGAGCACCACGGGTGCGGCGTCGAAGCGGCGGGCGAGTTCGTGCCCGTAGTCCTCGGACGAGAACACCGCATCCACGGTCTCCCCCGGCCGCAGCGCCTCCCGCATCAGCGCGACGTGGCCGTCCCAGATGTCCGGGTCCTCGTAATCAATGGGGATGTTGTCGACGGTCCCGACCACCCGCACATGCGCCTCGCCCTGCCACACCTCGCGGATCCAGCGGACCCGATCGTCGAGCGACATCGTCTCGGCATCAGCGGCCATCACCACCACGGTGACGCACTCCGCGGCATCTGCGGCGCTGCGGATCAGGAAGTGGTGCCCGGCATGCGGCGGGTAGAACTTGCCGATCACCAGGGCATGCCGGAACAGGCTCATGCGGCCACCGCCAACCCGCCCGGGCGGACGCCGAGTTCACGGCGCCAGGTGCGCAGGCCGTACAGGCACAGGCCGAGGAACAGCACGTACACGGCGGCGGTGGGGTACAGGCCCTTCCACGCGTACATCGGGATGTAGATCAGGTCGGCGACGATCCACAGGTACCAGTTCTCGATCCGCTTGGTGTTCAGCAGCCACTGGGCGGCGAGCGAGAGCGCGGTGGTGAGCGCGTCCCAGAACGGCGCGGCATCACCCACAACCGTCAGCAGCCACGTCAGCAGAACGGTGACCGGCACCACGGCCGCGAGCGCCAGGCCGACGACGCCCAACCCGCCGCGTCGCACCACCAGCCGTTCCCCGTCCGCGCCGCGGCGCAGCCACTGCCACCAGCCGTGCGCGCCGAGCGCCAGGAAGACCACCTGGAGGCCCGCGTCCGCGTAGAAGCCGGCGGTGCCGAACACCGCCAGGAAGAACACGTTGTTGGCGATGCCGACCGGGAAGGTCCACACATTGGTCCGCACCGTCAGCCATACGCATATCGCGCCGGTGACGAACCCCAGCCACTCCGTCATGTGTGCCCTCCTCCAGGCTTTACGTCGAAGTGACGATAACCATCCCCGCCCCACCCGCACAACCGCGTTTCCCATGACTTGGGAAAAACGCCCCGCCCGTCAGCCCGCCACCCATCAACCGACTCACCGCCGGGCCCCGCCCCACCGCCGGGGCCCGGCACCCAGGTGCACCGGAAACCGATCGACCCGCTCCGGCCACCGCCACTAGCCTCGGTCCGTGGACGACCCGACCGCCGGCCGAGCCGGCCCCCCTGACGCCCGCAGCCCGCTCCGTTTCCTGTGGTGGCTGGTCCGCAGCCAGCGCCGCCGCTCGCTGGCGGGCACCTTCTACGGCACCGCCTGGATGCTCGGCCTGACCGTCCAGCCCTATCTGCTCTCCCGCGCCGTCGACGACGGCCTGCGCCCGGGCCGGACGGCGGCGGTGCTCGGCTGGTCGGCGGCGATGCTCGGCTTCGGCCTGCTGAACCTGGTGCTGGCCTGGTGCCGGCACCGCACCATGACGATGGTCCGCAACGACGCGTCCTTCCGCACCATCACCGTGGTGCTGCGGCACGGCGTGCGGCTCGGCGCGGCGCTGCCCCGCCAGGTGACGGCCGGCGAGGTGGTCACCATCGGCATCTCCGACGTGTCCAAGATCGCCATGGCGCTCACCTTCATCGGGCCCGGCGTGGGCGCGGTGATCTGCTACCTGACGACCGCCGCGATCCTGTTCACCCTCGCCCCACTGCTGGCCCTGATCGTGCTGCTCGGACTGCCCTTCCTCGCCCTGGCACTGCGGCCCTTGATGTCCCGTCAGCAGGTTGCCGAGAGCCGCTTCCGCGACCACCAGGGCCACCTGACCGCCCGGTTCGAGGATCTGGCGGGCGGCCTGCGGGTGCTGAACGGCCTGGGCGGCAAGGACGTGTACGCGGCCCGCTACCGGTCCGACTCCCAGGCGCTGCGCGCCGAGGGCTACCGGGTCGGCGCGGCCGTCAGCTGGATCCAGGCACTGGGCGGCGGCCTCCCGACGCTGCTGCTGGCCGCCGTCACCTGGCTCGGCGCCCGGCTCGCCGTCGAGGGCGATCTGACGCCCGGCCAGCTGACGGCGGTGTTCGCGTACGCCGCGGTGCTGGTCGCCCCGGTGTACTTCCTGATCGAGAACAGCCAGGACATCGGCCGCGCCCTGGTCTGTGCCCGCCGGGTCACCGACTTCCTCAACCTGGCCCCCGACCCGGATCACGGCTCCGCCCAACTCCCGGCCTCCTCTGCTGAGTTGATCGACCACGAGTCCGGTGTCCGAATAGCCCCCGGCGAACTCACGGTGCTCGCCGGGGCCCGCCCGGCCGACACCGCCGCCGTCGCCGAACGCCTCGCCCGGCTCGCCCCGGCCACCACCGCCGACTGGGGCGACACCCCGCTCACCGACCTGCCCCTGGCCGACGTCCGGGCCCGGATCACCCTCGCCGAGAACGAGGCGACCCTGTTCGCCGGCGCCCTCCGCGAAACCGTCCGCGGCCGCACCGACGCCCCCGACGACACCCTGCTGGTCGCCCTGGAGGCCGCCGCCGCCCTCGACGTGCTCGGCTCCCTGGGCGGCAAGCTCGACGCCCCGATCGCCCCCGACGGCCGCAACCTGTCCGGCGGACAGCGCCAACGCCTGCGCCTCGCCCGCGCGTTGACCGCCGCACCGGACGTCCTGCTGGCCGTCGAACCGACCTCCGCGGTGGACGCCCACACCGAGGCCGCGATGGCCGCCGGACTGCGCGCCGCCCGCGCCGGCCGCACCACCGCCCTCACCAGCACCTCCCCGCTGCTGCTCGACCAGGCCGACACCGTCCACTACCTGGTGGACGGCAAGGTCGCCGCCAGCGGCACCCACCGCGAACTGCTCCGCACCCAGCCCGGCTACCGCGCCCTGGTCACCCGAGGCTCCAACTCCCCCGCCGAGGTGGCCGAATGAGCACCCTGCCGATCGCCACCGCCCGCCAGGTCCGGCAGGCCGCCACCCGGCTGGTCCGCGAGGACGGCCGGGCGTTCGCCACCGTCCTCGCCCTCAACGGCCTCGCCGCCCTGCTCGGCCTGGCCGGGCCCTGGCTGCTCGGCCGGATCATCGACCGGGTCACCCACGGCGCCACCACCGCCGACATCGACCGCCTCGGCCTGCTGCTGCTCGGCTGCGCCACCGCGCAGGTCCTGATGAACCGCCAGGCCCGCTACCTGGCCCACCGGTTCGGCGAACGGGCCGCCGCCCGCATCCGCGAACAGCTCCTCGACCGGGTCCTCGCACTGCCCGCCGCCACCGCCGAGCGGGCGGGAACCGGCGACCTCACCTCACGCGGCACCACCGACGCCACCGCCGTCGGCGAAACCCTCCGGGACGTCGCGCCCGAACTCTTCGTGGCCGCCGCCCAGGCCCTGTTCATCCTCGTCGCGATCCTCACCGTCAGCCCCCTGCTGGGCAGTTGCGGCCTGCTCGGGGTCGTCGGCGTCGTCCTCGGCGCCCGCTGGTACCTGCGCCGCGCCCGTCCCGCCTACCTCGCCGACCGGGCCGCCAACGCCGGCCTCGCCGAGACCCTCTCCGCCACCGCGAACGGCGCCCGCACCATCGACGCCCTCGGCCTCCAGCAGCAGCGCCTCGACGCCGGCCGCCACGCCGTCGACACCGCCAACCTCGCCCGGCTGCGCACCCTGAACCTGCGGCTGCGCTTCTTCGCCGTCATCAACCTCTCGTACACCGTCCCCGTCGTCCTGGTCCTCCCCCTCGGCGCCCTGCTGGTCGCCCACCACACCGTCACCCTCGGCGCCGCGATCTCCGCCGTCCTGTACCTGCGACGCGTCGAAGAACCCCTCGACACCATCGTCGTCCTGCTCGAATCCGTGCAGAGCAGCACCGCCGCGTACGCCCGCGTCGAAGGCCTCGCCGCCGCCCCCACGCCCACCCCGACCGCCGACCGCGAACCCGCCGACGACCGCATCCGGGTCACCGACGTCCGCTACGCGTACCCGGACGGGCCCGACGTGCTGCACGGCCTCGACCTCGACCTGCGCCCCGGCGAACGCCTCGCCGTGGTCGGCCCGTCCGGCTCCGGCAAGACCACCCTCGGCCGCCTGCTCGCCGGCATCGACCGGCCCCGCACCGGCACCATCACCGTCGGCGGCGTCCCGCTCGCCGACCTCTCCCCCGAGAGGCTGCGCCGCCAGGTCGTCCTGGTCACCCAGGAACACCACGTCTTCCTCGGCACCCTCCGCGACAACCTGCGGATCGCCGCCCCCGACGCCGACGACCCCACCCTCACCGCCGCACTCGACGCCGTCGGCTGGCACCACGACCTGCCCCACGGCCTCGACACCGACCTCGGCCCCACCCACCGCCTCGACGGCGCCCAGGCCCAGCAACTCGCCCTCGCCCGCGTCATCCTGGCCGACCCCCACACCCTGATCCTCGACGAGGCCACCGCCCTCCTCGACCCCACCGCCGCCCGCAACACCGAACGTGCCCTCGCCGCCACCCTCACCGGCCGCACCGTCATAGCCATCGCCCACCGCCTCCACACCGCCCACGACGCCGACCGCGTAGCCGTCCTCACCCAGGGCCACCTCACCGACCTCGGCCCCCACGAGAAGCTCGTCACAACGGACGGCCCGTACGCCCGCCTCTGGCACTCCTGGCAGGGCTAGCACTCGCGGGTGCGCATCCAGGGGCCCGGGGAACGGCGGGGCCGAGTCTGCGGGTGATCAACAGGGCGCGAAAAGGTCCCGTAGTTTCGGGTCCCCTTCTCCGACCCTCCGCAGACTCGACCCCTCGCTGTCCCCGACCACCCACAACTCGGCCCCGCCGTTCCCCGGGCCCCTGTTGTGCTCCACCGAGCTCCTACCTGAGCACGCCCGCCTCCAGTCCCCCCAACTCCACCGGCACCGCCACCAGCCCCAGCTCCGCGATCGACGCGAGCCTGGCGTGCGCGGGAAGCACTCGCACCGTGTACCCGAACGGCCCGGTCCGTGCCAGCTCAAGGTGCCCCTCGTACCGCAGCCGCCCGTCCAGGTCCGGCCCGCCCACCGCCGGCTTCAGCGCCAGCGTCGTCGCCTCGGAGATCCGGTCACTCTCGTCCACCCTCCCGGAAACCACCTGCACCTCGACGTCCTCCGGCCCGAGCCGCCCGAGCGCCACCTGCACCCGAAGCGCCAGCGTCGCCCCGAGCTCCTGCGCCTCGCCGACCCCGTCCGCCTCGACGTGCTCGACCCGCACCGAGGGCCACGCGTCACGGACCGTCGCTTTCCAGCCCGCAAGCGCCTTCGCCCCGGCGTAGTCCGAAGCCGAACCCGCCAGCCGCCGTCGCGCGCCCGCAGCCGGAACATAGAGCCGTTCGACGTACTCCCGGACCATCCGCCCGGCCAGCACCTTCGGCCCCAGGGTGACCAGCGTGTGCCGGACCATCGAGATCCACCGGTGCGGCAGCCCGTCCGCGCCGCGGTCGTAGAAGCGGGCGGCGACCTGGTGCTCGATCAGGTCGTAGAGCGCGCCGGCCTCGATGTCGTCGCGCCGTTCGGCCTCCCGGCTCTCCGGGTCGAGCACGCCCTCGCCTGTGCCGCCGTCGGCGGTGGGGATGGCCCAGCCGTTCTGGCCGTCGTACCACTCGTCCCACCAGCCGTCGAGGATGGACAGGTTGAGGCAGCCGTTCAGCGCGGCCTTCATCCCGGAGGTGCCGCAAGCCTCCAACGGGCGCAGCGGATTGTTCAGCCAGACGTCGCAGCCGGGGTAGAGCGCCTTGGCCATCGCCATGTCGTAGTCCGGCAGGAAGACGATCCGGTGCCGCACCGCGGGGTCGTCCGCGAAGGCCACGAGTTGCTGGATGAGCCGCTTGCCCCCGTCGTCGGCGGGGTGCGCCTTGCCGGCGACGACGATCTGCACGGGCCGTTCGGGGTGCAGCAGCATCGCGCGCAGCCGGGCGGGGTCGCGGAGCATCAGGGTGAGCCGCTTGTAGGAGGGGACGCGCCGGGCGAAGCCGATGGTGAGGACGTCGGGGTCGAGCACGGTGCCGGTCCAGCCGAGTTCGGCGTCGCCGGCGCCGCGCTGCTGCCAGGAGGCGCGCAGCCGTCGGCGGGCTTCGTCGACGAGTTGGGCGCGCAGGGTGCGGCGCAGTTCCCAGACTTCGGCGTTGCCGATGCGTTCCAGGCCGGTCCACTGTCCGGTGGTGCCGACGGCCATGGCCTCGTCGGCGCGTTCCTGGCCGATCTCGGTGGCGCCGAGCCGGACCACGGCGGGGTCGATCCAGGTGGGGGCGTGGACGCCGTTGGTGATCGAGGTGATGGGGACTTCGGGGGCGTCGAAGCCGGGCCACAGGCCGCTGAACATTTCCCGGCTGACGGCGCCGTGCAGGGTGGAGACGCCGTTGGCGCGCTGGGCGAGCCGCAGGCCCATGGCGGCCATGTTGAACAGCTTGGGGTCGCCGCCGGCCCAGCTCTCGGCACCGAGCGCGAGCACCTGGTCGACGGGGACGCCGGGCAGTGCGGCGTCGCCGCCGAAGTGGCGGGCGACCAGGTCCCGGTCGAAGCGGTCGATGCCGGCGGGGACGGGGGTGTGGGTGGTGAACACGGTGCCGGCCCGGACGGCTTCCAGCGCGTCGGCGAAGCCGAGGCCGGGGTGTTCGGTGGTGAGTTCGGCGATGCGTTCCAGGCCGAGGAAGCCGGCGTGGCCCTCGTTGGTGTGGAACACCTCGGGTGCGGGGTGGCCGGTGAGCCGGGCGTAGGTGCGGACGGCGCGGACGCCGCCGATGCCGAGCAGTATTTCCTGCAGCAGCCGGTGTTCGCTGCCGCCGCCGTAGAGGCGGTCGGTGACGTTGCGTTCGGCGGGGCTGTTGGCCTCGATGTCGGAGTCGAGCAGCAGCAGCGGGACCCGGCCGACCTGGGCGCGCCAGACCTGGGCGGCGAGGGTGCGGCCGCCGGGCAGGGCGAGGTCGATCCGGCAGGGGGTGCCGTCGGTTTCGCGGAGCAGGGTGACGGCAAGCGCGTCGGGGTCGAGCAGGGGGTAGCGCTCCTGCTGCCAGCCGTCCCGGCTGAGCGACTGCCGGAAGTAGCCGTGCCGGTAGAAGAGTCCGACGCCGATGATCGGGACGCCGAGGTCGGAGGCGGCCTTGAGGTGGTCTCCGGCCAGGATGCCGAGGCCGCCGGAGTACTGCGGGAGGGCAGCGGCGATGCCGTATTCGGGCGAGAAGTAGGCGACGCCGACGGGGAGCTCGCTCTCGGCGTCGTTCGCCGACTGGTACCAGCGCGGGCCGGTGAGGTAGTCGCGCAGGTCGTCGGCGAGGTCGCCGAGCCGGCGCAGGAATCGCCGGTCGCCCGCGAGGGCGGCGAGCCGGGCCGCGGGGACTTCGCCGAGCAGTCGGACCGGGTCCTCTCCGACGGCGGCCCAGACGTCCGGGTCGACGGAGCGGAACAGCTCTCTGGTCTCGGGGTGCCAGGACCAGCGGAGGTTCAGCGCGAGCTCGTGCAGTGGCTGCAGTTGTTCGGGCAGGACGGTGCGGACGGTGAACCTGCGGATTGCCTTCACGGCTTGAAGGGTAGTCCCGACCTTTCGCCTGACTGGGCGTCAACTTGCGGGCGCCACACCCGTTCGGAGCAGCGTTGAGATCGTTCCGGGCGCGTGGTGGCAAATCACGGCGCACGTAGGGCGCAAGCAGGTAAAACATGCGCCGTCGGGTGTGAACTCCTGGGATCCGAGGTGTTGCGGGGGCCTGTTTCACCCTTGTATACCGGCTGAAACCACGCGCTTGCCCGCCCGGTCCTCTTGCCCGTGGTGCGAGGATGCAACAAGGTCGTGGGTGCCGCTGGTGCACGATCGGACGGTCGTCCCCCCGCTGCCTCCGGCTGGTGCAGGTCCGGTTTTGACGTGCCCTCACTTCCCCTTAGCCCATTCGGCCTCAGTAGGCGTGTCTTTGCGTGTCCTCATTCCCCGACCGGTCGTTTTCCGGTGGGCTGGGTCACGCGGGGGCGCGCACCGAGCGACGCGCGCCGGGACACGTGCGTTCGCCGCGGCGGGTCCCGCTGCGGCGGTCGGCGGGCGGGGTGGCCGGGTCCGTCGGCGCGGGGCCGGCTCCGGCCGCGCGTCCTTCCTCACCCAGCAGTCCTCCCGGTACTCTCCCGGCGTCGCCCGCCGGGCAGAGCTGCCGCCGATCTCGGGCAGGAGCTTGGCATGCACGGCGACACGCGGGACCAGTCCACGGTACCGACGGACCACACCCCTGACGGACCGTCGACCGGGGAACCCCCGGTGCCGGCCCCGCGCACCGCGGCGGCCCGCAAGCGGGCGGCCGCACCGGCGACGAAACGTGCGGGCACCCCGCGCAAGGCCGCGTCGAAACGGACCACCACCGTCAGGTCCGCCGCGGCCCCGCCCTCCGGCACCCCATCGGCCACCGCCGTCACCGCACCCACTGCGCCTGCCCCCGGCACCACGTCGTCCCCGCGTAAATCACCGACCCGCCCCACCCGCACCACGACAGAGAGCGACACCGTGATCGGCCGCATCCCCGTGCTTGACGTCACCCCGCTCGTCGACGCCGGCCGGCGTCCGGCCAAGGCCGTGGAGGGCGAACGTTTCCTGGTCTCCGCCACGGTGTTCCGCGAGGGCCACGACGCGGTGGGGGCCAATGTGGTGCTGCGCGACCCGCGCGGCCGTTCCGGTCCGTGGACACCGATGCGCGAGCTGTCCGAGGGCAGCGACCGCTGGGGCGCGTACGTGACGCCGACCGCGCCGGGCCGCTGGTCGTACCTGGTGGAGGCATGGGGCGACCCGGTGGCGACCTGGCGCAAGCGCGCGGCGGTGAAGCTCCCGGCCGGGATCGACACCGCGCTGGTGCTGGAGGAGGGCGCCCAGCTGCTGGAGCGGGCGGCGGCCGGGGTGCCGAAGAAGGAGGGCCGGGCCCAGGTGCTGGCCGCGGTGGACGCGCTGCGCGACTCCGGCCTGCCGCCGTTGAGCCGCTACGCGGCGGCGCTGGTGCCGGAGGTGACGGCGCTGCTGGCCCGTTTCCCGCTGCGCGAGCTGCTCTCGGCGACCCGTCCGCAGCCGCTCCAAGTGGACCGCAAGCGGGCGCTGTTCGGTTCCTGGTACGAGTTCTTCCCGCGCTCGGAGGGCGCGGTGGTGGACCCGAACGGTGTGGAGGCGCCGGTCTCCGGCACCTTCCGGACGGCCGCCGAGCGGCTTCCCGCGGTGGCCGCGATGGGCTTCGACGTGGTGTACCTGCCGCCGATCCACCCGATCGGCCGGGCCCACCGCAAGGGTCCGGACAACTCGCTGGAGGCCGGCCCGCAGGACGTCGGCTCGCCGTGGGCGATCGGCTCCCCCGAGGGCGGCCACGACGCCGTCCATCCGGACCTGGGCACCCTGGAGGACTTCGACCACTTCGTCGCGGAGGCGGGCGCGCTGGGCCTGGAGGTGGCGCTGGACTTCGCGCTCCAGTGCTCGCCGGACCACCCGTGGGTGCACAAGCACCCAGAGTGGTTCAGCCACCGCGCGGACGGCACCATCGCGTACGCCGAGAACCCGCCGAAGAAGTACCAGGACATCTACCCCGTCAACTTCGACCAGGACTTCGACGGGATCGTCCGCGAGACGGTGCGGATCCTGCGGTTCTGGATGGGCCACGGGGTGCGGATCTTCCGCGTCGACAACCCGCACACCAAGCCGGTGAACTTCTGGGAGAAGGTGCTCTCGGACATCGCCCGCACCGACCCGGACGTGCTGTTCCTGGCGGAGGCGTTCACCCGTCCGGCGATGATGCACACCCTGGCCAAGGTCGGCTTCCACCAGTCCTACACGTACTTCACCTGGCGCGACTCCAAGGCCGAGCTGACGGAGTACCTGACCGAGCTGACCGGCGAGGCCGCCGCCTGGATGCGGCCGAACTTCTTCGCCAACACCCCGGACATCCTGCCCGAGTACCTCCAGCAGGGCGGCCCGGCGGCGTTCGCGGTGAGAGCGGTGCTGGCGGCGGCGCTGTCGCCGACCTTCGGGATCTACGCGGGCTTCGAGCTGTTCGAGAACGAGCCCGCGAAGCCCGGCTCGGAGGAGTACCTGCACTCGGAGAAGTACGAGCTGCGGCCGCGCGACTGGACCCGGCAGGACTCCCTCGCGCCGCTGCTGACCGCCCTGAACCGGCTGCGCCGCCGGCATCCCGCCCTCCAGCAGCTGCGGGACCTGCGCTTCCACCCCGTCGACAACGAGCGGATCATCGCGTTCTCCAAGTGCGCCGTCACCGAGGACGGCCTGGAGGACCAGGTGATCTGCGTGGTCAACCTGGACCCGCACCACGTCCAGGAGGCCACCGTCACGCTCGACGTGCCGGGGCCGCTGACGGTGCACGACGAGCTGACCGGCGCGACGTACGCCTGGGGCCGTCACAACTACGTCCGGCTCGATCCCTCTTCCGGGCCGGCCCACCTCCTCACGGTTCGGAGGAACCCGCAGTGACAGTCAACGAGCCCGTCCCCGACACCTTCGCCGACACCCCCGCCCGGGACCGCGACCCCGAGTGGTTCAAACGCGCGGTCTTCTACGAGGTCCTGGTGCGTTCGTTCCAGGACAGCAACGGCGACGGCGTCGGAGACCTCAAGGGGCTCACCTCGCGGCTCGACTACCTCCAGTGGCTGGGTGTGGACTGCCTCTGGCTCCCCCCGTTCATGAACTCCCCGCTGCGGGACGGCGGTTACGACGTCTCGGACTACCAGTCGGTGCTCCCGGAGTTCGGCAACCTGGCCGACTTCGTGGAGTTCGTCGACGCGGCGCACGCCCGCGGCATGCGGGTGATCATCGACTTCGTGGTGAACCACACCAGCGACCAGCACGCGTGGTTCCAGGCCTCCCGGAGCGACCCGGAGGGCCCGTACGGCGACTTCTACATGTGGGCCGACGACGACAAGCAGTACCCGGACGCCCGGATCATCTTCGTCGACACCGAGACCTCCAACTGGACGTACGACCCGGTCCGCAAGCAGTACTACTGGCACCGCTTCTTCAGTCACCAGCCGGATCTCAACTACGACAATCCGCGGGTGCAGGAGGAGGTGATGGCGGCGCTCCGGTTCTGGCTGGACCTCGGCATCGACGGCTTCCGGCTGGATGCGGTGCCGTACCTGTACGCCCGCGAGGGCACCAACTGCGAGAACCTGCCGGAGACCCACGACTTCCTGCGCCGGGTCCGCAAGGAGATCGACGCCAACTACCCGGACACCGTGCTGCTGGCGGAGGCCAACCAGTGGCCGGAGGACGTGGTCGACTACTTCGGCGACTTCGGCTCCGGCGGCGACGAGTGCCACATGGCGTTCCACTTCCCGGTGATGCCGCGGATCTTCATGGCGGTCCGCCGGGAGTCCCGCCACCCGGTCTCCGAGATCCTGGCGAAGACGCCCGAGATCCCCTCGGGCTGTCAGTGGGGCATCTTCCTGCGCAACCACGACGAGCTGACCCTGGAGATGGTCACCGACGAGGAGCGCGACTACATGTACGCGGAGTACGCGAAGGACCCGCGGATGCGGGCCAACGTGGGCATCCGCCGCCGGCTCTCCCCGCTGCTGGAGAACGACCGCAACCAGGTCGAGCTGTTCACCGCGCTGCTGCTCTCGCTGCCGGGCAGCCCGGTGCTGTACTACGGCGACGAGATCGGCATGGGCGACAACATCTGGCTCGGCGACCGGGACGGCGTACGCACCCCGATGCAGTGGACGCCGGACCGCAATGCGGGTTTCTCCTCCGCCGACCCGGGCAGGCTCAGTCTGCCGCCCATCATGGACCCGGTGTACGGCTTTCAGGTGACCAACGTCGAAGCGCAGCAAAGCAGTTCGAGTTCGCTGCTGCACTGGACGCGTCGCATGATCGAGATCCGCAAGCTCAATCCCGCGTTCGGCCTCGGCAGTTACACCGAGCTGCCCTCCAGCAATCCCGCGGTGCTGGCCTTCGTGCGCGAGTACGAGGGCGACCTGGTCATGTGCGTGAACAACTTCTCGCGGTTCGCGCAGCCGACCGAACTGGACCTGCGGCAGTACGGGGGGCGGTACCCGGTCGAGCTGATCGGCGGCGTGCGCTTCCCCACCATCGGCGAATGGCCGTACCTGCTGACGCTGGCCGGCCACGGCTTCTACTGGTTCCAGCTGCGCCAGTCCCCGGCGAAGGCGTCCGCGAAGTAGCACGCGGGGGCCGACACGCCCACGCACCAGCGATTCACCGGGCCCCGATCCGGGACACCTCTTCCGCGGGCGCGCGAGTTGCTCCGCGCGCCCCCGGAGGTCTTCGCACCACCGCGTACGGAGAACAGCCCAACGGCCATCCACACGAAGGCGTGACACCGGGCCCCGGCTCGCGTGCCGTCGCCGACGCGCCGTCGAAATCCGGAAGAGTGAAGGGCCCGGCCACGATCCCGTCGGGCAGTCGCCCGCTTCCGGGGAAAGGGAGTCATGTCCGAAACCTCCCGTTCTCAAGCCCACCTGCACCGTGATCCGTCCGCCGCCCCGGCGCCGGTCGGGACGCGGACGCCGGGGGTCCGGAGAACCGCCGCGGGAGTCAGCGAGCTGGTCCATGCGGCCCTGCCGCTGATCGCCGAATGGCTCCCCACCCAGCGCTGGTACGCCGGCAAGGGCCGGCCGATCGCCGCCCTCACCCCCGTGATCGGCACGCCGCTCCAGGTCGGCGACCCCGCGCTGCTGCACCTGCTGCTGCGGGTGGAGCACGGCGGGGCGGCCACCGGCCCCGGTGACGTGTACCAACTGCTGCTGGGCATCCGCTCGGACCGGCCCGCGGCGGTCGGGCAGCGGGCGGTGCTGGGCCGATTGGCGGGTGGCACCTACGACGGCGCGGTGCTCTACGACGCGGTGCACGACCCCGAGCTGACGGGCCGCCTGCTGGAACACCTGGCCACCGGCGACCGGTTCGGCTCGCTGTGCTTCCGCCGCACCCCGGGCCCGGGCCTGCCGGGCAACCTGCCGGGGCGGGCGTCCACCGCCGAGCAGTCCAACTCCTCGGTGATCTACGACACCGCGTTCATCCTGAAGCTGTTCCGCCGGATCAGTCCCGGGACCAACCCCGACCTGGAACTGTCGCTGGCGCTGTCCCGGGCCGGCTCGACCCGCATTCCCCGGGTCGCCGCCTGGTTCGAATGTCGCCTGGAACGCTCCGAGCCCGCCACCCTGGGCCTGCTGCAGCGCTACCTGCCGGACGCCGAGGACGGCTGGGAACTGGCGCTCGACCAGGTCGCCCGGCTGAAGGGCGACCCGTCGCCCGGCAACTTCGCGATCGAGGCGCACCGGCTGGGCCGGGCCACCGCCGAGGTGCACCGGGTGCTGGCCCGCTCGATGCCCACCACCCGGCTGGACCGGCCGCGGATCGCCGAACTGGCCGGCGCGATGGCCGACCGGCTGGACTCCGCCGTCACCGCCGTCCCCGGCCTGCTGCGCTACCGCTCCGCACTGCGCTCCGCCTTCCAGCAGCTGACGGCCGCCCACCTGGACGGGCTGCTGGTCCAGCGCATCCACGGCGACCTGCACCTCGGCCAGGCGATGCGCACCCCGCAGGGCTGGGTGCTGCTGGACTTCGAGGGCGAGCCCGCCAAACCGCTGGCCGAACGCCGCCTGCCGCAGCCCGCGCTGCGGGACGTCGCCGCGATGCTGCGCTCCTTCGACTACGCGGCCGCCCACCTGCTGGCCGGCGCCCCCGCCCAGGACCCCGAACTGGCCCACCTGGCCTCCGCCTGGGCGGCCCGCAACCGGGCCGCGTACTGCGCCGGCTACACGGCGGGCGGCGGCTGCGACCCGTCCGAGTCGCCCGAGCTGATGCGCGCCCTGGAGATCGACAAGGCCGTGTACGAGGTGGTGTACGAGGCCCGGCACCGGCCCAGCTGGCTGCCGATCCCGCTGGCCGCGATCAACCGGCTGGCCGACTCCGTCTGACCCTCCGCCCGGCCGGGCACCCCGGCCGGGCGGTCCGTTCTCCCGGCACCAACCCCGACCCGTTCGCAGGAATCCTGGAGGCCTCCGCCGTGACCCCGCTCGGTCCGCTCGACCCGCCCCTTCCGGCCGACCGCCAACCGGCCGTCCCGGCCACCTTCCGGAACGGCGAGCGCGGCAGGGGGGCCGGCTGGCAGCCCCCGGCGAAGCCCGCACGGCCGTCCGGCGCGACGCCCCGTCCGGCGGCGACCAAGAACCCGGTGGCCAAGAGCCCGGCGGCCAAGCCGGCGAACGCCCCCGCTTCCGGGAAGGCCGGGCGCCCGGCGAAGTCCCGCCCCGCGCCCGTCCGGCCCGCACCGGGCGCGGCGCTGCGGCTGCCAGAGGCTCCGCTGCCGCCCGCCGAGGTGGAGCGCCTGGTCTCCGGCGCGCACCACGACCCGCACGCCCTGCTGGGTGCGCACGCGCTGCCGACGGGCACCGCGATCCGGGTGCTGCGCCCGTTCGCCGAGCGGGTGGTGGTGGAGACCGCGCTCGGCCCGGCCGAACTGACCCACCAGCAGGCGGGACTGTTCACCGGCCTGCTGACCGGCCAGCGGTTCCCGGACTACACGCTGAGGGTGACGTACCCGGGCGGGACGCCGCTGGAGCAGCACGACGGCTACCGGTTCGCCCCGACGCTCGGCGAGCTGGACCTGCACCTGATCTCGGAGGGCCGGCACGAGCAGCTGTGGCACGCGCTCGGCTCGCACGTGCGCACCGTGGACGGGGTGGCCGGCACGTCGTTCGCGGTGTGGGCGCCGAACGCGGTCGGGGTGCGGCTGATCGGCTCGTTCAACCACTGGAACGGCACCGCGCACCCGATGCGCTCGCTGGGCTCGTCCGGCGTGTGGGAGCTGTTCGTGCCGGGCCTCGGCGAGGGCGCGCAGTACAAGTACCAGATCCTGACCCGCTCCGGCCGGGTGGTGGAGAAGGCCGACCCGCTGGCCCGGGCCGCGCAGTGCCCGCCGGACACCGCCTCGGTGGTGACGGTCTCCCGGCACGAGTGGCAGGACGCCGAGTGGATGGCGGCGCGCGCGCAGACCGTCCACCACCGCGCCCCGATGTCGGTCTACGAGCTGCACCTGGCCTCCTGGCGGCCCGACCTGACGTCCTACCGGCAGATCGCCGGGGTGCTGCCCGGCTACTTGAGCGAACTCGGCTTCACCCACGTCGAGTTCATGCCGGTGATGGAGCACCCGTTCGGCGGTTCCTGGGGCTACCAGGTGTCCGGTTTCTACGCCCCGACGGCCCGACTCGGCACCCCCGACGACTTCCGGTACCTGGTGGACACGCTGCACCGGCACGGCATCGGCGTGCTGGTCGACTGGGTGCCCGCGCACTTCCCGAAGGACGACTTCGCGCTGGCCCGGTTCGACGGCGAGCCGCTGTACGAGCCGGCCGACCCGCAGCGCGCCGAGCACCCGGACTGGGGGACGCTGGAGTTCGACTACGGCCGTACCGAGGTGCGCAACTTCCTGGTCGCCAACGCGGTGTACTGGTGCGAGGAGTTCCACGTGGACGGCCTGCGGGTGGACGCGGTCGCCTCGATGCTCTACCTCGACTACTCCCGCGAGGGCGGCGACTGGTCGCCCAACCAGTTCGGCGGCCGGGAGAACCTGGACGCGGCGTCCTTCCTCCAGGAGATGAACGCCACCGTCTACCGGCGCTGCCCGGGCGTGCTGACGGTCGCCGAGGAGTCCACCGCCTGGGACGGCGTCACCCGGCCCACCGACTCCGGGGGCCTGGGCTTCGGCCTGAAGTGGAACATGGGCTGGATGCACGACTCGCTGGTCTACATGTCCAAGGAGCCGGTGCACCGCAGGTACCACCACAACGAGATGACCTTCTCGATGGTGTACGCCTGGTCGGAGAACTACATCCTGCCGATCTCGCACGACGAGGTGGTGCACGGCAAGCAGGCGCTGGTCTCCAAGATGCCCGGCGACTGGTGGCAGCAGCGCGCCAACCACCGCGCCTACCTGGGCTTCATGTGGGCCCACCCGGGCAAGCAACTGCTTTTCATGGGGCAGGAGTTCGCCCAGGGCGCGGAGTGGGAGCACGAGAGCGGCCCGCAGTGGTGGGTGCTCGACGAGGCGTGGGCGGCGCACGCCGACCACCGCGGCGTGCAGCGCCTGGTCGGCGACCTGAACCGGGTCTACCGCGCCACCCCCGCGCTGTACGAGCAGGACACCGTCCCGGCGGGCTTCCGCTGGCTGGACGGCGGCGCGGCCGACGACAACGCGTTCTCCTTCGTCCGGTTCGCCGCCGACGGCAGCCCGCTGGTCGCGGTCAGCAACTTCTCCCCCGTGGTCCGGCGCGGGTTCCGGGTCGGTCTGCCCCGGCTGGAGGGCCGCGAGCAGCTCTGGGAGGAGGCGCTGAACACCGACGCCGAGCGGTACGGCGGCAGCGGGATCGCCAACTCCCGGCCGGTGAAGGCGGAGGGCACGCAGTGGAACGGCCAGCCGCGCTCGGCCGAACTGGTGCTGCCGCCGCTGGCCACCGTCTGGCTGCGCCCGGCCCGCACCACCTGATCGAACCGAGGACCTCCGGCCCCCCGAGCAGCCCGAACGGCAGTGCCGCAGCCCAGTCCGAATGTCATACGAAGGTATGGTCAAGATGACCTCAGCCTGAGAAAGACGGACGGAGAGTTCCACCGTGGCGAGCAGCGTGTACGTGACCGGGATCGACCGGGGGGACGGCCGGCAGGCCGTGGAACTCGGGGTCATGGAACTGCTCACCCGTCAGGTGGACCGGGTCGGGGTGTTCCGCCCGCTGGTGCACGCACCCGACGGGGCGGCACCGGCCACCGACCACATGGTGGAACTGCTGCGCAGCCGGTACCGGCTGGACCTGCCGACCGCCGAACTGTACGGGCTGACGTACGACGAGGCGGCGGCCCTGCAGGCGGCCCGCGGCCAGGACGAGCTGGTCTCCGTCCTGGTCGACCGGTTCCACCAGCTGGCCCGCCGCTGCCAGGCGGTGCTGGTGCTGGGCACCGACTACGCGGACACCAACATCCCGGACGAGCTGGCCTTCAACGCGCGGCTGGCGAACGAGTTCGGGGCGGCCGTGCTGCCGGTGGTCGGCGGCCAGCACGACGACCCGCAGACGGTGATCGCGGAGGTCCGCAACGCGCACCGGGCGTACCGGGACCTGGGCTGCTCGATCCTGGCGATGATCGCCAACCGGGTCGCGCCGGGCGCCAAGCAGCAGGTGCAGCGGGCGCTGACCGAGAAGCTGCCGGTGCCGGTGTACGTCGTCCCGGAGGAACCGGCGCTGGCCGCGCCGACCGTGGCGCAGCTGGTGGAGGCGACCGGCGCGCAGGTGCTGCTGGGCGACGCGGCGGGCCTGGCCCGGGACGTGCGGGGCTTCGTGTTCGGCGGCGCGATGCTGCCGACCTTCCTGAACGCACTGACCGAGGGCGCGCTGGTGGTGACCCCGGGCGACCGGGCGGACCTGCTGATCGGCTCGCTGGCCGCGCACGCCGCGGGCTCCCCGCCGATCGCGGGCGTGCTGCTGACGCTCGGTCAGCACCCGGGCCCGGACGTGATGGCGCTGGCGTCCCGGCTCGCGCCCGGCACGCCGGTGGCGGAGGTGACGGAGGGCTCCTGGCTGACCGCCGCGGCGCTCACCCACCTGGAGGGACGGATCGGCCCGGACAGCCCGCGGAAGGCGGAGATCGCCCTCGGCCTGTTCGAACTGCACGTCGACACCGCCGAGTTGACCAGCCGGATCGAGCTGACCCGCTCCGAGCGGGTGACCCCGATGATGTTCGAGCACGCGCTGCTGGAGCGGGCCCGCGCCGACCGCCGGCACATCGTGCTGCCGGAGGGCACCGAGGAGCGGGTGCTGCGCGCCGCCGAGGTGCTGCTGCGCCGCAACATCTGCGACCTGACCCTGCTCGGCGAGCCGGAGGCGGTGCACCGCCGGGCCGCCGCGCTGGGCATCGAGTTCCCGCAGGCCGGCGAGTCCGGCGCGCAGCTGCGGATCGTCGACCCGGCGGCCAGCCCGCTGCGCCAGCAGTTCGCCGAGCTGTACGCGAAGGCCCGGGCGCACAAGGGCATGACGGTGGAGCGGGCGCTCGACGTGGTCACCGACGTCTCGTACTTCGGCACCCTGATGGTGCAGGAGGGCATCGCGGACGGCATGGTGTCCGGCGCGGTGCACTCGACGGCGGCGACCATCCGCCCGGCGTTCGAGGTGATCAAGACCTCGCCGGGGGCGTCGATCGTCTCCTCGGTGTTCTTCATGTGCCTGGCCGACAAGGTGCTGGTGTACGGCGACTGCGCGGTCAACCCGGACCCGGACGCCCAGCAGCTGGCCGACATCGCGATCCAGTCGGCGGAGACGGCCGCCCAGTTCGGGGTGGAGCCGCGGGTGGCGATGCTGTCGTACTCGACCGGCACCTCGGGCTCCGGCGCGGACGTCGACAAGGTCCGCAAGGCCACCGAGCTGGTCCGCGCGCTGCGTCCGGACCTGCTGGTGGAGGGGCCGATCCAGTACGACGCGGCGGTGGACGCGCACGTCGCGGCGACCAAGCTGCCGGGCTCGCCGGTGGCGGGCCGGGCCACCGTGCTGGTCTTCCCGGACCTGAACACCGGTAACAACACCTACAAGGCGGTGCAGCGCTCGGCCGGCGCGATCGCGGTCGGCCCGGTGCTCCAGGGTCTGAACAAGCCGGTCAACGACCTGTCCCGGGGCGCCCTGATCGAGGACATCGTCAACACCGTGGCGATCACCGCGATCCAGTCCCAGACCCAGTCCGCCGAGGGAGACGCGCAGTGAGCACCGGTACCCGTGTCCTGGTGCTGAACGCCGGGTCGTCCTCGGTGAAGTACCAGCTGATCGACATGCTGGACGGCGCCCGGCTGGCGTCCGGCCTGGTGGAGCGGATCGGCGAGAGCGAGGGGCGGCTGCTGCACCTGCCGCTGGCCGGGGAGCCGCGCGAGCAGGTGCGCCGGTTCGCCGACCACGACGGGGCGCTGCGGGCGGTCGCCGACGAGCTGGCCGCGGACCTGATGGGCCTGGACTCGCCCGAGCTGGCGGCGATCGGCCACCGGGTGGTGCACGGCGGGCTGCGCTTCACCCGGCCGACGCTGATCAACGACGCGGTGGTGGCGGAGATCCGCCGGCTGATCCCGGTGGCGCCGCTGCACAACCCGGCGAACATCACCGGCATCGAGGTGGCCCGCGCGATCCGCCCGGACCTGCCGCAGGTCGCGGTGTTCGACACCGCCTTCCACGCCACCCTGCCGGAGTACGCGGCCCGGTACGCGATCGACCGGCGGACCGCCGACGAGCACCGGGTGCGCCGTTACGGCTTCCACGGCACCTCGCACCAGTACGTCTCCCGGGCCACCGCCCGGCTGCTGGGCCGCGACCCGGCCGAGCTGAACGTGATCGTGCTGCACCTGGGCAACGGCGCGTCGGTGTCGGCGGTGGCCGGCGGCGTCTGCGTGGAGACCTCCATGGGCCTCACCCCGCTGGAGGGCCTGGTGATGGGCACCCGCTCCGGCGACGTGGACCCGGGCCTGGTGTTCCACCTGCACCGGGTGGGCGGTCTGAGCATCGATCAGATCGACGACCTGCTGAACCGCCGCAGCGGCCTGCTCGGCATGTGCGGCGACAACGACATGCGCGAGGTGGTGCGGCGCGCCCAGGGCGGCGACGAGGATGCCAAGCTGGCCTTCGACTCGTACGTGCACCGGATCCGCCGCTACCTGGGCGGCTACTACGCGGTACTGGGCCGGGTGGACGCGGTGGCATTCACGGCGGGTGTCGGGGAGAACTCCGCGGAGGTCCGGGCGGCGGTCTGTGCCAATCTGGAGGAACTCGGTATTTCGGTGGAGCCGGAGCTGAACGCGACGCGTTCGCGCCGGGCCCGGACGATCTCGCCGTCCTACGGCCGGGTGACCGTCGCCGTGGTGCCCACCGACGAGGAACTGGAGATCGCCCAGCAGACGTTCGCGCTGGTCCACGAGGTATAGGGCCGACGCGGGATGACTACCCGTCAGTATCCCATCCCTCGGAATGTTCGTTGGCGATATCTGACGATTCGAGTCGAATACACCGATAACACGAACGGATAGACTGACGGATATGCGCCGAGCGAAAATTGTCTGCACCCTGGGTCCTGCCACGGACTCCTACGAACAGCTGAAGGCCATCGTCGAAGCGGGCATGAACGTCGCCCGACTGAACATGAGCCACGGCTCCCACGCCGAGCACGAGGACCGGTACCGCCGCGTCCGCCAGGTGTCGGAGGACACCGGCCGCACCATCGGCGTGCTGGCCGACCTGCAGGGCCCCAAGATCCGTCTGGCGACTTTCGCCAACGGCCCGGTGACCGTTGACAACGGCGACACGTTCACCATCACCACCGAGGACGTCCCCGGTGACCAGCACATCTGCGGCACCACCTACAAGGGCCTGCCCGGCGACGTGAAGCCCGGCGACCCGATCCTGATCAACGACGGCGTCATCGCCCTGGAGGTCGTCAGCGTCGACGGCCCGCGGGTGAAGACCGTGGTCGTCGAGGGCGGCGTGCTCTCCAACAACAAGGGCATCAACCTGCCCGGCGCGGCGGTCAACGTGCCCGCGCTGTCCGAGAAGGACAAGGACGACCTGCGCTTCGCCCTGCGACTGGGCGTCGACATGATCGCGCTGTCCTTCGTCCGCAACGCCGCGGACATCGAGGACGTCCACAAGGTCATGGACGAGGTCGGCATTCGTGTGCCGGTCATCGCCAAGATCGAGAAGCCGCAGGCCGTCGAGGCGATGGAGGAGATCGTCCTCGCCTTCGACGCGATCATGGTGGCCCGCGGCGACCTGGCGGTCGAGTACCCGCTGGAGAAGGTGCCGCTGGTCCAGAAGCAGCTGGTCACCCTGGCCCGCCGGAACGCCAAGCCGGTGATCGTCGCCACCCAGATGATGGAGTCGATGATCCACGCCTCGCGCCCGACCCGCGCCGAGGTCTCCGACGTCGCCAACGCGATCCTGGACGGCGCGGACGCGGTGATGCTGTCCGCCGAGTCCAGCGTCGGCAAGTACCCGGTCGAGACCGTCAAGACCATGAGCAGGATCGCCGAGAAGGCCGAGGAGGAAATGCTCTCGCAGGGCCTCCAGCCGCTCAACCCGGGCCGCAAGCCGCGCACCCAGGGCGGCTCGGTCGCCCGCGCCGCGTGCGAGCTGGGCGACTTCCTCAACGGCCAGGCGCTGATCGCCTTCACCAAGTCCGGTGACACCGCCCGCCGACTGTCCCGCTACCGCTCGCCGATCCCGGTGATCGCGTTCACCCCGGACGTCGCCACCCGCAACCAGCTCTCGCTGAGCTGGGGCGTCGAGGCGTACGTCACCGAGCAGGTGGCCACCACCGACGCGATGGTCGAGCAGGTCGACCGCGAGCTGGTGAAGCTCGGCCGCCTCACCGAGGGCGACACCGTGATCGTCACCGCCGGCGTGCCGGTCGGCGTCCCCGGCACCACCAACATGGTCCAGGTCCACCACCTGGGCACCCGCGGCCGCTGAGCCGCAGCGCGGAAAACCCGCAGGGGCGGGACCCGGGAGACCGGGTCCCGCCCCTGCGGGCGTCCGCGCGACAACTGTGACGACGGCTCAACCGTCGTACGGCTCCTTGTCGTTGAAGAGCCGCATGCCCGGAATGTTCAGGTCGCCGCCGAACTGGCCGGCCTGCACAGTCTTGGCGCCGGTGAGGGTCAGGTCCAGCGGGATCGGCACCGCGCCCAGCAGGTCCCACAGCCACTTCGGCAGGGTGTCCGGGGTCAGCGTGATCTGGCCCAGGTCGATCGGTATCGGCAGGCCGTAGATCTCCGCCAGGTGGCCGGACAGGCTCTCCACGTACATGGTGATCGGGCCGTTGCGCATGGTGGAGGTCGATCCCTGACGGCTCTTCACGTGGAAGGTCAGGCCCGGTATCTGGATGGTCGACATGTCCAGGTTCTCGATGTCGACGCTGTCGGTGGTGAACTTCAGCACCCGCTTGGTGCCGCTCTCCGTGGTGACGTCGTAGACGCCGTTGAACACCGAGCCGTGCAGCGCCAGCCGGGTCGAGTGCAGCACCCAGTTCTGGTCCGGCACCACGTGGCCCTTGGGCGCGGCCTTCGCGGCCAGGCCGCGGGTACTCACCAGGCAGTTCGGGTCGTCCGAGGCCGAGGCCGAGCTGGACGGCTTCGGCGCCTTGGTGGACGGCGCATTGGTCGACGGCGCCTTGGTCGGCGCCTTCGAACCCTCGGTGGCCGGGGCCTCCGGCGTGCCGGGCGTCTCGGCGGCCGGCTGCCCGGTCGCCGAGGGGCTCGGCTCGGCGGACGGCTTCGCGCTGGGGCTCGGGGTGGCGGGCGCGGTGGTCGCGGCCCCGGGTGTGGCCGACGGGGCGGTGCTCGGGTGGGTCAGCTTGTTCCACCAGTCGTCGATCACGCCGGCCTGCTGCACCCCGCCGCCGGCCGCGTTACCGGTGCTGGGCGTCACGTAGGCAGCGGACTGCACGCCGGTCGAGCCGGTGAACACCGCCGGCACCGCGGCGGCGCTGCCCGCGGGCGCCTGCCCGGACTGCACGGCCGCCGCCTCGCTCACCGAGGAGTCCGGCTGCACCTTGATCTCGCTCTTCGGGACGGGCGTCTCCTTGAGCACGGTGTCCGGGCTGCTCGCGCAGGCGCCGGACTGCGGGTCGGCCGCGACCGCCAGGGTCGGCGTGTAGGCGGCGCCGACCAGCAGCGCGGTCGGCACGGCGGCGATCGCCAGCGCCCGCCCGCGCAGCCGGGACCGCACGCCCTCCCGTGGCACCGCGTGCCGCGGGCCGGGAACCGCCGGCTTCTCCGAGTCGGTCACGGCCGCTCCCCCTCCGGACTCGCTGTCGGTGTGGTGCCCTGCGCCGGCGGCTGCTCGGCGACGGCCTGCGCGGGCAGCTGCGCGGTCGGCGCGGCGTCCGCGACGGTCGCCTCAGCCGCCATCTCGGCGGTCTCCGGCCCGGCGGCCGGCTCCGGCAGCGGCGCCCAGGAGGCCAGCAGGCCACCGGCGATCAGGCCGGGCACCACGCCGAATCCGAAGCCGCCCAGGTTGGAGACCGGGATGGAGATCAGCGCCAGGATGGTGGTCGCCACCCCGCAGAAGATCCGCACCATCGGCTGGAACCAGACGGTGATGCCGAGCACCATCATCAGGATGCCGATCAGCAGCGAGCCGGCGCCGGCGGTGGTGGCCATCGCCACCGTCAGGCCGTTCAGGCTGAGATGGGCGTACGGGAAGTACAGGATCGGGACGCCGGCGAACACGGCCAGCAGGCCACCCCAGAACGGCCGGGTGCGCCGCCAGGCGCGGAACCCTCGCCGGCCTCGGCTGGCCAAGCCGGCCGGGCCCTCGGGCCAGGCCTCGACGGTTGCGCTGGACATGGTGCGACTCCTCGATGGTGGGTCCGAGGGGGAAATACGGATGGCCCCGGGTATGCCGGGGTGCGGCCCGAGGGAGCGGCGCGCTGCCGCTCCCTCGGACCGGGGGTCCGCCGTCCGGCCCGACTGACGGGCCGTCAGTCACGGACTAGTAGCACTCGTTGACACCCTGGTTGATGTTCAGGTGCAGGTTCGGCAGCGTGAAGGTGCCCGCCGAGGTGGCCCAGGCGGTCTGCTGGACCTTGGACAGGTCCGCGGACTTGGCGGACTGGGCAAAGCCCTGCGCGCCGGACGGCAGGGAGCCGCCGTCCTTCTTCAGCTTGTCGATGGCCGTACCCTGCAGGGTGCTGGCGTCCTGGCCGATGTTGATGCTGTGGAACTCGGCGTCGGCGTTCAGCTGGTTCATGTCGATCAGCAGCTGCTGCGCGTCGACCGGCTTCTGGTCGCCGGCCTTGAGGACCAGGGTCCACTTGCCGAGCGGGCCGAGGTCGGTGACGACCGACTGGCACAGGTTCTGCAGGGTCGCGTGGTCGAACGCCGAGATGGCGACCGGGTGCGGCGTGTGGTTGGCCTCCATGTCGACGCCACCGAACTGCGAGAAGTTCTCGCCGTGCAGCTGGTCGACGGTGACCTTGAACTGCTGGCCGGAGACCGCGAACGAGGCCGCCAGCGCGGAGTTGGCCAGGGAGATGCCGATCGCGGCGGTGGCCGCGACGCTCGGCACCATCACCAGGGCGAAGCGCTTCCAGCGGGTCTTGCCGTAAGACGTGGACATGCGAGTCCTCCTTCTAGGACGTACATCTCCGGCCGGTCCGGTGCGTCCCGCACATGGTTCGGCCCGAAATGGGAGAGAGCTACGTCCTCGGTAGCGGAGAGCGCCTGATGCCGTGGGGACGGCGTCGGCGATCACCCCCGAGCGACAACCGTGCGAACGCGCGGGCTGCGCGACCGCCGAGGCCAGGAACCGCCGCGTGGGATCTGCGGTTACCCCCCTGCCCTCACCCGGTGGGGACCCTTCGTGACGAAGGGACCGGGCGTCGCCGATCGTGCTCGAATACCGGGCGGAGCACAAGGGGTGCGTTACTGACGGGTAATCCAACAGTGAACGCGTTCGCTCAGGGGATCGAAGGCGCGACTGCGCAGAGTGACGGAAGACGCAGGCCGCCAGAGCCGTGACCCTGGCAAACGAAGGCAAAACACCCCTCCTTCATCACTCGCCGTGACGAAGGAGGGGTGTTATCAAGATTTGGTAAACCTGCCCGGATTACCCGTGAAAGTCGTCAAATCACCGACGACACCGCAGGTCACCGAACGTGTCACCCAGTGCCGTCGGAACGGCTGTCAGAACAGCACCCGGGCCAGCGCCTGACGGGCCGCCACGGTGCGCGGGTCGTCGGGGCCGATCACCTCGAACAGCTCCAGCAGGCGCAGCCGCGCGGCGTCCCGGTCGTCGCCGAAGGTCTTCGCGACGGTGGACACGAGGCGGCCGAAGGCGTCCTCGACGTGCCCGCCGACCAGGTCCAGGTCGGCCGCCCGCAGCTGGGCCTGCACGTCCTTCGGGTCGGCCGCCGCGTCCGCGCGCACCTGCTGCGGGTCGAGCTTCTCCACCCGCTGCAGCAGCTGCGCCTGGGCCAGGCCGAGCTTGGCCTCGACGTGGCCGGGCCGCTCGCTCAGCACGTTCCGGTACGCCTGCACCGCGCCGCCCAGGTCGCCCCGGTCCAGCGCGTCGTGCGCGGCCTCCAGCGCCGGGTCGGCCGGCACCCGCGGGGCGGCTTCGGCGTCCGAAGCGCCCGCACCGGAGCCGCCGACGATGCCGAAGCGCTGCTCGGCGACCGCGATCAGCTGGTCGATCACCTTGCGAACGTTCGACTCGTTCTCGGCGCCCTGGAACAGCGGCACCAGCTGGCCCGCGACCACGGCCATCACGGCCGGAATGCCCTGGATGCCGAACTGCTGGGCGATCAGCGGGTTGGCGTCCACGTCGATCTTGGCGAGCACGATCCGGCCGGCGTACTCCTCGGCGAGGCGCTCCAGGATCGGGCTGAGCTGCTTGCACGGGCCGCACCACTCGGCCCAGAAGTCCACCACCACGGGGACCTCGGCCGAGCGCTGGACCACCTCCGACTCGAAGGTGTCCTCGGTGACGTCCAGCACCAGGGGGTAGTCCGCGAGCGCCGGGCCGTCGCCCGCCGCCGCCTGCCGGGCCCGCTCGGCCCGGGTCTGCTCCGCCTTCTGGGCGGCCTCTCCGGCCGCCTTCACCGCGGCGAGGTCCACCGCACCGCGCAGAGCGGAGCTGTTGAGACGCGAATTCCGTGACTGCATGGCTCTATCCTCCCCCGCCGGAGCCGGTACCGGACGCCATCCGCCCGGAAATGCCGAAACCGGGACGCCCGCCTCTCCCGGCGGAGCCCGGTCCGTTCGGGCGCGGATCCCCATCCGCGCCCCGCGCCAGCCCGATCCCAGAGGGCAGGGCGCGTTGGTCGTCGCTCTTTCGCTACTGGTCGTAGCGTATCTGCCGGACGGGCTCCCCCCGCAAGCCCCAACCGCCCTCCCGGAGCGTGAGCTGCCCCACTTTCCGACCCGGGGCGGGTATCGGGCAGCGCCGCAGGTCGCTACCGTGGGGCCACCAAGTTACTTCTGAGTAAATTCGCTGAGGAGGCGCGGTGGCCCCCACCACCCGGCAGCCCGCCGAGCAGCCGGACCCACCGGCCGTCACCCCGCCGCCCACCCGCGGCAAGGGCCGCCCCCGCAGCGCCGCCGCCGACCAGGCCATCCTGGACGCCACCCGCGAGGCACTCGCCGAACTCGGCTGGGGCGGACTCACCATGGGCGACGTCGCCCAGCGCGCGGGCGTCGCCAAGACCACCCTCTACCGCCGCTGGCCGTCCAAGAGCGAACTCGTCGTCGACGCCATCGCCAGCCTCTTCGACCAGCTCGAATGCGCCGACCTCGGCAGCCTGCAGGCCGACATCGAGGCCGTGGTCGCCCGGTTCGCCGAGCTCCTCAACCGCCCCGAGACCCAGGCCGCCCTGCTCGCCCTGTTCGCCGAGGGCTCCCGCGACCTCCAACTGCGCCGCCGCATCCGGGAACGGATCGTCCAGCCGCAGAAGGTCCTCGTCCAGCTCGGCCGGGCCAACGCCCAGGCCCGCGGCGAGATGGACCCCGACCGGGACCCGGCCAGCGCCGACGAGGAGACCGACATCGTCTTCGACATCATCGCCGGCACCGTCGAACACCGGCTGCTGGTCAGCGGCGAACCCGTCACCGAGGATTGGATCCGCCGCTTCACCACCCTGCTGCTCAACCCCTTCCCGGGGCTGCTGCGTTGACGGACACTCAGCCCGGCAGCTCCAGGGACGCCAGCCGCTCCGGGTCGATCAGCACGTCGATCCGCGCCACCCGGCCGCCCACCACGGTGAACGCCATCACCGACACCGGACGGCCCTCCCGGACCGTCAGCACGCCGTAGGAGCCGTTCACCAGCACCAGCCGCGCGAACGGCGCCAGCTTCCGGAACCCCACCGCGGAGGCGGCGATCGCCGCGCCACCGCGCAGCACCCTGGTCAGCTCCGCCAGCGCGCCGCCGTCCGAACGCAGCACCGCGTCCGGCGCCAGCACCCGCACCAGGCCGTCGAAATCACCCTCCCGGGCCGCCGCCAGGAACGCCTCCACGGCGCCGCGCTGGGCCGCCGGGTCGCGGTCCGGCTCCGGCGCCTGTTCCTTCACCTTCTTGCGCGCCCGACTCGCGAGCTGCCGCACCGCCGCCGGGGACTTCTCCAACAGCGCCGCGATCTCCTCGAACGGCACCGCGAACAGGTCGTGCAGCACGAACGCGAGCCGCTCCGACGGGCCCAGCGTCCCCAGCACCACCTGCAACGCCAACCCGACCTGGTCCCCCAGCAGCGCCGCCGCCTCCGGATCGTCCCGCTCCGGCGCGGCCAGCACCGGATCCGGCACCTGGGTGTCCAGCTCCTCCTCCCGCCGCCGCGAGCGGCTGCGCAGCTCGTTCAGGCACACCCGCGACACCACCGTGGTCAGCCAGCCGCCGAGGTTCTCCACCTCCTCCGCATGCCGGTCCAGCCGCAACCACGCCTCCTGCACCGCGTCCTCGGCCTCCCCCAGCGAGCCCAGCATCCGGTACGCGACGGCCCGCAACCTGGGCCGTTGCGACTCGAAACGCGCGGCGAGAAGTGCTGCGCCGGTCATCTGCCATATCCCTTCCGCGGATGGGTGCGAAAACAGGGGCGCGGGGAACTGCGCGACAAGCGCAAGTCACGTCCGCAAGGTCGCGATCGAGTGCAGGTCATTGTCCTGCGTCGCGATCTTCCTGGTGGGTGCCTTCCGCTGCGCGCAGTTCCGCCCCCTCGCTTCGCTGGGGGTACCCCCAGCGCCCCTGTCTGCTCTCTCGCTCAGAACGAGGCGTTCTCGCGGTACGTGCCCCACTCGTCGCGCAGGGCGTGGCAGATCTCGCCGAGGGTGGCTTCGGCGCGGACGGCCTGGAGCATCGGTTCGATCATGTTGGTGCCGGAGCGGGCAGCGTCGAGCATCGCGTCGAGGCCGGCCCGGACGGCGGATTCGTCGCGCTGCGACTTGCGGGCGCCGAGGACGCGGACCTGCTCGCGTTCGACCTCGTGGCTGACGCGGAGAATTTCGAGTTCGGGGGTGACGCTGCGGGGGTGGCAGTTGACGCCGACCACGCGCTTGTCGCCCTTCTCGACGCCCTGCTGGTAGCGGAAGGCGGCCTCGGCGATCTCGCCGGTGAACCAGCCCTCCTCGATGCCGCGCAGGATGCCGGAGGTCATCGGGCCGATCGGGTGCTCGGCGCTGCCCTTGTCCAGGATGCGCTGGAAGATCTCCTCGACCTGCGCCTCGATCTTGTCGGTGAGCGCCTCGACGTACCAGGAGCCGCCGAGCGGGTCGGCGACGTTGGTGACGCCGGTCTCCTCCATGATCACCTGCTGGGTGCGCAGCGCGATCTCGGCGGCCTGCTCGCTGGGGAGGGCGAGGGTCTCGTCGAGGGCGTTGGTGTGCAGCGAGTTGGTGCCGCCGAGGACGGCGGAGAGGGCCTCGACCGCGGTGCGGACCACGTTGTTGTACGGCTGCTGGGCGGTGAGCGAGACGCCGGCGGTCTGGGTGTGGAAGCGCAGCCACTGCGCCTTGTCGGTCTTGGCGCCGAAGTGGTCGCGCATCCAGCGGGCCCAGATCCGGCGGGCGGCGCGGAACTTGGCGATCTCCTCGAAGAAGTCGAGGTGGGCGTCGAAGAAGAACGACAGGCCGGGGGCGAAGACGTCCACGTCGAGGCCGCGGGAGAGGCCGAGTTCGACGTAGGCGAGGCCGTCGGCGAGGGTGTAGGCGAGTTCCTGGGCGGCCGTGGCTCCGGCTTCGCGGATGTGGTAGCCGGAGACGGAGAGCGGCTTGTAGGCGGGGATGCCCTTGGCGCAGTGCTCCATCAGGTCGCCGATCAGGCGCAGGTGGGGCTCGGGGGCGAAGAGCCACTCCTTCTGCGCGATGTACTCCTTGAAGATGTCGGTCTGCAGGGTGCCGTTGAGGACGGCGGGGTCGACGCCCTGGCGTTCGGCGGCGACCAGGTACATGCAGAAGATCGGGACGGCGGGGCCGGAGATGGTCATCGAGGTGGTGACCTCGCCGAGCGGGATGCCGGCGAACAGCACCTCCATGTCGGCGGCGCTGTCGATGGCGACGCCGCAGTGGCCGACCTCGCCGAGCGACTTGGCGTCGTCGGAGTCGTAGCCCATCAGGGTCGGCATGTCGAAGGCGACGGAGAGGCCGCCGCCGCCGGCGTCGAGGATCATCCGGTAGCGCTCGTTGGTCTGCTGCGCGTTGCCGAAGCCGGCGAACTGGCGGATGGTCCAGGCGCGGCCGCGGTAGCCGGTGGGGTGCAGGCCGCGGGTGTAGGGGTATTCGCCGGGCCAGCCGATCCGCTCGAAGCCCTCGACCTCCTGACCGGCGGGCGGGCCGTAGACGGGTTCGACGGTCTCGCCGCTCAGCGTGGTGAAGTCGGCGTCGCGCTTGCGCGCCTTGTCGTACCGCTGCTGCCAGCGCTGCCGGCCGGCTTCGATCTGCTCGGCGTCCATCGGCTCCGACTCCGCTCCGTGCGGCCGCCCCGGTGGGTGGGCGGCACAACTACTTGGATGTCCTACTAATTTACTCGGACGTCCTACTACCTGTCGATGCCCGTCCTCCGAACGGCAGTCCGAAACGCGAAAGGGCGCCCCTCCCGGTGTGGGGAGGGGCGCCCGGCAGAGCTGGTGCGCGCGGTGGCGGTCAGGCGGCGGTGGGCTCCGGCGCGGCGATCAGCGGGGCGACCTCGCGGCTGACCTTGCGCTCGACGAAGAACACGGCGGTGGGGATGGTGCCGGCCAGCAGGACCCAGGCGAGCTTGCCGATCGGCCACTTGGCCTTGGTACCGAGGTCGAAGGCGAGCACCAGGTAGATCACGTACAGCCAGCCGTGCGCGATGCCGACGGCGGTGGTGAAGCCGGCGGCGCCCGACATGTCCAGGGCGTACTTGGCGATCACCCCGATGGTGAGCAGGATCAGGAGGACGCCGGTGATGTAGGCCATGGCACGGTAGCGGGTGAGCACACTCTGCTTCATGCCATCGAGGGTAACCGGCCCTACGGGTGCTCCCGGTCGTGGCCCTGCGGCTGTGGCAGGTCGAAGTCGCCGGCCGCCACCCGCAGCGGGCGGAACAGTTCGAACACCTCGCGGCAGTCGTCCTCGTCGTAGCCCTCCAGGCCGAACTCGACGGCCATCAGGTCGCGGGTGGCGCGTTCGACGACCTGGCGGCCGCGCTCGGTGATGGCCGCGAGGACGCCGCGGCCGTCGAGCGGGTTGGGGCGGCGGGCGACGAGTCCGGCGCGCTCCAGGCGGTCGACGGTGTTGGTGACGCTGGTGGGGTGCACCATCAGCCGCTCGCCGATCTTGGACAGCGGGAGTTCGCCGGAGCGGCTGAAGGTGAGCAGCACCAGGGCCTCGTAGCGGGCGAAGGTCAGGCCGTAGGGCTTGACCACCGCGTCGACCCGGGCCAGCAGGATCTGGTGGGCGCGCATCACCGAGGTGATCGCCGCCATCGCCGGCACCTTGCCCCAGCGGCGGGTCCAGAGTTCGTCGGCGCGGGCGATCGGGTCGAAGTCGAGAGCGAGGGGCTTGGGCACGACCCCACCGTACCTGCGGTCCGGGGCGCGGGTAGCAGGTGTCCACGATGCTGAACAAGGCCACCCGTTGGCGGGATCACGCCAAACAGACAACCGCCACCGTACTCCCGCAATTAACACCGGATAATCCGTCACTATTCAGTGAAAACACGGGAGTTGGGCCGAGTCCCAGCCCGCACCGCATGGTTCGCGGCGAAACCTCCGATTTCCTGACCGTTCCATTGCCGGGGGTCTGGCGAGAGTTTGCCAATTGTTGCCGGGGTCCTGTTCCGGGATTTGAACGATTGTCATGCTTCTGCCCAGCCCCGTTCGACAAGCCGGCCCACCCCACCGGCGACGTCGCCAGACCGCACGGAGCTGCACGTCAGCACCCGCCTCCGCCCCAGCAGGCACTACCCCCAGTGCCCCGGAACGTGGTGCGACCGCACATGCGGTTCATCCCGGAAGGAACCCGTACGTGAAGCGAAAGCTCGCTGTCGGAGCCGTTCTCTCTGCCTCTGCCCTGCTGGCCGGTGCGATCCAGGTGAGTGCCGGGATCGCCCAGGCCGCCCCCAACCCGGCCGCGCAGAACGCCCCGGGCCAGCAGCGCGCCGAACTGCTGGCGATGGCCGCCGGGCAGGCTCCCTCCGCCGCCAAGGCCCTCGGCCTCGGCGCCCAGGAGAAGCTGGTGGTCAAG
The DNA here is from genome assembly GCF_042873545.1 of Kitasatospora sp. NPDC004615. Lineage (NCBI taxonomy): Bacteria > Bacillati > Actinomycetota > Actinomycetes > Kitasatosporales > Streptomycetaceae > Kitasatospora > Kitasatospora sp. NPDC004615. The sequence continues at coordinate 152,858 of NZ_JBIALQ010000002.1, forward strand.
GACGCCATCGTCGACGCCGACGGCACCCGCCACCTCCGTTACGAGCGCACCTTCAACGGGCTGCCCGTGCTCGGCGGCGACCTGGTCGTGCACCAGGACGCCAAGGGCCAGGTCCGCTCCTCCGACAAGGCCGTCTCCGGCAGCCTGGCCCCCGCCTCGCTGAGCCCGAAGCTGACGGCCGCCCAGGCCGCCGGCAAGGCGACCGGCGCGGTGCAGTCCACCGTCGGCATCACCAAGGACGCCGACGAGGCCGCCCTGACCTCGGTCTCCGGCGCCACCGGCAACTCCGAGCTGGTGGTCTGGGCCGCCGACGGCGCCCCGCGCCTGGCCTACCGCACCACCGTCGAGGGCATGCGGGCCGACGGCACCCCGAGCCGCCAGAAGCTGGTCACCGACGCGAACACCGGCGAGATCCTCTCCACCCACGAGGAGATCCAGACCGCCAACGCGACCGGCACCGGCAACGGCGTCTTCGTCGGCAACGTCTCGCTGACCACCACGCTGACCGGCAGCACCTACACGCTGAAGGACGCCACCCGCGGCAACCAGTACACGACCACGCTGGCGGGCAAGACCTCCGGCAGCGGCACCCTGTACTCGAAGACCACCAACTCCTGGGGCAACGGCCTGGCCTCCAACAAGGAGTCCGCGGCGGTGGACGCCCAGTACGGCGCGGCCGTCACCTGGGACTTCTACAAGAACACCTTCGGCCGCAACGGCATCCGCAACGACGGTGTCGGCGCGTACAGCCGGGTCCACTACGGCAGCAACTACGTCAACGCCTTCTGGGACGACAGCTGCTTCTGCATGACCTACGGCGACGGCGCGTCCAACACCCACCCGCTGACCGAACTGGACGTCTCCGGCCACGAGATGAGCCACGGCGTCACCTCCAACACCGCCGGCCTGAACTACTCGGGCGAGTCCGGCGGCCTGAACGAGGCGACCTCCGACATCTTCGGCTCCATGGTGGAGTTCTACGCCAACCTGTCGAAGGACGTGCCGGACTACCTGATCGGCGAGCTGATCAACATCAACGGCAACGGCACGCCGCTGCGCTACATGGACAAGCCCTCCAAGGACGGCGCGTCCGCCGACTACTGGTCCTCCACCGTCGGCAGCAAGGACGTCCACTACTCCTCGGGCGTCGCCAACCACTTCTTCTACCTGCTGGCCGAGGGCAGCGGCGCCAAGACCATCAACGGCGTCAGCTACAACTCGCCCACCTACAGCGGCGCCGCCGTCACCGGCATCGGCCGGGACCAGGCCGCGCAGATCTGGTACCGGGCGCTGACCGTCTACATGACCTCCACCACCAACTACAAGGCCGCGCGCACCGCGACCCTGAACGCGGCGAAGGACCTGTACGGCGCCACCTCCACCCAGTACAACGCGGTGGCGGCGGCCTGGACCGGCGTCAACGTGAACTGACCCCCACCGGGTAGCACAAAAGCTCGCGGCGGTCGGGCCTCCCACGAAGAGGCCCGACCGCCGCGCACCACGTTGTCCTGACGTCAGGCGGTGGCCGGCTTCGCCGCGTCCAGCTCGCCGCGCTCCTCCTTGGCGAGCATCCGCTCGGCGAAGAAGCCGCCGGTGGGCAACACCGACAGCACGAACATCAGCAGCGCGCGCTTCGGCTCCCAGCGGCGGGCCTGGTACGCCTGCACCAGGAAGACCACGTACAGCACGAACAGCACGCCGTGCACCATGCCCATCACCGGCACCGCGTTGAAGCTCGTGGTGCGCTTCAGCACCGAGCAGATCAGCAGCAGGATGAAGGACAGCCCCTCGGGGCCGGAGACCAGGCGCAGACGGTGGACGGCGGCGATGCTCTTCACGGGGATTCCTCACAGGCACGGCGGGCGGCTGGGTTTGTGAACGGATGCACAAACCAGACCTATTATCACCGACCCGCCGTCGCGGCCGACCCCGGACCCCCTATCCTGCTGTGCTGCGCGCGGCCTGAACAGCAGGCCCGCAGAGCAACGGGGGGACGCACACCATGCTGAGACGAGACTGGGACCGGCACACCTGTGCCCGGCGCGGCCACATCACCTACGCGCCCGACGAGACCGACCTGCGCGAGCGGCTGCACGCCACCACCGCCCTCGGCACCGCCTGGCGCTGCCTGCGCTGCGGTGACTTCGCGCTCGGCGAGCCGCACGGCTCCGGCCCCGCCGACGAGGCGCCGCTGGTGCCCCGCGGCAAGGCCCTGCGCGACCTGTTCATCCTGCGCTTCCTGGCCGTCGAACGGCTGCTGCGCGGCGTGCTGATCGTGGTCGCCGCCTGGGCGGTGTGGAAGTTCTCCAACAGCCAGGACGCGGTGCGCCGGATCTTCGACGAGAACCTCACCGTCTTCAAGCCGGTCACCGACCACTTCCACTACGACCTCGACCACTCGCCGATCGTCGACACCATCCGCAAGACCTTCGACTACCAGCACAACACCCTGATCTACGTCGCCGCCGCGCTCGTGGTCTACGCGCTGGTCGAGATCGTCGAGGCGTTCGGCCTGTGGTGGGGGCAGCGCTGGGCCGAGTACCTGACCGTGGTCGCCACCGCCGCGTTCCTGCCGCTGGAGGTCTACGAACTCACCGAGCACGTCAGCGTGCTGAAGATCTGCACGCTGCTGCTGAACATCGCCGCGGTGCTCTGGATCATGCTCTCCAAGCGGCTGTTCGGCCTGCGGGGCGGCGTCGTCGCGTTCGAGGCCGAGCGGCACTCCGCCTCGCTGCTGGAGGTCGAGACCTCCGCCGGGGCGCTGTCGCAGGCCGCCTGACGACGCGTCCGATGTGCCGGTTCCGTACCGGCTCGCCCGGCCCTCTCCCCACACCGGGGCGGGGGCCGCTACATTCCCCAACGTGGCACAGTTCCGACTCCAGGGGTCAAAGGTCCTCGCCGTCGATCTCGCCGGGGACACCGTCAAGGCACGCAACGGCTCGATGGTCGCCTACACCGGGCAGATGGGCTTCAAGAAGCTCACCGGCGGCGGCGACGGCCTGCGCGGCATGGTCACCCGCCGGCTCACCGGCGAGCGCATGGAGGTCATGGAGGTGAAGGGGCAGGGCACCTGCTACTTCGCCGACAAGGCCACCGAGATCAATCTGGTCCGGCTGAACGGCGAGACGCTGTTCGTCGAGTCCGACAACCTGCTCTGCACCGAGGCGTCGCTGCGCACCGGCACCTCCTTCACCGGCCTGAACGGGATGGCGAGCGGCAACGGCCTGTTCACCACCAAGGTCGAGGGCCACGGCTGGGCCGCCGTCACCTCGCACGGCCCCGCGGTGATACTCCGGGTCGCCCAGGGCCTGCCGCTGCGGGTCGACCCCGGCGCGTACGTCGCGCACACCGGCAACCTGAACCGCGCCCTCAAGTCCGGCGCCGGCTGGACCACGCTGATCGGCGAGGGCGGCGGCGAGGCCATGCAGGTCGAGTTCACCGGCGACGGGCTGGTCTACGTCCAGCCCTCCGAGCGCCTGACCTTCGGAGGCGACGCCTGATGGCCTTCACCCTGATCAACCACAAGATGGTCTCCGCCCAGGTGTTCCCGGGCCAGCGGATCCTCTCCCAGCGCGGCGCGATGCTCGGCTACACCGGCGAGGTCACCTTCAAGCCCAACCTGATGGGCGGCCAGGGCGGCGTCATGTCGATGATCGGACGCCGGGTGGCCAACGAGGACACCCCACTGATGACCGTCGAGGGCCACGGCACCGTGATGTTCGGCCACGGCGGCCACCACGTGCACGTCGTCGACCTGGCCGGCGACACCCTGTACGTCGAGGCCGACCGGCTGCTCGCCTTCGAGGGCAGCCTCCAGCAGTCCACCATGTTCATGGGACAGCAGGGCGGCCTGATGGGCGTGGTCCGCGGCCAGGTCACCGGGCAAGGGCTGTTCACCACCCAGCTCAGCGGCAAGGGCGCGGTCGCCATGCTCGCCCACGGCGGCGTCGTCGAACTCCCCATCTCCCCCGGAGCACCCGTCCACGTCGACCCGCAGGCCTACGTCGCACACCGCGGCCAGGTCACCAATAAGCTCTCCAGCGCGCTCGGTTGGCGCGACATGATCGGCCGCGGCTCCGGCGAGGCCTTCCAGCTCGAACTCTCCGGACACGGCATGGTGTACGTGCAGGCCAGCGAGGTGAAGCTCTGATGTCCTACCCCCCTCCCCCGTCCCACGCCCCGCTGATGCAGCCCCCCGGCGCCGACGGCCCGCAGGTCTGGGACCCGCACACCCTGCCTGTCAACGACAACGTCAACCCGTACTGCTTCTCGGTGGACCTGAACGGCGCGTACTACCTGCAGAAGGGCAAGATGATCGCCTACTACGGCGAGATGCGCTTCTCCGGGATCGGCCGCGGAGTCCTCGACCGGGTCCTCGAACAGAACTTCAACTCCCCACTGCACGCGTCGGATTGGGTCGTTGCCGAGGGACGCGGCAAGCTGCTGCTCGCCGACCGCGCGTACGACCTCAACTCCTACGACCTGGAGGACGGCAACCTGACCGTCCGGTCCGGCAACCTGCTGGCTTTCGAGCCGACGTTGCGACTCAAGCAGTCGATCATCCCCGGGTTCCTCACCCTGATCGGCACCGGCAAGTTCGTCGCCGCGTCCAACGGCCCCGTGCACTTCGTCGAACCCCCGCTACGGGTCGACCCCGAGGCCCTGGTCGGCTGGGCCGACTGCCCCGCCCCCTGCCACCACTACGACCACAGCTACCTGCACGGCGTCCTCGGCGGCATCCGGCACCTGACCGGGATCGGCGGCGCGAGCGGCGAGGAGCACCAGTTCGAGTTCATCGGGGCCGGGCAGGTGCTGATGCAATCGTCGGAGACGGTGATGGCCGAGAAGTCGGTCGGCGTCGTCGGCGAACAGTCGGCGGTCCCGCACCAGCAACCGACGCAGGCGATGCCGAGCCTGAGGGACCTCGGCCGGCAGTTCGGGCTTTAGCGGGGTGCGAAACCAGGAGGAGCACCACCAGGGGCGCGGGGAACTGCGCGCAGCGGAAGGCACCCAACCGCAAGATCGCGACGCAGGGCAATGACTTGCACTTGATCGCGACCTTGCGGACGTGGTGTGCGCTTGTCGCGCAGTTCCCCGCGCCCCTGGTTGTGCTCTCCCTGGTTTCTCAACCGCTATAGCGCTGTGAACTCGACCGGGAGGGAGACCAGTGCCCGGTGGACCGGGCCCTGGCGCCAGAGGATCTGGTCGGCGGGGACGGCGAGCCGGAGGTCGGTGAGGCGGCTGATGAGGTGTTCGATCGCGGTGACGGCCATCAGGACCGCGGGCTGGCGGGCGGGGCAGCGGTGCGGGCCGGCGCCCCAGGCGAGGTGGGCGTAGGAGCCGCCGAGGGACTCGCTCTCCGAGGGAGGGAGCGCGGCCTGCGCGTTCGCGGAGGCGTAGGAGATCAGCACGGGCTGGTCGGGGGCGATCGGCGTGCCGTGGAAGACGATGTTGCGCCGGGTGTAGTGCGGGGCGAAGTTCGAGAGCGGGGGGTCGGTCCAGAGGACTTCGTTGACCGCGTCGTGCGCGCTGAGCGCGCCGCTGTGCAGGGAGCCGGCGTAGCGGTCGTCGGAGAGCATGCGGAGCAGCGCGTTGGCGGTGAGGTTGGCGGTGGGTTCGTGGCCGGCCATCAGGGTGAGGGTGATGTGCCGGACGACCTCGTCGTCGCCGAGTCGCGCGGGGTGGTTGATGAAGGCGGAGATCAGGTCGTGCCGGGGTGCGGTGCGGCGTTCGGCGACCAGGCCGGTGATGACGGCGACCAGGTCGGCGTACGCGGCAATGGCGCCGGTGGAGGATTCGAAGGAGTCGTTCATCGCGGCGCTGATCCGGTCGAGGTCCTGGTCGGGGATGCCGTACCAGGAGCAGAGGATGAGCAGCGGGAGCCGGTAGGCGTACTGGGCGAGGATGTCGGCCTTGCCGGTGTGCGCGAATTCGGAGATGAGCTGTTCGGCAACGGCGGTGGTGTCGCGTTGCAGCAGGTGGGGTTCGATGATGCCGACGCTGTCGGTGATGACCTGCCGGTAGCGGGCGTGGGTGGCGCCGTCGTTGAAGAGTGCGGTGGGGCGCCAGCCGAGCATCGGCGTGATCGGGGAGTCGGCGGGCTGGGTGGCCTGCCAGACGCGGGAGTCGCGGGTCCAGGTGTCGGTGTCGCGGAGGACTTCCAGGGCGACGTGGTAGTCGGTGACCAGCCAGGCGTCGATGCCGGGGGCGAGTTCGACGGGCGCGAGCGGGCCGCGGTCGCGCAGCCGGGCGTAGTGGGCGTGCGGCTGGGCGGCGAACTGCGGCCCGTAGAGGGCGGTGCGGGTCATGGGGCGGTCTCCTGCGGGAGGCGGTCCAGGACGTGCTCGGTGAGGGCGATCAGGGCGTCCAGGCAGCCTGCGCGTTCCCGGGCGTCGCATTCGATCAGCGGGGTGGCGGGGTCGAGGTCGAGCGCGGCGCGGATCTTGTCGAGTTCGATCGGCGGGGTGTCGGGGAAGCGGTTGACGGCGACCGCGTAGGGCAGGCCGGCTTCCTCGATGAGGTCCATGGCGTCGAAGGCGTCGGCGAGGCGGCGGGTGTCGGCGAGGATCAGTGCGCCGAGGGCGCCGCGGGCGAGGTCTTCCCAGAGCGGCAGGAAGCGGCGCTGGCCGGGGGTGCCGAACAGGTAGAGGACGAGGTCGCCGCCGGGCAGGGTGAGTCGTCCGAAGTCGACGGCGACGGTGGTGGCGGTCTTGCCGGGGATCCGGGCGGTGTCGTCGACCGGGATGCCCTGGGCGGTCATGGTCTCCTCGGTGTGCAGTGTCGGGATCTCCGACAGCGAGCGCACGAAGGTGGTCTTCCCGACCCCGAACGGCCCGGTGACCATGAGTTTCATCAGGATCGGGTCGGTGGCGGGGAGGTAAACGGGGCTGCTGCCCGTGCTACTTGAGGGCGCGAAGTCCACTGAGGAGCCTTTCGGCGAGGTCCCGGTTGACCGGCTGGGCGGAGGGAATCGGCGCGCGCACCTTGAGGGCGCCGCGCTCGGCCAGGTCGGCGACGATGAAGACGGTCGCGCTGACCGGGAGCCGGAGGTGGGCGGCCGCCTCGGCGACGGTCAGCGCGCCGGGGCGGACCAGTTCCCATAACTGGCGGTGTTCGCCGCCGAGTCCGGCGGGGAGGTCGGCGGCGGCGTGCAGGATGCTGAGCCGGTCCAGGCTGTGCTTGCCGGGCGCGAGGTCGCGGCCCTGGGTGGCGAGGTAGGCGGGGACGAGTCGGCGGTGCGGTCCGCTGGGTGTGGTCATGTCCCGCTCGCCTCCCGGGCGGGGCTGGCGAGGGCTCTGGCGAGCGCGGCGACCTGGACCTGCATCTGGTAGGCGATGGTGCCGAGGTCGGCGCCGGGGACGGCGAACACCGCGAGCGAGGAGTTGGCGCCGGCCGGGGTGACGACGGCGTAGCCGAGGTCGGACTCGACGACGGTCTGGGTGAGCCGGACCTGGTCGGCCTCGGTGAAGGCGACGGTGAAGGCGCGGGCGGCGGCGTGCAGCGAGGCGGTCATCGCGGCGACCCGGTCGGCGCTGTCCCGGCCGAGGTCGGCGGAGTGGCCGGTGACCAGGCCGTCCCCGGTGGCGATGACGGCGTTCTGCACGCCGGGCAGGTCGAGCAGCGGGGTGAGGACCCAGGAGAGGTCCTCGGTGTGGCGGCGGAGCTGGGTGGTCACGGGGCTTCGACTCCTTCGGGTGCGGCGGGTCCGTCGGGGCCCGGGTTGTGGTGGACGGCGCTGCGGCCGGCGAGGGTGCCGGACTGCAGGGCCGACCACGCGGATCGGGCCCGGTCGGGGGTGCTGCCCACCGGGGACGGGAGGGGGGACGGCGCGTCCTGCTGCGGGACGCGCGGGCTGCGGCGCTTGCGGGTGGGCAGCGCGTCGCCCGCGTCGAACACCGGTGTGGTCTGGGTGATCGGGCGGGGGGCGAGCGCGGAGAGCGGGGCGGCCGGGTCGGTCAGGGTGAGCAGGTCGGCGGGCAGTCGCAGGATGGCGCGCACGCCGCCGTACGGGGACGGTTCGACCCGGCAGCCGAAGCCGAACTGTCGGCAGAGCAGACCGATCACGGCGAAGCCGGCCTGCGGCGGGTCGCCGAGTTCGGTGAGCAGGACCTCGGCCTGGCCGTCCAGCAGGTCGCCGGACCGCTCCAGTTGGTCGGGTTCCATGCCGACGCCCATGTCGTCGACCACCACGAGGGCGCCGGAGCTGCCCTGTTCGATGGAGACCACCACCCGGGTCTCGGGGTGGGAGTAGGCGGTGGCGTTGCCGAGGATCTCGGCGAGCGCGATGGCGACGGGTTCGGCGGCCCGCGCGGCCACCGCGAGGCGGGGTTCGCGCAGGTGGTTGGTGATCTCGATGCGGGCGTAGCCGGCCACCCGGGACTGCGCGCCGACGCAGAGTTCGGCGAGCGGCGAGGCCTCCCGGGTCATGCCGGGCCAGGCGCCGGAGAGCACCGCGAGGGACTGGACCCGGCGCAGCGTCAGTTCGTTGCGGAAGTCGAGCGCCAGCAGTCGCGGGTCGTCGACGCTGAGCTGGATCTCCTCCAGCAGCGAGCGGACCTGGATCAGCAGGGCCTGGATCTTGGACGCGGCGCCGCGCAGCGCGGCCCGGGCGGCGGCGTCGGTGCGGTCGCGTTCGGCGAGCACGGCCCGGACGGCGGCGGTGAGCGCGGTGTCCAGGGCGTGGTGGAGTTCCTCGGTGCCGCCGGTGGTGTCGAGCGGCCCGGGGACGGGCGTCCGGGGGTGGGTGAGCGCGGTGGTGGCGGCGGGCAGCCGCTCGTGCGCGAGGTGGCCGAGTTCGCGCAGGGCGGCGGCGTACCGGGTCTCGGCGACGGTGCGCTGGGCCTCCGCGGTGCGGGCCGAGGTGTCGGCGGCGCGGGCGCGTTCCTCGGCCGCCTCGGCGCGGGCTTCGGCGGCCGAGGCGACGGCGTCGGCGGCGCGGGCGGTGCTGTCCGCGGCGCGGGCGCGCTGTTCGGCGGTCTCGGTGCGGGCGGTGGCCGCGCGGGCCGAGGTGTCGGCTTCGGTGGCGCGCCGTTCGGCGGCCTGGGTGTCCTGGGCGGCGCGGCGGAGGAGCCAGAGCAGGGGTCCTGCGGCCAGGGCGGCGCCGGCCAGGACGTACAGGATCACGACCATCGGGTCCTCGGGGGGTGTCGTCGGCGCGGGTCGGGGGTCAGGCGGTGCTGGCGGCGGTTTCGGCGCCGCGCTGCCGGGCGAAGCCGGCCATCCGGCCGAAGACCTCCATCATGGCGGGCGGTTCGCTGCCGTCGAGGTGCCGGTATTCGGTGGCGATGGTGATCAGCAGCCGTTCGGGCAGGCCGAGTTCGGGGTAGCGGCGTTCGTCGATGACGGTGCGCGCGGCCTCGCCGGCCGGGATGCCGGCGGCGTGCAGGGCGTGTGCGCGGTCGCGGACGTGGCCGAGGTATTCGGCGTGCGCGCGCAGGTCGTAGCGGGTGAGCAGCGGGCCGTGGCCGGGGACGATGGTCTCGGCGCCGGTGGCGAGGACGCGTTCGACGGCGTCGATGACGTTGCCGAGCGGGCCGGCCCAGTGCACGGGGTGGTCGCCGGGGCGGTCGGCGGTGGAGCCGAACACGATGTCGCCGGTGAACACGGTGGAGCGGGTGGGCAGGTGGACGATCAGGTCGCCGCTGGTGTGGGCCGGCGGGAGGCTGCTGATCTGCACCGGGATGTCGCCGACGCGCAGTTCGAGTTCGCCGGTGAAGACGGTGTCGGGCTGGATCGGCGGGGTGTCGGCCCAGTCGAAGCACCCGAAGTGCTCGTGCAGGTAGGAGCCGGTGTCGGTGGCCGGGTCGAGGCTCTGCAGCAGGGCGTGCTGCTGCTCGGGGCTCGGCTCGTAGGCGATGTGGTGCAGCGCCTCGTGGGTGGTGATGAGTTCGGCGTCGGGCAGGACGCCGGCGCCCCACATGTGGTCGCCGTTGGCGTGGGTGACGACGATCCGGTCGACGGTGACACCCTTGGGCAGGACGCCGCGGGTGCGGTCCAGGAACTGGCCGGCGAGCTTGCGGTCGTACGGGGTGTCGATCCACAGCGCGGTGCGGCCGGAGGCGACCAGGCCGCAGTTGGCCAGGCCCCATCCGCGCTGCTCGGGCTGCCAGGCGTACACGCCGTCGGCTATCGAATGGAAGTTCGCGCTCCGCGTCGTCATGGGCGCGATTATGCCTAACATGCCGTCACCGGCCGAGTGCACCCCGGTAATTGAGCATGTTCGTTTCAACCCCGGCCAGGCGGCAGGGCGGTGGTGCGGGTACGTATCAGTCCGCCCGCAGCACACCGTCCTTACACGCTTCCGCCACGGGTGAATTTGTACAACATTGAACAATGTCGGCTATACTCGATCACATGAATACTCCTGTGACCGAAGCGCCGGCGGTCCCCGCCTCCCCCACGGAGGAGGACGCGCCCTGGCTGGACGCGCGTGAGCAGCGGTTCTGGCGCGCCCACCTGGAGGTCGGCAAGCTGCTGGAACACCAGCTGAGCCGGGAACTGCAGGCCCACAACCTCGCCATCAACGACTACGAGATCCTCGTCGTCCTCTCCGAGTCCCCCGAGCGCCGGATGCGGATGACCGACCTGGCCACCTCCACCATGCAGTCCAAGAGCCGCCTCTCCCACCAGATCACCAGGATGGAGACGGCCGGCCTGGTGCTGCGCCAGGAGTGCCCCGGAGACCGCCGCGGTCTTTACGCACACCTGACCGAGCACGGCTGGGAGACGCTGCGCAAGGTCGCCCCCGACCATGTGCGCAGCGTCCGCGAGCACTTCGTCGACCGGCTCACCGACGAGCAGCTGGACGCGATGTACGCCGCCCTCGCCCCGATCGCCGAGCACCTGCGGGCGCTGCGCGGCCGGAGCTGAACAGCCTCGCTCAGCCGGTCAGTTCGGCGACCAGCCGGTCGGCGGCGGTGTACGGGTCGAGCGTGCCGTCGGCGACCTGACCGGCCAGCGCGTCCAGGTGGCGGTCGCCGCGCAGGTCGCCGATCCGGGCCCGCAGCGCGGCCAGCGTGATCGCCTCGACCTCCTGGGCGGCCCGGCGCCGGCGGCGGGCCGCCAGCTCACCGGTCTCGGCCAGCCAGCCGTGGTGCTTCTCCAGCGCCTCGACCAGCTCGTCCACGCCCTCGCCGCGGGCGGCCACGGTCTTCACGATCGGCGGCCGCCAGTCACCGGCCTGCCGGGACTCGCCCAGGCCCAGCATGTGGTTGAGCTCCCGGGCGGTGGCGTCCGCGCCGTCCCGGTCGGCCTTGTTGACCACGAACACGTCGCCGATCTCCAGGATGCCCGCCTTGGCGGCCTGGATCCCGTCGCCCATCCCGGGCGCCAGCAGCACCACCGAGGTGTCGGCCTGCGCGGCGATCTCCACCTCGGACTGGCCGACGCCGACGGTCTCCACCAGGATCACGTCGCAGCCCGCCCCGTCCAGCACCCGCAGCGCCTGCGGGGCGGCCCAGGACAGGCCGCCGAGGTGGCCGCGGGTGGCCATCGAGCGGATGAACACCTCCGGGTCGGTGGCGTGCTCCTGCATCCGCACCCGGTCGCCGAGCAGCGCCCCGCCGGAGAACGGCGAGGACGGGTCGACGGCGAGCACCCCGACCCGCTTGCCGAGCTTGCGGTAGGCGGTCACCAGCGCGGACGTCGAGGTGGACTTGCCCACGCCGGGCGAGCCGGTCAGGCCCACCGTGTACGCCCGCCCGCTGTACGGGGCCAGCGCGGCCATCACCTCGCGCAGCTCGGGGGCGGCGTTCTCCACCAAGGTGATCAGCCGGGCCACCGCCCGGGGGTGGCCCTGCCGGGCCTGCTCGACCAGCGTCGCCACATCGGCCATCGGGTTGCTCCTCGCAGCACAAAAGACGGGAGCCCCGTGAAGCGGCAGGCGCCGCCTCACGGGGACTTGAGGATCGGTCAGCCCTGCGCGGGGACCTTGACGATCAGGGCGTCGCCCTGGCCGCCGCCGCCGCACAGCGCGGCCGCGCCGACGCCGCCGCCGCGGCGCTGCAGCTCCAGCGCCAGGTGCAGCACCACGCGGGCGCCGGACATGCCGATCGGGTGGCCGAGCGCGATCGCGCCGCCGTTGACGTTGACGATCTCGTCGCTGACGCCCAGGTCCTTCATCGACTGGTGGGCGACGGCGGCGAACGCCTCGTTGATCTCGATCAGGTCGAGGTCGACGACCTCCAGGCCCTCCTTGGCGAGGGCGTGCTTGATCGCGTTGGACGGCTGCGACTGCAGCGAGTTGTCCGGGCCCGCGACGTTGCCGTGCGCGCCGATCTCGGCGATCCAGGTCAGGCCCAGCTCCTCGGCCTTGGCCTTGCTCATCACCACGACGGCGGCGGCGCCGTCGGAGATCTGCGAGGAGGTGCCGGCCGTGATCGTGCCGTCCCTGGTAAATGCCGGGCGCAGCTTGGCCAGGCCCTCGACGGTGGTGTCGGCGCGGATGCCCTCGTCCTGGCTGAACAGCACCGGGTCGCCCTTGCGCTGCGGGATCGCGACGGGAACGATCTCGGCCTCGAACACGCCGTCGGCCTGCGCCTTGGCGGCGCGCTGGTGGGAGGCGGCGGCGATGGCGTCCTGCACCTCGCGGCCGATGCCCAGACGGGTGTTGTGCTTCTCGGTGGACTCGCCCATCGGGATGTTCTCGTAGGCGTCGGTCAGGCCGTCGTGGGCCATCGCGTCGAGCATCTCGATGGCGCCGTACTTGAAGCCCTCGCGGGACTTCGGCAGCAGGTGCGGGGCGTTGGTCATCGACTCCTGGCCGCCGGCCACCACGATGTCGAACTCGCCGGCCCGGATCAGCTGGTCGGCCAGTGCGATGGCGTCCAGGCCGGACAGACAGACCTTGTTGATGCTGAGCGCGGGCACGCTCATCGGAATGCCGGCCTTCACGGCGGCCTGGCGGGCGGGCATCTGGCCGACGCCGGCCTGCAGCACCTGGCCCATGATCACGTACTGGACCTGCTCGCCGGAGACACCGGCCCGCTCCAGCGCCGCCTTGATCGCGAAGGCGCCCAGTTCGGCGCCGGAGAAACCCTTGAGCGAGCCGAGCAGGCGGCCCATTGGAGTGCGCGCACCTGCGACGATCACAGAAGTAGTCATGGACGAGCCCCTTCGCGCGTCGGACCAGAGGGTATGGGGATGCGGTCAATGTACTGATCCGTTACCGCCGCGTCACCGCCGCGAGGATGTGATCAGCGCTACTGGCACCTTCCAGTGAACACCGTGCCAGTTCCGGGAAGTTCCACCACGGGAAACTCCGATGTGAGCAGACTCGCAAGGCGTGCTGCTGGCGTGCGGTCGCCGCCATGCGCTGCACTGAGTGCCATCCCTCAACGCCTTCGGAGGCCCCCGTGCTGACCCGCATCGACCACATCGGCATCGCCTGCTTCGACCTGGACCGGACCGTCGAGTTCTACCGCAGCACCTACGGCTTCGAGGTGTTCCACTCCGAGGTCAACGAGGAGCAGGGCGTCCGCGAGGCCATGCTGAAGATCAACGACACCGGGGACGGCGGCGCCTCCTACCTGCAGCTGCTGGAGCCCACCCGGGACGACTCCACGGTCGCCAAGTGGCTGGCCAAGAACGGTGAGGGCGTGCACCACATCGCCTTCGGGACGGCGGATGTCGATGGGGATGCCGCCGACATCAAGTCCAAGGGCGTGCGGGTGCTGTACGACGAGCCCCGGCGCGGTTCGATGGGCTCGCGGATCACCTTCCTGCACCCCAAGGACTGCGGCGGCGTGCTGACCGAGCTGGTCACCAGCGCGGAGCCGGGCGAGCACTGAACGGGCAGACGGGCTCTGAGCCGTACGACCCCGAACGGGGCTGGTACGGGGCCCGGCCGACGCCCGTACGGAACCTGGCGGGGCGGTAACGAACTGGGCGGTAACTTCCGAAAAGGACCTCGCCCCCATTCCCCCCGCCACCGCTCCCACTACAATGCCCAGGTGCGCAGGTACCTCCGGTCCGCGCACCGCAGGGGAGTCCACGACGCGGGCACGGCCGAACGGTCGCCGTTCGGATCTGTCACCATTCTCCAGAGGCAACAGATCGCTCAGGAGTCCACCCGGACGGCGGAGCGATGGCAAGGACCGAGCCGGTCCGGCCCCGGCAAGGCCAGGGGGCGGAACGGAGCGGTCGAGGACGCGACCAGGAGATGGGCGGGACCGCGGAGTGCGGGGCTACGACCGCGTTGAAGATCACCTCTCCAAGTTCGAGGCCGAGCTGGAGAAGGCCCGCAAGGAGCGGGACAAGACGATCGAGCACGCCGACGACCTCGCCTACCAGGTCGAAGTGCTCCGGGCCAAGCTCCACGAGGCCCGCCGGCAGCTCGCCCAGCCGCGTGCCTTCGACTCCGTCTCCGGCCAGGCCGAACAACTCCTGCGCAACGCCGAGATGCAGGCCGAGGCGCTGCGCGCGGACGCCGAACGCCAGCTCCGCGAATCCCAGGCCGCGACCCAGCGGATGATGGCCGAGGCCGCCGAACGCACCTCCCAGCTGGAGGCCGAGTTCAACGCCCGGCGCCGCCGGCTGGAGGAGGAACTCGCCGAGTTCCGGGCCGCCGCCGAACGCCACGTCAACGAAAACGTCAACTGGGCGGAGCAGACCCGCGCCGGTACCGAGCAGGAGGCCCAGCGCCTGCTCCAGGAGGCCCGCGCCGAGGCCGACCGGATGATGGCCGCCGTCCGCGCCGAGGCCGCCGCCCTCGCCGACCAGGCCCGCGCGCAGACCGCCGCCGACGTCGACGCCGCCCGCGGCGAGGCCCAGGCCCGCGCCGAAGCCGCCCTGATGCGCGCCCAGTCCGACGCCGAACGCCTGCTGCGCGCCGCCTCCGAGCAGGCCCAGCAGACCGGCGCCCAGGCCGAAGAGCAACGCGTCGCCGCCGCCACCGCCGCCCAGCAGCAGCTGGCCGAGGCGCACGCCGCCGCCGAACAGAAGCTCGCCGCCGCCGAAGCCGAGATCACCGCCCTCAAGCGGCAGGCCCTCGCCGACCAGGAGCGCGCCGAAGCCGCCCTGGTCGGCGCCCAGACCGAGATAGAGCGGCTGCGCGCCGAGGCCCTCGCCGAGGCCGAACGGGCCCGCACCGAGGCCGCCCGGATGCGCGAGGAGGCCCTCGCCGCCGCCGAACGCCTGCAGGCCGAAGCCGCCGCCGAAGCCGAACGCAAGGTCGCCGACGGCGACGCCGCCAGCGAACAGCGCTCGCAGACCGCCAAGGCCGAGATCGCCAAGATGGTGGCCGCCGCCACCCGCGAAGCCGTACTGATCAAGGCCGCCGCCTCCACCGCCCAGGCCGAGGCCGACGCCGCCAAGGCCGCCGCCTCCGAGGAGAGCGAACGCCTGCGCGGCGCCGCCGAGTCCGTCGCCAACGAGCTGCGCGCCGACGCCGAGAAGGAGATCGCCGAGCACTGGGCCACCGCCGAGCGCAACGCGTCCGAACTGCGCGAACAGGCCGCCGCCGAAGCCGAACGCCTGCACGCCGAAGCCGCCGAGACCGGCCGCGCCGAGGGCGCCAAGGACGCCGCGCTGCGCCTGGCCCAGGCCGCCGAGCAGGCCGAGGAGGTGCTCGCCCGCGCGAACACCGCCGCCGAGGACACCCGCGGCGAGGCCGCCGCCGAGGCCGAACGGCTGGTCGAGCACGCCAAGTCCGAGGCCACGACACTGCTGGAGCAGGCCCGCGAGGCCGTCGAGCAGGCGCAGAACGCCGCCATGGAGGACGCCGCCTCCATCCGCGAGCAGCTGGAACGGATGCAGGCCGACGCGGCCAAGGCCCGCGAGCAGGCCGAGGAACACCGCTCCGCCTCCGAGGCCGAGGCCGGCCGGGTCCGCGCCGAGGCCCGCCGGCAGGCCGCCGTCCAGATCGAGGAGTCCGCCAAGCAGGCCGAGGAACTGCTCACCGGCGCCAAGACCGACGCGGACGCGCTTCGCGCCGGCGCCGCCGCCGAGGTCGAACGGCTGCGCACCGAGACCCGCGAACAGGCCGCCGCCATCCAGGGCCGCGCCGAGCAGACCCTCACCCGGGCCCGCGCCGAGGCCGAGAAGCTCACCACCACCGCCGCGCAGGCCCGCGACGAACTGCTCGCCGCCGCGAACACCGCCGCCGAGGAGCAGCGGGCCACCGCCGAACGCGACGCCGCCCTGGCCCGCGAGCAGGCCGAGGCCGCCGCCCAGACCGTCCGCGCCGAGGCCGACGCCATCGCCGAAGCCACCCGCGCCGACGCCGCCCAGTGGGCCGAGCAGCACCGCGAGCAGGCCGAGGAGGCCGGCCGGGCCGTCCGCGCCGCCGCCGAGGACGCCGCCCGCATCCTCGCCGAACAGGCCGAGGCCGCCGCCCAGGCGCTCCGCGACGAGGCCACCGCCGCCCGCGAGGCAGCTCGCGCCGACCTGGAGAGCGAGCAGGCGCAGACCGCCGAGAAGCTGGCCGAGGCCACCGCGATCCGCGAGGCCGCCGACGGTGAGGCCGCCGCCGTCCGCAAGGCCGCCGCCCAGGACGCCCAGCGGGTCCGTGCCGAAGCCGACCAGCAGCTCGCCGCCGCCCGCGGCGAGGCCGAGACGCTGGCCGCCGAAGCCGCCGCCGACCGGTCCGAGGCCGCGCAGTTGCGCGCCGACGCCGAGACCTACGACAGCGAGCTGCGCGCCACGGCCGAGCAGGAGACGGCCGAACTCCGCGCCGTCGCCGACCGGGAGACCGCCGAGCTGCGCGCCGTCGCCGAGCGCGAGGTGGCGGAACTCCGGGCCGTCGCCGACCGCGAGACCACCGAACTCCGCGAAGC
>NZ_JBIALQ010000002.1:169726-305064 GCF_042873545.1 Kitasatospora sp. NPDC004615
ACCCCGCAACCGCGTTCGACCAGGAACTGCGCGAGAGCGCCGCCACCTACGACCGCGAACTGCGCGCCACCACCGACCGCGAGACCACCGAACTCCGCGTCGACGCCGAACAGGACGCCGCCCAGCTCCGCGCCGTCGCCGAACGCGAGACCGCCGAACTCCGGGCCGACGCCGAACAGGACGCCGCCGAGCTGCGCGCCGTCGCCGAGCGCGAGGTGGCCGAACTCCGCGCCGTCGCCGACCGCGAGACCACCGAACTCCGCGAAGCCGCAACCGCGTTCGACCAGGAACTGCGCGAGAGCGCCGCCACCTACGACCGCGAACTGCGCGCCACCACCGACCGCGAGACCACCGAACTCCGCGCCGACGCCGAACAGGACGCCGCCCAGCTCCGCGCCGTCGCCGAACGCGAGACCGCCGAACTCCGGGCGAGTGCCGAACGCACCGCCGAGGAGCTGCGGGCGCAGGCCGAGGCGCAGGCCGCCGAGCTGGTCGCGCAGGCCGAGCAGGAGGCCGCCGAGGTCCGGCAGTCGGTGGCGGGCATGCACGAGGCCGCGACCAAGCAGATCACCGAGAAGCGGGCCGCCGCCGAGCAGGAGGTGGCCGAACTCCGCGCCGTCGCCGAGCGCGAGACCACCGAGCTGCGTGCCCTCACCGACCTCGAGACCACCGAGCTCCGCGAGACCGCCGCGCGCGACGCGGCCGAGCTCCGTGCCGTCGCGGAGCAGGAAACGTCCGAGCTGCGCGCGACCGCCGAGCGCGAGGTGGCCGAACTCCGCGCCGTCGCCGACCGCGAGACCACCGAACTCCGCGAAGCCGCAACCGCGTTCGACCAGGAGCTGCGCGAGAGCGCCGCCGCCTTCGACCGCGAACTGCGCGCCACCGCCGAGCGGGACGTCGCCGAACTCCGCGCCGCCGCCGAGCAGGAGGTCGCCGAACTCCGTGCCGTCGCCGAGCGCGAGACCACCGAGCTGCGCGCCCTCACCGACCTCGAGACCACCGAGCTCCGCGAGGCCACCGCGCAGAAGATCGCCGAGCTGCGCGCCACCACCGACCGCGAGATCGCCGAACTGAGCACCTCGGCGGCCGAGTTCACCGAGCAGCAGCGGGCCGCCGCGGAGGCCGCGGCCCAGCGCACCCTCGCCGAGGCGGACGAGCTGGCGGCCGCGGCCCTGATGGACGCCGAGGAGCGGGCGACGGCGACGCGCACGGAGGCCGAGGAGTACGCGCTGGCGACCCGCACCCTGGCGGAGGAGTTCGACGCGGACATCCGGGCCCGCGCGGAGGCCTTCGACGCGGAGCTGCGCAAGTCTGCGGAGTCGTACGACAAGTCGACCCGCGATCAGGCCAGGTCGGTACTGAAGAAGGCGTTCACGGACGCCGAGCAGCTCGCCGAGCAGGCCCAGGCGGAGGCGCTGGCGGCGGCCGCGGCGGCCGAGGAGCAGGCCGACGCGCTGGTCACGGCGGCCCGCAAGGAGGCCGAGCGGCTGGTCGCGACCGCCGAGGCGCAGGGCCGGGCCGAGGTCGAGAAGGCCCGTTCGGACGCGGACGCGATGCTGAAGGAGGCCCGCCGGGACTCCACCGCGATCCGGAACCGGGCGGAGGAGCTGCGCGAGCGCACCGATTCCGAGATCGAGGCACTGCACGAGCGGGCCCGCAAGGAGAACGCGCAGGCTATGAAGTCCGCCGGCGAGCGGGTGGACGCGCTGGTGACGGCGGCCCAGGAGCAGCTGACCGAGGCCGAGGAGCAGGCGCAGGCCCAGGTCGCGGAGGCCGAGGAGCGGGCGGCGGAGCTGATCGCCGCGGCCGAGACGCGGGCGTCCGACCTGACGTCGGAGGCGTCGGCGGAGGCCGGCCGGGTGCGGATCTCGGCGGTGCGCAAGGCCGAGGGTCTGCTGAAGGAGGCGGAGAACAAGCTCGCCGACTCCACCACCCGGGCCGAGGCGCTGATCATCAAGGCCGAGGCCAAGCTGAAGGCCGCCGAGATGGAGTCCGAGGAGAAGCTGGAGGCGGCTGCCGACGCGGCCGCGTCCCGGCTCAAGCGCGCCGACGACGAGTCGGAGAAGCGGCTCCGGCGGGCCGGCTCGGATGCCGAGGAGCAGCTGCGGCTTGCCGCCGAGGAGGCGGAGCGGCTGCTCGCCGAGGCAAAGGCCGAGGCGAAGCGCGTGACCGACGAGGGCCAGCGGGAGTTGGACGAGTTGGTGCGCCGCCGGAAGGACATCAACACCGAGATCTCTCGGGTCCAGGACGTGCTGTCGGCGTTGGAGGCGTTCGAGGCGCCCGCGCCGGTGGTCCACAGCAACGGGGGCAACAAGAAGGACGGAGGACCCAAGGCCGGTGCCGGGGTGGGCTCTCCGCGATCGGGAGGCAATCGCTCCGGGGGCGCGCCACCCGATTGAGCGGACATTGTCCGCGAACCAACGGCGTTTCGTCGTTGACACTCCGGTACCGTGTCAGGATTCCCTCAACCATCTCAGCGGTTTGACGACAGGAAGCCCAGAAATCCCATGAGCGACAGTCACTCCCCGCACGGCTTCGACCTGGTACGCCGTGGGTACGAGCGCGCCCAGGTCGACGAGCGGATCGCCAAGCTGGTGGCCGACCGAGACAGCGCGCTTTCCCGGATCAGCGCGCTGGAGAAGCGCATCGAGGAACTCCACCTGGAGACCCAGACCGCGCAGGCCGCGGTCACCGAGGCGGAGCCCTCCTACGCCGGTCTCGGCGCCCGCGTCGAGAAGATCCTCCGTCTCGCCGAGGAGGAGGCGAAGGACCTGCGCGACGAGGCGCACCGCGCCGCCGAGCAGCACCGCGAGCTGGCCGAGGCCGCGGCGCAGCAGGTCCGCACCGAGGCCGAGAACTACGCCAAGGACCGCAAGGCCAAGGCGGAGGACGAGGGCCTGCGCATCGTCGACAAGGCGAAGTCGGACGCGGCGCAGCTGCGCGCCGAGGCCAACAAGGACGCGCAGAACAAGCGCGAGGAGGCGGACGCCCTCTTCGAGGAGACCCGCACCAAGGCCGCGCAGGCCGCCCTGGAGTTCGAGACCAACCTGGCCAAGCGCCGGGAGCAGTCCGAGCGCGACCTGGCGGCCCGTCAGGCCAAGGCGGAGAAGCGCCTCGCCGAGATCGAGCACCGCGCCGAGCAGCTCCGCCTGGAGGCGGAGAAGCTGCGCACCGACGCCGAGCGCCGTTCCCGTCAGACCATCGAGACGGCGCAGCGCCAGGCCGAGGACATCGTGGCCGACGCCAACGCGAAGGCCGACCGGGTCCGCAGCGAGTCGGAGCGCGAGCTGGCGGCGCTCACCAACCGCCGCGACTCGATCAACGCGCAGCTGACCAACGTCCGCGAGATGCTGGCCACCCTGACCGGTGCGGCGGTCGCCGCGGCCACGATGCCGAACGACGACTCGCTGGGC
Organism: Kitasatospora sp. NPDC004615; assembly: GCF_042873545.1. Taxonomy (NCBI): domain Bacteria; kingdom Bacillati; phylum Actinomycetota; class Actinomycetes; order Kitasatosporales; family Streptomycetaceae; genus Kitasatospora; species Kitasatospora sp. NPDC004615. Next base: position 173,140 of record NZ_JBIALQ010000002.1, read on the forward strand.
GTCCCGGCGCAGCAGTCGCGCTGACGGCGGCCCCGCGAGGGGCAGCCCGCTGAGAACAGTCGCAAAGGGCCCGGAGGAGGTTGCCTCCTCCTCCGGGCCCTTTCGGCGTGTCAGGAGCCGTGCTGCTTCAGGCGCTTGAGGAATGAGCGGACGGCGGCGTTGAAGGTCTCGGGGGCCTCCAGCGAGGACAGGTGGCCGACCGCCGGAATGACCGTCAGTTCGGCGTCGTGCAGGGCGTCCGCCATCATCCGGGCCTCGGCGAGCGGGGTGACGGTGTCGAGTTCGCCGACGATGACGGCGGCGGGCACCTCCAGCGCGGCCAGCACCTCCAGCGAGTCGGGGCGGGCGGCCATCGCGCGCTGCGCCCAGGCGATCGCGGCCGGGTCGGCCTCGGCGATCATCTGCCGGACGGCGTCGGTGAGTTCGGGGTCGGTGCCGGGGGCGAGCAGGTTCTCCGCGGTGTTCTCCTCGTTCAGCAGGTCGGCGCTGCCGCGTTCGAGGACGGTGGTGGCGATGCGTTCGCGGTTGGCGCGGGCGGCGTCGGTGTCGGGGGTGGCCTTGGTGTCGGCGAGGATCAGGCCGGCCAGCCGTTCGGGGTGGCGGCGGGCGAAGGCCATCGCCACGTAGCCGCCCATGGACAGGCCGCCGAGCACGGCCTGTTCGATGCCGAGTTCGTCCAGCAGGTGCGCCAGGTCGTCGGCGGCGGTGTCCAGCGACGGCGGTTCCTCGCCGAGCGGGGCGGTGCCGAAGCCGCGCTGGTCCGGCGCGACCACCCACGCATCGTCCCCGGCGGGGCCGGGTACGCGTTCCAGTTGTCCTTCCCACATGCGCGCGGAGAGCGGGAAGGCGTGCAGTAGGACGAGCGGGGTGCCGGTGCCGTTCGCGCGAACGACCGGCGCGCTGGGGGAGGTCATGGCTCCACCGTAGGCCCCGGGCGCCGCGCCCCGGACGACGATCGCCCGATTAATCCACTTCTGTCCTACCCTGGCCCCAGACCAAGGAGTGGCACATGATCGAGTTGCACCACCTGACGAAGCGTTATGGCGACAAGTTGGCCGTGGACGATCTGAGCTTCCGGATCCCGGAGGGCGTGGTCACCGGATTCCTCGGCCCGAACGGCGCCGGCAAGTCCACCACGATGCGGATGATCCTCGACCTGGACCGGCCCACCGCCGGCGAAGTCACCATCGACGGCCGCAGTTACGCCTCCGTCCAGGACCCGCTGCGCGAGATCGGCGCGCTGCTGGAGGCGAAGGGCGCGCACCCCGGGCGGACCGCCTACAACCACCTGCTGTGGATGGCGCAGTCGAACCGGATCCCGCGCGAACGCGTGGACCAGGTGCTCGAACTGGTCGGCCTGACCGCCGTCGCGAAGAAGCGCGCCCGGGGGTTCTCGCTGGGCATGGGCCAGCGCCTGGGCATCGCCTCGGCGCTGCTCGGCGACCCGAAGATCCTGATGTTCGACGAACCGGTGAACGGGCTCGACCCCGAGGGCATCGTGTGGATCCGCCGGCTGATGAAGTCGCTGGCCGCCGAGGGCCGCACGGTGTTCGTCTCCTCGCACCTGATGAGCGAGATGGCGCTGACCGCCGACCACCTGGTGGTGATCGGCCGCGGCCGGCTGCTCGCGGACCTGCCGATGGCCGAGTTCATCAAGCGGAACTCGCGCTCCTCGGTGCGCCTGCGCACCCCGCAGCCGGAGCAGCTGCTGGACGCGCTGCGCGGCGCCGGCCTGACCGCCGAGCCGGGCCCGGACGGGGCCTGGGAGGTGGTCGACGGCGACCCGGTGTTCCTCGGCGACCTGGCCGCCGCGCACGGCGTCACGCTGCACGAGCTGAGCCCCCAACAGGCCTCGCTGGAAGAGGCGTTCATGCAGATGACCGCGGACTCCGTGGAGTACCGCACCGACGTCCCCGAGGCCGGCACCACCCCGCCCCCGCCGCAGCAACAGCAGCCCGCGTGGGGCGCCGACTGGGATGCCCGCCGGGCCGGAAAGGAGAGTTGAGATGGCCGCGCTCCCCGCCGTCCTGCAGTCCGAGTGGACCAAGGTCCGCACCATCCGCTCCACCGTGTGGACGCTGGTCGCCACGTTCCTGGTGGTGGTCGTGATGGGCTTCGTGATCTCGCTGCTCACCCGACTGAACTTCGTCCAGTTCACCGAGCACAACCGGAACCCGTTCGACCCGACGACCACCTCGCTCGCCGGGATCACGCTCGGCGCGCTGGCGATCGTGGTGTTCGGCGTGCTGGCGGTCGGCAACGAGTACGCCAGCGGCATGATCCGGGTGTCGCTGGCGGCCGTCCCGCAGCGCGGCCCCCTGATGGGGGCGAAGACGGCGGTGCTGGGCGTCCTCGCGCTGCTGGTCTCGCTGGCGACGGTGTTCGCCGCCTTCTTCCTCGGCCAGGCGGCGCTCGGCCAGTACAACACCGATCTCGGCCAACCCGACGTGCTGCGGGCGGTGTTCGGCGCGGCCTGCTACCTGACGCTGCTGTGCCTGTTCTCGATCGGCGTCACCATGATGCTGCGCAACCAGGTGCTGTCGCTGGGCATCCTGGTCCCGTTCCTGCTGCTGGTCTCGCCGATCCTGTCGATCGTCCCCAAGGTGGAGAACGTGGCCCGCTACTTCCCGGACCGCGCGGGCTCGGCGGCCTTCCAGGTCCACCAGACCTCCGACCACCCGTACGGCCCGTGGACGGGCCTGGCGATCTGCGCGGCCTGGGCGGCGGCGGCCCTGCTCGGCGGCTACCTGGTGCTGAAGCGGCGCGACGCCTGACCCGCCGTCAGTACCTCGGAGCGCCGCGGCCCCGCAACAGGTTGGAGCCGCGGCGCTCCCGCGCTCCCCAGCACGCCCGGTGCCAGTGCCGCCGGTCGTCCACCCCACTGCCGTGATCCGGCCACGCCACCACGTGCCCGACGCCCGGCGGGATCTCCTGATCGCACCCGGGGCACCGGTAGAACCGCCCCGCCGTCCCGGCCACGGTCTGCACGATCCAGTCCTCGCCCCGGTACGACTCCACCCGCCGCAGCCCACCGCCCATCGGCGCGGCGCTCTCGCGGTCCTCGGACTTCTGGATCCGGTTGCGGCGCGGTGACACGTGACTACCCCTCGTTCCGGCGCGTTGTCCTCCAAGGGTACGGGCCACCGCGCCGGCGAGAGGCGGACAGGCTCCCATCCGCTGTCTCCCGGGGGTCTCGGCAGCCACACCGGCCCCACTCGCGCCACTAGCATGGATCCCCGTCCGGCTTCAGCGATTCGACGGTAATCCACCCTTCCCTTGGGCAAATTGAGGGTTCGGCGTGCCATTGGCACATGACATGGGTTACTCACGAGGTGACACGGCGGGGCACGCGAACCCTGCGCGCACCGAGGAGGCACACCGCATGACGAAGACCACCGCCCGCCGCCACTCCCGATCCGCCGAGCAGCAGCGGCGGGCCGGCCGAGGGGTGGCACCGGCCGCGCAGCCGGCCCCGGAGCCCTCGCGGGGCGCCGATACGGACGCGATCCGGGTCGGCGCGTTCCTGCTGTCCGCACAGTTCCCGGGGCAGAGCCACGGCGAGGCGCTGGACCGGACCGTCTCGGCGGCGCTGGCCGCGGAACGGGTGGGCCTGGACGCGGTGTGGCTGGCCGAGCACCACTTCGTGCCGTACGGGGTCTGCCCGGACGCTGCGACGCTCGCGGCGATGCTGCTGGGCCGCACCCGGCGGATCGGGGTGGGCACCGCCGTCAGCGTGCTGAGCACCAAGCACCCGGTGGCGCTGGGCGAGCAGGCGGCGCTGCTGCACCTGACGTCCGGCGGCCGGTTCACGCTGGGCGTGGGCCGGGGCGGGCCGTGGATCGACCTGGCGGTGTTCGGCGGCGGCCTGGAGGCGTACGAGCAGGGCTACCCGGAGCGGCTGGACCTGTTGCTGCGCTGGCTGCGCGGGGCCCGGGTGGGCGGTTCGGGGCCGCAGTTCGACTTCCCGGAGGTGGCGGTGGTGCCGCGGGCCGCCGAGCCGGCCCGGCGGTCGGACCTGACGGGCTGGCTGGGCCTGGACGGGGCCGCCACCACCACCGCGGTGATTCCGCGGCAGCGCCAGGAGCCCGCGCAGCAGGCGCAGTCGGGCCCGCCGGTGGTGATGGCGTGCACCTCGCCGGCGGGGGTGCGGACGGCCGCCGAGCGGGGTCTGCCGATGCTGCTGGGCATGCACTCGGGCGACGAGGACAAGCGGGACATGCTGGCCGCCTACCGGGCGGCCTGGCGGGCCGCGGGACGCGGCGAGGAGGGCCTGTCCCGGGTGGAGCGGGAGCACGTCGCGGCGGGCGTGGTGCAGGTCGACGACCGGGCGGGCGCGGCCCGGGCCAGCCTGCTGCGGGCGATGCCGGACTTCTTCGCGTACGGGCTGGGCGCGCACCGCACGGTGGACGGCCGGGAGCGCTCGATGCGCGACCCGCGGGCGTACACCGAGCTGCTGTGCGACCTGCACGCGGTGGGCACGCCCCGGCAGTGCGCGGACCGGCTGCGGGCGACGGCGGAGAGCACCGGGATCCGGCGTTTCGCGCTGCTCGCCGAGGGGTCCGGGGACACCGCGGCGACGCTGCACAACCTGGACCGGATCGGCGACGAGGTGCTGCCGCAGCTGCGCTGAGACCACACCCGCGGGCCGCCCCGTCCGATGGGGACCGGGGCGACCCGCGCTCGGGCGTGTCGGGGCTCAGCAGTCGCGCAACTCCGGCGACTGGTTGAGCAGTTGGGCGCGGACCGAGGTGAAGCGGGCGAGCCGCTCGTCGGTGTCGGGGCCGGGGGCGAAGACCGCGACCCGGTGGCAGTTCTGGAAGGCCAGCTGGACGCCGAAGTGGCGCTGCAGGGCTCCGCGGATGGCATCGCTGGCCAGCGCCCGGAGCAGCTGTCCGCGCTCCTGCTCGCTCGGCGGGGGGACCTGGTTGTCGGCGAAGTCGGTTCCGTCGACCTTGAGTTGGGCGACCAGCGAGCTGATCATGTCCCAGGCGTAGGGCAGCGAGGTGCGGACACAGTCGACGAACTCCCGCTCGTCGACCTCGCCTCGTTCGGCCTTCTCCAACAGGGCCGGTGAGACGTCGAGCGACATGGGTTCTCCTCTCACGGTCCGCCCCGGCGGATTCGACGGGGCGGTCGTACCGGTGTGCTGAGGGTGCATTGGACGGACGTGCGGTGAACCGCGCGCGATGTTCGAATACCGACGGCGCGACGGGCTGGGGGTGACGCCGCGTACGTCGAGGTCCTGGCCAGGGGTTCAACCAGCGTGTCAGTCCTTCCCGGACCCGGCTGGAGAATCCGGGGATTGCCGCCCGATTCGCCGCGCCGAGGCCGAGATTGGCCGGAATCAGTTGTGCACCGACCCTCTGTGCCGAGCTGGCACGGCTCACCGCGGGTGGCCGTGCGGTCACCATGTTTCGCCCCTCCCGCCCGGCCCACACCCACTGTGCGGACACTCGCTTCAAACGGCCCCCGAGGGCCCCTCCGGACAGCCGCCTGTCTCAGGAATCACGCCCCCTCGACCCACTGCACGCCGGCGCACCTCCCCAACCGCACGCCCCCTCCCCGCGCCCCTCCAAAATCGAACAGGGACGGGGGCACTCCCGGCGGGCCGTAGGCTTGTCCCCATGCGTCTTGTAATCGCCAAGTGCACCGTGGACTACGCGGGCCGCCTCGCTGCACATCTGCCCTCCGCCGTGCGCCTGGTGATCGTGAAGGCCGACGGGAGCGTCAGCATCCACGCCGACGACCGGGCCTACAAGCCGCTGAACTGGATGTCCCCGCCGTGCTCCCTGAAGGAGACCGAGGGGGTGTGGACGGTCACCAACAAGGCCGGCGAGAAGCTGATCATCACGCTGGAGGACGTCCACCACGACTCCAGCCACGAGCTCGGCGTCGACCCCGGCCTGGTGAAGGACGGCGTCGAGGCCCACCTGCAAGAGCTGCTCGCCGACCGGATGGAGGTCCTCGGCACCGGCTGGCAGCTGATCCGCCGCGAGTACCCCACCGCGATCGGTCCCGTCGACATCCTCTGCCGCGACTCCGACGGCGCCACCGTCGCCGTCGAGATCAAGCGCCGCGGCGAGATCGACGGCGTCGAGCAGCTCACCCGCTACCTCGACCTGCTCAACCGCGACCCGCTGCTGGCCCCGGTCAAGGGCATCTTCGCCGCCCAGGAGATCAAGCCGCAGGCCCGCGTCCTCGCCACCGACCGCGGCATCGGCTGCGTCGTCCTCGACTACGACGAGCTGCGCGGCATCGACGACGACAAGCTCAAGCTGTTCTGACCCCGGCGGGCCCAACGGGCCCCGGCGGACCCCGGCGGGCCGCCCTTCGCGCCCGCCTGCCAAGATCGCCGCATGCCCGTGCGAAGCGCTGAACCGGTCGGCCGGTACGAGACCCATCTCACGCTGGCCCCGGCCGAGGCCGAGGCGCTCGCCGACTGGGCGGCCGCGCACGGCCTGGAGTTCACCCACATCCTGCTGGCCCGCGGCCGGCACCCCTCGCAGCCGATGCTGTCCTGGCAGAGCGACGGCACCCTGGCCGCCCAGCACCGCCGCGCCGCCGCCGAAGCGACCCGGCTGCGGGCCGCCGGGTTCACCCCGGTCCGGGTGAAGATCGAGGCCGCCCCGTGGACCCCGGGCGTCCCCGGCACCGACGCGGAGGCCGAACAGGCCGACCCCGCCCACTACTTCGAGCACCACGTGAAGGTCCGGCTGGCCCCGGACGTCCCCCGCGACGCCCTGGCCCGGGCCGCCGACGGCCACCACGCCCACGTCTCCTGGAACGCCCGTCGCACCGAACCCGGCGGCCACCGCCAGTACTTCGTCACCCAGCGCTGCCACCGCCTCGGCCTGACCACGGCCGGCCGGCACCTCGACCGCCTCACCGCCGCCCTGACCGCCGCCGGCTTCCCGCCGCTGAAGGTCACCCGCGAGTACGTGGTCCACGACTCGGCGCTCGCGCTGGACTCCGGCTGGCTCGACGACGCCCCGACCACCGCCTGACCGAGGAGGACCCATGTCCGACCCCCGCATGCTGCCGCAGGCCCGTGACAACTGGCCCCGCACATTCCTGACGATCGACGACCCGCGGGCCACCCAGGCCGAGATCTACGACCCGGCCCTGATCCAGTTCGCCAACGCCTACCGCGCCGGCGACCCGCAGTTCACCGACCCGGCCCTCTCCGCCGCCTGGTACGCGGCCCGCCGCACCGCCATGGACACCGTCCTGGCCGCCGTCGCCGCCTCCGGCCGGTCCGACCACCTGGTGCTGCGTGGCTCCGTGGCGCTGAAGGCCTGGTTCGGCGACGCCGCCCGCGAACCCGGCGACCTCGACTTCGTCATCACCCCCGCCGACTGGATGCTCGACGACCCGCGCACCGAGGACCTGTTCGACGACCTCACCCGCACCGTCGCCGCCTCGACCGGCCCGGTCCGCTTCCTGCCCGAGCGGACCGTCAGCGAGGACATCTGGACGTACGAACGGGCCCCCGGCCGCCGCCTGCTGTTCAGCTGGGAGACCGACGGCCTGCCCGGCGGCACCGTCCAGCTCGACTTCGTCTTCAACGAGGAGCTGCCCGTCCCCGCCGAGCCCCTGGAGGTCGCCCCCGGCACGGTACTGAACGTCGCCGGGCGGGAGCTCTCGCTCGCCTGGAAACTCCTCTGGCTCGCCACCGACAGCGACCCGCAGGGCAAGGACCTGTACGACGCGGCCCTGCTCGCCGGTTCCACCCGCCTGCGCTACCAGGTACTGCGGGACGTCTTCGCGACCGGCCTGGCGTACTACGCCGAGCACCCGATCGGCCTGGACGACGTGCTCACCGAGACGGACTGGCCGAACTTCGCCACCGAGTACCCGCGGCTGGCCGGCGAGGAGTCCGACCACACCCGACGCCTGGCCGACGCCCTCGCCCCGACCTTCGCCGAAGTCCCCGCCGCCGAGCTCGCCGCCTGGTGGCGCGAGGGCTGGCTCGCACCCGTACGCCGCCTGCACGCCGAACAGGGCCTCGCCGCCACCCAGTCCTGGCTGGCCGACCGCCAGGCGACGCTCCCGCTGGCCTACCGCCTCACCGCCGAGGCCCTCGGCGCGGCCGCCCCCGAACACCTCGGCGCGGCCATGCTCGGCTGCCCGACCTGGGCCGGGCACGCCGGATCGGCGGCTCGCGGCAGCCTGGACCCGGAGACTGTCGAGGCTTGGCTCCGGGGCTAGCCCACCGCGCTGTTCGACGGGGACGGGCTGTCCGACGGCGAGGCGCTGGACGAGGCACTGGGCGACGGGGAGGACGACTGGGTGGACGACTTGGTGGGCTGCGGGGACGAACTCGTCGACGGGGAAGACGACTTGGTGGCGCTCGCCGAAGTACTCGGCTTCGTACTGCTCGCGCTGCCGCTCGGCCGGTGGCTGCTGGAGGGGCTGCCGCTCGCCGTCTCCGACGGGCTGTCGGACGGCGTCGCACTGTCGCTCGCCGACGGCCGCGGGCTGGTGCTGGGCCGGGGGCTGGTGGTGGCGCCCGGGTCCGGGACGATGTCGTCCGCGGAGTTGCCGGGCTGCTTGCCGGCCGGGCTGTCCTCACTGCTGACGGCGACGCCGATCGCGGTGCCGAGCACGCCGAGCGCCATCACGGCGGCACTCGCGGCCAGGACGGTCTTCCGGGCCCCGGCGGGAGCCCGCTTGCGCAGCCGGGCCGGCACCTGGGCGATCGCGCGGATGGTGCGCCGGCCGCGGTCCGACGGGGTGTCGCCGGTGCCGGCGGTGATCGCCGCGGTCTCCTCCAGCCGGATCAGGTCGAGCATCCGCCGCCCGACCGCCCCACCGCGCTGGTCGCCGCCGGCGACGCGCAGCGCGAGCGCGGCCTCCAGTTCGGCGACGGCCCGCTGCGAGTTGCCGACGCACAGCGCGTACACGCCCAACTCGTGGTGGAACCAGCCCTGTTCGGCGTTCGCCCCGAGCATCCGGGCGGCCTCCAGGCCGAGTTGCAGGGCCCGCTCCCAGGCGCCCCAGCGCAGCGACAGGGCGAGCGCGGGCGCGGCGGCCCGGGCCAGCCGCAGCACCTGCTCGGGGCGGTCGGCGTCCCGTTCGGCCGCCAGTACCGCGAGGATCACCTCGGCCTCGGCGGCGACCTGGCGGGTCGTCACCGAGGCGTGCCCGACCCACCAGGACAGGTGTTCGGCCGCGCCGTGCGCGACGCCGCCGGGGGCGAACGGGGCGGGCTGCCCGTGCGCGTCGGCCTCGAGTTCGGGCAGCAGCGCGGCGAGCACGCCTTCGGTGAGCCGGTGGTGTCCGCCCACCGACACCGCCAGGCCGTTGTCCACCAGTTCCTGCAGCGCGCTCTCGCCGAGACCGACGTCGATCAGCGCGGGCAGGTGCGGCGCGGTCGGGCACTCCCCGTTCAGCGCCAGCGCCAGCCGCAGCACCCGCCGGGCAGGTTCGCTCAGGCCCTGCACCAGCAGCCGGGCCGGCGCGGCACTCTCACCGACCGACGGCAACGGCACCCCGGCCCGCAGCTCGGCCTCCAACTCGGCCGGATCACTGGGGAGTTCGTACTCCTTCACGAAGCCGAAGACGCTCCGCCGGTCCTCCTGCGCGGCGACCAGCGCGTCCACCGCGACGTCCCGCTGCCGCACCAGCGCCGCCGCCCGGACGAACCGCAGCGGCAGGCCCTCCGACTCGAACCACAGGTCCACCGCCCAGGCCCGCTCGGCCTCGTCCAGCTGACGGCCCGCCAGCCGCGCCGCGAGCGTCAGACACGCCGGCCGGGACAGGCCCGCCACCAGGTGGTCCCGCAACCGCGAACCGGGCGGCGACGGCGGCGCGTCCGGCGCCGTACTGACCAGGAACGCGCACTCGGGGGCCAGCGCCAGCAGCTCCTCCAACTCCTCGCCGGACGGCTCCACATCGTCGATCACCACCACCGCGGCGACCCCGGCCAGCAGTTCGACCAACTGCTCCCGGTCCGGACGGAAATCCGGCGCCTGATGCGTCGTCGCGAACAGGTCCTGCAACAGATCGGCGGACGTCCTGCGGTAGCCGCTCAGCCGCACCACGCCGTCCGGCGCCAACTCCCCCGCCGCCTCGGCGACCGCCGCCAGCAACGCGGAACGGCCCGAGCCGGACTGCCCGACCAGCCGCACCGAACGCCCCTCCCGGAGCTGCCCGATCACGGCCTCGATGTCACCGTCACGGTCCAGCAGCGGCAGATCCCCCGGCCCGGCCCCCAACGCGAGCGGCCCCACCGCCGGACTCGGCCCCAACTCCGGCCGCGCCTGCACCAACCCACGTATGCGCCGCGGCTGTGGCAACCACTCGTCCGGACAGCGCCGCGCCTCCGACCCCTCCGGCCCCCCGACCACCACCAGCCGCTCACCGCTGACCAGTTCCCCACCCCGCGGGCGTACCCCGTCCCCCCGGAATTCCCCGCTCGGCTGACCCACGTCGTTGCTCCCCGCCACTCGGACACCTGACCGGAGACTGTCCCACATGACCGAACCGGGTCAACACACCGGGTAGCGATGGGAAACCAGGGGCGCTGGGGGTACCCCCGGGCGAAGCCGAGGGGGCGGAACCGCGCGAGGGGGAACGCACCCCACCACAAGATCGCGCCACCGCACAATGACTTGCCCGTGCTCGCGCCCCAGCGGTCGGGCCCGCCACTACCCCATCGCGGGAAGCGCCGCCCCCTCCACCGCCAGAATCCGGTGCAGCCGCGTAGCCACCAGCAGCCGCTGGAGCTGCACCGGCACCTCCCGCAGGACGAGCCGTCGCCCGGCCCGCCCGGCCCGGCGGTGGGTGCCCATGATGACGCCGAGTCCGGTCGCGTCCCAGGACTCGAGCCGGCAGAGGTCGAGGACGAAGTCGCCCTCTCCGCCGTCGACCGCCGCGTGCAACCGCGCCTTGGCGTCGGCGGCGCTGCGCACGTCGAGCCGCCCTTCGATGGCCAGTCCGGTGTGGTCGCCGGTGATGCGCACGCTGTCCTCCTCCTCGGCCGTGTGCCGCTGCTCGTCCGCCGCGTTGCGCCTGCCGCCCGTCCCGTTCCCCAAGGACCGACCGCGACATGTTTCGGGCCGGTTGTGCACCGGCCCTTGCTGAATCTGACGGCCAACCAGTTCCGCAGGTTGCTGTCACCCGGCGGACTGTCCCTCAACTTCACCCGTCCGAGGGAATATACGCAGGTACACCTGGTACTTACGCTCGATAACCGCCCAAATCACCCGTCTGCGGGGTGCTCCGTGAGCAAACTCACCCGGAGGGTGCGGGCGCCGCTAGAGAGCTGGTCGTACGGTCATCTGGTCCTCCCGGTGGCACGCCGAGGGCCGCCCGTGCCGGGGCAGCACCGACCGCCCGGGGGGAGCCACATCGCTCTGCGCCGGACTCTAGTAGGAGCACGCGTTCCGTGGTGCGTTCCGGCAGTGTGATCTGCACCGGAACAGGTGTGATCTGCGCCCCTCTCGCGGAACCGCTCCGCCACACAGGCCCCGCCACACAGGCCCCGCCGGACGAACTCCGTCACACCAGCCCCGTCACCGCTCCCCGGGAACGGGCACTCCCCACTCCTGCGCGAGGATCGCCGCCTGCACCCGGCTGCGCAGCCCGAGCTTCGCGAGGATCCGGCTGACATGCGTCTTGGTGGTGGCCTCCACCGTCCCGAGCCGGTGCGCGATCTCCGCGTTGGACAGGCCGGCCCCGAGGCAGCCGAGCACCTCCCGCTCCTTCGGCGTCAGCCCGTCCAGCAGCGCACCGGAGTCCGGCGCCGGAGCCGGCGACTTGGCGAAGGACGTGATCAGCCGCCGGGTGACGGACGGCGCGAGCATGCCGTCGCCGCGGGCGACCGTGCGGATGCCCTCGACCAGGGTGTCCGCCTCCAGGTCCTTGAGCAGGAACCCGGCGGCGCCGGCCCGCAGCGCGCCCCACACGTACTCGTCCAGGTCGAAGGTGGTGAGGACCAGCACCTGCGCCGCCCCGGCCTCCACCACCTGCCGGGTCGCGGCGACGCCGTCCAGCCGGGGCATCTGGACGTCCATCAGGACGACGTCCGGCCGCAGTTCCAGTGCCATCCGGACGGCCTGTTCGCCGTCCGCGGCCTCGCCGACCACCTGGAGGTCGTCCTCGGCCCGCAGGATCATCACCAGCGCGGTCCGGACGGCCGCCTGGTCCTCCGCCACCAGTACCCGGATCATCCCCGCTCCCCGCTCGCCGTCCGCGGCAGCACCGCCCGGACCCGCCACGTCCGCCCGTCCGGCCCGGCGTCGAACTCGCCACCGAGCAGTTGCGCCCGCTCGCCCATGCCGACCAGCCCGGCCTTCGCCCCGGGCACCGCCCGGCCCTCGCCCTCCCGGTACGCGGACTCCACGGTGATCTCCAACTCCCGCTCCCCGTACCGGATGCGGAGCCGGACGGGGCCGGGTGCGGCGTGCTTGACGGCGTTGGTCAGCGACTCCTGGACGATCCGGTAAGCGGCCAGTTCGACCGGCGCGGGCAGCTCGCCCGCCTCGCCCTGCTGCTCGGCCTCGAACCGCAGCCCGGCCGACCGCCCGGCCGCCCCGGCCTGCTCCAGCAGCACGTCGACGGCGGCCAACCGCGGTGCGGCGTAAGGCTCTTCGGGCGTGGCCTCGCGCAGCAGTCCGATCATCCGACGCATCTCGGCGAGGCCCTGCACGCTGTTCTCCCGGATCACCGCGAGCGCCTCCACCAACGGCTCGTCCGCCTCCCGTGCCTGACGGCGCGCCACCGCCTGCGCGCCGGTGGCGTGGATGGCGATCGCCGACAGGTGGTTGGCGATCACGTCGTGCAACTCGCGTGCCATCCGGGCCCGTTCGGAGACCACCGCGCCGCGCCGGTCCAGCTCGGCCAGCAGCGCGGTCTGCTCGGCCCGCAGCCGCTCCGTCTCGGCGACCTCCCGGTGCCGCCGCAGCAGGTCGGCCGTCCACACCGGGGAGAGGAAGATCAGCCCGCAGAACACGGCGACCAGCAGCGCCTCGGGCAGCGAGGCGTACTGCCACGTCAGGCCCGTCAGCACCACGGTGGTGGCGGCGCCGGACAGTTGCAGGACCCGGCTCATCCGGGGCGGGCCGTACAGCACCGCCGCGTACAGCAGGTCGGTGTACAGCAGCATCGTCGGCACCAGCGAGCCGAGGTACACGGCGACGCCGAACACCACGCCGCCGACGCTGACCGTCCACACCGTCCACCGGCGCCGCACCAGCGACAGCCCGGCCATCGCCACCAGCGGCAGCACCGACACCCACGCCGACCACTCGGGCCGCCGGTCGTACGCGCCGACCGAGATCAGCAGCAGGCCGCCCAGCAGCCCGGCCACGGCGATGGCCATGTCCTGTCCGCGTTCGGAGAGTCTCACCCGACCCATCCCAGCACTCCTCCCAACCGGCCGGAACGACCGCTCGGAGGACCCGCCGTCCGACGAACGGCTGACACGCCACTCCGCTGGCCGGACGACGACGGCGCGCCCGGGCGGGGGAAGGATCGAAGCATGGTTTCCCTGATCGTGGCCGGCGAGGCCGGCTTCTGGGTCGTACTGGTGGCGGGGCTGCTGGCCCGCTACGCGCTGCGCCTGCGCCGCACCGGCCTGGCGCTGCTGGCGCTGCTGCCGGTGGTCGATCTGGTGATTCTCGGCGCCACCGTCGCCGACCTGCGCGGCGGCGCCACCGCCGACTGGACGCACGGCCTGGCCGCCGCCTACGTCGGCTTCTCCATCGCCTACGGCCACCGCCTGGTCCGCTGGGCCGACTGCCACGCCGCGCACCGGCTGGCCGGCGGCCCCAAGCCGCCCGGCGCGCCCAAGTACGGCGCGCCGAGGGCCCGTTACGAGTGGGGCGTGTTCCTGCTGACGCTGCTGGCCTCGGCCGTCACGGTGGCGCTGATCGCCGGCGTCCAGTGGCTGGTCGGCGACGCCGCGCGCACCGCGCAGCTGGATTCCTGGTACCCGCGGATGGCGCTGGCGGTCGGCATCAACCTCGTCATCGCCGCCAGCTACACGGTCTTCCCCAAGCGGCCCAAGCAGACCGGATGACCGGGCGTCAGCGGTTCTCGCCGGGCACCCAGAGCACGTCGCCGCGCTCCTTGTTGGCGGTGCGGGCCAGGATGAACAGCAGGTCGGACAGCCGGTTCAGGTACTTCGCGGTCAGCGGGTTGATGTTGTCCCCGTGCGCCTCGATCGCCGCCCAGGTGGCCCGTTCGGCCCGCCGCACCACGGTGCACGCCAGGTGCAGGTACGCGGCGCCGGGGGTGCCGCCGGGCAGGATGAAGCTGCGCAGCTTCTCCAGCTCCTCCAGGAACCGGTCGCAGTCGCCCTCCAGCCGGTCGATGTACGACTGCTCGACCCGCAGCGGCGGGTACTTGGGGTCCTCGACGATCGGCGTCGCCAGGTCCGCGCCCACGTCGAACAGGTCGTTCTGGATCCGGGTCAGCACCGTCACCAGCTCGCCGTCCAGCGCCCCGGCGGCCAGCGCCACGCCGATCGCGGCATTGGCCTCGTTGGTGTCGGCGTACGCGATCAGTCGCGGGTCGGTCTTGGTGGTCCGGCTCATGTCGCCGAGCGCGGTCGTGCCGTCGTCCCCGGTGCGGGTGTAGATGCGCGTCAGGTTCACCATGCCCGCAGCCTAGCGCGCACGTCGGAGCGGGTGGACGCGAGCCGCGTCACGCTCTCCTGACGCCGAATCAGGCATCCGGGAGGCCAAGCACCCGGGAGATCAGGCGACGTTGACCCTCTGCCCGGGCGGGGCGGCCTCCAGCCAGGCCAGGAAGCCGGTCAGCGCGTCGTCGCTCATCGCGAGCTCCAGCGGCGCGCCCCGGTGCAGGCAGCGCAGCACCACGGAGTCGGAGAGCAGGGCGAGTTCTTCCTGCCCCTGCGGGTAGCGGCGGCCCAGCACCTCGATCTCGGTGCGCGGCAGGACCCGTCGCGGCCGGGGCGCGTAGGAGAACACCCGGAACCACTCGATGGAGTCGCCGCTGTACCGGCCGATACCAAAAACCCACCCCTTGCCGTCGGTCTGTGGGACCGGGGCCGAGGTGGGTTGGCCGTTCTCGTCGAGATCCGGCTGCGTGGAGGCGTCCGCCGGCATTTTCAAGCGGTAGGAGCAGTCGAAGGTGCCGCCCACCCGCTGGATGAGGCGGCGGCGTACCGCGAAGCCGACCAGGCCCGCGAGGGCGAGGACCACTACCGACGCGCACACCACAAGGGCGAGGACCACGCTCACCTACCTCCTCGCTGCCTTCATCCCCGTTGGCGGCCTTACGCGGCCACCCATTCCTACCAACTGATACGACAGTCCCGAGGACACGCTCAAAGCGTCCCCGGGACCGTCGCTGAGACCAGGCTCAGTGGTGCGCCTTCAGGCCGCCGGCGGCGACCAGCCGGACCTCGGCGCGACGCTCGGCGTGCGCGTCGGCCTCGTTCCGGGCGTTCTCCAGCGCGCGCTCGGCGCGGGCGACGTCGATCTCGTCGGCCAGCTCGGCGATCTCGGCGAGGATCGACAGCTTGTTGTCGGCGAACGAGATGAAGCCACCGTGCACCGCGGCGACGATCGTGCCCTCGGAGACGGTGCGGATGGTGACCGGGCCGGTCTCCAGCACGCTCAGCACCGGGGTGTGACCCGGCATGATGCCGGTGTCGCCGGAGGCCGTACGGGCAACAACGATGGTGGCCGCACCGGACCACACCTTGCGGTCGGCTGCGACCAGCTCGACGTGCAGCTCAGCCAACGTGGGCTCCTTGGCTCTCGCCGGGGCTCGGCCACCCGGGCGAACGGGCGGCTGAGCTCTCGGCAGTTTCGGTAAGAATAACGGTCACGCGCCCCCGGAACGAAACCAAGGGCTCGTAAATGACCGGGATCACAGCACTTCCAGCGTTGAGGGGTGGCCCCCGACGAGAGCCGGGAACCACCCCTCAACGGTTGGGTCTGCCGTGCGACCGGTCTGCGGTTACTTCTTCAGCAGCTCGGCGGCGTTGCGCTCGAGGTCATCGATGCCACCGCACATGAAGAAGGCCTGCTCCGGGACGTGGTCGTACTTGCCGTCCGCGATGGCGTTGAAGGCCTCGATGGTCTCCGACAGCGGGACGGTCGAGCCCTCGACACCGGTGAACTGCTTCGCCACGTAGGTGTTCTGCGAGAGGAAGCGCTCGATGCGGCGGGCACGCTGCACCGTGATCTTGTCTTCCTCGGACAGCTCGTCGATACCGAGGATCGCGATGATGTCCTGCAGGTCCTTGTACTTCTGCAGGATCCCCTTGATACGGATGGCCGTGTCGTAGTGGGTCTGCGCGATGTACCGCGGGTCGAGGATGCGGGACGTGGAGTCCAGCGGGTCGACGGCCGGGTAGATGCCCTTCTCCGAGATCGGGCGCGACAGAACGGTGGTCGCGTCCAGGTGGGCGAAGGTGGTGGCCGGCGCCGGGTCGGTCAGGTCGTCCGCGGGGACGTAGATCGCCTGCATCGAGGTGATCGAGTGACCGCGGGTCGAGGTGATGCGCTCCTGCAGGAGGCCCATCTCGTCGGCCAGGTTCGGCTGGTAACCCACCGCGGAGGGCATACGGCCGAGCAGGGTCGACACCTCGGAACCGGCCTGGGTGAACCGGAAGATGTTGTCGATGAAGAGGAGCACGTCCTGCTTCTCGACGTCGCGGAAGTACTCCGCCATGGTCAGCGCGGAGAGCGCGACGCGCAGACGGGTGCCCGGCGGCTCGTCCATCTGGCCGAAGACCAGCGCGGTCTTGTCCAGAACGCCCGAGTCGACCATCTCGTCGATGAGGTCGTTGCCCTCACGGGTGCGCTCACCGACACCGGCGAACACCGACACACCACCGAAGTTCTCGGCGACGCGGTAGATCATCTCCTGGATCAGAACGGTCTTGCCGACACCGGCACCACCGAACAGACCGATCTTGCCACCCTGGACGTACGGGGTGAGCAGGTCGATGACCTTGATGCCGGTCTCGAACATCTCGGTCTTCGACTCGAGCTCGGAGAAGTTCGGGGCCTTGCGGTGGATCGGCCACTTGACCTCGACGGAGGCCTCGAACTCGGCCTTGTCGACGTTCAGCACCTCACCGAGGGCGTTGAAGACCTTGCCCTTGGTGATCTGGCCGACCGGGACGGAGATCGCCGAACCGGTGTCGGTGACCTGCGAGCCGCGGACCAGGCCGTCGGTCGGCTGCATCGAGATGCCGCGGACCAGGCCGTCGCCGAGGTGCTGGGCAACCTCGAGGGTCAGGGTCTTCTTGCCGGTGCCGTCGGGGTTGTCCACCTCGACGTGCAGGGCGTTGTACATGTCCGGAATAGCGTCGACGGGGAACTCCACGTCGACGACCGGGCCGATGACCCGCGCGACGCGGCCCGTCGCCGTGGTCTCAACAGTGGTGGTCATATCATTCGCTCCCCGCGCTAGCGTCGGCCAGCGCGTTCGCGCCGCCCACGATCTCGCTGATTTCCTGGGTGATCTCGGCCTGACGGGCCGAGTTGGCAAGCCGCGTGAGCGACTTGATGAGCTCGCCGGCGTTGTCCGTCGCGCTCTTCATCGCACGCCGGCGGGCGGCGTGCTCGGAGGCGGCCGACTGCAGGAGAGCGTTGTAGATCCGGCTCTCGACGTACCGCGGCAGCAGGGCGTCGAGGACGCCTTCGGCCGACGGTTCGAAGTCGTACAGCGGGAAGATCTGGTTCTTCGCCGGCGACTTGTCGCTGAGCTCGACCTCGTCGAGCTTCAGCGGCAGCAGGCGCCGGTCCACGGCCGTCTGCGTCAGCATCGACACGAACTCGGTCGACACCAGGTGCAGCTCGTCCACGCCACCGGTCTCCGCGGTGAAGGCCTCGATGAGGTCCGCCGCGACGGTCTTCGCGTCCCCGTAGGTCGGCTTGTCCGAGAAGCCCGTCCACGAGTTCGCGACCGCGAGGTTGCGGAACCCGTAGTACCCGACGCCCTTGCGGCCGACGATGTACGTGACCACTTCCTTGCCTTCTTCGCGGAGGCGGGCGGCGAGCGCCAGCGACTGCTTGATGGCGTTGGTCGAGTAGCCGCCCGCCAGACCGCGGTCCGCCGTGATCACAAGCACGGCGG
Organism: Kitasatospora sp. NPDC004615; assembly: GCF_042873545.1. Lineage (NCBI taxonomy): Bacteria > Bacillati > Actinomycetota > Actinomycetes > Kitasatosporales > Streptomycetaceae > Kitasatospora > Kitasatospora sp. NPDC004615. Next base: position 191,203 of record NZ_JBIALQ010000002.1, read on the forward strand.
CGCGGGTGGCGTTCGGGTTCTCGGTGGTCAGCGGGTGCTTCGCGTTGGACCGGGTGGCCACCGCGGTCACCGCACGGGTGAGCTCATCGGCGTACGGGGTGGAGGCGGCCACCGCGCGCTGCGCCTTGACGATGCGCGACGCGGAGATCATCTCCATCGCCTTGGTGATCTTCTTCGTCGCGGTGACGGAGCGGATGCGGCGCTTGTAGACCCGAAGCTGTGCTCCCATGGGTCGTTACGTCCTTTCCCTCGCTACCGGACTCAGGCCTGCTCGGAGAGCAGCTTGCCGTCCGCCGTGGTGTAACCCTGCTTGAACGAGGTGATCGCCGCGGTCAGCGCGTCGATGGTGCCGTCCTCGAGCTTCTGGGTCTCGGCGATGCCGGTCAGGATGCCCTTGTGCTCCAGGCGCAGGTGGTCGAGGAACTCGCGCTCGAAGCGACGGATCTCGGCGACCGGGACGTCGTCCAGCTTGCCGGTGGTGCCGGCCCAGATCGAGACGACCTGGTCCTCGACCGCGAACGGCTGGTACTGGCCCTGCTTCAGCAGCTCGACCATGCGCGCACCGCGCTCCAGCTGGGCCTTGGAGGCCGCGTCCAGGTCGGAACCGAAGGCGGCGAACGCCTCCAGCTCGCGGTACTGGGCCAGGTCCAGGCGCAGGCGGCCGGCGACCGACTTCATGGCCTTGATCTGGGCGGAGCCACCGACGCGGGAGACCGAGATACCGACGTTCACGGCCGGGCGGATGCCGGCGTTGAACAGGTCGGACTCCAGGAAGCACTGGCCGTCGGTGATGGAGATGACGTTGGTCGGGATGTACGCCGAGACGTCGTTGGCCTTGGTCTCGATGATCGGCAGACCGGTCATCGAGCCGCCGCCGAGGGCGTCGTTCAGCTTGGCGCAGCGCTCCAGCAGGCGGGAGTGCAGGTAGAAGACGTCACCCGGGTAGGCCTCGCGGCCCGGCGGGCGGCGCAGCAGCAGGGAGACGGAGCGGTAGGCCTCGGCCTGCTTCGACAGGTCGTCGAAGACGATGAGGACGTGCTTGCCGTCGTACATCCACTCCTGGCCGATGGCCGAACCGGTGTACGGGGCGAGGTACTTGAAGCCGGCCGGGTCGGAGGCGGGAGCAGCCACGATCGTGGTGTACTCCAGCGCGCCGGCCTCCTCCAGGGCGCCGCGGACGGACGCGATGGTGGAGCCCTTCTGGCCAACGGCGACGTAGATGCAGCGGACCTGCTTCTCCGGGTCGCCCGAGCGCCAGTTGTCGCGCTGGTTGATGATGGTGTCGACGGCGACCGCGGTCTTGCCGGTCTGACGGTCACCAATGATCAGCTGGCGCTGGCCGCGGCCGATCGGGGTCATCGCGTCGATGGCCTTGATGCCGGTCTGCAGCGGCTGCTTGACCGACTTGCGGGCCATGACGCCGGGGGCCTGCAGCTCCAGGGCACGACGGCCGGTGGAGGCGATGTCGCCCAGGCCGTCGATCGGGTTGCCCAGCGGGTCCACGACGCGGCCGAGGTAGCCGTCGCCGACCGGAACCGAGAGGACCTCGCCGGTGCGGCGCACGGTCTGGCCCTCTTCGATGCCGCCGAACTCACCGAGGATGACGACACCGATCTCGCGGGTGTCGAGGTTCAGCGCGAGGCCGAGCGTGCCGTCCTCGAACTTCAGCAGCTCGTTCGCCATGACCGAGGGCAGGCCCTCGACATGCGCGATGCCGTCCGCCGCGTCAGTGACCTTGCCGACCTCTTCCACAGAAGCGGCGTCCGGCTGGTACGACTGGACAAAGTCGGCCAGCGCGTCCCGGATCTCCTCCGGACGGATCGTAAGCTCCGCCATCAGGCTTCCCTGCTCTCCTAGTTTGCGATCCTCGGCCCGCCATTGAGGGCCGCAAGTGCTCGACTCTCGGCCGGGTCGGGTGAACCGGCCGTACGTTTTGCCGGCCCACCTGGTGTGGACCGACGCCCGACCGAGGGTCGGATAGTGCTGGTGCTCAGCCTTCGAGGCCCTGGCGAGCGCCTTCGAGGCGGCTCGCGACGGTGCCGTCGATGATCTCGTCGCCGATCTGCACCCGGACACCGCCCTGGACCTCGGGGTCCACGTCGATGTTCAGGTGCACCGGACGGCCGTGCAGGCCGGCCAGCGCAGCGGCGAGCCGCTCCTTCTGGCGGTCCGACAGCGGCACAGCGCTGGTGACCAGGGCCACCACGCGGCCACGCCGGGAGGCGGCGAGCTTGGAGTAGGACTCCAGGCCGCCTTCCAGGCTACGGCCCCGGGGGGCGGTGACCAGGCTGGTGACCAGGCGGACGGTGCCCGCGTTGGCCTTGCCGCCGAGCAGCTTGCGGATCAGCGCCGTCTTGGCGGCCTTGTCGGCCTTCGGCTCGGTCAGCGCGGCGCGCAGCTCGTGCGAGCCCGCCACCACCCGGCCGAACCGGAACAGCTCGTCCTCGACATCGTCCAGCGCGCCCGCCTTGTCGGCGGCGATGACCTCGGCGTACGCGGTCAACTGCTCGGCCGCGTCGGCCAGGTCACGCGAACCGGACCAGCGCGAGCGGACCAGGCCGGAGACCAGGTCGACGGTCTCGCCGGAGACCTGACCGGCCAGCAGCGAGGCGACCAGCTGGGCCTTGTCCTCACCGGACCGCGACGGGTCGGTCAGCACGCGGCGCAGCGAGACCTCACGGTCCAGCAGCACGGTGACGGCGGCGAGTTCCTCGGCGAGCTTGGCCGCGTCCACCGAAGTGTTGTCGGTCAGGCTCTCGAGGTTCTCGCGACCGGCGGCGAGGGCCTCACGGCTCGCGCCGATCACTTGGACGCACCCTGGGCAGCGGCGGCCTTGGACTCCAGCTCGTCCAGGAAGCGGTCGATGACACCGCTCTGGCGGGCGTGGTCCTCCAGGGACTCACCGACGATGCGGGAGGCCAGCTGGGAGGCCAGCGAGCCCACGTCCTGGCGCAGGGCGGCGGTCGCCTGCTTCTTGTCGGCGTCGATCTGCGCGTGGCCGGCGGCGACGATGGCCTCGCGCTGACGCTGGCCCTCCTCGCGCATCTCGGCGATCAGGACAGCGCCCTGCTCACGGGCGTGCTCGGTGATCCGAGCGGCCTCGTGACGCGCCTCGGCCAGCTCGGCACGGTACTGCTCCAGCAGGGCCTGGGCCTCGGCCTGAGCGGTCTCCGCGCGCTTCATGCCGCCTTCGATGGAGTCGCGGCGCTCCTCCAGCACCTTCTCGATGCTGGGGAGGAGCTTCTTGCCGAGAAGACCGAAGACGATGAAGAAGCAGAGCAGGCCGATGATGACCTCGGGCCACGCGGGGAGAAGAGGGTTCATCTTCTCTTCAGCCGCGAGGAGAACCTCGGGGGTCATATCAGAACCTTTCGTCGGAATTGACTACCGGTGCGCCTGGCTCACTGGCCGTAGACGAACGGCATGACGATGCCGATCAGGGCGAGGGCCTCGGTCAGGGCGAAGCCGATGAACATGTTGGAGCGGATCAGGCCGGCAGCCTCGGGCTGACGGGCCATCGCCTGCACGCCGTTACCGAAGATCAGACCGACACCGATGCCGGGGCCGATCGCAGCGAGGCCGTAGCCGATGGAAGCAACGGAACCGGACACACCAGCGGCGAGAGCGGACATCTCAGCTAATCCTTTGCGGGGATGGGATACCGGTGGGTGTTGGCCACCGGGAGTTCAGGGGCGCGGCCGGGGCCGCGGGGCTCAGTGCGCCTCTTCCAGGGCACCGGCGATGTAGCTGCTGGCGAGCATCACGAAGATGTACGCCTGCAGGAACTGCACCAGCAGCTCGAAACCGGTCAGACCGACGGCCACCACGAAGGACACCGAGCCGTACAGGGCGCCGATGCTGGGGCTCAGCAGGTACCACGAGGCCACCGAGAAGACGACGATCAGCAGGTGACCGGCGAACATGTTCGCGAAGGCTCGGACCGCGAGGGTGAAGGGGCGCACGAAGATGTTCGAGAAGAACTCGATCGGCACCAGGATGAACATGACCCAGCCGGGGATGCCCGACGGCCAGCAGAGGTTCTTCATACCGCCGACGAAGCCGTGCTTCTTGAAGGTCAGCGTCATGTAGGTGATCCACACGATCGCCGCGAGCCCGACCGGGAACGCGATGCGCGACATCACCGGGAACTGGGCGAACGGGATGATGGACATGATGTTCATGATCCACACGAAGAAGAACATCGAGACCAGCATCGGGACGTACTTCTCGCCCTTTTTGCCGATCGTCTCGAGCACGATGCTCCGCTTGACGAAGTCGTACCCGATCTCGCCGACCAGCTGGAGCTTGCCCGGGAGCAGCTTCGGCTTGGCGAACGCGGCCCAGAAGAAGCCGACCACCAGGAGTGCGCAGATGATCGACAGCAGCATCGGCTTGGTGAAGTCGACGCTACCGATCGAGAAGATCGGCTTGAAGTCGAACTCGTTCAGGCCGGGGGCCGGGAAGCCGCAGCCGGAGTTCAGGTGGCAACCGGCCTCGGAGGCGAGCTGGACGTCAGCACCCACCACAGACTCCTTCGTTCTGACGCATGGTTACGGCAACCTCGGTGTGTCGGCGTGGCCTGCGGCCACGGTGCGGCACTGGAACTAGTTGGATTTCTCGCGGACCCTGCGCGGCGCATATCCACGCCACGGGATCTTCGAAAGCTTCGTGGAGCTGGGGGGCGATCCGTCCGATTCCCGGAGGGACCTGGCCGCATCCCGCACTCCGCCGTTGGGACGGACGATAGCAGCCCGTCAGGAGGGCATAAACACCGCCCCCCTCGCGAGGGGGACGGTGTGCCCCACTCACGGTTGACGCCCGGATTTCGACTTGCCGTCGGGTTCCACGTAGAAGGTCTTCGCCCTGAGCCAGCCGCGCACCTGGAACGCCGTCCAGATGATCGCGAGCCCGAGCAGGGTGAAACCGAAGACCTTGTGGTCGAAGAACGAGAGGTGCTTGGCGACTGCCAGCAGAATGCCGATCAACAGGATCTGCGTGGTGTAGACCAGCAGCGCTGCCGCCATCATCATCTGCGGATTGTTCCGGGTCAGCCGGTCGAGTGCGACCTGGCCGAATCCGAAGAAACCGATCACCACCACCGTTGCCAGCAGGGCGCCGAGCAGGCCCTTCCCCTGGGCAACGGCGAAGGAGATCGCCATGGCGATCACTCCGGCGGCCGCAGTGGGGATTGCGGCGCCACGGAGGATCCGGGCGTCGTGGGACGGCATGTCGGCAGCTCCGGCGGCATGTCGGTGGCAAGGGGCAGAGGTACAAGGACGAGAACCACGCCGCGGACCACCACTGAGGGCGGAGCCCGTCGAGGGAGACCGACCAGGGACGGAAGTCCTCCATGTCAGGTCTTTCGGCGTGTTCTCGGTACTCGTGAACGGTATCACAAACTATTTGATGAGAGCTTTACCATGAACGTGTGGCACCTGTCACACCACCGGCCCACGGGTGCCGCCGAACGGGTGTATCCGAACGGCCCAACGGGAGTTGACACCGCGTCAGGGCTGCCGCTCGTCCCGCCGGCCGGACGCCGTCGCCCCCGTTCCGATCCGCCCCAGCAGGGCCTTGTCCTCGGCCGACAGCTCGGCCATCGCGGGCACCTCGGAGGCGTCCTCGGAGGCGTCCTTAGCAGCCTTCACGGAATCCGGCCCGGCGGCCCGCTCGCTGCTGCGGTAGCGGGGCGGCACGAACGGCTGAACGGCCTTCGGGGCGCGCGGCTTGAAGCGCGGCATCAGCAGCACCGCGAGGCCCACCAGGCACAGGCCCGCCATGGTCAGGACGACCGTGCGGCCGGTGTTGGTGATCGAGACCGCGACGGTGCCGAAGGCGATCAGCGCGGCCCAGAAGTACATGATCAGCACGGCCCGGCTGTGCGAGTGCCCGACCTCCAGCAGCCGGTGGTGCAGGTGCTGCTTGTCCGCCGCGAACGGCGACTTGCCCGCCCAGGTGCGGCGCACCACGGCCAGCAGCAGGTCCGCCAGCGGCAGCGCGATCACCGTCAGCGGCAGGATCAGCGGGATGTAGATCGGCACCAGGGCGTGCACGGCGCTGGTCTGCGAACCGGTCCGGGCCGAGATCAGGTCGGGGTCGACGCGGCCGGTGATGGAGATCGCGGCGACGGCCAGCATCAGGCCCAGCATCATCGAGCCGGAGTCGCCCATGAAGATCCGCGCCGGGTGCAGGTTGTGCGGCAGGAAGCCCAGGCACATGCCGATCAGCACGGCGGTGAACAGCGCGGCGGGAGCGGCGTCGTTGATCCCGTAGCCCAGCCAGAGCCGGTACGAGTACAGGAAGAACGCGATCGCGGCGATGCACACCATGCCCGCCGCCAGGCCGTCCAGGCCGTCGATGAAGTTCACCGCGTTCACCATCACGACCACCAGCGTGACGGAGATCAGCATGCCCTGGGTGGGGGTGAAGGTGACCGTCCCGTAGCCGGGCACCGGGATGGAGATCACCGTGACGCCCTGCCACACCATCACGCCGGCCGCGATCATCTGACCGCCGAGCTTCACCAGCGCGTCCACGCCCCACTTGTCGTCCAGGACGCCCAGCACGAACATGATCCCGGCCCCGGACAGCAGCGCCTTGACGTCCGCGCTCTGTACGAACAGCCGCCCCAGGTTGGTGAGTTGGGACGCCGCCAGCAGGCCGGCCAGCAGGCCGCCGAACATCGCGATGCCGCCGAGCCGCGGGGTCGGTTCGCGGTGCACGTCACGCGCCCGGACCGCGGGCATGGCGCCGGCGGCGATCGCGAACTTCCGCACCGGGGCCACCAGCAGGTAGGTCACTGCCGCCGAGACGAACAGGACCAGCAGATACTCACGCACCACTGGCCTCCAGGGTCACGGTCCGACGGACGAGTACGCAGGGTACTCCCGCGCAGGTTCGGGGTTCGAGGTGCGTCGCCACGGTGCACACCTTATTGACTCCGACGCCCAGCCCCCGCATCGCGGTTCGCCTCCGCGACCACCGGATGCTCAGCGGCGCCCGGCGAAGGCCCGCGCCAACTCCCGGACCCGGCCCCGCACCGACGCCGGCTCGGCCCCGCGCAGCACCTGTCCGAGCAGCTCACCGACCTCGCCGAGCTCGCTCTCCCCCATCCCCTGGGCCGCGCAGGTGCCGGTGCCGAGCCGGATCCCGGAGGTCTCGGTGGGCGGCGCCGGGTCGTACGGGACGGCGCACCTCCCGAGCATCAACCCCGCTGCGGCGCAACGGCGTTCGGCCTCCACGCCGGTCAGGCCGAGGCCGCCGACCTCGGCGGTCACCAGGTGGGTGTCGGTGCCGCCGGTTAGCGGCGCGGCCCCGGCGGCGGCCAGCGCGGCGGCCAGCGCCCGCGCTCCGGCCACGGCCCGGCGGGCGTACTCGGCGAAGGCGGGGGTGGCCGCCTGGGCCAGCGCCACCGCCTTGGCGGCCACCTCGTTCATCGCCGCCCCGCCCTGGCAGAACGGGAACACCGCGCGGTCGATCCGGTCCGCCAGTTCGTCGGTGCACAGCAGCAGGCCGCCGCGCGGGCCGCGCAGCAGCTTGTGGGTGGCCACGGCGGTGACGTCCGCGTACGGCACCGGGGACGGCGCGAGGCCGGCCGCGACCAGGCCGGCGCTCTGCCCGGCGGTGGCGATCAGGTAGGCGTCCACCTCGTCGGCGATCTCCCGGAAGGCCGCCCAGTCCAGGTGCCGGGGGTAGGAGATGCCGCCCGCGACGATCGCCTTGGGACGGTGCTCGTGGGCCAGCCGGCGGACCTGGTCGAGGTCGATCAGGCCGTCCTCCTCGCGCACCCCGTAGCCGTGGAACTGGAACCAGCGGCCGGAGAAGTTGGCCCGCGAACCGGCGCTCAGGTGGCCGCCGTGCTCCAGCGACATCGCCAGCACCGCGTCGCCCGGCCGCAGCAGCGCCGCGTAGGCCGCCAGCACGGCCGAAGTCGCCGACCGGGGTTGGACGTTGGCGTGCGGGGCGGCGAACAGTTCGCGGGCCCGGTCGACCGCCAGCAGCTCGACGGTGTCGGCGGGCGCGCAGCCGGTGTGGTGGCGGCGGCCGGGGTAGCCCTCGGCGTACTTGTCGATCAGCGGGCCGGTCAGCGCCGCCAGCACGGCGGGGGTGGCCAGGTTCTCGCCGGCCAGCAGCTGCACGGAATCGGCCCGGCGTTCGTCCTCGGCGGCGAGCAGGTCGGCGGTCAGCGGGTCCGCCGCGCGCAGGGCCTCGGCGGCCTGCCAGTGGGTCTGTCGGGCATCGGCGACCGTCATGCTGGCTCCCGGGTGGGGGGTCCCCCAGCCGAAGGGCGAGGGGGCCGGTGCGGGCGGAGATCTCTCCAGCCTAGGTCGGCCCCTGTCACCGGGCCCGCCCCCACGCGCGGGACTGGGCCTTTCGGCCGCGCCCCGGTCACCTGCATTGCCTGCACACGCAGGCTTCACAACTTCTCCACCGAAACTTTAGTGGAGGGCGCTCAACTCACCGGTCCACGCCGGTCAGTGCGGTCACCACCGGGTCCAGCGCGTCGAATATCTCTTCGCCGCAGTTGCGGAACATGCCGATCGGCGCCCCGTACGGGTCCCTCAGCTCATCCCATTCCGGTGCGGCGGCCAGCAGCCAGCCGCGCAGGGCGGCGGCCGAGCGGACCAGCGCGCGGGCGCGTTCGGTCAGCCGCGCGCCGTCCCTGGGGTCGGGCAGGGTCCGCGGATCGACCCTTTGCACCAACCGGGTGAACTCCTTCAGCGTGAAGGTGCGCAGACCCGCCGCGTGTCCCATCGAGATCACCTGCGCGCGGTGGTCCAGGGTCGCGGTCAGCACCAGGTCGGCGTCGATCACGTGTTCGTCGAGCAGCTCCCGCCCGGCGAAGCCGGCGCTGTCCGCGCCGTACTCACCCAGCACGGTGGCCGCGTGCGCCTCCATCGGGGCGCCCTCGTGGCCCCAGGTCCCGGCGCTCTCCACGACGATCCGGCCGCCCACCCGGGCGCCCAGCCGGGAGTCCAGCTCCAACCGCGCCAGGCGCTCGGCGATCGGGGAGCGGCAGATGTTGCCGGTGCAGACGAACAGGATCTTGAAGGTGTCCAGCGGGAGCGGCCCGGACGCCGGGAACGGCGCCAGGGCACTCCCCGCTCCGTACAACGGGGCGGCGGTCAACTGCCGGCCTCGACGTCCGGAGCGACCTCCCTCAGCTGCTCGACGCTGATCGCGCCCGCCCGCAGCACCACCGGCACCTTGCCGGTGACGTCGACGATGGTGGAGGCCGTGGCGTAGTCGGCCGTCCCGCCGTCGAGGTAGATCGACACCGCGTCACCGAGTTGCGCCTCGGCCGCGTCGCAGGTGGACGGGGACGGGCCGCCGGTCTTGTTGGCGGAGGACACCGCGAGCGGGCCGGTGGCGTTCAGCAGCTCCAGCGCGACCGGGTGCAGCGGCATCCGGACGGCGACGGTGCCCCGGGTCTCGCCCAGGTCCCAGCGCAGCGACGGCTGGTGCCGGGCCACCAGGGTCAGGCCGCCCGGCCAGAACGCGTCCACCAGCTCCCAGGCCTGCTCGGAGAAGTCGGTGACCAGCCCGTGCAGCGTGGTCGGCGAGCCGACCAGCACCGGCGAGGGCATGTTCCGCCCGCGCCCCTTGGCCGCCAGCAGCGCGCCGACCGCCTCCGGCGAGAACGCGTCCGCCGCGATCCCGTACAGCGTGTCGGTCGGCACCACCACCAGCTCCCCGCGGCGGATCGCCGTGGCGGCCTCACGCAGCCCGCTGGCGCGATCCTGGGCGTCGGAGCAGTCGTATCGGCGGCTCATCGGAGCAATCCCCTTCCGGTGAATTCAGTGGTGGTTACAGCGAGGCGCGGCGCGCTGTCGTGCTGTGCGTGATGTTCACAACGAAGCCCTCCGGGCCGTTGTGAAGCGCGGCCGGTTGTTCAGGTCCCGGTGGTCGGCGGCGTCCGTCCAGCCGCCCTCCTCGCGGAAGATCCACGGGACCTGGCCGCCCTGGGTGTCCGCGTGTTCGATCACCACCGCGCCGCCGGGCCGCAGCAGCCGGGCGGCGACCCGCTCGATGCCGCGGATGGTGTCCAGGCCGTCCTCGCCGGAGAACAGCGACATCTGCGGGTCGTGGTCGCGGGCCTCGGGGGCGACGTACTCCCACTCGGTGAGCGGGATGTACGGCGGGTTGCTGATCACCAGGTCGAACCGGCCGTCCCAGGCCCGGTCGTCGGCGAACGCCTTGGTGGCGTCGCCCTGGTGCAGGTGGACCCGGGCCCGGTCGGGGCTGGCCTCGATGTTGCGGCGGGTGTAGGCGATCGCGCCCTCGTCGAGCTCGAACGCGTGCACCGTGGAACGCGGCAGTTCCTGGGCGAGCGCCAGCGCGATCGCCCCGGAGCCGGTGCACAGGTCGACCACCAGCGGCTCGGCGACGTCCATCGCGCGGACCGCCTCTATCGCCCACTCGACCACTGTCTCGGTCTCCGGCCGGGGCACGAACACCCCGGGGCCGACCTCCAGTTCGAGGTAGCGGAAGAACGCCCGCCCGGTGATGTGCTGCAGCGGCTCGCGCTGCTCGCGGCGGGAGATCGCCTCCCAGTAGCGGGCGTCGAAGTCCCCGTCCGGCACGGTGTGCAGCTGGCTGCGCTTCACGCCGTGGATGTGCGCGGCCAGCTCCTCGGCGTCGAAGCGCGGCGAGGGTACGCCGGCCGCGGCCAGGCGCTGGGTGGCCTGGGCCACCTCGGCGAGCAGCAGGTTCATCCCTCGGGCCCCTTAGGCTCAGTTCTCCTGCGCGGCGGCCAGCTTGGCCGCGGCGTCGGCGTCCACACAGGACTGGATCACCGCGTTCAGGTCGCCGTCCAGCACCTGGTCCAGGTTGTACGACTTGAACCCGGTGCGGTGGTCGGAGATGCGGTTCTCCGGGAAGTTGTACGTCCGGATCCGTTCGGAGCGGTCGACCGTGCGGACCTGGCTGCGGCGGGCGTCGGACGCCTCCCGCTCGGCCTCCTCCTGCGCGGCGGCCAGCAGCCGCGAACGCAGGATGCGCATCGCCTGCTCCTTGTTCTGCAGCTGGCTCTTCTCGTTCTGGCAGGACGCGACGATACCGGTCGGCAGGTGGGTGATCCGGACCGCGGAGTCGGTGGTGTTGACCGACTGCCCGCCCGGGCCGGAGGAGCGGTAGACGTCGATCCGCAGGTCGTTGGCGTGGATCTCCACCTCGACCTCCTCGGCCTCCGGGGTGACCAGCACGCCCGCGGCGGAGGTGTGGATGCGGCCCTGCGACTCGGTCGCGGGCACCCGCTGCACCCGGTGCACGCCGCCCTCGTACTTCAGCTGCGCCCAGACACCGTGGCCGGGCTCAGCGTTGCCCTTGGTCTTCACGGCCACCGAGACGTCCTTGTAGCCGCCGAGGTCGGACTCGTTGGCGTCGATGATCTCGGTCTTCCAGCCGACCCGCTCCGCGTACCGCAGGTACATCCGCAGCAGGTCACCGGCGAACAGCGCGGACTCCTCGCCGCCCTCACCCGCCTTGACCTCCAGGATGACGTCCTTGTCGTCGTTGGGGTCGCGCGGCACCAGCAGCAGCCGCAGCTCCTCGGTGAGCTCCGCCTGCTGCGCCTCGGACGCCTTCGCCTCGGCGATGAAGTCCGGGTCCTCGGCGGCGAGTTCACGCGCGGCGACGATGTCCTCGCCGGCCTGCTTCCAGGCCAGGTAGGTCCGGGTGATCGGGGTCAGCTCGGCGTACCGCTTGGCCAGCTTGCGCGCGTTCGCCTGGTCGGCGTGCACGGACGGATCGGCCAGCCTCTTCTCGAGGTCGGCGTGCTCGACGAGGAGCTCTTCGACTGCCTCGAACATCGGGTGGTCCTACTTCCGTGAGTGCCGAACAGGGGGTGCCCAACCTGGGTGCTGGGCAGGAGAGACGCGAACGGCGCCGGCCCGAACGCCCCCGTGCAGTACACGAGGGCGCCCGAGACCGGCGCCGTGGAAGCGCTAGGCCGACTTGTTGCCGGAAAGCTTCTTGCCGAAGCGCGCCTCGAAGCGGGCCACGCGGCCACCGGTGTCCAGAATCTTCTGCTTGCCGGTGTAGAACGGGTGGCAGTTCGAGCAGACCTCGGCACGGATCTCACCGCTGGTCTCGGTCGAGCGAGTGGTGAACTCGTTGCCGCAGGTGCAGGTCACCTTGGTGACCACGTACTCCGGGTGAACGTTGGACTTCAACGGATTCTCCTAGCTGATCGGGAGGGCACCGGGTCGGCGAACATGGACATCCGCACGTGAACCGGGACCGACGGACCAGTGTGCCAGCACTGCCCGCTTCTTCCCAAACCGGGAGGGGGGTTGCGCTATTCCGCGCCCCGGTACAGGGCCGCCGCGCCGGGGCTGATCGACGCCCGGGCGGACGGGGAGGCCTCCGCCGGGTTGCTGGGCTGCTCGGAGACCACCGAGGTCGGCACCGGCTGGTCGACCCGCAGCGCCGCCCAGAGCTGCTGGGCGTCCGGGTTCTTCGGGGCCACCCGGTTCGGGTCGCTGGGGGCGTACGTCACAGGCAGTGTGACCATGGTCAGCTGATCCGGGCCGATCCGCTTCAGGGTCTGCGCCAGGCCCACCAGCGAGCTCACCGAGGCCAGGTCGGAGTCGGTGGTGAGCGACTTGGTGAGCTTGTCGCCGAGGCTCCACACCGCCACCGGATCGGTGGCCAGGCCCTGCGCGTCGATCCGGCCGAGCATGGCCTTCACCATCTCCTTCTGGAGCTCGATCCGCCCCAGGTCGCTGCCGTCGCCGACGCCGTGCCGGGTGCGGACGAACGCCAGCGCCTGCTGCCCGCCCAGGTGATGGGTGCCGGCCGGCAGTTGGAGCCCGCTGTCCTGGTCGCTTATCGGAACGGTGGTGGTGACGTCCACCCCGCCGATCGCGTCGATCACCGAGGCGAAGCCGGCGAAATCCAGCTCGACGAAGTGGTCCATCCGCATCCCGGTGAGCTGCTCGGTGGTCTTCACCGCGCAGACCGGTCCGCCGACCTCGAACGCCGAGTTGTACATCGCGCTGTGGACCGCCGGGACGGGCTTGCCGTCCGGACCGGTGCAGGCGGGCCGGGCGACCAGGGTGTCGCGCGGTATGGAGACCACCGAGGCGGCCGTGTGCGTCTGGTTGACGTGCACCACCATGGCGGTGTCGGAGCGGGCGGTGTCCCCGGTGCCACCACCGGCCAGGTCGCCGTTGGCGCCGGCCCGCGAGTCGGAGCCGAGCACCAGCAGGTTGAACGAGCCGTCGGTGGACGCGGGCGGCCGGGCACTGCCCAGTTGGCCTGAGATGTCGACGCCGTGCAGGTTCCGGTTCAGCTTCCAGTAGGCGAGCCCACCGAGTCCTACGACCAGCAACAGCACGGCGACCAGCGCGAACAGCGCGATCCGCAGTCCGCGTCGACCCGTGAAGCGGGTCTTCCGGTGTTCGGCCATATCGCCTCATTTCACCTGGAGTGCGACCTTTCGAGCATAAGTGACGCACCGGTAGGGCGAGCGGGTTGCGAACCCCGCCTGAGAAAAGCGTGAGACCCCGCACCGCGCGCGGCGGTACGGGGTCTCAGCAGGGCGTTACCGGATCAGTCGCCGGAACCCGGGGTGTTCTTGGCGATCTGCATCAGGAACTCGGCGTTCGTCTTGGTCTGCTTCATCTTGTCCAGCAGCAGCTCGATCGCCTGCTGCGAGTCCAGGGCGTGCAGCACCCGGCGGAGCTTCCAGACGATGGAGAGCTCCTCGTGGCCGAGCAGGATCTCCTCCTTGCGGGTGCCGGAGGCGTCCACGTCGACGGACGGGAAGATGCGCTTGTCCGAGAGCTTCCGGTCGAGCTTGAGCTCCATGTTGCCGGTGCCCTTGAACTCCTCGAAGATCACCTCGTCCATCCGCGAGCCGGTCTCGACCAGCGCGGTGGCCAGGATGGTCAGCGAGCCGCCGTTCTCGATGTTGCGCGCGGCACCGAAGAACTTCTTCGGCGGGTACAGCGCGGTCGAGTCGACACCACCGGACAGGATGCGGCCGGAGGCGGGCGCGGCCAGGTTGTAGGCGCGGCCCAGACGGGTGATGGAGTCCAGCAGGATCACCACGTCGTGGCCCAGCTCCACCAGGCGCTTGGCACGCTCGATGGCGAGCTCGGCGACGGTGGTGTGGTCCTCGGCCGGGCGGTCGAAGGTCGAGGAGATGACCTCGCCCTTCACCGACCGCTGCATGTCGGTGACCTCTTCCGGACGCTCGTCGACCAGGACGACCATCAGGTGGCACTCGGGGTTGTTGTGGGTGATCGCGTTGGCGATCGCCTGCATGATCATGGTCTTACCGGTCTTCGGCGGGGCCACGATCAGACCACGCTGGCCCTTGCCGATCGGCGACACCAGGTCGATGATCCGGGTGGTCAGCACGCCCGGGTCGGTCTCCAGGCGCAGCCGCTCCTGCGGGTACAGCGGGGTCAGCTTGCCGAACTCGGGGCGGCCGCGGCCGCTGTCCGGGTCCATGCCGTTGACGGAGTCCAGGCGCACCATGGCGTTGAACTTCTCGCGGCGCTCGCCGTCCTTCGGCTGCCGGACGGCGCCGGTGATGGCGTCACCCTTGCGCAGGCCGTGCTTGCGGACCTGGGCCAGCGAGACGTAGACGTCGTTCTGGCCGGGCAGGTAGCCGGAGGTCCGGACGAACGCGTAGTTGTCGAGGATGTCCAGGATGCCCGCGACCGGGATCAGGACGTCGTCGTCGCTCAGCGGGACCTCGGGGCCGGTCGTGCCCTCGAAGCCGTCGCGGCGACGGCCCCGGCGGTCGCGGTAGCGGCCGCGGCGGCCGCGGCGGCCGTCGCCGAACTCGTCGTCGTCGTAGCCGCCCTGCTGCTGGGCGCCGCCGCCCTGCTGCTGGCCCTGGCTCTGGCCCTGGCCCTGCTGCTGGCCCTGCTGGCGGGACTGGCCGCCGTCCTGCTGCTGGCCGCCGCCCTGCTGCCGGTCGGCGCGGTCGCGCTCACGGCGGTTGCGGCGGTCCCGGCGGGACTCGCGCAGTTCGCCTTCGCTGTCGGCCGCGGCGGTCTCGGTGCGCTCGGCACGCTCGGTGCGCTCGCCGCCCTCGCGGCGGTCGCGGCGATCCCGGCGCTCGCGGCGCTCGGAACGGCCCTCGCCCTCGGCGGCCTGGCGCTGGCCCTCGGCCTTGGCCTCGGCGGCCGGCTGGGCCTGCTCGGTGGTGGTGGTGGCCGCGGCCTCGGCGGTCGGCGCACCGGCGGCGGCGGTGGCGCGGCGGCGCGGACGCTCGGTCCGGGTGGTGGCGGCCGCGGTGTCGGCGGCGGCCTGCACCGGGATCTCGATCTGCGCCTGCGGCTGCGGCTCGGTGGCGGCGGCGGTGCGGGCGCGGCGGGCCGGCTTCTCCTTCTCCTCCGCGGCGGCCGGAGCGGCCTCGGCGGCGGGAGCAGCCGACTTGGCGGCCTTCTTGGCGGCCGGAGCGGCGGGGGCGGAGCCGCCCGCGAGCAGCGGGTCTCCGCCGCTCTTCTCCTTGATGGCCTCGATCAGCTGGCTCTTGCGCATCCGTCCGGTACCGCTGATCCCGAGGGTCGAGGCGAGCTTCTGGAGCTCGGCCAGGACCAGGCCGTCCAGGCCGGCGGCAGCGGTACGACGGCGTCGCGCCGGAGCCGCGGGGGCGGCGGCTGCGTCCGACGCCTCGGCGTCCGGGCGCGCGCCCATCAGATCGGTGGTGTCGCTCACTAAGGGTCCTTCCCTGGAGCGGACGTCGGCCTGTCTGGCACGGCGACCGGTTGTGCTGTCCTGTCCAACATCTCTGTGCGCTGGTCAGGGGCTGGATTCCCGCGGAAGGCTGGTCCTTCCGGGGAGCTGCGAAGTGCGGTGCACTGTGGTGCGAAGGTGGCGCGGACGGCCGGTACCGACCTCGCTGCGCCTGTTGATGCCCGGGCCCCCGTCGCGCGGCGGCAGTTCGGGCCCCGCCCGGCCAGGCCTCAGTGCAGAGGCTGCGGGTGGGAGTCTGGTGCCGTCACGGCTTCGGGATGGGCCGCAGTTGCGCAGGCAGGCTGCGTACGCAGTGTGGCGGGCTCCCGGAGAATCGTGATCCCGAGCTTCCGGCCCCCGTGCGGACGGGGGAACGGGATCGGGATGCGTCGCACCGGGCCCCGGAGGGCATCTGGTGCAGCAATGAGGTTAACACTACCGACCCCCTGACACATTCCCCAGCCCTTTGTTTGTCAATCGTGTCCGTCTCACATGTCGAGCGGCAGAACCGTCGCGCCGGTGCGGTCGAGCTCCAGCCGGTGCGCCGCGAACTGCGGCCCCGCGAAGTTGAGCAGCTTCTCCGCGCCGGCCTCGTCGGCGAGGGCGAGCACCGTCGGTCCGGCACCCGAGATGACGGCCGGCACGCCCTCGGCGCGCAGCGTGGCGACCAGGGCGGCGCTGTCGGGCATGGCGGAGGCCCGGTAGTCCTGGTGCAGGCGGTCCTCGGTGGCGGTGAGCAGCAGTTCGGGGCGGCGGGTGAGCGCCTCGACCAGCAGTGCGGCACGGCCGGCGTTGACGGCGGCGTCGGAGAGCGGAACGGTCTTGGGGAGGAGACCGCGCGCCGTTTCGGTGAGCACCTCGGTCGAGGGCACGAAGACGACCGGAACCACTCGGTCGGAGGGGTCGAGCGTGATGGTGCGGGCGGTGCCGTCCTCGGTCCAGGCGACGGTGAAGTTGCCGCGCAGGCAGGCCGCGACGTTGTCGGGGTGGCCCTCCAGCTCGGAGGCGAGGGCGAGCAGCGCGTCGTCGTCGAGGGCGGAGGCGCCGCCGATGGTGACCGCGCGGGCGGCGACGATGCCGGCGCAGATCGCCGCGGACGAGGAGCCCAGGCCGCGGCCGTGCGGTATGCGGTTGGCGCAGACCACTTCGAGGCCGCGGGGCTGTCCGCCGAGCCGGTCGAAGGCGGCGCGCAGCGAGCGGACCAGCAGGTGGCGCTCGTCGCGGGGCAGGGTGTCGGCGCCCTCGCCGGCGATGTCCACGCTCAGGCCGGAGTCGGCGACCCGGACCACCACGTCGTCGTAGAGCCCGAGGGCGAGGCCGAAAGCGTCGAAGCCGGGGCCGAGGTTGGCGCTGGTCGCGGGAACGCGGACCCGGACGGCGGCGGCGCGGAACGCGGGACCGGCCATGCGGTGGACACTCCTGAAAAGTGGGGGCGGCCCGGACGACGGGGCCTGCGGTGGTACGACGGCGGGTTGGTCGAAGGGAGCGCGCAGCATGGCGCGGCCCGCCGGGGTCCAGCGTATCGAAGAGAGGTTCCAGAGCGGTACACCCTGCCCGGCCCGGATCTTCCGTGTTGCCACAAGAAGCGGAAAAGCGCCGGCCGGATGACCTGAAAGCAGTGCAAATGCGGTTGAGCGGCGGGCCCGATCAGGCCCGCCGCTCAAGGGCGTTGACGCAGTATCAAGCAAGCAGGCCGAGGCTGCGGGCGGCCGTCTCGGGGTCGATCGGGACGATCTGCGGCTGCGGCGCGCCGGCCACCGCCCAGTCCGGGTCCTTGAGGCCGTTGCCGGTGACGGTGCAGACGATCCGCTGGCCGGGGTCGACCAGTCCGGCCTCGGCCTTGGCGAGCAGGCCGGCCACCGAGGCGGCCGAGGCGGGCTCCACGAAGACGCCCTCCTGCGCGGCCAACAGCCGGTAGGCGGACAGGATCTGGCGGTCCGTCACCTTGTCGATCAGGCCGCCGGACTCGTCCCGGGCGGCCAGCGCGAAGTCCCAGGAGGCGGGATTGCCGATCCGGATCGCGGTGGCGATGGTCTGCGGCTTGAGCACCGGGGCGCCGTCCACGATGGGGGCGGAGCCGGCCGCCTGGAAGCCCCACATCCGCGGGGTCTTGGTGGAAAGGCCGTCGGCCGCGTATTCGCGGTAGCCCCGCCAGTAGGCGGTGATGTTGCCGGCGTTGCCGACCGGGAGGACGTGGATGTCGGGGGCGTCGCCGAGCATGTCGACGATCTCGAAGGCGGCGGTCTTCTGGCCCTCGATGCGCACCGGGTTGACCGAGTTGACCAGGGCGACCGGGTACTTCTCGGAGAGTTCGCGGGCGAGGGTCAGGCAGTCGTCGAAGTTGCCGTCCACCTGGAGGATCTTCGCGCCGTGCACCAGCGCCTGGCCCATCTTGCCGAGGGCGATCTTGCCCTGCGGGACGAGCACGGCGGACACCATGCCGGCCCGGACCGCGTAGGCGGCGGCGGAGGCGGAGGTGTTGCCGGTGGAGGCGCAGATGACGGCCTGGGCGCCGTCCTCCTTGGCCTTGGAGATGGCCATGGTCATCCCGCGGTCCTTGAAGGAGCCGGTCGGGTTGGCGCCTTCGACCTTGAGGTAGACCTCGCAGCCGGTGCGCTCGGAGAGCACCTGGGCGGGGACGAGGGGCGTGCCGCCCTCGAGCAGGGTGACCACGGGGGTGGAGTCGGTGACCGGGAGGCGGTCGCGGTACTCCTCGATGAGGCCGCGCCACTGGTGGGTGTGGGTGCCTCGGGCAGCGTTTTCGGCGTTCATGGTTCTTCCTACTCCCCTTCGACCCGCATGATGCTGGCCACGTCGCGCACGCTGTCCAGTGCGCGGAGCTTGTCGACCGTCGCCGACAGGGCGGCGTCGGTGGCGCGGTGGGTGACCACGACGAGTGCGGCGTCGCCGTCGCGGCCCTGCTGGCGCACGGTGTCGATGGAGACGCCGTGCTCGGCGAAGACCGAGGCGACCTGAGCGAGCACGCCGGCCCGGTCGTCCACGTCGAGGCTGACGTGGTAGCGGGTGACCACCTGGTCCATCGGCTTGGCGGGCAGCTGGGTGTAGACCGAGTCGCCGGGGCCGGTGGTGCCGTTGACCTTGTTGCGGCAGACCGCGACCAGGTCGCCGAGGACCGCGGAGGCGGTCGGCGAGCCGCCCGCGCCGGGTCCGTAGAACATCAGCCGGCCGGCCGCCTCGGCCTCGACGAACACCGCGTTGTAGGCCTCGCGGACGGAGGCCAGCGGGTGGCTGAGCGGGATCATCGCCGGGTGCACCCGGGCGGTGACCGAGCTGCCGTCGGCGGAGCGCTCGCAGATCGCCAGCAGCTTGACCACGCAGCCCATCTCCTTGGCGGAGGCGATGTCGGCGGCGGAGACCTCGGTGATGCCCTCGCGGTAGACGTCCGCGGCGGTCACCTTGGTGTGGAAGGCGATCCCGGCCAGGATGGCGGCCTTCGCGGCGGCGTCGAAGCCCTCCACGTCGGCGGTCGGGTCGGCCTCGGCGTAGCCCAGTGCGGTGGCCTCCTCCAGCGCTTCGGAGTACCCGGCGCCGGTGGAGTCCATCTTGTCGAGGATGAAGTTGGTGGTGCCGTTGACGATGCCCAGCACCCGGTTCACCTTGTCGCCGGCCAGCGACTCGCGCAGCGGGCGCAGCAGCGGGATGGCGCCGGCCACGGCGGCCTCGTAGTAGAGGTCGACGCCGGCCTCGGCGGCCGCGGCGTGCAGTTCGGCGCCGTCCTTGGCGAGCAGTGCCTTGTTGGCGGAGACCACCGAGGCGCCGCCCTGGAAGGCTTTCAGGATCAGCGATTTGGACGGCTCGATGCCGCCCACGACCTCGATCACCACGTCGATGTCGTCGCGGCCGACCAGGGCCTCCGCGTCGGTGGTGAGCAGGTGCTCGGGCACCCCGGGACGGGGGCGCCCGGCCCGCCGTACCGCGATGCCGGCGAGCTCCACCGGGGCGCCGATGCGCGCGGCGAGGTCGTCGGCTGTCGTCGTCATGATGCGCGCCACCTCGGAGCCCACCACACCACAGCCCAGCAACGCCACCTTCAGCGGGCGCGTACGCATCATCCGACTCCGCTCTGCATTCTTCGGTCCCCGCCGGGGTGATTCGGTTCCCCCGGGGGCTTTCCTGTCCCCACCAGTCTCCGGGACTTTCCGCACGGATCTACGGCTGGTCCACGTTCTGAGACGAAAATTTCGTCAGCCGATATCGAGCCGCAGGAGATCCTCCTCCGTTTCGCGGCGGACGATCACCCGGGCCGCACCGTCCGCGACGGCCAGCACGGGGGGCTTGAGGGCGTGGTTGTAGTTGCTCGCCATCGACCGGCAGTAGGCGCCGGTGGCGGGCACCGCGATCAGGTCGCCGGGCGCCAGGTCGGCGGGCAGGAAGGCGTCCCGGACCACGATGTCGCCGGACTCGCAGTGCTTGCCGACCACCCTGACCAGCATCGGTTCGGCCTCGCTGGTGCGGGAGACCAGCGCCACCGAGTACTCGGCGTCGTACAGCGCGGTGCGGATGTTGTCGGACATGCCGCCGTCCACGCTGACGTAGGTGCGCAGGCCCTCCAGGTGCTTGACGGTGCCGACCTCGTACAGCGTGAAAGCGGTCGGGCCGACGATCGCCCGGCCGGGCTCCACCGAGATCCGAGGGGCCGTCAACTGTGCTGCCGCGCACTCGCGTCGGACGATCTCACCGAGCGAGACGGCGATCTCAGCGGGCTCGCGCGGATCGTCGTCGGGGGTGTACGCGATGCCGAGGCCGCCGCCGAGGTCGATCTCCGGCAGTTCGACGCCGTGCTCGTCGCGGACCTCGGCGAGCAGGCCGACCACCCGACGGGCGGCGACCTCGAAACCGGCGAAGTCGAAGATCTGCGAGCCGATGTGCGAGTGGATGCCGCGCAGCTCCAACGAGGGCTTGGCCAGCACCCGGCGGACCGCCTCGGCGGCCAGGCCGCCGGACAGCGAGAGGCCGAACTTCTGGTCCTCGTGCGCGGTGGCGATGAACTCGTGGGTGTGCGCCTCGACGCCGACGGTGATCCGGATCAGCACCGGCTGGCGGACGCCCCGCGCCTCGGCGATCTCCGCCAGGCGGTCGATCTCCTGGAACGAGTCGACCACGATGTGCCCGACGCCGGCCCGCACGGCCTGCTCCAGCTCCCGCACCGACTTGTTGTTGCCGTGCAGCGCGATCCGCTCCCCCGGCATGCCGGCCGCCAGCGCGACCTGCAGCTCGCCCGAGGAGCACACGTCGACGTTGAGGCCCTCCTCGTGCAGCCAGCGCACCACGGCCTTGGACAGGAACGCCTTGCCCGCGTAGTACACGTCCGCGTCGTCGCCGAACGCGTCCCGCCAGGCCCGGGCGCGGGCCCGGAAGTCGGCCTCGTCCAGCACGTACGCGGGGGTGCCGAACTCGGCGGCCAGGGTGCGGACATCGACGCCGCCGACGGTGGCGACGCCGTCCGCGTCACGGGTGACGGTGCGCGACCAGATCTTCGGGTCGAGGGCGTTCAGGTCGGCGGGCGGGGCCTGGTAGTGACCCTCGGGCAGCACGTCGCCGTGCCGGGGACCTGCGGGGTGTGCGGAGCGAGACATGTGCGGAACTTCCTCGACCTATGGCGAGGGGCGGCGACCGGTCTCCGTCGACCGGTCCGCCGCCCCCGCTGTGCTGCGCTTGGGGGTTGTGGTGCTTTACATCCGCTCGGGCGCGGATACGCCGAGCAGACCGAGGCCGTTGGCGAGCGTCGTTCGCGTGGCGTCGGCGAGCCAGAGGCGGGCGTGCGTGAGGTCGGTGACCTGCTCGTCGCCCTTCGGCAGGATCTGGCAGTTGTCGTAGAACCGGTGGTAGGAGCGGGCCAGTTCGGTCAGGTAGGTGGCCACGTGGTGCGGGGCGCGCTCCTCACCGGACCGGGCCACCACCCGCGGGAACTCGCCGAGCCGGCCGAGCAGGTCGTTCTCCCACTCGGTGTCCAGCAGCTCCGGTTTGAAGTCCGCGCTGCGGATGACGCCCTTGTCCACCGCGTTGCGCTGCACGGAGCACATCCGGGCGTGCGCGTACTGCACGTAGAAGACCGGGTTGTCGTTGCTCTGGCGGGTGACCAGGTCGATGTCGATGGTGATGGTGGAGTCGGTGGACTGCCGCACCAGCATGAAGCGGGCGGCGTCCACGCCGATCCAGTCGACCACGTCGTCGATCGTGATGATGTTGCCCGCGCGCTTGGAGAGTCGGACCTCCTTGCCGTCGCGCAGCATCTTCACGAACTGGCCGATCATCACCTCGATGTTGCGGTCCATGTCGTCGCCGGCGCAGGCCGCGATGGCCTTCAGGCGGTTGACGTAGCCGTGGTGGTCGGCGCCGAGCATGTAGACCGAGACCTCCGCGCCGCGGTCCCGCTTGCTCAGGTAGTAGGCGGCGTCGGCGGCGAAGTAGGTGGTCTCGCCGTCGGCCTTGATCAGGACGCGGTCCTTGTCGTCACCGAAGTCGGTGGTGCGCAGCCAGATCGCGCCGTCCCGGTCGAAGACGTGGCCCTGCTCGCGCAGCCGCTCCATGGCCTGCTCAACGGCGCCGGAGTCGTGCAGCGTCTGCTCGGAGAACCAGGTGTCGAAGTGCACGCCGAACTCGGCCATCGACCGCTGGATCTCGGCGACCATCAGCTTCAGGCCCTCGGTGCGGAAGGCCAGCAGCTGCTCGTCCTCGGGCAGCTCCAGGATGCCGGGCACGCCGTCGGTGACGGCCTTGGCGATGTCGACGATGTACTCGCCGACGTAGCCGTCCTCCGGAACGGGCTGTCCGTTCGCGGCGGCCTTCAGCGACTTGGCGAACTTGGTGATCTGCACGCCGGCGTCGTTGAGGTAGTACTCGGTGGCCACCTCGGCGCCGGACGCCTTGAGGACGCGGGCCAGCGAGTCACCGACGGCGGCCCAGCGGACGCCGCCGATGTGGATCGGGCCGGTCGGGTTCGCCGAGACGAACTCCAGGTTGATGTTCAGGCCCTTGAGCGCGTCGTTGCGGCCGTACGCCTCGCCCGCCTCGACGATGGTGCGCGCCAGCTCGCCCTGAGTGGCCGCGTCCAGCGTGATGTTCAGGAAGCCCGGACCGGCGATGTCGACCTTCGCGACGCCGGCGATCTCTCGCAGGCGGGCGGACAGGATCTCCGCGACGGCTCGCGGCGGCTTGCCGGCCGGCTTCGCGAGCTGGAGGGCCACGTTGGTGGCGTAATCGCCGTGGTCCCTGTTCTTGGGCCGCTCGACCGTCACGTGCGCGGGCACGTCGACGGTCAGCTCGCCGGCCTGGATGGCGGCGCTGACGGCGGCCTGGACTGCCTGGGAGAGTTCTGCGGGTGTCACGGGCCCAAGCCTAGGCGAGAGGGGGTGGTCGCCCGCCACTCGGTTTGCCGAGCGGGACGCGCGTCACGCCGCCCGGTGTGCTTCGTCTCGTCGAACAGCGCCGCAGACCGGCACATCTCACGGGCGTGACTCGTCCGGCGGAACAAGTTCCTGCGACTGTTCGCTCAGGGCGAAATCCCGTGCGGTTTGAACGGGCCGGCCGGGTATCGACGGCCCGGTGCTGCCGAAGTCGTACGCGAAACGGCGCCCCGCCGCGGGCCGGCGGTCCATCGCCCGCAGGCGGCGCACCAGTTCGATCAGGTCCGCCGGGTCGAACGGCTTCGCCAGATAGCCGTCCACCCCCACCGACGCGCCCCGTTCCAGATCCGCCGGGGTGCAGGCGCTCACGATCGCGATCGGCAGGTGCGCGGTCTCCCAGGCGGCGCGCAGCCGGGCCGCCGTGCGCAGGCCGTCCAGCCGGGGCATCACCACGTCCAGCGTCACCACGTCCGGCGCGACCCGGCGGACCACCTCCAGACATTCGGCACCGTCGGCGGCGGTCACCACCTCGAAGCCCTCCAGCTCCAGGTTGACCGTGATCAGCCGACGGATCGCCTCGCTGTCGTCCACCACGAGGACCCGCCCCGACGCCGCCGCCACCTCACCGAGGGTAGCCGCGCCCCACCCCGCCCGTCCGGCCTTTGCCCGACTTGCCGATCGCCCCCTGACGACCCCTCAACCCCGCCGCCGGAAACCCGTGCACAGTCGATGCATTTTCCCTGGTAGTCTTTCTCCTGTCAGGCCGGGTGGTCGCAGGATCACTCAGGGCCCCCGTAGCTCAGGGGATAGAGCACCGCCCTCCGGAGGCGGGTGCGTAGGTTCGAATCCTACCGGGGGCACTTCGCAGCAAGTGCGTGAACGAGGCTCAAGTCCAAGGGACTTGGGCCTTTTTCGTTGTCCTTCGCACTCCCCCGACCGGTACGCTCCCCCGACACCTGAACGAGGGGGGAACCACCATGACCAACACCGTTCCGAACCTGTCCGACGACCGACTGGCCTGGCTGGCGGTCCGCGACCAGCTGAACAAGAAGGCCCGCCGGCCCGGGGCGTTCGGCTGGTTCACCGCGATCTTCGCCTTCCGGGGCGGATCGGCCGGACGGCAGGCGGCCGGGATGGCCGGGGACATGCGGCGCGACGCGGCCTCGGCGAAGCTGCACGAATACGCCTTCGCCGTGGACATCGCGGCCGAGTCACTCACCGCCGCCGAACGCGCGCACCTGCGGGCCACCGGCGAAGTCCCGCCGCACTTCCTGGCCGAGGTCGAACGCCGGGTGGCCGAGCGCAAGAAGCGCTGAGGCGGCGTCAACTCGGCTTGCGCTTGCGGTGATCGCCGCGCAGCACCAGGGCCGGGGTGGCCGGGTCGTAGGCGCCGCAGGCGGTGGTGGACCAGGGGGACCACTGGCGGGGGACGGCGAAGTACGGGACCAGCACGGGGCCCTTGCGACCGGGGGCGGCCTTGGCGGGGAGCAGCGCGGGCAGCACGTCGGGGGTCTGGCCGGCCAGGATCGCGGTGCGGCAGGAGCGGCAGGCGGGGCGCCGGTCCGCGGCGGCCTCCCGGACGGTGGTGTGGGCCCGTTGCCGGGTCTTGCGGTTCTTCGGCGCTTCCGCCGCGCTCTCGGCGGGGCCGTGCAGCGGGTTGTAGTAGCAGCGGACGACGAGCGGGCCCGGGCGCTGTCCGGCGTGCAACAGGTGGGCGGCGGCCAGGCGTTCGACGGCCTGCTCGGCCAGCACCACGGCGGCGGCCAGGTCGGGCAGGTCGGTGTCGCGGTGCTCGGCGGCGTCGAGCAGCCGGCCGGCCGCCTCGTACGCCTCCAGCGCCCACTGGTAGGCCCGGCGGGCGGCGGACTCCTCGGTGGGGAGCTGGAGTTCGGCGGCCCGGAAGACCGCGCCGGCGGTGGTGACCCGCTCGGCGGCGAGGTCGCGCAGCCGGTCCCGGAGGGCTTCCCACTCCCCCAGCACCAGGGCGTTGTGCTCGCGGATCTCCCGGCGGCTCGGGTGGTGTTCGGATGTCGGGGCGGGCCCCGCGGCTTTCAGGAACCACCAGCGGCGGAACACCGCGCCTCCCCCTCGTCTGCGTCGTCGCCCCATTGTGGGTGACGGCCCGGAGGGATTCCAGGGTTGGTCAGCTCGCGCGGGTGACCAGGTCGGCGACGGTGTGGTCGAAGTAGGCGCTGTAGGAGGTGCCGTCGGTGTCGCCGCCCTGCTGGTAGCCGCCGATGACGCCGATCACCTGCCCGGTGGCCGCGTCGATGAACGGGCCGCCACTGGTGCCGCCGGGGAAGGACGGGCCGTCGATGCGCCGCTGGAAGGTGTCCTCGCGGCTGGTGACGTTGGTGCACAGTATCGGCTTCTCGGCGCCGTCCGGGTAGCCGTACAGGCGGGTCTGCACCGTCCAGGCGGCGTTGATGCCGAGCGGGTTGCCGCCGACCACGTCCTCGACCCGCTGCCCGTTGCTGGGGGCGACGGCGAGGACGGCGAAGTCCTCGTCGGGGTCGTTGCCGTTCTGCCAGCCGTCCGCGGTGAACACCTTGCTGACCTGCCAACTCCCGAACGGGGCCTGGCCGTCGTGGTAGCCGGGGACGAAGGTGATGCTGCTGATGCCGGACAGGCAGTGCGCGGCGGTGAGGATCAGGTCGCGCCCGGGGCTGTCGATGACGCTGGCCGTGCAGAAGTGGTTGCCGGGCCCGATGTCGCCGGTGAACAGCGCGCCGACCCGGACCGACTCGGCGTTGACGGCGGCGTCGGCGGTGACGCCGAGCTTCACGTCCGGCGGCGCGAACGGCGGGATCTGCCGGCTGAGACCGGCGCTGGGGTCCGCGGACCCTGCGGCGGCGCCGGGCTGCTCGCTCGCACCGGTCTCCTCACCGGCACTCGGGCTCGGGCTCGCGTCGACCGTGGCGCCCGTGACGGGGGCGGGCGCCGGGGCCGAGGCGGCCATCGCGACGCTGTCGGCGCTGGTCCGCTGCCGCGGGTCGCGCACGTGGACGGAGAACAGCCCGGCGACGGCTATCACGCCGGCCACGCCGACGGCGAGGACCGAGCTGAGGACGACCGGGCGCAGCGAACGGCGCTTGCGCTGCTTGGCGTGCCGTCCCATGGTGCCCCGTTCCTGCCGACCGGAGGATCGTAGCGGTGTCCGCGTCGTTGTCGACGCGGACACCGGTGACCCGAGCTGTCTCGAATATGCGTCGCCGAGCTGGAAATGCCGTGATTCCTGGCTGGGAGACTCGTGAGATTTCCGGTGGCGGACAGCAGGGTCTCACGGCCGGGGCCGGGTGCGGGGACGGCGACACCCGGCGGGCGGGTCAGGCCCCGCCTACGCCACCGCTCTGGCCTCGGGCTGGGTGGCCCGGCCTCTGGCCTCGCCGGGCGCGGGCCGGTGGGTGATCATCAGGAACGCGACCACCGCGGCGGCCAGCAGGATGCCCATCGCAACAACGGTGGCGACCGTGTAGCCGTGCACCGCGCCCTGGGCCTGGACCAGTGGGTCGGTCGGGTTGCGGGTGGCGAGGTAGGTGGCGGTGGCGCTGGCGGCGATGGTGTTGAGCAGCGCGGTGCCGATCGAACCGCCCACCTGCTGGGCGCTGTTGATGATGGCGGAGGCGGCGCCGGTCTCCTGCGGGGCGACGCCGAGGGTGGACAGGTTGATGGCCGGCATGAAGACCAGGCCGAGGCCGATGCCGAGCAGCAGTTCGGCGGGCAGCACCAGTCCGGCGTACGAACTGTCCACCCGGAGCTGGGTGAGCCAGGCCATGCCGCCCGCGCCGATCAGCAGTCCGGGGACGATCAGGGCTCGGGTGGGGATGCGGGTCATCAGCCGGGAGCCGATGCCGGCCGAGCTGAGGATGATCGCGCCGGTCATCGGCAGGAACGAGACGCCGGCCCGGATCGGCGAGTACCCCTTGACCACCTGCATGTAGTACGTCAGGAACAGGAACAGCCCGTACATGGCGATCACGGCGAGGCCGACCGAGAGCGCGCTGCCGGCCCGGTTGCGGTCGCGGACCAGGTGCATCGGCAGCAGTGCGTGCGGGGTGCGCCGCTCGACCAGGGCGAACACGGCGAGCAGCGCGACACCGGTGCACAGCGCGGTGAGCACCAGCCAGTCGCCCCAGCCGCGGTCGACGGCCTCGGAGGTGCCGTAGACGATCAGCAGCAGTCCGCCGCAGCCGAGCACCGCGCCCGGCAGGTCGAGCCGGACCCGGTGGGAGCGGTCGATGTGGTCGCGGCGCAGCAGGTAGTAGGCGCCGAGCGCGGTGGCCGCGGCGATCGGGCCGTTGACGTACAGGCACCAGCGCCAGCTGAGGTACTCGGTGAGCAGGCCACCGGTGATCAGGCCGATCGCGGCGCCGCCGCCGGCCAGCGCGCCGAAGACGCCGAACGCGGTGGCCCGTTCACGTGCGTCGCGGAAGGTGATCGAAAGCAGCGACAGTGCGGACGGGGCGAGCAGCGCGCCGAAGCTGCCCTGTAGCGCGCGGGCGGCGAACAGCATGCCGCCGCTGGTGGCGAAGCCGCCGAGGCAGGACGCGGCGGCGAAGCCGAGCAGGCCGATGATGAAGGTGCGCTTGCGTCCGTAGAGGTCGCCGATCCGGCCGCCGAGCAGCAGCAGACCGCCGAAGGCCAGCGTGTAGGCGGTGATCACCCACTGCCGGTTGGCGTTGGAGATGCCCAGGTCGTGCTGGGCGGACGGGAGGGCGATGTTCACGATCGTCGCGTCCAGGACGATCATCAGCTGGGCGATGGCGATGACCGCCAGGGCCCACCAGCGGCGCGGGTCAACCGTCTGGGTGTCGGGGGCGTGCTGGGAGGTCACCGGAGGACCGCCTTCCGCCGAATCGGGAATGGGCCTGGTCGCGCGCACGGCGCTCTCTCCAGCCAAACGCCCGATCCGGTCATCGGCAAGGCGGTCTGTGTTCTTTTGTCACGATTTGGGACGTGGGACCCGGGTGCCCGGCCGCATCGGCCACCCGGGACACTCCCCCGGTTACAGCGCGCCCAGCTCCGTCACCAGGTCGTCCAGGCCCAGGGAGCCCTGCGACAGCGCCGCCATGTGCCACGCCTTCAGGTCGAACTCCTCGCCGCGCGCCTCGGCCGCCGCCCGGGCCGCCGCCCGGCCGCTCAGCCAGGCCCGCTCGCCGAGCTTGTAGCCGATCGCCTGACCGGGCAGGCCCAGGTAGCGGACCAGCTCGCTGTCCAGGAAGTCGGCGGACAGGCCGCAGTACGCGCCGAAGAACTCGCGGGCGCGCTCCGGCAGCATCGGCTCGCCCGCGGCGAACGGCGAGTCGGCCGGGAACTCCAGCTCGGCGTGCATGCCGATGTCCACGATCACCCGCAGCGCGCGCATCATCTGCGCGTTCAGGTAGCCCAGGCGGTGGCCCGGGTCGGTGAGGTAGCCCAGCTCGTCCATCAGGCGCTCGGCGTACAGCGCCCAGCCCTCCATGTTGGCGCTGACGCCGCCCAGGGTGACCTGGTAGGTGGACAGCCGGTCCGCCATGTACGTCCACTGCGCGAGCTGCAGGTGGTGGCCCGGGACGCCCTCGTGGTACCAGGTGGAGACCAGGTCCCACTCCGGGAACGCCTCGCGGCCCAGGGTCGGCAGCCAGGTCCGGCCGGGGCGGGAGAAGTCCAGCGACGGCTGGGTGTAGTACGGGGCGGCGGCGCTGCCGGGCGGCGCGATCCGCGACTCCACCTTCAGCAGCGGCTCGGCCAGGTCGAAGTGCACGCCCTGCAGGTCGTTGATCGCCCGGTCCATCAGGCCCTGCAGGTACTCCTGCACCTCCTGCTCGCCGCGGATCGCCGGGCCGTCGGTCTCCAGCCACTTCATCGCCTGCATCGGGGTCGACCCCGGCAGCACCTTCTCCGCCTCGACCCGCATCTGCGCGTCCAGGTCGTGGAACTGCTCCCACGCCCAGCGGTACGCCTCGTCCAGGTCCAGGTCGGCGCCCGTCCAGAACCGCACCCAGCGGGTGTAGCGCTCGCGGCCCATCGCGTCGGGGGTGCCCTGGGCGGCGGGGCCGTACACGTCGCGCATCCAGTCGCGCAGCTCGGCGAGGGCCGCCGTGGCCTCGACCGCGGTGGCGGTCAGCTGCTCGCGCAGGTGCTCCGGCGCGGGGGCGACCAGGTCGCCGAACCAGCCGCCGGGCCGCTCCGAGTCGATCCACTCCTCGAACTGGCCGACCACGGTGGTCACCTGGCGCGGCGCCGACAGCAGGCCGCGGCGCACGCCCTCCTCCAGGGTCTGCCGGTACTGGGCGAGCGCCTCCGGGAAACGGGCCAGCCGGCGGCCCAGCCGCAGCCAGTCCTCGTCGGTGTCGGTGGGCAGCAGGGTGAAGATCTCCCGGGTGTTGTGCACCGGCGAACCCAGGTTGCGGACCGACCGGAACTCCTCGCCCGCGTCGTGCACCGCGAGTTCCGCGATCAGCCGCTCGCGCAGCAGCC
Source organism: Kitasatospora sp. NPDC004615 (assembly GCF_042873545.1). NCBI lineage: Bacteria > Bacillati > Actinomycetota > Actinomycetes > Kitasatosporales > Streptomycetaceae > Kitasatospora > Kitasatospora sp. NPDC004615. The sequence goes on from NZ_JBIALQ010000002.1 coordinate 220,725, forward strand.
GGGCGCAGCGGCGCTCCGCCTCGTCCTCGATCGGGCCGGACGCCTCCAGCGCGTCCAGCTCGGCAAGGGTGCGGCGGGCCAGCTCGTCGAGGGCGGCGGTGCCCGCCGGGGACAGGTCGGTGAGCCGGTCGTCCTCCGGGTTGAGGCCGAGGTAGACCGCGGTCAGCGGGTCCAGCTCGGCGAGGGCGTGGACGTAGGAGTCGGCGATGCGGCGCGGAGTGGGGCCGCCGACGTGACGATCGTTCAGTTCATGAGCCATCCGGCCATCCTGTCGCAGCGGCGGACGAATTCAAGCCCCAACTGGAAGTGATCGCGTCAACTGCGTACCGGCCACCGGCGCCGCACCGCCTGCCCCGGATCCCACACCGGCCGGCCCCGGGTGATCGGACGGAACGCCAGCCCGATCAGCACCGCGCAGAAGTGCCCCAGGTCGGTGAAGGTGTGCGAGATCAGCAGCGGCACCAGGTAGAACACCACCAGCCCACAGCCGTACACCCACCGCCACCAGCCCGCCAGCCCCCACGTCAGGACGCCCTGCACCCCCGCCAGCGCGTACGACACCCCGACGTCCACGGTGTTCGCCATGTTCATCGGCAGCACCTGGTGGTGGACGCCCCACGCCACCACCCCCTGGCTGATGAACGTCGCCAGGACGTGCGCGGTCAGCGCCACCGTCAGCCAGCGCCGGGTGCCCAGCCAGCGCTCGGCCGGGACGTGGAAGATGTGGAACATCACGAAGTAGAACCAGAAGTTCGCCTGCTCCGTCCAGATCAGGCTGGCCACCAGGACATGCACCGGGTGCGAAGTCAGCTGATCGATATTGGTGGACCGTTTCTGCAGGAAATAGTGCAGCGCGGCCGGATCCTTCTGACCCACCACAAAACTCGTGACCGCGAGCAGCAGCAGCCACACGTACGTCCCCGGAGACCTGCCGATCCACCGACCGACCGCCCGAACCCACCGCACCGGCCGCTCCTCGTCGCACTCCACCGACACCTGCTCACAGTCTGCGGTCGGCGGCAACCACCCGCCCGACGATTACGCTGGCACCCATGGCAGCGACCCCCTCCCGCACCGAGGCCCAGCGCCCCCGGCGCGCCACCTACCGCCGACTGCCCGTCCAGCAACGGCGCGAACAACTCATCGCCGTCGCCCTCGAACTCTTCGCCGCCCGCCCGCCCGAGGACGTCTCACTCGACGACGTCGCCGAGGCCGCCGGCGCGTCCCGCCCCCTCGTCTACCGCTACTTCGCCGGCGGCAAGCAGCAGCTCTACGAAGCCGCCCTGCGCAGCGCCGCCACCGAACTCACCCAGCGCTTCACGGTCTCCGCGACCCCCGGCACCCCCACCCAGCAACTCGGCGCCGTCCTCCACCGCTACTTCGCGTTCGTCGACGAACACGCCGCCGGCTACGCCGCACTCCTCCGCGGCGGCTCCGTGGTCGAGACCGCCCGCACCTCCGCCATCGTCGACGACGTCCGCAGGGCGGCGATCCGCCGCACCCTGCGCCACCTGGGCGTCCGCGAGGCCGGCCCGCGACTCACCCTGCTGGTCCGCTCCTGGATCTCGGTGGTGGAAGCCTCCGCGATCAGCTGGCTCGACGAGGGCCACCAGATCCCCCTCGACTCCCTCTGCGACTGGCTGGTCGACCAGTTCGTCGTGATGGCCGCCGCAACGGCCGTCCGCGACGAACAGACGGCCGAAGTCCTACGCAACTGGCTCCAGTTGGAGACGGAGGACAGCCCGGCGGGGGTGCTCATGGGACGCCTCCGCGATGTGGGACTGCCAGGGTGAGGCGAAGGCAGGGAGGGCACAACCAGGGGCGCGGGGAACTGCGCGAAGCGGAAGCACCCAACCGCAAGATCGCGGCGCAGGACAAGGACTTGCACTTGATCGCGACCCTACGGACCGGTGAGCGCTTGTCGCGCAGTTCCGCCCCCTCGGCTTCGCCTGGGGGTACCCCCAGCGCCCCTGGTTTCGCACCCGCCCGCGGTCAGGTTTCCCGCTGGGGGCGGTACTCCGCCTCCTCGACGCCGAACGTCCAGGCCACGCCCGCCCTCGCGGTGCGGACGGACGGGGGGACGCGGAGGTAGTACGTGCGGTAGGTGCCGTCCGGTTCGGGGGTGGAGTTGACCACCTCGACCATCACCACCGGTTCGTCGTCGGGGAGTTGGATCCGCCAGAGCACGCCCGTCTCGTCCCGGTGCAGCGGCTTCGCGCCGCTCTCCGCCAGGTACCTCTCGTAGCCGAAGTGCTCCAGCATGACGCGGCGCAGTTCGGCGTTCTCCTCGGCGCGGATCCGCTCCGCGGTGAGGCCGGTCAGCTGCTCCAGGAAGTCCGCGGGGACGGGCATGCCACGCCACGCGTACAGCGCGAAGCCGTCGGCGTAGGCGAGGGCGGGGCCGTCGGCGCGGTCGAGGCGGCCGGCTTCGTCGCGGTGCAGGGCGACGGGGCGTTCGCTGAGCAGCACGGTGCTCTCGAAGGGCCACCACCAGCCGGTCTGCCGGGCGACGCCGGCCAGCGCGGCGAGCGCCTCGTCGCCGGTGCCCGCGGTGTCGAACGCCGCGAACCAGGCAGCGTCGTGCTGCCCGGCGACGGCGTCGACCAGGGCGAGCCGGACCCTGGCGCGGGCTTCGCCGGCCACCCGGCGGCGTTCCTTGTTCTCGGGCTTGCGGGATTCCTCCCAGTCGAGCGGTTCGGGCTCGGGGGCGAAGTGGTCGAGCAGAGCGGCGCGGACGCGTTCGGCGGGGAGCGTGGTGGTGGCGGCGAGTTCGGCGCCGGTCGCGCCCCAGATCTCGGCCCAGCCGCCGGGGCCGTGTGCGGTGAACGCGGCGGTGCGGGCGCGTTCCCAGGCGGCGGTGCGCACCTGTTCGCGAACGTTGGCGCCGAACTCCTCGCGGTGGTCGAGCAGTTCGGTGACGGCGGCGAGCGGCGAGGGGTACCAGCGGAACGCGGTGGGCTCGGCCAGCCCGGCGGCCCGGTAGGCGGCGCGGACGGCGTGTTCGGCGGTGGCCCGGTCGGCCGGCCCGGTGGCGGCGGCGACGGCCCGCCAGTGCGCCACCGAGGCGTCGGCGGGACGGCCGGTCAGCTGCGTGCTCATCAGTTCTGTCCTCAATCCTTAAGGGGTGCTCAGTCCGCGACGATCCGGACCGCGCCGGGCGCGTACTCGCGCTGCCGGACCACCCGGAACCAGCCGGTGGGCAGCGGGATCGCCGCGTGCTCCTCGTGCACGACCTTGCCGCCCTCCGGCAGGTGCAGCCAGGCCCGGCCGAACGGGCCGGACTCGCGCAGCAGTTCGCCCGGGCCGACCACCGCGTGGGCGTGGCCGGTGACTTCGCCGAGGGCCAGCACCAGCCGGCCGCGGCCGTCCCGCGGCTGGCGGGGCAGGTGGGCCACCGCGGCCGGTACCGCGCTCTGTTCGACCGGCACGATCAGTACGTCACCCTGGCGGTACACGGAGTCCTCCCGCGGTCGGGTCCGGCCGGGCGCCGGACGTCCCGACCGGAAAACTAGGCGGCGCCACCGACAACACCACGCCAGAGAACTCCCCGTGCGGGTGAACGTCGGGGGCGGCTGGTAGACAGGGTCAGGCCCCACGACGAGCAGCCAGGAGCGGCGCGCATGACCATCAATCAGCACATCGAGGAGTTCCACGGCCTCCCCGTCACCGACTTCCGGACCGCCGAGGCGGAGGGGAAGAAGCTGCCGGCAGCCGCGGCCACCGCCTGGCGGATCGGGCTGGACTACGAGGAGGAGCGCGAGTTCGGTGAGGTCTGGGCGGCGTTCCTGAAGACCGTCGCGCTGGAGGAGGTCACCGCGCTGGTGCTCGGCCCCTGGTTCTCCGAGGAGCCGGAGTCGCTGTCCGGGGTGCTGCCGACGGTGCTCGCCGCCGCCGACCGATTCCCGGCGCTGCGGGCGCTGTTCATCGGCGACATCATCGCGGAGGAGTGCGAGATCTCCTGGATCCAGATGTCCGAGATCACGCCGGTCTTCGCCGCCTTCCCCCAGTTGGAGGAGCTGGTGGTGCGCGGCACCGACGGCGACTACGACGGCAAGGACTCGCTCTCCCTGAAGCCGGTGAAGCACGAGAAGCTGAAGGCGCTGCGCTTCGAGGCCGGCGGCCTGCCGGGCTCGGTGGTCCGCTCGGTCGCGGCCTGCGACTTCCCGGCGCTGGAGAAGCTGGAGCTGTGGCTCGGCGTCGACAACTACGGCGGCGACTGGACGATGGAGGACCTCGGCCCGTTCCTGTCCGGCGCCAACCTGCCGTCGCTGACGTACCTCGGCCTGCAGAACGCCGAACAGCAGGACCGGATCGCCGCGCTGGTCGCCCAGGCCCCGGTGGTGCCCCGGCTGACCGGGCTGGCGCTGTCCATGGGCGCGCTCACCGACGAGGGCGCGGCGGCGCTGCTGGAGGGCCAGCCGCTCACCCACCTGAAGAAGCTCGACCTGCACCACCACTACCTCACCGAGGGCATGCGGAAGCGCCTGCGGGACGCCCTGCCCGGCGTCGAGATCGACCTCTCCCAGGCCGAGGACCCGAACGACAACTGGCGCTACGTCGCCGTCTCCGAGTAGGCGGAGGTCCTGCGTTGACGCCGCCGAAGCTGGTCGTCCTGGGCTGCCCCGGGCACCGGAGGGTCACCCTGTTCGCCGCCGCGGCCCGCGCCGCCGGCCTGCCGGAGCCCGCCGTGCTGCCCTGGTCCTCGGTGCTGCGCGGACGGTACGAGCTGCCGCCCGGCGCGGTGGTGCGGGTCGACTCGCCCGGCGAGGACCCGGAGGCCGACCGGCTGCTGCGCGGCGCCGCACTGGGTGACAGCTACGCGGCCACCCGGGTCGAGGGCGGACCGGCCTGGTACGCGGGCGTCACCGCCGCACTCCGCGAACTGGCCGCCCGGCCCGGGGTGCGGATGCTCGGCGATCCGGAGGAGATCGCCGTGATGTTCGACAAGCGCCGCGCGCACGCGGCGCTGGCCGCCGCGGGGGTGCCGGTTCCGCCCGCGCTGCCCGGCGAACTCCCGTCCTCCTTCGAGGAGTTGCGGGAACGGATGGCGTCCGCCGGGATGCGCCGGGTGTTCCTCAAACCGGTGCACGGCTCCTCCGCCTCGGGGGTGGTGGCGCTGGAGTTCGGCCCGCGCGGGCAGGTCCAGGCCACCACCTCGGTGGAGGTCGCCCCGGACGGGCTGCACAACTCGCTCACCGTCCGCCGCTACCGCGACGCGGCCGAGGTCGCCGCACTCGTCGACCGGCTCGCCCCGGAGGGCCTGCACGTCGAACAGTGGGTCCCCAAGTCCGGCCAGGGCGGCCTCGCCGCGGACCTGCGGGTACTGGTGGTCGGCGGCCGGGCCACCCACGTGGTGGTCCGCACCAGCCGCCACCCCATGACCAACCTCCACCTCGGCGGCGCCCGCGGCGAGTTGGTCGCCGTCCGCGCCGCCGCCGGCGACACCTGGCCCACCCTGCTCGCCACCGCGGAAGCCGCCGCAAGCTGCTTCCCGCACGCCCCGATGGTCGGCGTCGACCTGCTCCCCCACGCCCGCTGGCGCCGCACCCTGATCGGCGAAGTCAACGCCTTCGGCGACCTCCTCCCCAACCTCCCGGGCCTGCCGGACGGCCCGGCCCCGGGGCTCGACACCTACGCGGCGCAGTTGGCTTCGCCGAAGTACCGGGAGGCGCTTTTCCCAGCCCCCGGCGGGGAGCGCGAGCGGGTGCGAAACCAGGGGCGCGTGGGGGCACCGCCCAGCCCGCCAGGACTAGGGCGAGAACTGCGCGAAGCGGAAGAGCTCCCCCGGCCGGATCCGCTCACCCCGCAGCCAGTTGACGCCCCGGCGGCCCAAGCTCCGCAATCAGCCTCCACGCCCCGCCAGGGGCCGCTGGGGGTACCCCCAGGCGAAGCCGAGGGGGCGGAACTGCGCGAGACGGAAGGGCAGCACCGGCCGGATCCGTCCACCCCGCAGCCAGTTGACACCCCGGCGGCGTAACCCCGAAGGAACTCCCTTGCAGCACGGCATACCGAACATGAACGAGATCGTCGGCACCCACGATCTCCTCCTCGTCACCATCGACACCCTCCGCTACGACGTCGCCGAAGAGCTTCTCGCCGCCGGCCGCCTCCCCAATCTCGCCCGGGTGATCCCGAACGGAGCCTGGGAGCGCCGCCACTCCCCCGGCAGCTTCACGTACGCCGCGCACCAGGCGATCCTGGCCGGTTTCCTCCCCACGCCCGCGTCCCCCAATGGCCCGCACCCGCGTCTGTTCGCCGCGCGTTTCGCCGGCTCCGAGTCGACCGAGTCCCGCACCTGGGTGTTCGACGCGCCCGATCTGCCGACGGCTCTCGCCGCGGCCGGTTACCACACGGTCTGCATCGGTGGCGTCGGGTTCTTCAACAAGCAGGGCCCGCTGGGTTCCGTTCTCCCCGGCCTGTTCCAGGAGAGCCACTGGGCACCGGAGTTGGGTGTCCCGTCCCCGACCTCGTTCGAGTCGCAGGTGGCGGTGGCCGAGCGGGTCGCGGCAGAGCAGCCGTCCGACCAGCCGCTGTTCCTGTTCATCAACGTCTCCGCGCTGCACCAGCCGAACTGGTTCCACCTCCCGGGCGCGACCCGTGAGGACGGCGACTCCCGGGCCAGTCACGCGGCCGCGCTGGAGTACGTGGACGCGCATCTGGGGCGGTTGTTCGCGGCGATGTCCGCCCGCCGTCCGTGTTTCGCGATCGTCTGCTCGGACCACGGCACCGCGTACGGCGAGGACGGTTACACCGGTCACCGGATCGGCCACGAGGTGGTCTGGACGGTGCCGTACGCGCACTTCACCCTCCCGGCGACCACCCAGGAGCACCGATGACGCTCGCCGAGTCCCCGTACCAGTCGTACGTCTACGCGTACCCGCACAAAACGGCCTATCGCCCGCTGCCCGACCGCCCGCCGCTGGCGGACCTGTGGCGGGGCGAGAAGCAGGACGCGCTCTCCCTCTATCTGCACATCCCGTTCTGCGAGGTGCGCTGCGGCTTCTGCAATCTGTTCACCCGGATCGGCAGCCCGGAGGGCCTGACCACTGCTTACCTGGACGCGCTGGAGCGGCAGGCCGGCCAGGCCCGGGAGGCCCTCTCCGGCAGCGCCGAATTCGCTCTCGCGGCGTTCGGCGGCGGCACGCCCACCTATCTGACGGCGGCCGAGCTGGAGCGTCTCTGCGACATCGCCGAGCACCGGATGGGCGCGGATCTGCGGTCCATCCCCCTCTCCGTCGAGGCCTCCCCCGACACCGCCACCGCGGACCGCCTCCAGGTCCTGGCCGAGCGCGGCACGACGCGGCTGAGCCTGGGCGTGCAGTCGTTCCTGGACGAGGAGGCGAGGTCGGCGGTCCGGCCACAGAAGCGGGCGGCGGTGGAGGCGGCGCTCGGCCGGGTCCGGGACGCGGGCTTCCCGGTGCTGAACATCGACCTGATCTACGGCATCGACGGCCAGACGGTCGCCAGCTGGATCAAGTCCCTTGACGCAGCGCTGAGTTGGCAGCCCGAGGAGCTGTACCTGTACCCGCTGTACATCCGCCCGCTGACCGGCCTCGGCCGGCACGCCGACAACCGGCACACCGACAACGCGCCGTCTCCCGAATGGGACGCCCAGCGCCTGACGCTCTACCGTGCCGGCCGCGACCACCTGCTGGCGAACGGCTACGAGCAGGTGTCGATGCGGATGTTCCGCCGTTCCGGCGCGGCCTGCGCGAGCGCCGGCGAGTACGCCTGCCAGACCGACGGCATGGTGGGCCTGGGCTGCGGGGCGCGTTCGTACACCTCGAAGCTGCACTACTCCTTCGACTACGCGGTGGACGCCCGCGAGGTCCGCCGGATCATCGACGACTACGTGGCGGCGCCGGACTTCTCGCGCGCCGAACTGGGCTGGGAGATGACGGACGAGGAGACCCGCCGCCGCCATCTGGTGCAGTCGCTGCTGCAGGGCGAGGGCGTCGACCTGGCGGCCTACCGGGAGCGCTTCGGCAGCAGCCCCGAGCAGGACTTCCCGTCCGAACTGGCCGGGTTCGCCGCCAACAACTGGCTGGCGGCCGGCGCGGACCGGCTGCTGCTCACCGCGGAGGGCCTGGCCTGGTCGGACGCGATCGGCCCGCGGCTGTTCTCCGCCGGGGTGCGCGAGCGGATGGCGGGGTACTCGCCGAAATGAGCGCACTGACCGTCCTGTACCGGGGCCCGCTGTCCTCCTGCGACTACGACTGCCCGTACTGCCCGTTCGCCAAGCGGCGGGACCCCCCGGAGCTGCTGCGCACCGACCGGGCCGCGCTGGAGCGGTTCACCGCCTGGGCGTCCCGGTACGAACACGGCCGTCTCTCCGTCCTGTTCACGCCGTGGGGCGAGGGCCTGGTGCGGTCCTGGTACCGGCGGGCGATGGTGGAGCTGAGCCGGCTGCCACACCTGGAGCGGGTGGCGATCCAGACCAACGCGAGCTGCCGCACCGGCTGGCTGGCCGAGGCGGACCTGTCGAAGCTGGCGCTCTGGGTGACGTACCACCCGGGCCAGGTGACGGAGCAGCGTTTCCTCGCCAAGTGCGCCGAACTGACGGCACTGGGCGTGCGGTTCAGCGTCGGCGTGGTCGGGCAGCCGGAGCACCTGGCGGCGGCCCGCCGGCTGCGCGCGGCGCTGCCGGCGTCCGTCTACCTGTGGGTGAACGCGGCGGACGGGCTCACGTACACCGACGCGGAGGCGGCCGAGTGGACGGAGCTGGACCCGCTGTTCGGCTACAGCCGCCACCCGCACCGCAGCGCGGGCCTGCCGTGCCGCACCGGGGAGAGCGTGGTGTCGGTGGACGGGGACGGCACGGTGCGTCGCTGCCACTTCGTCCGACCGCCGCTGGGCAACCTGTACGACGACTCCTACCGGGCCCAACTGCGGGCGCGCGCCTGCCCGTTGGGCGAGTGCGACTGCCACATCGGCTATGTGCACCTGGAGTCGCTGCCGCTGTACGACGTGTTCGCGGGCGGGGTGCTGGAGCGCATCCCGCACGGCTGGTGACCGGCCCGGCCCTCCGCCCCACGACACCCGCGGTCGTACCGGATACGCTCCAAGCACCCCGAGCCCTCCGGAGAGTCCGCCATGGCCAAGCAGCCCCCGCACCGCGACCCCGCCCAGGACGCGCCGCACGTCGGACCTCCGGCGCACGCCGCCGCCGGTCTGCCCGCGATCGGTCACACCCTGCGGATGGCCGCCGACCAGATGTCCCCGGGCCGGGTACTCTCCACCCTGCGCAAGGTCAACCAGCAGGACGGCTTCGACTGCCCGGGCTGCGCCTGGCCCGACCCGGACAAGCCGCACCTGGCGGAGTTCTGCGAGAACGGCGCGAAGGCGGTCGCCGAGGAGGCCACCGAGCGGCGGATAACCCCCGAGTTCTTCGCCGCCCACCCGGTCGCCGACCTCGCCGAGCGCTCCGGCTACTGGCTCGGCCAGCAGGGCCGCCTCACCACCCCGATGCTGCTCGACGAGGGCGCCACCCACTACGCGCCGATCGGCTGGGACGAGGCGTTCGCGCTGATCGCCGCCGAGCTCACCGCGCTGGGATCCGCGAACGAGGCGGCGTTCTACACCTCCGGCCGGACGTCCAACGAGGCGGCCTTCGCCTACCAGTTGTTCGCCCGCCGGCTGGGCACCAACAATCTGCCCGACTGCTCCAACATGTGCCACGAGTCCTCGGGTTCGGCGCTCACCGAGACACTCGGCGTCGGCAAGGGCAGCGTCTCGCTCAAGGACCTGTACCAGGCCGACCTGATCATCGTCGCGGGCCAGAACCCGGGCACCAACCACCCCCGGATGCTCTCCGCGCTGGAGCGCGCCAAGCGGGCCGGCGCGAAGATCGTCAGCGTCAACCCGCTGCCCGAGGCCGGCCTGGAGCGGTTCAAGAACCCGCAGACCCCGCGCGGCCTGGTCGGCGGCGGCACCAAGCTCACCGACCTGTTCCTGCAGATCCGCCTCGGCGGCGACCTGGCGCTGTTCCGGGCGCTGAACCACCTGCTGCTCACCACCCCCGGCGCCGTCGACGAGGCGTTCGTCGCCGAACACTGCGCCGGGTACCAGGAGTTCACCGCCGAGGCGGCCGACCTCGACCGCCCGGCCACGCTGGCCGCCACCGGCCTGCCGTGGGAGCAGATCGAGGAACTGCACCGCCTGGTGCTCTCCTCGCAGAAGATCATCGTCTGCTGGGCGATGGGCCTGACCCAGCACAAGCACTCGGTGCCGACCATCCGCGAGGTGGTCAACTTCCTGCTGCTGCGCGGCAACGTCGGCCGCCCCGGCGCGGGCGTCTGCCCGGTGCGCGGGCACAGCAACGTGCAGGGCGACCGCACGATGGGCATCTTCGAACGCCCGAGCACCGCGTTCCTGGACGCCCTGGGCCAGGAGTTCGAGTTCGAGCCGCCGCGCGCCCACGGCTTCGACACCGTCGACACCATCCGGGCGATGCGCGACGGCCGGGTCAAGGTGTTCTTCGCGATGGGCGGCAACTTCGTCTCCGCGAGCCCCGACACCGACGCCACCGAGGCCGCGATGCGCCGCTGCCGGCTGACCGTGCACGTCTCCACCAAGCTGAACCGCTCGCACGTGATCACCGGCGCCCGCGCGCTGATCCTGCCCACCCTGGGCCGCACCGACCGGGACGTCAGCACGCTCGGCCCGCAGTTCGTCAGCGTCGAGGACTCGATGGGCATGGTGCACTCCTCGCGCGGCGGCCTGCGCCCGCCCGCGCCCGAGCTGCTCTCCGAGGTGGCGATCGTCAGCCGGCTGGCCCGCGCCGCGCTCGGCCCGCAGGACCCCACGCCGTGGGAGGAGTTCGCCCGCGACTACGACCTGATCCGGGACCGGATCGCCCGCGTGATCCCCGGCTTCGACGACTTCAACGCCAAGGTCCGCCGCCCCGGCGGCTTCGCCCTGCCGCACGCCCCGCGCGACAGCCGCAGCTTCCCCACCGCCACCGGCAAGGCCAACTTCACCGTCAACCCGCTCACCGCCCCCGACGTCCCGCCGGGCCGGCTGCTGCTCCAGACGCTCCGCTCGCACGACCAGTACAACACCACCGTGTACGGCCTGGACGACCGCTACCGGGGCATCAAGGGCGGCCGCCGGGTGGTCCTGGTCAACCCCGCCGACGCCGCCGAACTCGGCCTCACCGACGGGCAGTTCGTCGACCTGGTCGGCGAGTGGAAGGACGGCGTGGAGCGCCGCGCCCCGCGTTTCCGGGTGGTGCACTACCCGGTGGCCCGGGGCGGCGCGGCCGCCTACTACCCGGAGACCAACGTGCTGGTGCCACTGGACTCCACCGCGGACATCAGCAACACCCCGACCTCCAAGGCCGTGGTGGTCCGCCTGGAGCCAACCGCCTGACCGTCCGACCCGCCTGGGCCGCCCGGGCCGCCGTCCTGCGACGGCGGCCCGGTCGGTCAGTTGCCCGTCGGCGCGGCCGAACCCGACCCGGAGGCCGACGCGGCGCCGGACGGCGAGCCGGAGGCCGAACCGCTCGCCGATCCGCTGGGCGAGCTGCTCGAACCGGTGCTCGGCGAGCCGCTGCCACCGGGCTGCGACGGGGTGGTGCCGGGGTTGCTGGGCTTCGTGCCCGGCCCCGGGACGTTCGGGCCCGGGGTGCTCGGCGCAGGCGTGCTCGGCGCGGGCGTGCTCGGCGCCGGCGGCAGCGTGGACGGCTTGGCGGGCCCGATCTTCGACTCGCCGGCCTTCACGTCCGGCACCTTCCACTCGCCGCCCGCGTCGTCCGCCGAGTCCTCCGGGTCGGGCCGGACGGCGCCCAGGATCGGCATCGCGCCGACCTTCGACACCTTCACCACGTCGCCGGTGCGCGGGGCCTGCACGACCAGGCCGCCGCCGATGTACATCCCGATGTGGGTGGCGCCACCGTAGTAGACCACCAGGTCACCGGGGCGCATCTCGTTCAGCGCCACGTGCTTGAGCTGCGCCCACTGCTCCTGGCTGGTGCGCGGGATGGCCTTCCCGGCGTGCAGCCAGGCCTGCGAGGTGAGGCCCGAGCAGTCGAACACGTCCGGCCCGGCACCGCCCCACACGTAGTCCTTGCCGAGCTGCTGGAGCGCGTACTGCACCGCCTTGCGGCCCATCGCGGACGGCGTGCGCTCGCCCTTGCCGAGTGCGCCGGATGCCAGGAAGGTCAGCTGCGCCTGGTCGGCCTGCTGCTTCTCCAGCGCCTCCAGCTCGCTGCGCTGGGCGCCGGTGAGCGAGCCGACCAGGGTCTCCACGTCGGCCAGCTTCTTGGCCACGGTGTTCTTCTGCTGCTCCTGCTGACCGGCCAGCGTCTGCGCCTCGGTCAGCGCCTGCTGGGCGGCCAGCTGCGCGGCGGCGAGGGTGTCCCGGTCGGACTTCAGCCGCTCCAGGAACTCCTTCTGCGAGCGCCCGGCGGAGTCCAGCAGTCCGGCGATCACCACCGCCTCGTACGGGTCCTTGGCCAGCAGCATCTCGGCGTACCCGGATATCTGGCTGTTGCGGTACTGCGCGCCGGCCAGCTGGGCGGCCAGGTCGTTGCCGGTGTCCACGGCCTCCTGCTGCCGGGTCACCCGGGCGTTCAGGTCCTGGACGTTGGCCTGCTGCTCGGCGAGCCGGGCCACCGTGCCGTTGTACTGCTCGGTGGCGGCCTCGGCCTCCTGGTACAGGGTGTGCAGCTGCTCCAGCAGCGGGCCGAGGGTCCGCTTGGCCTCGGCCAGCGGGTCGGCCCCGGGGGCGGAGGTCGAGGCTCCGGGGTCCGGCGCGGCGTACGCGGCGGAGGCGAACGGCAAGGTCAGTGCGGCGACGGCGAGCACCGCCCCGCAACGCAGTGCGGCGCGTACCCACGGCCGCATCCCGGTCGACTCCGCGCGCTGCCCTGCCCCCATCGGCCGGCCCTCCCCTGGTTCCCGTCGGCGATCGGACCGATCCTGCCATGCGGAGGGAGTTCCCGGCAGATGCCCAGGGGGGCGTGAAGTGAATTCTCATCCGCGCGGGAGTGTGACAACCCTCTCATCGGATTCCGCGATCTCCATGGAAAACCGACGCCCCGGCAACTCCCGCGCCACCCAAGGAACCACAACTCCGTGCCGAGTTAACCTCCCGTTCACCATCGCTTCCTACGGTCACCGAGGACAGCAACGTCAGTCCGACACCTTCGACGATTGTTTGGGTATGGAACACATCACGTTCCTGGTGGCCGTTGTGATCATCACGGCGCTCGCCTTCGACTTCACGAACGGCTTCCACGACACCGCCAACGCGATGGCCACCTCCATCGCCACCGGCGCCCTCAAGCCCAAGGTCGCCGTGGCCATCGCCGCGGTGCTGAACTTCGGTGGTGCCTTCCTCTCGGTCAAGGTGGCCACCACCATCTCGGGTGGCATCGTCAACGAGAAGGCCGGACTGCAACCCTCGATCATCTTCGCCGCCCTGGTCGGCGCGATCCTGTGGAACCTGCTGACCTGGCTCAAGGGCCTGCCCTCGTCCTCCTCGCACGCCCTGTACGGCGGCCTGATCGGCGCGACCGTGGTCGGCGCCGGCATCGGCGGCGTCAACTTCAGCGTCGTGGTCTCCAAGATCCTGATCCCGGCGGTGGCCTCCCCGATCATCGCGGGCGTCGCTTCCTGGGGCGCCACCAAGCTGGCCTACCTGATCGCCGGCAGCAGCCCGAAGAAGAGCACCGAGAAGGGCTTCCGGCGGGGCCAGATCTTCTCCTCCTCGCTGATCTCGCTGGCGCACGGCACCAACGACGCGCAGAAGACCATGGGCATCATCACGCTGACCCTGATCTCGGCCGGCCAGCTGCACAAGGGCGACGGCCCGCCGACCTGGGTGATCATCAGCGCCGGTCTGGCGATCGCGCTGGGCACCTACATGGGCGGCTGGCGGATCATCCGTTCGATGGGCTCCGGCCTGGCCGACATCCGGCCGCCGCAGGGCTTCGCCTCGGAGACCGCCGCCGCGACCGTGATCCTGACCTCCTCGCACATGGGCTACGGCCTGTCCACCACCCAGGTCTGCTCCGGCGGCATCATGGGCGCGGGCCTCGGCGGCCCGTCGGGCAAGCTGCGCTGGGGCATGGTCCGCCGCATGGTCTACACCTGGGGCCTGACCCTGCCGGCCGCCGCCGCGGTGTCCGGCCTGGCCGCCCTGATCGCGAACCAGGGCGACTGGGGCGTGGCCGTGGTCGGCGTGGCGCTGGTGCTCGGCGCCGGCTCGATGTGGCTGATCTCCCGCCGCCAGCCGGTGCACGCCGGCAACGTGCACGACAGCGAGACGGTGGACCTGCCGGTCACCGGCAGCCCGACCGGCCAGACCACCATCGCGGCCTGAAAGGACTACGAATCATGCACATCAAGTGGGCCGCTCTGGCCGAGACCGCGGGCGTCAGCCTGGCCGTCACCCTCGCCGTCGTCACCGTCTTCGCGCTGGGCAACCTGGCACTGACCCGCCGCGAGGCGGCCGTCGAGGCCGGCACCGGCAAGGGCGTCCCGGCCCTGGCCGCCGCGGTCGCGTGCTTCACCGCCTGCGCCGCGGTGGTCGCGTACGGCATCTCGCTGATCGCCGCCAAGTAACGCGAGCAGACACGACGAAGGGCCCCGCCATCCGGCGGGGCCCTTCACGCATGTCGGCAGCGATCAGTCGGTGACCAGCTCCGCGGCCTTGGCGGCCGGGGCGGCGGCCCGGTCGTCGTCGGCGGTGCGCAGCGGCACCTCGCGGATGAACAGCACCAGCAGGAAGCCGACCACCGCGAACGGGGCGGCGACCAGGAACACGGTGCCGACGCCGTGCCCGAACGCGTCGGTGACCAGCGGGACGATCCGGGCGGGCAGCGCGTGCAGGTCCGGGATGCCGTCGCCGCCGCCCGCGGGGGCGGGCAGACCGGCCTTGACGAAGTTCTCCGCCATGTACGAGGCGACCTTGTGCCCCAGCAGCGCGCCGAGCGCGGAGACGCCCATCGCGCCGCCCATGGTGCGGAAGAAGGTGACCACCGAGCTGGCCGCGCCCAGTTCGTGGCGCGGGACGGTGTTCTGCACCGCGAGGACCAGGTTCTGGCTGGTCAGGCCGAGGCCGATACCGGCCACCGCCATGTAGAGCGCGAGCAGCCCGTACGAGGTGCCGGCCCGGGCGGTGCCCATCAGGCCGAGTCCGACGGCGAGCATCACGGTGCCGCCCACCAGGTAGCCCTTCCACTTGCCGTACTTGGTGATGAGCTTTCCGGCCACCGTGGAGGACACCGCGAGGCCGAGGATCATCGGCAGGGTGAGCAGACCGGCCTGGGTGGGGGTCTTCTCCTTGGCGAGCTGGAAGTACTGGCCGAGGAAGGTGGTGGTGCCGTACATGCCGACGCCGACGAAGGCGGAGGCCACCGAGGCGAGCGCGACGGTGCGGTGGCGGAACAGGTCGAGCGGGATCAGCGGCTCGGCGGCGCGCTTCTCGACGGCGACGAACAGTCCGGCCAGTGCCAGGCCGCCGAGCACCATCACCGCGGTCTGCCAGGACACCCAGTCGTAGTTCTTGCCGGCCAGCGAGATCCAGATCATCAGCAGGCTGACGGCGGCGGTGATCAGCACCGCGCCCAGGTAGTCGATCTTCGGCTTGCGGACGGTCTGCTCGGGGAGCTTCAGGGTGCGCTGCAGCACCAGGATGGCGAGCAGGGCGAACGGGACGCCGACGTAGAAGCACCAGCGCCAGCCGAGCCAGGAGGTGTCCACGATGACGCCGCCGATCAGCGGGCCGCCGAGGGTGGCGAGTGCGAACACCGCGCCGAAGTAGCCGCTGTACCGGCCGCGCTCGCGCGGCGGGACCATCGCGGCCAGGCAGATCTGGCCGAGCGCGATCACACCGCCGGCGCCGATGCCCTGCAGCACGCGGCAGAAGATCAGCATGCCGATGCTCTGCGACAGACCGGCCAGTGCCGAGGAGAGCACGTAGATCGCCATGGCGATCTGGACCAGCAGCTTCTTGCTGACCAGGTCGGAGAGCTTGCCCCAGAGCGGGGTGGCGGCGGTGATCGAGAGCAGGGCGGCGGTGACCACCCAGGTGTAGGCGGACTCGCCACCGTGCAGGTCGTGGAGGATCCGCGGGAGCGCGTTGGAGACGACCGTGGAGGACAGCACGGCCACGAACAGGCCGAGCAGCAGGCCCGAGAGGGCTTCGAGCACTTGGCGGTGGGACATCTGGGCCTGCGGGAGTGTCTGGGGGGTCGTCGACATGCGTTTCCTTCGACTAAAAATTCGTTGCCTCAAGCAACTATACGCCGATAGTTGACTAAGACAACTTTATTCAAGTCAAAGTAAAGGGCCCCCTCAAAGGCCCAGGTCAGAACGGGTCAGACCCCTTCGGTCAGCTCGTTGAACCGCTCCAGCAGGCGCGCGAACTGCTCCAACTCGCCCACCTCCCACGCCTCCAGCGAGGCCCGGAAGCGCGCCATCCGCGCCTCCCGGGCGGCCGCGAACCGCCGCTCGCCCTCCTCGGTCAGCGACACCAGCGAGGCCCGCCGGTCCAGCGGGTCGGTCTCCCGCCGCAGCAGCCCCAGTTCCTCGATCGCCCGGATCTGCCGGCTCACCGTGGCCTTGCCCACGCCGAAGTGCAGCCCGATGTCGGTCACCCGCGCCTGCCCGGACTCCCGGATGAAGGAGAGCAGGACGTACGCCCCGGCCTCCAGCTCGGGGTGCACCTGCCGGGAGACCTCGGCGGCCCGGGCCCTGCTGCGCCGGAACAGCGTCGCCACCTCGCGCTCGACCGCGAGAAATGCCAGTTCGGCGGCGTTCGGCTCTGCCGCGGGGTCGTTCATGGCGCTCAGTATCGCGCAGCCTGCACGTTCTCCGGGGCGCAACTGTTTCATGATATTAAGTATCCGATTTGTGTACTGGTACCGGATTGATAGGGAGATGCCCGCCCATGGCAGAGCCTGCAAAGGGATTCGTCGCCGACCTCAAGGACGCGGTGACACCACGCGCGTTCCTCCTGGTTGTCGCCGTCCTGCTGCTCCAGCTCGGCTTCATCACCTCGTACGTGGGTGCTCTCCACCAGCCGAAGCCGCACCAGCTGTCCATCGCAGTGGTTGCCCCGCCCGAGGTCGCTCCGAAGCTGACCGCCGCCCTGGAGTCCGTCCCGGACGACGCGGTGCGCGCGTCCGTCGTGCCCGACGCGGAGACCGCGAAGGCCCGGATCAAGGACCAGAAGATCTACGCGGCCTGGGTGTTCGACCCGGCCGGCACCCAGGACACCCTGCTGGTCGCCGAGGCCCGCGGCCCGGCCGCCTCCGGCGCCGCCGAGCTGATCGTCACCAAGGTCGCGGCCGCCCAGCACCGCACCGTCGAGGTGCAGGACACCATTCCGCTGGCCTCCGGCGACGGCAAGGGCCTGTCCAGCTTCTACCTGGTGGTCGGCTGGTGCGTCGGCGGCTACCTGGTCGCCTCGATCCTCGGCGTCAGCGCCGGTGCCCGCCCCGCCAACGCCAACCGGGCCGCGGTGCGCCTGGGCACCCTGGCGCTGTACTCGATCGCCGCGGGCTTCGGCGGCACGCTGATCACCGGCCCGATCCTGGACGCGCTGCCCGGCTCGATCCTGGCGCTGTCCGCGATCGGCGCGCTCGTGGTGTTCTCGGTCGGCGCGTTCACCATGGCGCTGCAGTGCCTGTTCGACATCATCGGCATCGGCGTGGCCGTGCTGGTGTTCGTGGTGCTGGGCAACCCCAGCGCGGGCGGCGTCTACCCGCCGCCGCTGCTGCCGACGTTCTGGCGGGCGATCGGCGAGTGGATCCCGAACGGCGCCGGCACCTCGGCCACCCGCTCCATCGCCTACCTGGGCTCGTCCGCGATGGCGATGCCGCTGACGGTGCTGGCGGTCTGGGCCGCGATCGGTGTCGCGGTGACCTTCGTCGCGGCGGCCCGCCGTCCGCTCGTCGGCCGCCCCGCCTCCGCGGAGGCGTGAGCGGCCGTCACGGAAAGGGGCGGGGTCAGACCCGCTCGGTCGCCCGCCCCTGCTCCTCGTTCACCCGGTCCGACAACCGGGTGAACACGTACCGGTTCATCGCCCAGTAGCGGAACACCATCGCCAGCAGGGTGCCCAGGATCATGCCGCTGAGGAAGTCGGCGACCTCCTGGGTCATGTGGGTGACGTGCGGTTCCCGCAGGTCGAACAGGTAGCGCGAGGCCGCCAGCGGAAGGTCGTTGACACCGACCGCGAGAGCGCTGACCACGACGAACAGGACAGCCTCGCGATGCTTGCCGGCGGCCCGGAAGGACCACTGCCGGTTCAGCACGTACGAGACGCCGGTGGCGATCACGGTCGCGACGGTCAGGGCGACGAGCGGCTTGGCCTCGAAGACGGTCATCTTCAGAGCGAAGTTGATCAACATGGTGAGCACGAAGCAGGTTCCTCCGACCACGAGGAACTTCACCAACTTGCGGTGCTTGACCAGGAACGGACGGAAGTTCTCCGGCATTGCGGTCAGCGCGCGCTGCGTAGGGGACGGCATGCCGGAAGTCTGCCATGGGCCACAATCGGCAACCACCAGGGGCCGGGGAGTGGACACTCCCCGGCCCCTCGGCCGTCATCAGGCCGCCGCGACCAGCACTTCCGCCGGCTCCAGCGCCAGCCGCAGCACCTCCCGGACGTCGGACACGGCGTGCACCGTGAGCCGCTCCAGCACCTCGGCGGGGACGTCGTCCAGGTCCGCCTCGTTGCGCTTCGGGATGATCACCGTGGTGACCCCGGCCCGGTCCGCGGCCAGCAGCTTCTGCTTGACCCCGCCGATCGGCAGCACCCGGCCGGTCAGCGACACCTCGCCGGTCATCGCCACGTCGGTACGCACCTTGCGCCCCGACAGCAGCGAGGCCAGCGCCGTGGTCATCGTGATGCCCGCGCTCGGGCCGTCCTTCGGCACCGCGCCGGCCGGCACGTGCAGGTGGATGCCCCGCTCGCGCAGGCCCGTCACCGGCAGCTCCAGCTCGGCGCCGCGCGAACGCAGGTAGGAGAGCGCGATGTGCGCCGACTCCTTCATCACGTCGCCCAGCTGCCCGGTCAGCGTCAGCCCGGTCGAGCCGGTCTCCGCGTCCGCCAGCGACGCCTCGATGTAGAGGACGTCACCACCGGCCCCGGTGACCGCCAGGCCGGTCGCCACCCCGGGCACCGCGGTGCGACGCTCGGTCGGCTCCTGCGCCGACTCCGGCACGTGGTGCGGCCGGCCCAGCAGCGCCCGCAGGTCGTCCGGGCCGATCGCGGCCGGCAGCTCGCGCTCGCCCAGCTCGGTCTGCGCGGCGACCTTGCGCAGGATCCGCGCGATCGACCGCTCCAGGTTCCGGACGCCCGCCTCCCGGGTGTACTCGGCGGCGAGCCGGCGCAGCGCCTCCTCGTCCACCGTCAGCTGCTCCGCGGCGAGGCCCGCCTTGGCGAGCTGGCGGGGCAGCAGGTGGTCGCGGGCGATGGAGACCTTCTCGTCCTCGGTGTAACCGTCCAGCCGGACCAGGTCCATCCGGTCCAGCAGCGGCTCCGGGATGGCCTCCAGCACGTTGGCGGTGGCCAGGAACACTACGTCGGACAGGTCGAGCTCGACCTCCAAGTAGTGGTCCCGGAAGGTGTGGTTCTGTGCCGGGTCCAGCACCTCGAGCAGCGCCGCCGCCGGGTCGCCCCGGTAGTCCGAGCCGACCTTGTCGATCTCGTCCAGCAGCACCACCGGGTTCATCGTCCCGGCCTCCTTGATCGCCCGGACGATCCGGCCGGGGATCGAGCCCACGTACGTCCGCCGGTGGCCGCGGATCTCCGCCTCGTCCCGGACGCCGCCCAGCGCCACCCGGACGAACGACCGGCCCATCGCGTGGGCCACCGACTCGCCCAGCGAGGTCTTGCCGACACCGGGCGGGCCGACCAGCGCCAGCACCGCACCTCCGCGCCGGCCGCCGATCTGGCCGAGCCCCTGGTCGGCCCGGCGCTTGCGGACCGCCAGGTACTCGACGATCCGGTCCTTCACGTCCGCCAGGCCGGTGTGGTCGGCGTCCAGCACGGCACGCGCGGCGGCGATGTCGTACGAATCCTCGGAGCGCTCGTTCCACGGCAGCTCCAGCACGGTGTCCAGCCAGGTGCGGATCCACGAGCCCTCGGGCGACTGATCACTGGAACGCTCCAGCTTGTCGACCTCCTTGAGCGCCGCCTCCCGGACCTTCTCGGGCAGCTCGGCCGCCTCCACCCGCGCCCGGTAGTCATCCTCCTCAGTACCCGCCTCACCGTTCAGCTCGGCCAGCTCCTTGCGGACGGCCTCCAGCTGGCGGCGCAGCAGGAACTCCTTCTGCTGCTTGGCGACGCCCTCCTCGACGTCCTTGCGGATGGTGTCGTTGACCTCCTCCTCCGCGAGGTGCTCGCGCAGCAGGCCCAGCGCGTACTCCAGCCGGGCCTGACGGTCGGCCTCCAGCAGCACCTTCAGCTTCTGCTCGGCGGTGGCGAACGGCGCGTACCCGATGTTGTCCGCGAGCTCGCCGATGTCCTCGATCGCGGCCACCCGGTCCACGATCTGCCATGCCCCGCGCTTGCGCAGCCACTTGGTGGACAGCGCCTTGTACTCCTTGGCCAGCTCGGCCGCCCGACCTGCCACCGGCAGCCCGGCGTCCGACTCCTGGAACGGCGTGGTCTCCACCCACAGCGCCGCCCCCGGCCCGGTCGTCCCCTTGCCGATCCGCACCCGGCGCACCGCGCGTACCAGCGCCGCCGGGTCACCGTCCGCCAGCCGCCCGACCTGCTCGACCGTCGCCAGCGCACCCACCGCCGCGTACGACCCGTCGAGCCGCGGCACCAGCAGCACCTGCGGCTTCCCCCCGTTGCTCCCCGCCCTGGCCGCCTCCACGGCAGCCCTCACCTCCGGATCCGAAAGCTCCAGCGGAACCACCATGCCAGGGAGCACCACCTCGTCGTCGAGGGGCAGCACGGGCAGAGTGAGCGGAATGGACGTCGATGCCATGATCTCTCCCCAGTCAGTGAAGTTGAGCTGACCTGACTAAGGTTTGGCACGCCTCGGTTGTTCCCCTCCGGGTGTTCACCCTGAGCGAAGGGGACTCAGGGTGGACGTCTCAGCCCTCCGCGACGGCCGTCGAGCGCTTCCACGCCCACACCCGCTCCGGCCCGCGCGGCCCCCTGCCGCGCCTCAGCCACGGCCACATCGCCACACCCAACAGCAACGCCGCCGGGTGCCCGACCGAAGTCACCAGATCGGGGTCGGAGAACAACTGGTGCCCGATCAACGCCAGCCCCGCGCCCAGCGCGACGGCCCGCCCGGGCCGCGGCAGCAGTCCGGCCAGCCCGCCGAGCGAGGCCAGCACCCCGTAACTGACGCCGATGTCCATCGCGTCCAGCACATCGGGCCCGGCCGCCCCGCCGGCCACACTCGCCACGGCCACCCCCTGCGAGAGCAGCGTCGCGCCGATGTGCCCGGCCCCGAAGACGCCGAGGGCACGGACTCCCCCCGCCCGTCGTTCAAGAGGTGCGACGGTGCAGAGGAAGGCCCAGAAGTAGGGCGCCCAGACCGAGCCGGCGACCCACAGGCCGCTGCCGATGAGGGAGACCACGGGGTGGACGAGCAGGTTGTGCGCGTCGGTGGAGGACACCGACTGGAGCCGGTGCACGGTGTCGGGGTCGCCGAAGCGGGCGTAGAGCGTGGTGCCGAGCAGCAGGCCGAGGTAACCGAGCGCGAACGGGTTCGCCCGGGGGGTGGGGACGGCCCGCAGGCCCGGCCGGATCAGCCGTCGTCGCAGTTCCGCGCTGGTCATCGTGCCTCCCGAACGCTTCGTCCGCCCCACGATACGGGTGGCAGGTGAGAGGTGTCTGGGTAAGTCCTGTGAAGACCACTGTCCGTGCATATGCCGCTCGCACACGTACCGTTACAGGTCGCAAGTGCTTTGGGTAAGGTACTGGCCCGTGCCCGTCCGATCGGGGACCTGCCAAGCATGACGGTCCCGGCCGGAATCATCCGGTCAGCCCACCCGGGCGGGGACGGCGTCCGTACGCTGCCAGGAGCAGCGCCGGCGGGCGGGGCAACAGCCCAAGACGGATTGAGACGACTACGACGCGGAGCCCGCCGTCCCCACAGACGGCCGGCCCGCAGCCCTGGGGGCGGTGGCGTGACCGTGACAGAGATTCAGCAAGAGACGATCAGCAGTGGCCCGGTGGGTACCCAGCGACGGGTGCTCGTCGTGGAGGACGAGCCGACCATCGCGGAGTCGATCGCGGCGCGCCTGGGAGCCGAGGGCTTCAAGGTGGCGGTGGCCCACGACGGGCCGGGCGCAGTGGACGGGTTCCACACCTGGCAGCCCGACCTGGTGGTGCTCGACATCATGCTGCCGGGCTTCGACGGCCTCGAGGTGTGCCGCCGGATCCAGGCCCAGCGCCCGGTGCCGGTGCTGATGCTGACCGCGCGGGACGACGAGACGGACCTGCTGGTCGGTCTGGGCGTCGGCGCGGACGACTACATGACCAAGCCGTTCTCGATGCGCGAGCTGGCGGCCCGGGTGAACGTGCTGCTGCGCCGGGTGGAGCGCGCCCAGCAGGCGGCCCGCACGCCGGCTCTCGGCAGCCTGCGCTTCGGCGAGCTGGAGATCGACCACGTGCAGCGCCGGGTCCGGCTGGGTTCGGGCGACGTGCACCTGACGCCGACCGAGTTCGACCTGCTGGCCTGCCTGGCCGCGCAGCCGCGTGCGGTGCTGACCCGCGAGCAGCTGCTGGCCGAGGTGTGGGACTGGACCGACGCGTCCGGCACCCGCACGGTCGACAGTCACGTGAAGGCGCTGCGCCGGAAGATCGGTGCGAGCTGGATCCGTACGGTGCACGGCGTGGGTTACGCGCTGGAGGCTCCGCTGTCCTGACCCGGAGCCGCCGGTCCGGGCCTCCGGGGGGCCCGCGCGGCGGTCCGGTCGTGCACGGGGGACGAGTTCTGGGGACACATGACCTTTCCACAGCAACGCAACGGGGAAGCCGAGCCGACCCCGCAGCCCCCGCTGGCGGTGCGCGCCGCGCGCCGGGTGTGGGCCGACATCCGCCCGTTCGATCCGGTGCGCTCGGTCAAGGGCAAGCTGGCGATGCTGGTGGTGGTCTCGGTGGTGCTGGCCACCGGCATGGTGGTGGTGGCGATCCGGTCGGAGACCCAGATCCGGATCATCATGATCTTCTCGCTGATCGCCTCGCTGCTGTTCATGCAGTTCCTGGCGAACGGTCTGACCGCGCCGCTGCGGGACATGACGGCGGCGGCCCGGTCGATGGCCGAGGGCGACTACACCGCCCGGGTGGACGTGTCCTCCCGGGACGAGATCGGCGAGCTGGCCGACACCTTCAACCGGATGGCCGGCGACCTGGAGGCCGCCGACCGGCACCGCCGCGAGCTGATCGCCAATGTCTCGCACGAGTTGCGCACGCCGATCGCGGCGCTGCGCGGCCTGCTGGAGAACGTGGTGGACGGCGTGGTGAAGCCGGACCCGAAGAACCTGGGCACCGCGCTGGAGCAGACCGAACGCCTGGGCCGGCTGGTCACCCACCTGCTGGACCTGTCGAAGCTGGACGACGGCGTCGTCCCGCTGGACTGCCGCCCGTTCCAGGTGCGGGAGTTCCTGGACGGCGTGCTGCGGGGCGTGACGGTGGACGGCGCGACGGCGGGCGGAGCGTACGCCCGGCGCGAGGACGTGCGGCTGGCGGTCGACGTACAGCCGGCCGAGCTGTCGGCGGTGGCGGACGCGGAGCGGCTGCACCAGGTGGTGGCCAATCTGGTGGACAACGCCTGCAAGCACTCGCCGGCCGGCGGCACCGTGACGGTGCGGGCCCGGGCGGCGGAGGGCGGCGGGCTGCTGCTGGAGGTGGAGGACCAGGGTCCGGGCATTCCGGTCGCCGACCGGGAGCGGGTGTTCGAGCGGTTCGGCCGCAGCGGTTCGCCGACGGCGCTCGGCCCGGGCAGTGACGGCGGGACCGGCCTCGGGCTGGCCATCGCCCGCTGGGCGGTGGACCTGCACGGCGGCCGGATCCGGGTGGCGGAGGCCGCCGCGGGCTGCCGGATCGAGGTCACCCTGCCGGGTGAAAGCGCGATCGCCGTCTAGTTTGTGGCGGAACCGGTACAAACCGCGTTCGAGGCCGGGCCGGGACAGTCAACGGACCGTCCCGGCCCGCCTGTTCGTCCGATTTTCACTCGGTATGGCAGTGATCGCCCCGGCCGCGGGTTCCCTGCTTTCCGGCATCTCTAACGCACAGTTCCAGCCAAAATCCGGTCCACCGATGTGATCTGGGCGACGCCTGACCATCGGGGACTGCGCGATCACTGGTCGGAGGCGTAGCCTTAATCCCCGCTGTCCACCATCCCAAAAGGAAGCGGAAGAGGGCGGTTGCCCCGTGTCGCCACACCAAGAAACCCCCAGCTCGGCAAGCTCCACTGGCTTCGGCCCCAATGAGTGGCTCGTCGACGAGATCTACCAGCAGTACCTCCAGGACCCGGCTTCGGTCGACCGTGCCTGGTGGGACTTTTTCGCCGACTACAAGCCCGGTACCGAGGTGACTCCCGTGACCCAGGCCGCAACCCCGGTCGGCGCCCAGCCGGCCCCCGTTGCCGCTCCTGTTGCCGCTGCTCCGGCCGCGACTTCTCCGGCCGATGCCACTCCAATGGCCGCCACCCCGGCGCCCGCGCAGCCGGTGGCCCCCGCGCCGCTGGCCGCCGCTCCCGCCGCGCCGCCCGCGCCGAAGGCCGCGACCCCGGCTCCGGCCCCGGCCGCCGCCGCGAAGGCCGCCACCGAGGGCCCGGAGCTGGTGCAGCTGCGTGGCCCGTCCAAGGCCGTCGCGTCGAACATGGATGCTTCGCTGGAGGTTCCGACTGCCACCTCGGTGCGCGCGGTGCCCGCCAAGCTGCTGATCGACAACCGCATCGTCATCAACAACCACCTGCAGCGCGCCCGCGGCGGCAAGGTCTCCTTCACCCACCTGATCGGCTACGCGCTGGTTCAGGCCGTGAAGGCCAACCCGGGCATGAACTACAGCTACAAGGTGGAGGACGGCAAGTCCTACCTGGTGAAGCCCGAGCACGTGAACCTGGGCCTCGCCATCGACCTGGTCAAGCCGAACGGCGACCGCCAGCTGGTCGTCGCGGCCATCAAGAAGGCCGAGACGCTCGACTTCTTCGGCTTCTGGCAGGCCTACGAGGACATCGTCCGCCGGGCCCGCGCCAACAAGCTGACCATGGACGACTTCACCGGCGTCACGGTCTCGCTGACCAACCCGGGCGGCATCGGCACCGTGCACTCCGTGCCGCGCCTGATGCAGAACCAGGGCACCATCGTCGGCGTCGGCGCGATGGAGTACCCGGCCGAGTTCCAGGGCTCCTCCCCGGAGACCCTGGCCCGCCTGGGCGTCTCCAAGATCATGACGCTCACCTCGACCTACGACCACCGGGTCATCCAGGGCGCGGCCTCGGGCGAGTTCCTCCGCTCGATCCACCAGCTGCTGCTGGGCGCGAACAACTTCTACGACGAGGTGTTCGAGGCTCTGCGGATCCCGTACGAGCCGGTGCGCTGGGCCACCGACGTGGCGACCACGCACGACGACGAGGTCAACAAGACCGCGCGCGTCATGGAGCTCATCCACTCCTACCGGGTCCGCGGTCACCTGATGGCCGACACCGACCCGCTGGAGTACATGCAGCGCAAGCACCCCGACCTGGACGTCACCACGCACGGCCTCACCCTGTGGGACCTGGAGCGCGAGTTCGCGGTCGGCGGCTTCGGCGGCCAGAAGATGATGAAGCTCCGCGACATCCTCGGCCTGCTGCGCAACACGTACTGCCGCACCGTCGGCATCGAGTACATGCACATCCAGGACCCGGCGCAGCGCAAGTGGCTGCAGGAGCGCCTGGAGAAGCCGTACACCAAGCCGGAGCGCGAGGAGCAGCTGCGCGTCCTGCGCCGGCTGAACTCGGCCGAGGCGTTCGAGACCTTCCTGCAGACCAAGTACGTCGGGCAGAAGCGTTTCTCGCTGGAGGGCGGCGAGTCGCTCATCCCGCTGCTGGACGCCACCATCGACGCCGCCGCCGAGCACCGCCTCGACGAGGCCGTCATCGGCATGGCGCACCGCGGCCGCCTGAACGTGCTGGCGAACATCGTCGGCAAGCCGTTCGGCAAGATCTTCGGCGAGTTCGAGGGCAACCTCGACCCGAAGTCGATGCACGGCTCGGGCGACGTGAAGTACCACCTGGGCTCCGAGGGCACCTTCACCGGCCTGGACGGCGAGACCATCAAGGTGTCGCTGGCCGCGAACCCGTCCCACCTGGAGACGGTCGACCCGGTCGTCGAGGGCATCGCCCGCGCCAAGCAGGACATCCTGGACTTCGGCGGCACGACCTTCCCGGTGCTGCCGATCCAGATCCACGGCGACGCGGCCTTCGCGGGCCAGGGCGTGGTCGCGGAGACCCTGAACATGTCGCAGCTGCGCGGCTACCGCACCGGCGGCACCGTGCACATCGTGGTCAACAACCAGGTCGGCTTCACCGCCGCCCCGACCTCCTCGCGCTCGTCGATGTACTGCACCGACGTCGCCCGGATGATCGAGGCGCCGATCTTCCACGTGAACGGCGACGACCCGGAGGCCGTGGTCCGCGTCGCGCGGCTGGCCTTCGAGTTCCGTCAGCAGTTCCACAAGGACGTCGTGATCGACCTCATCTGCTACCGCCGCCGCGGTCACAACGAGGCCGACAACCCGTCGTTCACCCAGCCGCTGATGTACGACCTGATCGACAAGAAGCGTTCGGTGCGCAAGCTGTACACCGAGGCGCTGATCGGTCGCGGCGACATCACCATGGAAGAGGCGGAGCAGGCGCTCCAGGACTTCCAGGGACAGCTGGAGAAGGTGTTCGCGGAGGTCCGCGAGGCCACCGCCGCCCCGGCGCCGGCCGAGACCGGCCGCCCGGTCGCGGACTTCCCGGTGTCCATCCAGACCGGCATCTCCGCCGAGATGATCAAGCGGATCGCCGCCTCGCAGGTCAACCTGCCGGACTGGCTGACCGTGCACCCGCGTCTGCTGCCGCAGCTCCAGCGCCGCGCCGCCTCGATCGAGGACAACACCATCGACTGGGCGACCGGCGAGGCGCTCGCCATCGGCTCGCTGCTGATGGAGGGCCACCCGGTCCGGCTGGCCGGCCAGGACTCCCGCCGCGGCACCTTCGGCCAGCGCCACGCGGTGCTGATCGACCGGAACACCGGCGAGGACTACACCCCGCTGATGTACCTGACCGAGGACCAGGCCCGCTTCACCGTCTACGACTCGCTGCTCAGCGAGTACGCGGCGATGGGCTTCGAGTACGGCTACTCGCTGACCCGCCCGAACGCGCTGGTCATGTGGGAGGCGCAGTTCGGCGACTTCGTCAACGGCGCGCAGACCATGGTCGACGAGTACATCGCGTCCGCCGAGCAGAAGTGGGGCCAGCACTCCGGCGTCACCCTGCTGCTGCCGCACGGCATGGAGGGCCAGGGCCCGGACCACTCGTCCGCCCGCCCGGAGCGCTTCCTGGCGCTGTGCGCGCAGGACAACATGACGGTCGCCATGCCGACCCTGCCGTCGAACTACTTCCACCTGCTGCGCTGGCAGGCGCACAACCCGCACCACAAGCCGCTGGTCGTCTTCACCCCGAAGTCGATGCTGCGTCTGAAGGCCGCGGCGTCCTCGTCGTCCGAGTTCATGAGCGGCTCGTTCCGCCCGGTGATCGGCGACAGCACGGTGGACCCGGCGCAGGTCCGCAAGGTGGTCATCACCTCCGGCAAGTTCTACTACGACCTGGAGGCGGCCCGGACCGAGCGTGGCGTCACCGACACCGCGATCGTCCGCGTCGAGCGCCTGTACCCGCTGCCGATCGCGGAGCTCCAGGAGGAGCTGGCCCGCTACGGCGAGGGTGTCCAGTTCGTCTGGGCGCAGGAGGAGCCGGCCAACCAGGGTGCCTGGCCGTTCATCGCGATGAACCTGGTCGACCACCTGCAGGTCGTCATCGGCCGCTCCGCCAACGGTGGCGCCCGCCTGCGCCGCGTCGCCCGCACGGCCTCCTCGGCCCCCGCGGTCGGCTCGGCCAAGCGGCACGCCGCCGAGCAGGCGGCTCTGGTCGACGAGGTGTTCGCGCTCTGACGCGCTGACGCCCGCCCGGCCCTGTCGGCCCCCGTCCCCGGTCTCCGGGGGCGGGGGCCGCACCCGTTCCCGGGCGGCGCACTATCCTGGGCGGCGGCGTACCAGAACCACCCACCGGAGCGAGTAACCGTGTACTTCACCGACCGCGGCATCGAGGAGCTGGACAGCCGGCGTGGCGAGGAGGAGGTCACTTTCGAGTGGCTGGCCGAGCGCCTGCGCGAGTTCGTCGACCTGAACCCGGACTTCGAGGTGCCGGTGGAGCGGCTGGCCACCTGGCTGGCCCGGCTGGACGACGAGGACGACGAGGACTGACAAGCCCTCAGCAGCGCGGCCCGGCAGGCGTTCTCGCCTCCCGGGCCGCCGGCTTTTCCGGGCGGTCCCGGGGTCGCCCTTCAGGGTGGGGTCGGGGTCGGCCGGGGTGCGCTCCGGGTCCGGATCGGGGTCGGATCTCCTTGACTTCCACCCGACGCGATATATCGTAAATATTAAAGAGGACGCGATACATCGCGTATGGGAGGACGGGGAGCCGGACATGTTCCAGCAGACGGTAGACAGCACCGAGACCATCACCTTCGACGAGGCCGCGCACATCCTGCACGTCCGGATCGTCGACGGCACCGTGAACGTGGTCCCCACCGAGGGACCGGCCCGCCTCGAAGTCGCCGCCCTGGAGGGCGAACCGCTCGAGGTGACCCTGATCGACGGCGTACTCACCGTCAGCTACAAGGACCTCAGCTGGGCCGAGGTCGGCGTGGCTGTGAAGTCCGTGGAGACCGTCAAGTCGTACTTCTCCGGCCTGCGCCGCAAGCGCCGGGCCGAGATCACGGTGGCCGTCCCGGCCGCCGCCGCGGTCAAGGTCGGCACGGTCTCCGCGCACGCCACCGTCTCCGGCATCACCGGCGAGGTCGCGGTGAACGGCGCCAGCGGCGACACCACGCTGGCCGGGCTGACCGGCCCGGTCTCCGCCAACACCGTCTCCGGCGACGTGGACGCCGAGGGCCTGTCCGGCGAGCTGAAGGTCAACACGGTCTCCGGCGCGGTCACCCTGGTGGCCGGCAGCGCCACCCGGATCCGCGCCCACTCGGTGTCCGGCGCGGTCACCCTCGACCTGGACGCCGCCACCCCCACCGACATCGGCGTGACCACCGTCTCCGGCGCGGTCGGCGTCCGGCTGCCCTCGTTCGCCGACGCCAAGGTCGAGGCCGGCACCACCAGCGGAACCCTCTCCAGCGCCTTCGCCGAGCTCGCCGTCGGCGGCGGCTGGGGATCCAAGAAGCTCTCCGGCCAGCTCGGCTCCGGCGCCGGCCGCCTCCAGGTGACCACCGTCACCGGCGCGGTCACCGTCCAGCGCCGTCCCGACGCCGAGGAGGACCGGCCGGCCAAGGAACGGACCTCCGGCCCGCTCGACCTGACCAAGGAGGCCTGAAATGACCCCGGTGTTCGGCCACGGCCGGCTTCGCCTGTACCTGCTGAAGCTGCTCGACGAGAGCCCCCGGCACGGGTACGAGGTGATCCGCCTGCTGGAGGAGCGCTTCCACGGCCTGTACGCGCCCTCCGCGGGCACCGTCTATCCCCGGCTCGCCAAGCTGGAGGCCGAGGGACTGGTCAGCCACACCACCGAGGGCGGCCGCAAGGTCTACCGGCTGACGGACACCGGGCGCACCGAACTCGCCTCCCGCCAGGACGAGTTGACGTCCCTGGAGGCCGAGATCCACGACTCCGTCGGCCAGCTGGCCGGCGCCATCCGGCAGGACGTCCGGGACAGCGCCAAGGACCTGCGCGCCGAACTCTGGCAGCAGGCCGAACAGACCCCCGCCGCCGGCGGCGACCCGTTCGCCGCACCCTGGCGGGACAAGGAGTCCTGGCAGCGCGCCAAGGAACAGTTCGCCCAGCTCAAGGCCGAGGCCAAGGAACAGGCCCGGCGCGCCAAGGAACAGGAGAAGGCGGCCCGGCAGCAGGCCAAGGCCGCCGAGGCCGAGGCCAAGCGGCTGCGCGAGCAGTCCAAGGCCGCCCGCACCGCCGCCCAGCAGGAAGCGCTGCGGCTCAAGCGCCGGATCGAGGAACAGGTCCGCGAGCACACCTCGCACGGCGACTGGTCCACCGGCCTCGCCGAGGGCCTCGCCGAACTCACCCGCGGCCTCGGCTCACTCGCCGACGCCGCCCGCTGGGGCTCCCACGAGACACCGGCCACCGAGACGCCGGCCCCGGAAGAGCCCGTCCGGATCGACCTCGACAAGTCCGACACCGAGCTGCCGGACTGGGCCCGCACCGACCCGGCCGGCGACCCGGCCCGCGAACTGGAGCGCCTGCTCGACCGCTTCCGCGACCACGTCCGCGACACCGCCCGCGACCGCGGTGTGGATGCCGCCGGCCTGGCCCGCGCCCAACAGGCCCTGGCCGCCGCGGCCCGCGCCCTGCACGAGCGCCGATGAGCCCGAAGAGCCCCTGACCTGAAGGAAGGTCAGGGGCTCTTCGCCTGCTCAGGGGGTCAGGCTGTCAGGGGGTCAGCACCAGCTTGCCGAACACCTGCCCGCGCTCCAGCTGCTCGAACGCCTCCCGGGCCTCCGCCAACGGCCGCACCGAGTCGATCACCGGACGCACCCCGGAGTTCGCGCACAGCGCCAGCAGGCCGGCCAGCTCCTCCTTGGACCCCATGGTCGAACCGACCACCTTCAGCTCCAGGAAGAAGATCCGGTTCAGCTCGGCCGCCTTCGGGCTCGGCCCGCTGGTCGCCCCCGAGATCACGATGGTGCCGCCCGGACGCAACGACTTCACCGAGTGCGACCAGGTCGCCGCGCCCACCGTCTCCATCACCGCGTCCACCCGCTCCGGCAGCCGGGCACCGCTCTCGAACGCGGCATCCGCGCCCAACTCGACCGCCCGGGCCCGCTTGGCCTCGTCCCGCCCGGTCACCCAGACCCGCAGCCCCGCCGCCTTCGCCAGCACCACCAGCGCCGTCGACACCCCGCCACCGGCCCCCTGCACCAGCACCGTGTCACCCGGCTTCACGCCCGCATTGGTGAACAGCATCCGGTACGCCGTCAGCCACGCCGTCGGCAGGCACGCCGCCTGCTCGAAGCTCAGTTCCTTCGGCTTCGGCAGCAGGTTCCACGTCGGCACCGCGACGCGCTGCGCGAACGTCCCCTGGTACCGCTCGGTGAGAATCGACCGCGGCTCGTCCGGCCCCACCCCGTGACCGCTCTGTCCGATCACCGAGTGGATCACTACCTCGTTGCCGTGCTCATCGACGCCCGAGGCGTCGCACCCCAGGATCATCGGAAGCCGCTCGGCCGGCAGCCCCACCCCCCGCAACGACCACAGGTCATGGTGGTTCAACGTGGCGGCCTTCACCGTCACCACGCTCCACCCCGGCCGCACCTCGGGCTCGGGCAACTCCCCCAGCTCCAGCGCGCTCAACGGATCGTCAGGACTGATACGGGCGGCATAGGCAGCAAACATGCCCGGGACCATACAGGAGGGCAACATCAGGGGCGCGGGGAACTGCGCGAAGCGGAAGGCCCCAACCGCAAGATCGCGACGCAGGCAATGCCTTGCCATTGATCGCGACCTTACGGACAGGTGTGCGCTTGTCGCGCAGTTCCCCGCGCCCCTGGTTTCGCACCCCGCCGCTCGCGCGAGTCTCCCCGCGCCCCTGTTCTCACACTCGCGCGAGACCCTCCGCCTTCGCCGCGTCAGCGACCGCGCGGGTGACCGCCGGGGCGACGCGCTCGTCGAAGGGGGACGGGATGACCTTCTGCGGGGTCAGCTCGTCGGCGACGACGCCCGCCAGGGCCTTCGCGGCGGCGAGCTTCATGCCCTCGGAGATCCGGCTGGCCCGGACCGACAGCGCGCCGGCGAAGATGCCGGGGAAGGCGAGCACGTTGTTGATCTGGTTCGGGAAGTCGGAGCGCCCGGTGGCGACGACCGCCGCGTAGCGGTGAGCGACCTCGGGGTGGATCTCCGGGGTGGGGTTGGCCATCGCGAAGATGAAGCAGCCGGGCGCCATGGTGGCGACGGCCTCCTCGGGGACGGTGCCGCCGGAGACGCCGATGAAGACGTCCGCGCCGTTCAGGGCGTCCACGAGGCTGCCCTTCAGGCCGGTGCGGTTGGTGAGCGCGGCGATCTCCGCCTTGGCGTCGGTCAGGTCGCCGCGGCCCTCGTAGACCACGCCGCGGCGGTCGCAGACGGCGACGTCGCCGATGCCGGCGGCGACCAGCATCTTGGCGATCGCGATGCCGGCGGCGCCGGCGCCGGAAATGACGGCCCGCAGGTCGCCGATCTCGCGGCCGGTGACCTTGGCGGCGTTCCACAGGGCGGCGGTGCTGACGATCGCGGTGCCGTGCTGGTCGTCGTGGAAGACCGGGATGTCGAGCCGCTCCTGGAGCTGCTTCTCGATCTCGAAGCAGCGGGGGGCGGAGATGTCCTCCAGGTTGATGCCGCCGAAGGACGGGGCCATCCGGACCACGGTCTCGACGATCTCGTCGACCTCGGTGCAGGCGAGCGCGATCGGCACCGCGTCGACGCCGGCGAACTGCTTGAACAGGATGGCCTTGCCCTCCATGACGGGCAGCGAGGCCTCGGGGCCGATGTCGCCGAGGCCGAGCACCGCGGTGCCGTCGGTGACGACGGCGACGGTGTTGGCCTTCCAGGTGTAGTCGTTGACCAGCTCGGGCTTCTCCGCGATCGCGGTGCAGACGCGGGCGACGCCGGGGGTGTAGGCGAGGGACAGGTCGTCCGCGTCGCGCACCGGGACGGTGGCCCGGATCTCCATCTTGCCGCCGCGGTGCAGCGCGAAGACGGCGTCGACCGGGTCGTCCGTGCTCTGGGTGTCGGTGATGATCTCCGCTGCCACAATGACCTCTTCGTCATATCAGCGAAGGCGCGTTTCCGACGGACTTCGACCCGTTCGCGCGCCGATGCGCGAAGACGGGCACGCCGTCGGTGGCGTACCCGTGGCCGGGTCGGGGCGCTGCCGTCGGGCGGGCGCCCTCGGGTGAGGGTTTTCGGTGTTCTGCGCTTTCGTCGGGACACCGGCTTCGCAACATGTACCGGGTCCGTCTTGTTCCGCGTGGCCCCCGATAGCGAGGGGTCCGCAGGCACTCGCAGGAGTGAACGCAGACACGCAAGGGAGCTGGTGCTTCGGATACGGAGCCGGTGACGGCTTCCGTTCCTGCGCACCCCCGGCCCTGTGGCGAACCGGCGGTCTGAGTTCTGCGTCGGGGGTCACCCGATAGCAGATTCTGACACACCCGCCACCGGGGTCGTCCGGGTGGGATGGCAGTATCCGGAGTTCGACCACCGTTGTCCGGACGTTCCCACGCCTTTCCGCTCCGCGTCCGGAGGCCCGCCCCCGCGCCCGGTCGCGCACACCCGCGCACCGGCGCCGGCCCGCGCCACCTCTCCACAGGAGGATCCCTCATGTCGTTCGCCACCCACCCCTCCGCTCCCTCGGCGAGACCGCAGGAAGGACCGCACGCGAGACCGCGTGCAGGTCAGCGGCTCGGCCTCGCCGCGGTGGCCGGTTCACTGCTGCTGGCGGCCTGCACCAGCACGTCCCCCTCGGGGGATTCCGCGGCCCCCGACCTGCACGGGCAGCTGCCCGACCCGGTGCGCAGTGCGGGGGTGCTGCGGGTCGGCACCGACCTGGGCTACGCGCCGATCGGGTTCAAGAACGCCGAGGGCAAGCCGGACGGCCTGGACGTCGATCTGGCGAACGCGCTGGGCCGCGCGCTGGGCGTGCGGGTGGAGTTCAGCCAGACACCGTTCGACCGGCTGTTCCTGGGGCTGCAGGGCCGCGAGTTCGACGTGGTGATGTCGGGGATGACCGACAACCTGCAGCGCCGGGACGGCACCGACGCCAAGGGCATGAAGATGAACTCCGGCGTGGACTTCATCGACTACTTCGTCACCGGCACCTCGATCGTGGTGGCCAAGGGCAACCCGCAGAAGATCGCCACCCTGGACGACCTGTGCGGGCGGACGGTGGCTCTCCAGCGCAGCACTGTGCAGGCGGCGCTGGCCGAGCGTCAGGTCCCGGTGTGCGAGAAGACCCGCAAGAAGCTGACGGTGCAGCAGACCGACACCGACGACCAGGCGCTCGCGCTGGTGGCGCAGGGCAAGGCGGTCGCCGACCTGAGTGACACGCCCGCGGCGGCGTACGCGGCGCAGCAGGGGCGCGCGGGTGCGCAGTTCCAGGTGGTGGGCGAGCAGATGCAGCCGGGTCCGTACGGGATCGTGCTGTCCAAGGAGGACACCGCGCTGCGGGACACCTTGGCGAAGGCACTCGACCGGGTGATCCGCAGTGGTGAGTACGAAAAGATCCTTTCGAAGTGGGGTCTGACCGCGGGTGCGGCGCAGAACGCGGTGGTGAACGGCGGCTTCTAGGGCCTCGTGTGGGACGGGGCCCGGGGCCGGTGGCGGTCCTGGGCCCCGGCAGCCCATGGGTGCATACTTATGCACAATGTGACATGGCCAGGCGAATAGTCCGAATAGCGGACACATGGTGGTCCTGTTATCCGATTTTGATCTGATCCGGCGCCTGATCAGGCCTTCACGGTGGCAGGATTCCCACACATCGGATCCACGTGTCACCTCGGCGGAGGGTGGCGAGCACCGACCCCGCTGTATCCCCGCACCGTTCCCCCCAAGCGGCGCTGACCCCGTCCGACTCCCCAGGAGGATCCCCTCATGACCCGTACCCCGCGCACCCGGCTGATCGCCGCGGCCGCCGTCCTCGCCACCGGTTCCCTGCTCCTCACCGCCTGCGGGAGCACCACCAGCAACTCCGGCTCCGGCGGTGGCGCGGGCGCCGCGGCCATACCGACCCAGGTCATCCCGGCCGCCTCCGCCGACCCGGCGCTGGCCGCCCTCCTCCCGGCCGACGTCAAGGCCTCCGGCAAGCTCGTGATCGCCGCGGACGCCTCCTACGCGCCCAACGAGTTCAAGGACGACAAGGGCAACATCGTCGGCATGGACATCGACCTCGGGGTCGCCATCGCCCAGAAGCTCGGCCTCACCGCGGACGTCCAGAACGCCGAGTTCACCGCGATCATCCCGGGCATCTCCTCGAACAAGTACCAGCTCGGCATGAGCTCCTTCACCGACACGAAGGAGCGCGAGAAGACCGTCGACATGGTCACCTACTTCACCGCCGGCTCCGCCGCCGCCGTGAAGAAGGGCAACCCGAACAAGATCGACCCGAAGGACCTGTGCGGCAAGAAGGTCGCCGTGCAGACCGGCACCACCCAGGCCGACGAGGTCAAGGACACCCTGAACCCGGCGTGCGCCAAGGCCGGCAAGCCCGCCATCCCGAACGACGGCGACAAGTTCGTCCTCCAGACGGACGTCACCCAGTCCCTGATGGCCGGCCGCGACCAGGTCATGCTGGCCGACTCCCCGGTCGTCGACTACGCGCTGAAGCAGACCGGCGGCCAGCTGGAGAAGGTCGGCGACACCTACGACTCCGCCCCGTACGGCGTGATCGTCAACAAGGGCACCGAGCTGACCAAGGCCGTCCAGGGCGCGATCACCGCGCTCATCGCCGACGGCACCTACAAGGCCGTCCTCGACAAGTGGGGTGTCGCCGCCGGCGCCGTCACCACCTCCGAGATCAACGCCGCGAAGAGCTGACCCTCCGCCCGCCCGAACCCCTGACGAGGTACACGTGAACAAGACCGACCAGGGGTCGGTGACATCGGGACAGCACCAGGCCATCAAGGCCGTCCCGGTCCGCCACCCCGGACGCTGGGTCGGAGTAGCCGTCATCGCCGTTCTCGCGGCCATGCTGCTCCACGCCCTCCTCACCAACGAGGCGATCAAGTGGGACATCGTCCGCGCGACCCTCACTGATCCCACCGTCGTCCACGGCATCTGGGTGACCCTGGAGCTGACCGTCCTGTCCATGCTGATGGGCGTGGTCGGCGGTGTGCTGCTGGCCGTCATGCGGCTCTCCTCGAACCCGGTGCTCTCCGGGACCGCCTGGGTGTACATCTGGATCTTCCGCGGCACTCCCGTGCTGGTGCAGCTGGTGTTCTGGAACAGCATCGGCGCGCTCTGGCCGACGCTGTCGATCGGCATCCCGTTCGGCCCGTCGTTCTGGTCCGAGAGCTCCAACACCCTGATCCCGGTGTTCACCGCCGCGCTGCTCGGCCTCGGCCTGAACGAGGCCGCGTACATGGCGGAGATCGTCCGGGCCGGCATCCAGTCGGTGGACGAGGGACAGACCGAGGCGGCGCACGCGCTCGGCATGTCCAAGCTGGCCACCATGCGCCGGATCGTGCTGCCGCAGGCGATGCGGGTGATCATCCCGCCAACCGGCAACGAGACCATCTCGATGCTGAAGACCACCTCGCTGGTCCAGGTGATCGCGCTGGTCGAGCTGTTCACCGCCGGCCACGACATCTACGCCCGCACCTTCCAGACCATCCCGGTGCTGATCGCCGTCTCCATGTACTACCTGCTGATGACCTCGATCCTGACGGTCATCCAGTACTACATCGAGCGGCACTACGCCCGGGGCGCCAACCGGACGCTGCCGCCCACCCCGATCCAGCGCGTGCAGGCCATGTTCGCGGGCAAGTCCGCCCCGAAGGCCGCCCCCGCTGACACCGAGGTGCCGGGCGGAGGGAGCCACGCATGACCGACCTGACCAAGCCGCAGGCCACCGACCAGCCGATGGTCAAGGCCGAGGGCGTGCACAAGTCGTACGGCCAGGTCGAGGTGCTCAAGGGCATCGACCTGGAGGTGAAGCAGAACGAGGTGTTCTGCCTGGTCGGCCCGTCCGGCTCCGGAAAGTCCACCTTCCTTCGCTGCATCAACCACCTGGAGCAGATCAACGCCGGCCGGCTGTACGTCGACGGCGAACTGGTCGGCTACCGGCAGCGCGGCGACCGGCTGTACGAGCTGAAGGACCGCGAGGTCGCGCTGAAGCGCCAGGACATCGGCATGGTGTTCCAGCGGTTCAACCTGTTCCCGCACATGACCGCGCTGGAGAACGTCATAGAGGCGCCGGTGCAGGTCAAGAAGGAGAACCGGGCGGCCGCCAAGGAGCGGGCCATGGTCCTGCTGGAGCGGGTCGGGCTGGCCAACAAGGCCGGCAACTACCCCACCCAGCTCTCCGGCGGTCAGCAGCAGCGGGTGGCGATCGCCCGGGCGCTGGCCATGCAGCCCAAGCTGATGCTGTTCGACGAGCCCACCTCGGCGCTCGACCCCGAACTGGTCGGCGAGGTGCTGGACGTCATGCGCGGCCTGGCCGAGGAGGGCATGACGATGATCGTGGTCACCCACGAGATGGGCTTCGCCCGCGAGGTCGGCGACGCCCTGGTGTTCATGGACGGCGGTGTGGTGGTCGAGTCCGGCCACCCGCGCGAGGTGCTCACCAACCCGCAGCACGAGCGCACCCGGGCGTTCCTGTCCAAGGTGCTCTGACCCCGCCGCACTCCCCCGGTGCCCGCCGCACGCCCCACATGCGGCGGGCACCGGCATGTCCGCCCACCGGCCTGTAATACCCTGGAGCCAGTAGACCCGTTACATCCCGCCTCGGAAGGACCCCCGTGGATCTCGCCTCGTACGCCGACTTCGCCGTCCGGCTGGTCAACAGCGAGGAGCCGGACCGCGGCACCGACGGCCTCACCTCGGTGGACGCCGTCCGGGCCCTGTTCGGCAGCACCTCCGCCCGGGCCTCCGCGCTCGCCGACGAGTCCGACCTCCCCAGGCTGCGCGGCGTCCGCACCCGGCTGCGCGGCGTCTTCGAGGCCGCCGCCGAGGGCGAGGACTTCCGCGCCGTCAACCTGCTGAACAGCCTGATGGTGGAGTACCCCGTCAGCCCGCTGGTCTCCGGCCACGACGACCTGGACGACACCGGCCGCCCCAACTGGCACCTGCACCTGGCCGACAACGCGCCCACCGCGGCCGCCAACTACGCCGCCGTCGCCTGCATGGGGCTGGCCATCCACCTCACCGAACTCGGCGTCGACCGGCTCGGCATCTGCCAGGCCTCGCCCTGCCGCAACGCCTACCTGGACACCTCCACCAACCGCTCCCGCCGCTACTGCTCGGACCGCTGCGCCACCCGCGCCAACGTGGCCGCCTACCGGGCCCGCAAGCGCCAGGAGGCGCAGCGCGCACTGGCCGCCGCCCAAGCCTGAGGCAGCATCAGAGCTCCGTCTCCACCGGCGCGCTGACGCCCAGCCGCTCGGCCAGCCACGCCGGGCGGCCGCGCAGCGCGCGCTCCAGGCCGCGCCCCGGCGCCAGCCAGGCCGGCCGGGGCGCCAGCCGGAGCAGCACCCGGCCGAGCACCAACTCGTCCGGCACCGTGCCGTATTCGCGGCTGTCGGTGTGCACCAGCGGGTTGTCGGAGAGCATCCACCAGCCGCCCGGCCGGCGGCCCGCGACCCGCTTCACCACCAGCAGATTCTGCTGCAGTGGGTGCCTGAACAGCGCGATCGCGCCCGGCCGCAGCGGGGCGCCGTAGCGCACCAGCACCCGGTCCCCGTCGGACAGCAGCCGGCGCATCGACGGTCCGGCGATGTCGGCGACGCCGAACGGTGTCCCATATCGCACGATTTATGACTCCTTCTTTTGCCCTAGGCCCCCGGGGCGACGGCGAATTCGGCTCGCCGTGAGGGTAATGTCGGGCCCGGGAAGACGATCTAAGGAAGGACCCCCATGTTCTCTCGTCTGTTTGCTCCGCGGGTCACCGCCCACGCGCACTGTGACCTGCCCTGCGGCGTGTACGACCCCGCCCAGGCCCGCATCGAGGCCGAGTCGGTGAAGGCCACTCAGGAGAAGTACCAGGCCAACGAGGACGCCGAGTTCCGCGCTCGTGCGATCGTCATCAAGGAGGAGCGCGCCGAGCTGGTCAAGCACCACCTCTCGGTGCTGCACACCGACTACTTCAAGGCCCCGCACTTCGAGGCCTACCCGGGCCTGCACGACCTGTTCAACCGTGCCGGCAAGGCCGCTTCGGCCGCCAAGGCGTCCACCGACCCGGCGACCGGCCAGGCCCTGCTGGACCTGATCGCCGAGATCGACGCGATCTTCTGGGAGACCAAGAAGGCCTGACGCCACGCCAGTTGCGTCTGCCGGAACCCGGCCGCCACCGCCCCCGCCCCGGGGCCCCGGCGGTCGGGTTCCGCATTTCCGGGCCCCGACCCTGCCCCGGCCCGGCCCCGGCCCGGCCCGGGGTTTTCCCAGGTTCCTCCCGGGCATACAGCAATTTCCCGGCCTCTGGGGCTTTCCGGAAGGAGGGGGGAGATGAGTACGCTCGATCGTATGATCCGCACCGCGACTCCCGCCGACGTTCCCGTCATCCACGCCATGATCCGCGAGCTCGCCGACTACGAGAAGGCCCTGCACGAGGCCCGGGCCACCGAGGAGCAGCTGCACGACGCGCTGTTCGGCGAGCACCCCGCCCTGTTCGGCCTGATCGCCGAGGACGAGTCGGGCGTGCCGGCCGGTTTCGCGCTGTGGTTCCGCAACTTCTCGACCTGGCGCGGCACTCATGGCATTTATCTGGAAGACCTGTACGTCTCCCCCGACAAGCGCGGTGGGGGCCACGGCAAGGCGCTGCTCACCGAATTGGCCCGGATCTGCGTGGAGCGCGGCTATCACCGGCTGGAGTGGTCGGTGCTGGACTGGAACGAGCCGTCGATCGGCTTCTACAAGTCGCTGGGCGCCGTCCCGATGGACGAGTGGACGGTCTTCCGGCTCACCGACGACGCGCTCACCGAGCTGGGTTCCACGCCCCGCTGAGCGCAGCGCATTTCGAACACCGGTCCCTCGTTCCCGTGACGGTGGACGGAGATCACGACAGACCGGCCCCGGGCGCGGTAACGTCTCGGGGCACAAGGCAGTTGAACCATTGCCAGTGGTGGTGCCGGGGTCTCCGGACCCCCAAGCACCGAGCGTTGCCCAGGAGGTGAGGGTGTCCCAGATCGACAGCGAGCCCGGAGTGAAGGACTTCGTCGAGGTCCGCCTGCCCGCGGCGGGCGCCTACCTCTCGGTGCTGCGGACGGCCACGGCCGGCCTCGCGGCCCGGCTGGACTTCACCCTGGACGAGATCGAGGATCTCCGCATCGCGGTGGACGAGGCGTGCGCGATCCTGCTCCAACAGGCCGTTCCTGGCTCGATCCTGAGCTGCGAGTTCCGCCTGGTCGGGGACGCGCTGCGGGTCACCGTGTCCGCCCCGACCACCGACGGGCGGGCCCCGGAACGGGACACCTTCGCCTGGACGGTGCTCTCCGCACTGGCCGGCGAGGTGGACTCCACGGTGGCCGCGGACAACACCGTCTCCATCAGCCTGCACAAGAAGCGCGGCGGGTCGCCGGGCCAGCCGTAGGTAGTGACGTGTTCTCGGAACGGAACGGGTGATCGCCGTGAGTGATCTGGACCGCACAGTTGCCGTCGTACCTCCGCAGGCCAGCGTTGCCCGCACCGCCACCCCTGACGAAGCCCTCCCGAAGGACCCCAGCCGGATGAGCCAGCCGACCGACCCGAAGCCCGAGCGGCCCGCGGCCGAGCCCGAGGAGGGCGGCCCGGCGGCCGCCGCCGAGGCCGTCCGCTCGACCGTCCCGGCACAGGGGCACCGCAGCGGCGCGCCCGACCGCGAGGCGGCCCGGGCCCTGTTCGTGCGGCTGTCCGAGCTGCCGGAGGGGTCGGCGGAGCGGGTGGAGATCCGCAACCAGCTGGTCCGGATGCACATCCCGCTGGTCGAGCACCTGGCCCGCCGGTTCCGCAATCGCGGCGAGCCGCTGGACGACCTGACCCAGGTCGCCACCATCGGCCTGATCAAGTCGGTGGACCGCTTCGACCACGAGCGCGGCGTCGAGTTCTCCACCTACGCGACGCCCACCATCGTCGGCGAGATCAAGCGCCACTTCCGCGACAAGGGCTGGGCGGTGCGGGTGCCGCGCCGGCTGCAGGAGCTGCGGCTGTCGCTGACCACGGCGACCAGCGAGCTGTCCCAGCGGCACGGCCGCTCCCCCACGGTGCACGAGCTGGCCGAACACCTGGGCATCTCCGAGGAGGACGTGCTGGAGGGCCTGGAGTCCGCCAACGCGTACTCCACGCTGTCCCTGGACGTGCCGGACAGCGACGACGAGTCGCCGGCCGTCGCGGACACCCTGGGCGCCACGGACGAGGCCCTGGAGGGCGTCGAGTACCGCGAGTCGCTGAAGCCGCTGCTGGCCCAACTCCCGCCCCGGGAGCAGAAGATCCTGGTGCTGCGGTTCTTCCGGAACATGACGCAGTCGCAGATCGCGGCCGAGGTCGGCATCTCCCAGATGCACGTCTCCCGGCTGCTGGCCCGCACCCTGGCGCAGCTGCGCGAAAAGCTGCTGGTCGAGGAGTAACCACCCCTCGCACGTACGCCGCAGGGCCCGTCCCCGATCCCGGGGGCGGGCCCTGCGCCGTGCGTAGGGGGCGGCTACTGCTCGCCGTAGAGCACCGCGGTGACCCGCGGGTTGAGCAGCGCGACGATGCCGGCCAGGCCGATCACCGCGACCGCGGCGCCGACGGCGACCATGCCGCCGCCGGACTGCCACATGTAGTACGCGACCGGCAGGCAGATCGAGTTGGTGAGCACGGCGGGGCTGCGGCCCCACTTCTGCCCGCGCAGCAGCGCGCGGCCGGCCAGCAGCGGCAGCAGGCCCATCAGCACGAGCACGGCGCCGCCCATCTCGGCGCGGCCGAAGGCGGCCTCCGAGCCGAGGAAGCCGGAGATCAGGTCGTAGATTCCCCAACCCGCCATCGCCGCGCCCTCCAGCGCGGTGATGCCCGCGCCGACGAGCAGCGGGACGGGCCGGTCGGGGGCGGTGGTGGTGGCGGGAGCGGATTCAGCGGTCACCGGGCCAGGGTAACGGTCGTCTTACGTCGGACGGGTCGTAGGCTGATCGCCATGCGCGCTCTCCTGGTCGTGAACCCGAAGGCGACCACCACCAGTGGCCGGACCCGGGACGTCCTGATCCATGCCCTGCGCAGCGATCTGAAGCTGGATGTCGCGGAGACCCAGTACCGGGGGCACGCGGGCGATCTGGCCCGGCACGCGGCCGAGGACGGCTCGGTGGACCTGGTGGTGGCGCTGGGCGGCGACGGCACGGTGAACGAGGTCGTGAACGGCCTGCTGGCGCACGGTCCGGGCGAGCGGGTGCCGCGGCTGGCGGTGGTGCCGGGCGGGTCGACCAATGTGTTCGCCCGCGCGCTGGGGCTCCCCAACGATCCGGTGGAGGCCACCGGCGCACTCCTGGACGCGTTGGAGCACCGGCGGGAGCGCGCGATCGGTCTGGGCAAGGCGCTGAGCGCCGGCGAGCCGGACCGCTGGTTCACCTTCACCGCCGGACTGGGGTTCGACGCGGGCGTGGTCGGCCGGGTGGAGCGTCAGCGCCGGGCGGGGCGCAAATCCACTCACGCGCTCTATGTCATGGAGGCGCTGCGGCACTACGTGACCGAGCGTGAGCGCCGCCGTTCGGGCCCGATCTCCCTGGAGATCAGCGGCCGGGAACCGGTGCCGGGCATGGTGATGGCCATAGTCTCCAACACCTCTCCGTGGACCTATCTGGGCTCCCGTCCGGTCTTTCCGTCCCCCTCGGCATCGTTCGAAACCGATCTGGACATCTTCGGCATCACTCGAATGACGGCGTTCCGCACCGCCCGGACGGTCCGTCAGATCCTGCGCCCGCAGCCCTCGGCAGAGGACGGCGCACGCCCTGCCGGCCCGACCGGAAAGCATCTCGTCTCCTATCACGACGTCAGACACTTCACCTTGGTTTCACAGGAACCGGTGCCGTTTCAGGTCGACGGGGACCACCTTGGAGACAGGAGTCGCGTCAGTTTCACAGGCGTACGACGGGCACTGCGTGTGATTGTGTGACCAGAAGGGGGTCTTCACCTTGCACTCGAACGTTCGAGCCCCTTCACCCCATAGAAGTACCGCCTGTGAGGTAGGCGACACCGAAGAATCAAAAATTTCTTGCCGAAGGGGGTTGTATCCGGCTTCGAGGTTTGCGAACCTCTACATGGCGATCGGGACACACCGCAGACGACATCGCGGCAGAGTCCCTCGAATCGCCGAACCCCTTCCAGCAAAGACCTCCCGGGCCCGGTGGGCCTTTGGTCCCTTTTGCTGTTACGGGATTCGTGAAAGCGTTCACATTCACAAGCCATACGAGTGAGTCGCGGGCACCGTCCGTGACCGGAGGAGTTGGACGACCATGGACTGGCGCCACCGCGCTGTCTGCCGCGAAGAGGACCCGGAGCTGTTCTTCCCGATCGGGAACACCGGTCCTGCTCTGCTGCAGATCGAGGAAGCCAAGGCCGTGTGCCG
Source organism: Kitasatospora sp. NPDC004615 (assembly GCF_042873545.1). Lineage (NCBI taxonomy): Bacteria > Bacillati > Actinomycetota > Actinomycetes > Kitasatosporales > Streptomycetaceae > Kitasatospora > Kitasatospora sp. NPDC004615. Next base: position 264,163 of record NZ_JBIALQ010000002.1, read on the forward strand.
CCGTTGCCCCGTCATGGAGCAGTGCCTGCAGTGGGCGCTCGAGACCGGCCAGGACGCCGGCGTCTGGGGCGGCATGAGCGAGGACGAGCGTCGCGCGATGAAGCGCCGCGCCGCCCGCAACCGCGCCCGCACCGCCTGACGCAGCATCAGAAGCAGTACGGATCAACCCACGATCAAGGGTTCGGCCGCATTCGGCCGGCCGAGCCTTCCCGCACGGGCCCCGCTCCAACTGCGGGGCCGACGACGCGAGCCGCCCAGGCACTTGATACTGTTCACTTAGAGCAATATCGTGGACCTGTGGCGCTCACCGTGTGCAACACACGAGGCGAGCGTCGCGCCACCCCAGAGCCCCCGTTCCGGCCGACTCCCCCCGACGGCCGGACCGGGTTGAGAGGCCCTGCCGACCCACCCCCCCCGGTCGGCAGGGTCTCGTTTCTGTTTCCCCGGGCTGTTTCCGTTGGCCCGGGTGCGCCGGTCAGCGGACCGGGATCTCCAGCACCACCTTGGTGCCGCCGCCCGGCGCGGCCACCATGTCGAAGGTGCCGCCGAGCTCACCGGTGGCCAGGGTGCGGACGATCTGCAGGCCGAGGTTGCCGGCCTGCTGCGGGTCGAAGCCCTCGGGCATGCCGCGGCCGTCGTCCTGCACGGTGATCAGCAGGTACTCCTCCGGCCGGGCCCCGCTGTTCCAGCTGTCCGACCAGCCCTTGCCGGACACCGGCGCGCGGCCGCGCAGCGCACTCACCTCGACCTTCCCGGAGGCGGACGGGCCGAACGCGTGCTCCAGCGCGTTCTGGGTCAGCTCGGTGAGGATCATCGCCAGCGGAGTGGCCACCTCGGCCGACAGGATGCCGAACGAGCCGCTGCGGCGGGTCGCCACCCGGCCGTCCTGGGACAGCTCCATCACCATCGCCAGCACCCGGTCGGCGATCTCGTCGAACGCCACCTGCTCGTCCAGCGCCTGCGACAGCGTCTCGTGCACGATGGCGATCGAACCGACCCGGCGCACCGCCTCGTCCAGCGCGGCCCGGCCGGCATCCGAGTCCATCCGGCGGGACTGCAGTCGCAGCAGCGCCGCGACCGTCTGCAGATTGTTCTTCACCCGGTGGTGGATCTCCCGGATGGTGGCGTCCTTGGTCATCAACTCGCGGTCGCGGCGCCGGAGTTCGGTGACGTCGCGGCAGAGCACCAGCGAACCGGTGGGCGTCCCCTTGGGCTTCAGCGGGATGGTCCGCAGGGTCACCACGCCGCCCTGCGCCTCCACCTCGGTCTGCCGGGGCGCCCAGCCGCTGGCCATCTTCACCATCGCCTCGTGCACCTTGCCGCGGCTCGGCGGCACCAACTCGGCGGTGGCCTGGCCGAGATGACTGCCCACCAGGTCGGTGGTCAGGCCCAGCCGGTGGTACGCCGACAGCGCGTTCGGGCTGGCGTACGTCACCACGCCCTCCGCGTCCAGCCGGATCAGGCCATCGCCGACCCGCGGCGCGGCGTCCATGTCGGCCTGCTCGGCGCCCGGGAACGGGAACGTGCCGGCGGCGATCATCTGCGCCAGATCGCTGGCGCTCTGCAGGTAGGTCAACTCCAGCCGGCTCGGGGTGCGCACCGTCAGCAGGTTGGTGTTCCGGGCGATCACGCCCAGCACCTTGCCGTCCCGTCGCACCGGGATGGACTCCACCCGCACCGGCACCTCCTCCCGCCACTCCGGGTCGCCCTCCCGGACGATCCGCCCCTCGTCGTACGCCGCGTCCAACAACGGCCGGCGGCCCCGGGGCACCAGGTGGCCGACCATGTCGTCCTGGTACGAGGTCGGTCCGGTGTTGGGCCGCATCTGGGCCACCGAGACGTAGCGGATGCCGTCCCAGGTGGGGATCCACAGCACCAGGTCGGCGAAGGACAGGTCGGAGAGCAGCTGCCACTCCGAGACCAGCAGATGCAGCCACTCCACGTCGGCACCGGTGAGGGTGGTGTGGCGGCGGACGAGTTCGTTCAGCGAGGGCACACCGTGAGGGTATCTCCGACCACCCCGGGGCATGTTGTCCAGACCAATCGACCCGGGCCTCTGGACAACGCAGATTGGTCTAGTCCACAATGAAGGTGCACCAAGGAGAGGCCCCCCGCGCAACTGCCCTGACCGCGCGAGGCCGCTCCTCGGTCGGAGGCGTCGTTCGAGGGTCCCGCACAACTCTCGGACGGTCCCCGCCTCCGACATACAGCTCCGGGCTACGGTGCCGCACAGGTTGAGGGTCCTGTGTCGGCGCCGTGGCCCGTAGTGTTTCTCCGCGCCAGCAGACGGGTGCGAAACCAGGAGCGCGGGGAACTGCGCGAAGGGGAACGCCCTCACAGCAAGATCGCAACGCGGGCAATGACTTGCCGTTGATCGCGACCTGACCGTTGCGTCTGCGCTTGTCGCGCAGTTCCCCGCGCCCCTGGTGGTGCACGTCCTGGGTTTCGCACCCACGAAAGGCCGCCCCCACTGAACTTCTGGTGGAAGCGGCCTTTCGTGTTGACCGACGTCAGTGAGTCTCGGTGACCTTCGCGAGAGCGCGCGGCGCGTCCGGGTCCTGGCCGCGGGCGATGGTGACCTCGTACGCGAGGAGCTGGAGCGGGAGGATCTCCAGGATCGGCTGGACCTCCTCCGGCACCCCGCCCGGCAGGGCGAAGCCGGCGCTGGCGGCGTCGACCTGGTCCTGCTGGCCGATGACGACCAGGTCGGCGCCCCGGCCGCGCAGGCGGTCCAGGACGGGCTGCAGGGCCTCGCCGGCGCGGCCGTCGGGGACGATCGCGATGACCGGCGAGACGTTGTCGACCATGGCCAGCGGGCCGTGCAGCAGGTCGGCGCCGGAGAACGGGGAGGCCGGGATGTAGGTGGTCTCCATCAGCTTCAGCGCCGCCTCGCGGGCGGTCGGGTAGCCGTAGCCGCGCGAGGTGATGACCAGGCGCTGGGCGAACCGGTACCGCTCGGCGAGCGCCTTGACCTCGGCCTGGCGGGCCAGGATCCCGGCGGCCAGCTCCGGCAGGACCTTCGCCGCGTCGCCGTCGTTGCCGCGCAGGCCCTCGATGAAGAGGTACAGCGCGAGCAGCTCGGCGGTGTAGGTCTTGGTGGCGGGCAGCGCCTTCTCCGGCCCGGCCAGCACGTCGATGTGGAACTCGGAGACCTCGGCGAGCGGCGAGCCGGCGTTGTTGGTGACCGCCAGGGTGATCGCGCCGGCCTCGCGGGCCGCCTTGGTGGAGGCGACCAGGTCGGGCGAGCCACCGGACTGGCTGACGGTGATGACCAGGCAGTCGGTGAGGTCCGGCTTGGCGCCGTACGCGGTGGTGGTGGACATCGAGGTGAGGCCGGCGGGCTTGCCGAGCAGCACCTCGATCAGGTACTTGGCGTACAGCGCGGCGTTGTCGGAGGTGCCGCGGGCGGTGAGCAGGACGAACCGCGGGTTGCGGGCGGCGATCTGCTTGGCGATCTCACGGATCGCGGGCGCACCCTCGTCGAGGATGCGCTGCAGGACGGCCGGCTGCTCGGCCATCTCCGCCGACATGATCCTGCCGGGTGCGGAAACAGTCTGCGGGTCGGACATCGGGGGTGCCTCCGTGGAGAGATGGTTCTACCCCGTGGGGCGGGATGCCCGACGGGGACCTCTGGAACGGCGGCGAGTCCGCACCCTCGCTGCGTGGAACTGTGCTGTGCCGATCCTACGTGGACCGGGCGCCGCTGCACACGTCGTGACGGTGCGTCGGCGTCCGGTCCGCGGGAATCAGCTCGGGTTGTTGATCAGCTGGTCGATCTGCGCGTCGGCTTCCTTGGTGGCGTCGTCGACGCTCTTGCCCTTGAAGATCGAGTCCAGCATGTTCACCAGGACGTTCTGCTTCTCGACCGCGCCCCAGCCGGGGGCGGCCGGGGTGAACCAGGCGTCCTGGACGGCGTTGGCGGCCGCGGCGGTGGCGGGCTTGTTCTTCAGCGGCGCCAGCTGGGTCAGGTTGTTCGGCAGGGTGTCCTTGTCGGCGAGCACCTGCTCGGACTTGGTGCTGGTGAACATCCGCACCCAGTCGGTGGCGATCGCGGCGTTCTGCGACTTGGCGGTGACGGCGAGGTCGGAGCCGCCGATGAAGGAGGGCAGCGGCTTGCCGTTCGGGCCGGGCATGGTGACGATCTTCAGCGAGTTCTTGAGCGCCGGGGTGCCGGTGATCGGGGCGACCGCGTCGCTCAGCTCCCAGCCGTTGGCGTAGATCAGCGCGGCCTTCTCGTGGCCGAGCACGCCCGCCTGCTTGGCCTCGTTGACCTTCAGATCGCCCTTGTTGTACGTCTTCACCAGGTTGACGAAGTGCTGGAGGCCGGCCTGCGACTTGGGATCGTGCAGGGTGCCGTGCCAGACGCCGCTGGAGTCGAACTTGGCGATCGAGCCGCCGTACGCGGTGACGTAGGACATCGCGGCGTACCAGTACGGGCCGGGCAGGTAGAGCGCGGAGAATCCGGCGGTGCTCTTGTTGCGCAGGGCCACCTTGTCGAGGGCGGCGGTGAGTTCTTCCTCGGTCTGCGGGAGATCGGCGGAACCGGTGGCGTCCTGGAACATCTTCGCGTTGTAGACGCCGACCCGGGCGCCCGCGTAATAAGGAACGCAGTAAAGCTTCTGGTTGTACGTACAGGTGTCGGCGAGACCCTTGATCCAGTTGTCGGAGTTGTCGAATCCGGTCCGGTCGAGTCCGGCCAGCGTGCCGTTCACCATGTACTTGGTGGTCTCGGTGTTGCCGAGTTCGACGACGTCGGGCGCCTGGTTGGTGGCGATCGCGGCGTCCAGCTCGGCGATCTTGTCCTTCCAGGAGTGGTAGCTGAGCTTCAGCTCCACCTTGGGGTACTTCGCGGCGAACTGGTCGTTGACCTGCTGCACCAGTTCCGGCCAGCTCTTCTGGGCGTCGTCCATCAGCCACACCGTGACGCTGCCGGTCGCGGTCTTCGGGTCGGCGCCGCCCGGCGACGCGGCCGAGCCGCCGGACGAGCAGCCGACGGCGGTGGCCAGCAGAACGGCGGTGCCGAGCGTGGCCAGAACCTGACGCTTCACGCAAATCCTCCGAATCAGGTGGGGGAGGTCTGCGCGAGTGGTACAGACCAGCTTTCCGGATACTGGCCCAGACCATTTGCAGCGTCAACGCGCGTGATGATTACAAGTCCCGCTTGTTGTCGATCCGTTGCTGATTTCGCCCCGCTCACGTCAATACCGGGGTGGGTATGCCCCTTAAGGCTCACTTAAGGTTCACTTCAGGCCACATTGAGTAACCGGAGGCGAGCGTTCCGATGTGGCCGATTCGTCCCGTCATATCCGGATCCGCCCCCCGACTTGGTCCAGTCCAACACGGCCTAGTCAAGCGTTGATAACGGCTTGTGCAGACGCTCTTCGATCCCTTGACGCTCGTCATTGGTCCATGCCAATCTCCAGGCGTTGGTCTAAACCAATGGTCTACTCCACCTCACGGATCGGCCCGCCTGCCCCGGCAGTTCGTGTCCGTGTCACCCGGTGACGTTCCCCCTTACGGCACGACGCAGCTTCAGGGCCCATGGCCCGGCGGCCCGGTGCCCCACCTTGCTCATCCCTGGAGGATGGTTTGAACCGCAAGATCGCAGCCGTGGCCGCTGTCGCCACCGTGCTCGTCGCCTCGGCTTGCTCCTCGTCTTCGTCCGGCTCCGGCGGTGACAAGGCCACCCTGAGCAAGGACGGCAAGGGCAAGAAGATCACCGTCTGGCTGATGCAGGACGCCCAGAAGGGCTGGCCCGAGGTCGTCGACGCGGCGAAGAAGGAGTTCACCGAGCAGACCGGCGCCGAGGTCGACGTTCAGTGGCAGACCTGGAACAACTACACCACCAAGCTCGACACCGCCCTGCTCTCCGGCAACGCGCCGGACGCGCTGGAGGTCGGTAACACCCAGGCCGCCAAGTACATCGAGGCCGGCTCCTTCGTCGACCTGACCGGGGTCAAGAGCCAGTTCGACAACTCGGACAAGTGGCTGGACTCGGTCGCCGCCTCCGGCCAGTCGGCCGACGGCACCAAGACCTACGCCGTCCCGTACTACGCCGGTGCCCGCGTCCTGATCTACCGCAAGGACCTGTTCGACGCCGCCGGTGTCACCCAGGCCCCGACCACGATCGACGAGCTGAAGGCCGCCCTGACCAAGGTCAAGGCCGCCAACGCCGGCACCGCCAACTTCTCGGCCCTCTACATGCCGGGCCAGAACTGGTACTCCGCGGTCGCCTTCGGCGCCGGTCAGTTCGGTGTCAAGGGTGTCATCGCCAAGAAGGACGGCGACAAGTGGGCCGGCAACCTGACCGACCCGAAGTTCCTCGAGGGCGTCAAGACCTGGGGCGACCTGCAGAAGGACTTCTCGGTCGGCGGCACCACCAATGACGAGGCCACCCAGGACGCGATGATGGCCAAGGGCAACATCGCCGCCATCATCGGCAACAGCTGGGAGGTCGGCTCGGTCGCCGACCCGAAGATCGGCGACCCGACCCTGAAGGACAAGCTCGCCACCATCGCCCTCCCGGGCACCGCGGCCGGCACCCCGACCCCGGCGTTCCTCGGCGGCTCCGACCTGGCCGTCCCGTCCAAGGCCGCCAACCCGGGCCTGGGCGCGACCTTCCTGCAGATCTACACCAACACCGCGCAGCAGACCCTGCTCGCCAAGCACGCCATCCCGAACGCCAAGAACCTGGTCGCCGCCTACAAGCAGGCCGACCCGGCGAACAAGGCCACCGGTGAGGCGGCCGAGGGCGCGACCTGGTTCATCCCGAACTCGCCGCTGTGGTCCGGCGCCGACGAGACCGCGCTGAAGACCGCGTTCAGCGCGATCGCCGCCGGTGGCGACCCGGCCACCGAGCTCAAGAAGGCCCAGGACGTCATCGTCAAGGACCTGAACGGCTGACCCAGCTGATCCGCGGTCGGCCCGGGAGTCCGCTCCCGGGCGGACCACCGCACTGAGCGCCAGAAGGCCGGACAGGCCCAGGGGGTGGGCAGTCCGCAATCACGCGGACTGCCCACCCGTGCGCCAGGACCGACCAGAACCCGCGGGCCCGGGAAGGACCCTGATGAGTGTGACCACCAACGAGACCGTGACCCGGTCCGAAAAGTCGGGACCTGCCCCGGCGGGGAAGCCGCAGCGCCGCGGATTCTTCGCGGCCGGCCAGTACATCCCCTACACGCTTCTGCTGCCCGCCGTCGTCGTACTGGTGGGCGTTCTGGCGTATCCGCTGTTCAGACTGTTCGACCTGTCGTTCCAGAACGTCAACCGGTACGCGCTGCTGGCGCACCCCGAGATGGCGAAGTACATCGGCTTCGAGGGCTTCAGCAAGATCCTCGGGGACGACCAGTTCTGGGAGGTCGTGCTCCGCTCGATCTACTTCACCGCCGAGCTGGTCATCCTCTCGCTGGTGCTGGGCATGGCGATCGCGCTGCTCCTGAACCGGGTGTCCAACTGGGTCCGGGTCACCGTCATCACCGTGATGATGTTCGTCTGGGCGATCCCGGCGCTGGTCAACGGCCAGGTGTTCCGCTGGCTGTTCTCCGCCAACGGCGGTGTGGTCGACTACCTGGCCTTCCTGGTCACCGGTGACGAGTCCTGGAAGCACTACGACTGGTTCGCCGACCCGACCGTCGGCCTGTTCGTGGTCGGCGCCGCGGTCATCATCTGGGGCGCGCTGCCGTTCCTGGTCCTCGGCCTGTACGCCGCGCTCACCCAGGTGCCGCCGGAGCTGACCGAGGCCGCCCGGCTGGACGGCGCCAACAACCTCCAGGTCTTCCGGCACGTGACCCTCCCGGTCATCAAGCCGTTCCTGATGATCTCCGCCGCGCTCAGCTTCATCTGGGACTTCCAGGTCTTCGCGCAGATCTTCGCGCTGCGCAACTCCTCGCCCGAGCCCGGCTACTGGACCATCGGCATCTACCTGTACATGAACGGCATCGTCCGCTCGCGCTACAGCGAGAGCTCGGTGATCTCGATCATCATGATCGTCATGATGCTGGCGGTACTCGTGTTCTACATCCGCCAGATGCTCAAGATCGGAGCCAACGAGCGATGACCGCGACGACGACGCACCCGTCCGGGCCGCCGCTGGCGCCCGAGGCCGCCAAGCCGAAGAAGAAGGTCAAGGCCCGCACCGTCGGCCGCAGCCCGGTGATGACCTGGTTCTGGAACATCCTCGCCATCGGCGTCGCCGTGGTGATGGCCTTCCCGATCTACTGGATGATCATCACCACGTTCAAGACGAACAAGGACCTGATCGCCCAGGACCCGACCTTCTGGCCCTCGACCTTCTCGTTCGAGAGCTACAAGACGATCTTCGACGACCCCGAGTTCCTGCCGTCGCTGCAGAACACCCTGATCCTCACCCTCGGCGCGGTGGCGCTCGGCGTGGTGGTCGGCTTCCTCGCCGCCGTCGCCGTGGCCCGGTTCAACTTCCGCGGCCGCAACTTCTTCATCATCACCATGCTGGTCGTCCAGATGGTGCCGCTGCTGGCGATCATCATTCCGCTGTTCGTGGTGATGAACAACGCCGGGCTGACCAACGCCCTGTTCGGTGTGATCATCGCGTACCTGGTCTTCACCGTGCCGTACGTGGTCTGGACGCTGCGCTCGTTCATCGTGAACATCCCGGCGGAGCTGGACGAGGCCGCCATGGTCGACGGCTGCACCCAGTGGGGCGCGTTCTTCCGCATCATCCTGCCGCTCACCCTGCCCGGCCTGATCACCACCGGTGTCTACAGCTGGATCCAGGCGTGGAACGAGTTCATCGTCGCCAACGTGCTGCTGGGCAGCAGCAAGGCTCACACCTCGATGATGTGGCTGACCTTCTACTCCACCACCCCCACCCGGGGTGCGGACTACGGCGCGCAGATGGCCGGCGGTCTGCTGGTCTCGCTGCCCGTCATCATCCTGTTCGTGTTCTTCCAGAAGAAGGTGTCGGCGGGTCTCACCGCCGGTGCGGTCAAGGGCTAAGGTCCCTTCCTCACCCCAATCGCACCTGAAGCACCTCCACCCCCAGGGAAGGAACCATGGCGATGCCCGGTACGGAAAGCGCCGAACTCCTGCGCGACGCCGGAGCGGTCCTGCAGCCCGGCTTCGCCGGTCTGACCGCACCCGAGTGGCTGCGCCGCAGACTGGGCGACGGCGAACTCGGCGGCGTCGCCCTGTTCGGCCGCAACATCCGCACCCCGCAGCAGGTCGCCGCGCTGACCGGTGAGATGTACGCGCTCAACGGCGACCTGCTGATCGCCACCGACGAGGAGGGCGGCGACGTCACCCGCCTCGAAGTGACCAGCGGGTCCTCCTACCCCGGCAACCTGGCGCTCGGTGAGGTCGACGACACCGACCTCACCGAGCGGGTCGCCCGCTCCATCGGGTTCGACCTGGCCGGCGTCGGCGTCAACCTCAACTACGCGCCCGACGCGGACGTCAACTCCAACCCGGACAACCCGGTCATCGGCGTCCGGTCCTTCGGCGGCGACGGCGAACTGGCGGCCCGTCACACCGCCGCGTACGTCCGCGGCCTGCAGTCGGCCGGCGTCGCGGCCTGCGCCAAGCACTTCCCCGGCCACGGCGACACGGCCGGCGACTCGCACCTCGGACTGCCCCGGATCGACCTGGCCGCCGAGCAGTTCGGCCAGCACCTGCTGCCCTTCAAGGCCGCCATCGCGGCCGGCGTGAAGAGCATCATGACCGCGCACATCCTGTTCGACGCCTACGACGCCCAGCTGCCCGCCACCATGTCGCAGCGCATCCTCACCGGGCTGCTCCGCGAGGAACTGGGCTTCGACGGACTGATCGTCACCGACGGCATCGAGATGGGCGCCATCTCCGGCACCCACGGCGTCGCGGCCGGCTCGGTGCGGGCCGTCGCGGCCGGCGCCGACACCATCTGCGTCGGCGGCGGCCTGCAGGACGAGGACGCCTTCGTGTACCTGCGCGACGCGCTGGTGTGGGCGGTCCGCGAGGGCCGGCTGCCGGCCGAACGGCTGCACGAGGCCGCCGAGCGCAACCGCGCGGTGGCCCGCTGGTCCGCCGCCCTGCGGGCCTCGCAGCTCGGACAGCGGGGCGAGGCCGGCGTCGGCCTGGCCGCCGCCCGCCGGGCGCTGCGGATCACCGGCGAACTCCGCCCGCTGAACGGCGTGCCGCACGTGGTCGAGTTCTCCCCCGGCGCGAACATCGCGGCCGGCGAGGACACCCCGTGGGGCGTGGCCGGTCCGCTGACCGAGCTGATCCCCGGCACCACCTCCAGCCGGGTCTCCCCGCCGGCCACCGTCACCGAGGGCTCCGGCCTGCTGCACGTGGCGGTCGCCGCCGAGGACGCCGAGATCGACACCGCCCCGCTGCTCGGCGCCGCGATCGGCCGTCCGCTGGTGCTGGTGGTGCGCGACGTGCACCGCCACTCCTGGATGCGCCGGGCCGCGCTCGCCCTGGTGGAGCACCGCCCCGACGCGGTCGTGGTGGAGATCGGCACCGCCCACGGGCTGTCCGGGCTGTTCGCCCCGCTCGGCGTCACCACCCTTGCCACGTACGGCGGTTCGCGGGTCGGCGGGACAGCCGCGGCCGAGGCGCTGGCCGGACTCGCGGTGACCGCGGCGACCGCGGGCTGAGACACTCGGGTACGGGCCCGGGCCGGACGCCAGTCGCTCCGTTCCGGGCCCGTCGCATGCCGGTTTGCCCGCAGGTGCTCCCGCTTGCTCACCCGTGCGTGCAAACATGTGCTGTTACATAGGACTTAGGGGTCCCTTAAGGACCCGTCTCCAACGAGGAGTGAGAGCTGCCATGAGTGGCGACAGGGATTCGGCGCTCGCCGAGGGCTCCACGGTGCCGATCCAGACCGGCCCTGCCACCACCACGGCCCGGGTACCGAAGTACTACGGCCTGAAGCGGCACCTGCTGCAGCTGACCGAGACCCAGCCGGCCGGCACCCCGGTGCCCCCGGAGCGGGCACTGGCCGCCCAGTTCGACACCTCCCGCACCACCGTCCGGCAGGCACTGCAGGAACTCGTGGTCGAGGGCCGGCTGGAGCGCATCCAGGGCAAGGGCACCTTCGTCGCCAAGCCGAAGGTCGCGCAGGCGCTGCAACTGACCTCCTACACCGAGGACATGCGCGCCCAGGGCATGGAGCCGACCTCCCGCCTGGTCGAGGTCGCGTACATCTCCGCGGACGAGCGGCTCGCCCCGCTGCTGGACATCAAGCCCGGCGGGCGCGTCCTGCGGATCGAGCGCCTCCGGCTCGCGAACGGCGACCCGATGGCGATCGAGGTGGCGCACCTGTCGGCCAAGCGCTTCCCCGCGCTCCGACGCAACCTCGCCAAGCACAACTCGCTCTACACCGCGCTGCGCGAGGTCTACGGGGTGACGGTCGCCGAGGCCGAGGAGACCATCGAGACCACCCTCGCCAACCCGCGCGAGGCCGGCCTGCTCGGCTCCGACCTGGGCCTGCCGATGCTCCAGCTGTCCCGGCACTCCTTCGACGCGGACGGCGCGCCGGTGGAGTGGGTGCGGTCGATCTACCGCGGGGACCGGTACAAGTTCACGACCAGGCTGCAGCGGCCCGCATAGGCGCGGCGTAACACGAAGTTGACAGGGTAGTGACACAAGTCACTCCCCTGCCCTACTCTCGCGGAGACCTTTCGATCACCGAAGGTGCTGCTCGGCGGACGTACAGCAATGTGCGGTGCGGTGCCAGTGAGGTGACTCCTCGTCATCCGGGAGCCGCTCGTGTCGTCTCAAACGCCATCCGCGGGCGCACTGCCCGCGGTCTCCCCCGCCCGGGTGCTGGCCGGCCTGTGCCTGCTGGTGCCGATCGTGGTGGTGCTGTGGGTGCCGTCGTACAGCAAGACCGACCCGGCGCTCGGCGGTATGCCGTTCTTCTACTGGTACCAGCTGATGTGGGTGCCGCTGTCGGCGGTGTTCACCACCTCCGCGTACCTGCTGCTGCGCCGTGACGAGGCGGCCCGCAAGGCCGCCGCCTCGGCCGGGCCGCTCCCCGTGCCCGCCCAGCCGGACGGGGGTGAGCAGCTGTGAAGCACGTGGACTGGACCGCGATGACGGTCTTCCTGCTGTTCTTCGCCGCGGTCACCGTGATGGGCTTCCTGGCCGCGCGCTGGCGCCGGGCGGACAACGCGGAGCACCTGCACGAGTGGGGTCTGGGCGGCCGCAGTTTCGGCACCTGGATCACCTGGTTCCTGCTGGGCGGCGACCTGTACACCGCGTACACGTTCATCGCGGTGCCGGCCCTGGTCTACGGCGCGGGCGCGGCGGGCTTCTTCGCGGTGCCGTACACGATCATCGCGTACCCGCTGGTGTTCCTGATCCTGCCCCGGCTGTGGTCGGTGTCGCGGGTGCACGGCTATGTGACGCCGGCGGACTTCGTGCGCGGACGGTACGGGTCGCGCGGGCTGTCGGCGGCGGTGGCGCTGACCGGCATCCTGGCGACCATGCCGTACGTGGCGCTGCAGCTGGTGGGCATCCAGGCCGTACTGGACGTGCTGGGCGTGGGCGGCACCGGGAACTGGTTCCTGAAGGACCTGCCGCTGTTCCTGGCGTTCGGCGTGCTGGCGGCGTACACGTACTCGTCGGGCCTGCGGGCGCCGGCGCTGATCGCCTTCGTCAAGGACACCCTGGTGTACGTGGTGATCCTGGTCGCGGTGATCTACATTCCGATGCGGCTGGGCGGCTACGGGCACATCTTCGACGCGGCGGCGCACAAGTTCCAGCCCGATCCGGTGACCGGCAAGGCCCCGGGGTCGATGCTCGTCGGGCCGGCCGGGCAGTGGTCGTACGCGACGCTGGCGTTCGGGTCGGCGCTGGCGCTGTTCATGTACCCGCACTCGGTGACGGGCGTGCTGGCGGCGAAGTCCCGCAACACGGTGCGCCGCAACATGGCGATCCTGCCGACGTACTCGCTGATGCTGGGTCTGCTGGCGCTGCTGGGCTTCATGGCGATCGCCGCGGGGGTGAGCAAGGGCGACAAGCACTTCAACGCCCAGCTGGCCGTTCCGCAGCTGTTCGCGGACATGTTCCCGAGCTGGTTCACCGGGGTGGCGTTCGCGGCGATCGGGGTGGGCGCGCTGGTGCCCGCCGCGATCATGTCGATCGCGGCGGCGAACCTGTTCACCCGCAACGTCTACAAGGAGTTCCTGAAGCCGGACGCGACGCCGGCCGACGAGACCCGGGTGGCGAAGATCGCCTCGCTGCTGGTGAAGGTCGGCGCGCTGGCGTTCGTGCTGGTGATGGACAAGCAGGCGGCGATCAACATGCAACTGCTGGGCGGCGTGTGGATCCTGCAGACCGCGGTGGCGCTGGTGGCGGGCCTGTTCACCCGGTGGTTCCACCGCTGGGCGCTGCTGGCGGGCTGGGCGACCGGCATGATCTACGGCACCTGGCGGGCGTACGGGGTGTCCTCGCCGGCCACCAAGCACTTCGGCGGGTCGGCCGCGAAGATCCCGGTGATCGGCGAGATCGGCTACATCGGCCTGACCGGGTTCGTGCTGAACCTGCTCGTCGCGGTGGTGCTGACGCTGGTGCTGCGGGCCCTGAAGGCCCCGGAGGGCGTCGACGAGACCTCGAAGGCCGACTACTCCGCGGAGGCCGGTGACGAGGCTGTGGAGCGTGCCCCGCAGCCCACGCTGGCGCACTGACGCGTGCGGGGGCGCAACCCGCCCCCGTTTGCGCCCTTGGGTCGCGCCGTTGCCTCGATCGACACTGGGGTGACGGCGCGATCATCTGTTATGACCGCCCTTTTCGGGAGAGACACGGGAGAGACGAGCACCACCGAGGCAGCACCGACAACGGGGAGCCACCGCCATGACCGACCTCACCACGGTACGCAACGGGCACCGCACCCAGGCCGACGGCGGACGGCGGCTGCCGTCGGTCCTGATCGCCACCCGGCACGGCGAGTCCACCGCCAACGTGGAGTTCCGGCACGCGGACTCCACCGGTGCCCTGACCGTCCCGATCACCTGCCGCGACGCCGACATCCCGCTCTCCCTGCGCGGCCAGGCCCAGGCCCAGGACCTGGGCCGCTGGTGGGCCGCCCTGCCGCCCGCCGACCGGCCCCGCTCGGTGTGGTGCTCCCCGTACGTGCGCACCGCGGAGACCGCGAGAATCGCCCTCGCCCAGGCGTCCGGGCTGGGCGCCGTCCCGGTGGGCCTGCCGATCCGCTACGACGAGCGGCTGCGCGACCGCGAGCTGGGCGTGCTGGAGATGCTCACCAAGGCCGCCATCGAACGCGACCACCCCGCCGAGGCGGAGCGCCGACGGCGGATGGGCGAGCTGTACTACCGGCCGCCCGGCGGCGAGTCCTGGCTGGACGTGGCGCTGCGGGTGCGCGGCCTGCTGCGCGACCTGAACGAGGAGGAGGCCGGCCGGCCGGTGCTGCTGGTCGCCCACGACTGCACGGTGCTGATGCTGCGTCACGTGCTGGACCGGCTGGGCGAGGAGGAGCTGCTGGCGCTGCCGCCGGTGGGCAACTGCTCGACCAGCCTGTGGCGGGCCCGCGAGGGCCGGCTGCGGCCGTCCGGCTGGAACCAGACCTCGCACCTGTCCTGAGCGGCCGTCAGGCGGGCTGCCGCTCGGCAGCCCGCCCGAGGCCGCCGGGCCCGCCGAAGGCCCGCCGGTAGGCCTGCGGGGTGGTGCCGAGGCGGCGGCCGAAGTGGTGCCGCAGGGTGGCGGCGTTGCCGAAGCCGCAGCGGGCGGCGACCGCGTCCACGCTCTCGTCGGTGGACTCCAGCAGGCGCTGCGCGAACAGCACCCGCTGGCCGGTCAGCCAGCGGTGCGGGGTGGTGCCGGTCTCCTGCTGGAAGCGCCGGGCGAAGGTGCGCGGGGACATGTGGGCGTGCCGGGCGAGGTCGTCCACGCTGGTCTCCCGGTCGAGGCGGTGGCGCATCCACTCCAGCGTCCCGGCCAGTGACTCGCCGTCGCCCTCGGGCAGCGGGCGGGTGACGAACTGCGCCTGCCCGCCGTCGCGGTGCGGGGCGACCACCATCCGGCGGGCGATCTCCCGGGCCACCTCGGCGCCCTGCACCTTGCGCACCAGGTGCAGGCAGGCGTCGATGCCGGCGGCGGTGCCGGCCGAGGTGATCACCGGGTCGTCGTCCACGTACAGCACGTCGGGTTCGACGGTGGTCAGCGGGAAGCGCTCGGCCAGCACGTCGGCGTACCGCCAGTGGGTGGTGCTGCGGCGGCCGTCGAGCAGGCCGGCGGCGCCGAGCAGGAAGCTGCCGGAGCAGATCGACAGCGTATGGGCGCCGCGCGCGTGGGCGGCCCGCAGGGCCTCGCAGAGCGCCTCGGGGTAGTGGTCGCGGATGCCGGTGGCGGTGGCGATCACCAGGTCCGCCTCGGCGAGCCGCTCCGGGCCGTACGGCACGTGGACGTCGAAGCCGGCGTGCGTGCGCATCGGGCCGGGCCGGTCGCCGACCAGGCCGAACTCGTACACCGGCAGGCCGGTGTCGCTGCGGTCCAGGCCGAACACCTCGCAGGCCACGCCCAGTTCGAAGGGGTGGATCTCCTCCAGCACGATCACCGCGACGTTCCTCAGCATCCGTCCAGCATGGCAGTGGCAGGATTTCGTGGCAATGCTGCGTTCCTGCCACTCGTGACGGGGTGCGGCGGCGCGGAGAGTGGGGCCATGACCTCCGCGCTCGCCCTGCTGGGCCTCATCGGCAGCTTCGGACTCCTCGGCGTTCTGGTCGGCCGGGACCTGAACCGCAACGGCCGCCCGGGCCGGCCCGAACGGCACCGCCCGACCGGCTACCCCTTCGACCCGGACCTGGCCGACCCGCGCCGGACGCGGTCCGGCACACTGTCCGGATGCACTCCCCGATCGTCCGCCGCGCCCTCGACCACGACCTCGCCGGAGCCGGGGAGGTCAGCATCGAAGCCTTCGTCGGCGACGGCCACACCGACCCCGCGTCCGGCTACGTCGAACTGCTGAGGGACACCGCACGCCGCAACCGGGAGGCCGAGCTGCTGGTCGCCGTCGACGGCGACGGGACGGTCCTCGGCTGCGTGACGTTCGCCGCAGGCGGCACCCCCTGGGCGGACGTCGCGCTCCCAGACGAGGGCGAGATCCGGATGCTGGCGGTCGGCGCGGCCGCCCGCGGGCGCGGCGTCGGACGGGCGCTGGTCCGCGCGGCGATGGACCGCAGCCGGGAACTGGGACTGGCCGGGATGGCGTTCTCCACCCGGCCGGAGATGACCGCGGCGCACCGGATCTACGATGCTCTGGGCTTCCTCCGCACCCCCGGACGGGACTGGGAGGCGGCCCCGGGCGTGGACCTGATGGTCTACACGATGCGGTTCTGAGGCGGTTCTGCGGCCGTTCCGAGGCGGCTCCGGCGCGGTTTCCGTTGTCTACGCGCGGCACCTCCAACGCGACACGCGCTACTACATCTGGTGCCGCCAGCTCCAGCCGCCACAACATGTATGCTCGACCTCGCTGTCGAAGCAGGGGAACCCGGTGCGAATCCGGGACTGCCCCGCAACGGTGAGCGGGCTGTAGCAACGCCCGCGCAGTCCGAGGACCTGACCGACGGTGTGCGACACGGCATCCCCGCAGACGCCATGCAGCACTGTTTTGCCGTCCGGCCTCGCGGGCGGGCCGGGGGTGGGTCTTTCGCGCGCCGATCAAGCGTTTTCGGCGTGCCGTCCTCCCCTGCCGCACGCGCGCCACCGGACACCTTGAGCCACGTCCGCCGCCGCCACAGGAGAGAGTGCGCCTTGACCGTCGCCGCCTCAGTCACCCTGCCGTCCCAGGCTTCCGCCGACGCCTTCACCGACCCCGGTGCGGCACTGCTTCGGCTGCTCACCGACCGCAGCACCGACCTCCCCCAGGTGGACCCCGGCCACGTCGCCGCCGCCGCGCTGCGCGGCCGCCACGCCGGCTCGGACTTCGCCGAGCTGCGCGGGCTGGCCGTGGAGGCCGCCGCGTCGATGATCGCCGAGGACCCGCAGTACTCGAAGCTGGCCGCCCGCCTGCTGGCGATGGAGATCGCCGACGAGGCCGCCACCCAGGGCGTCACCTCGTTCTCCGCCTCGATCGCCGTCGGCCACGCCGAGGGCCTGATCGGCGACGCGACCGCCGAGTTCGTCGCCGCCCACACCGCGCTGTTCGACTCGCTGATCGACGCCGCCGGCGACGACCGCTTCGAGTACTTCGGCCTGCGCACCGTGCAGTCCCGCTACCTGCTGCGCCACCCGATCACCCGCAAGGTGGTCGAGACCCCGCAGCACTTCCTGCTGCGCGTGGCGGCGGGCCTGGCGGTCGGCAACTCCGAGCAGTCGGTGCTGGAGGTGGCCGAGCTCTACAAGCTGATGAGCCGCCTGGAGTACCTGACCAGCTCCCCGACGCTGTTCAACTCCGGCACCCGGCACCCGCAGATGTCCTCCTGCTACCTGCTGGACTCGCCGCTGGACAACCTGGACTCGATCTACAACCGCTACGCGCAGATCGCCCGGCTGTCCAAGCACGCCGGCGGCATCGGCCTGTCCTACTCCCGGATCCGCTCCCGCGGCTCGCTGATCCGCGGCACCAACGGCAAGTCGAACGGCATCGTCCCGTTCCTGCGCACCCTGGACTCCTCCGTGGCGGCGGTCAACCAGGGCGGACGGCGCAAGGGCGCGGCCTGCGTGTACCTGGAGACCTGGCACGCCGACATCGAGGAGTTCCTGGAGCTCCGCGACAACACCGGCGAAGAGGCCCGCCGCACCCACAACCTGAACCTGGCGCACTGGATCCCGGACGAGTTCATGCGCCGCGTGAACGCCAACGAGGACTGGTCGCTGTTCTCCCCGGCGGACGTCCCCGAGCTGGTCGACCTGTGGGGCGCCGACTTCGACGAGGCCTACCGCAAGGCCGAACTGGCCGGCAAGGCCGTCCGCACCATCCCGGCGCAGACGCTGTACGCCCGGATGATGCGCACCCTGGCGCAGACCGGCAACGGCTGGATGACCTTCAAGGACGCCTCCAACCGCGCCGCCAACCAGACCGCGCTGCCGGGCCGCACGGTGCACTCCTCGAACCTGTGCACCGAGATCCTGGAGGTCACCGACGACTCCGAGACCGCGGTCTGCAACCTGGGCTCGGTCAACCTGGGCGCGCACGTCGCCCCGGGCGCCTCGGCGGACGACCTGATCAACGCGATGGACTGGGACCGCCTGGACGCCACCGTGCGCACCGCGGTCACCTTCCTCGACCGCGTGATCGACATCAACTTCTACCCGACCACCGAGGCCGGGACGTCCAACTCCCGCTGGCGCCCGGTCGGCCTGGGCGTGATGGGCCTGCAGGACGTCTTCTTCAAGCTCCGGCTGGACTTCGACTCCGCCGAGGCGAAGGCGCTCTCCACGCTGATCTCCGAGCGCATCATGCTCACCGCGTACGAGCGCTCCGCGGACCTGGCCGAGCAGTTCGGCCGCCATGAGGCGTACGGCGAGACCCGCGCGGCCCGCGGCCAGCTGCACATCGACCATTTCTTTAAAGACCAGCACAGCGGTGGTGCCACCCCGCAGTGGACCGAGCGCTGGGACGCGCTGCGCGCCCGGATCGCCGAGACCGGTCTGCGCAACTCGCTGCTGCTGGCGATCGCCCCGACCGCGACCATCGCGTCCATCGCCGGCGTCTACGAGTGCATCGAGCCGCAGGTGTCCAACCTGTTCAAGCGCGAGACGCTGTCCGGCGAGTTCCTCCAGGTCAACCCGTACCTGGTGCGCGAGCTGAAGGAACTCGGCGTCTGGGACCAGCAGACCCGGGACGAGCTGCGCGAGGCCAACGGCTCCGTGCAGGACTTCAAGTGGCTGCCGGAGAACGTCCGTTCGCTGTACCGCACCGCGTGGGAGCTGCCGCAGCGCGCGCTGATCGACCTGGCCGCCGCCCGGCAGCCGTACATCGACCAGAGCCAGTCGCTGAACCTGTTCATGGCGGCGCCGACCATCGGCAAGCTGTCCTCGATGTACGCGTACGCCTGGAAGGTCGGTCTGAAGACCACCTACTACCTGCGCTCCCGCCCCGCGACCCGGATCGCCCAGGCCGCGTCGGGCACCGCCCGCACCGCCGCGCCCGTGCCGGTGCAGACCCCGACCCTCAGCCAGGCCGAGCAGGACGCCATCGCCTGCTCCCTGGAGAACCCC
The DNA here is from genome assembly GCF_042873545.1 of Kitasatospora sp. NPDC004615. Lineage (NCBI taxonomy): Bacteria > Bacillati > Actinomycetota > Actinomycetes > Kitasatosporales > Streptomycetaceae > Kitasatospora > Kitasatospora sp. NPDC004615. The sequence continues at coordinate 283,300 of NZ_JBIALQ010000002.1, forward strand.
GAGTCCTGCGAGGCGTGCCAGTAATGAGCTCCGAAGACCAGAAGAAGATGCTGCTCGACCCGGGCTTCGAGCTGACGCTGCGTCCGATGCGCTACCCGTCGTTCTACGACCGGTACCGGGACGCGATCAAGAACACCTGGACCGTCGAGGAGGTGGACCTGCACTCCGACGTCGCCGACCTCGCCAAGCTCTCCGAGGGCGAGCGGCACATGATCGGCCGGCTGGTCGCGTTCTTCGCCACCGGTGACTCGATCGTCTCGAACAACGTGGTGCTGAGCCTCTACAAGCACATCAACTCGCCGGAGGCGCGGCTCTACCTGTCGCGGCAGCTGTTCGAGGAGGCCGTGCACGTCCAGTTCTACTTGACGCTGCTGGACACCTACCTGCCCGACCCGGAGGACCGCAACGCGGCCTTCGCCGCGGTGGAGAACATCCCCTCCATCGCGCAGAAGGCGCAGTTCTGCTTCAAGTACATGAACGCGGTCGACCACATCGACTCGCTGCAGAGCAAGGACGACCGGCGGGCCTTCCTGCTGAACCTGATCTGCTTCGCGGCGTGCGTCGAGGGCCTGTTCTTCTACGGCGCGTTCGCCTACGTGTACTGGTTCCGCAGCCGCGGCCTGCTGCACGGCCTGGCGACCGGCACCAACTGGGTGTTCCGCGACGAGTCGATGCACATGGACTTCGCGTTCTCGGTGGTCGACACCGTCCGCGAGGAGGAGCCCGACCTCTTCGACGACGAGATGGCCAAGCAGGTCACCGAGATGCTGGAGGAGGCCGTCGAGGCCGAGCTCCAGTTCGCCCAGGACCTGTGCGGTGACGGCCTGCCCGGCATGAACACCGCCTCGATGCGCCAGTACCTGGAGGCCGTCGCCGACCAGCGCCTGGCCCGCCTCGGCCTGCCGATCCGCTACGGCTCGACCAACCCGTTCGGGTTCATGGAGCTGCAGAACGTCCAGGAGCTGACCAACTTCTTCGAGCGCCGGGTCTCCGCGTACCAGGTCGCCGTCGAGGGCTCGGTCTCCTTCGACGACGACTTCTAGGCCGGAACCGGGCCGCACCCCGCACACGGCCGAGGGCCGCACCCCGTTCCCACGGGGTGCGGCCCTCGGCCGTTCTCAGGAACCTCGGCGGGTCAGCCGCGGCCCGAGGTGCCGCTGGCCCAGACCGCGCCGCCGGCGCTCGGGCTGCCGTTCTGGGTGTAGACCACGAAGTTGGCGTCGTCCTGGAGCAGGGCGTACGCCCCGGTGTTGCCGTAGGAGTTGGTGCTCCACAGGGCGGCGGTGGTGCTGCCCGCCTTGTAGATCACCATGTTGCCGTCGGGCTGCATGGAGAGGTACGCGCCGGCGTTGCCCCAGGTGTTGGTGGACCAGATCGCGGCGTTGTCGCTGCGGCGGTACATCACCAGGTTGCCGTCGTCCTGCATGACCAGCCGGACGGTCGCCGACTGGGTCCACTGGTTGCTGTACAGGCGCTGCCCGGAGCCGATCTTCGGCGCGAACGCCGAGGTGCCGGTGGCCCACAGCGCGCCGCCGGCGCCCGAACCGCCGCCGCGGCGGTAGACCACCACGTTGCCGTCGTCCTGCACGGTGGCGTACGCGCCGGCGCTGGAGGTGCCGGTGGCCCACAGGGCGCCGTCGTTGCCGGGGCCGCCGTTGCTGCGGTAGACGACCAGGTTGCCGTCGTCCTGCATGACGGCGTACGCGCCGGCGTTGCCGTAGGTGTTGCTGCTCCACAGCGGGCGGCCGCCGCCGACGTTCAGGTTGGCGACCAGGTTGCCGTCGGTCTGCATGGTCAGGGTGACCGCGTTGCTGCTGATGCTCTGGCCGGGGGCGAGGCGCTGGCCGGGCTGCAGGGAGTTGCCGGAGGCGGGCGAGGTGACGTCCAGGTAGTTGGCGTCGATGCCCATGGCGATGCCGCCGTACGTCTCGGTGACGTCGCCGGCGTACTGGTGGGCGCGGCGGCCGGGCATCCACTGGCCGGGGGTGGTCAGGCCCATGCCGGCGTCGGTCACGTCGTGGTGCGAGTTCCAGGCGGCGGCCCACAGCACGTCGGGCTCCGGGTAGGAGCTGTCGGTGTAGCGGGCGGCGAGGTCCTTGACGCCGCTGGAGGCGCTGGCGTAGACGCCGGAGCGGTAGCCCTTGTTGTGCAGCTGCGCCGTCCAGCCGGCCAGGAAGGAGACCACCCGGTCGCGGTAGACGCTGGAGTCGTAGTTCTCCATGTCGTTGTAGAGCACCGCGCCGGGCTGGAAGCCGAGGCCGTTGGCCTTGGCGATCGCGTCGTCGGCGGCGTCGGAGCCCTGCTGGCGGGCGACGGCCACATCGGGGTCGACGAGCAGGTTGCCGCGGGCGGCCTGGCGGCCGACGTAGATCGGCAGGAAGCCCCAGCCCTCGGCGTTCCGGGCGTCCACCCAGCTCTTCACCGGCGAGGCGCAGGCCTGCGAGGGCCCGCCGATGTACACGCCGACGGCCCGGTACGGGGAGTTCGCGGCCCAGGTCGACATGGTGGTGTCGGACGGCGCGGCGCAGCGGTCGAAGGCGTACCCGGCGACGTCGGTGCGCGGGGCGGTGCCGGCCAGGGCGGGCTTGGCGGTGGACGGCGCGGCGGTCGCGCGGGCCCCGGCGTCGACGCTCGCGGTCTCCAGGATCTGCCGGACCCGGTCGGCCGAGGTGGCGTAACTGGCCGTCACCTGCAGCCCGCTGGTGCCGAGCTTGGCCTGGATCTGGTGGCCGGCCTCGGCCTCCTTCAGCACGCCCGCCGCGACCGGCTGCCCGGGCACCACGGTGCCCTGGACGCGTCCGCTCTCCACCGGCTGGATCAGCAGGCCGTCGGCGTGGCCGGGCGCGAGGTGCGCCGGGCAGTTCTGGTCCCCGCTCGGGGTGCCCAGGTAGACGGCGCTGACGTCGAGCCGGACGCAGGTGCCGGGCGCGGCGGCGAGGTCGACGACCGGCCAGTCGGCGGGCACCTGGGCGTGGAAGCCCTGGTAGTCGATCCGCTTGGTGGCCTGCCCGCCGGTGCCCGCCCCCGCGCCCGCCGTGTCCGCAGCCCACGCGTTGGGGACGGCCGTGGCCAGTCCCGAGACGGCGAGCACGACGGCCGCGGCCCGTGCTGCTGTACGACGCTTCATGTGGTTCCCACCCCTGAGTCGTATCCGACCTGATGTGACGTCAGGGACTGTAGTGGATGGAGGTGACCACTCGTCCAGGCCCTTTGTCCGCCCTCGGTCGGGCGGCCCTGCTCAGTGCGGGGAGAATCCCCAGGTGGCGGTGGCCCACACGGCGCCTCCGGTCTCCGGGCCGCCTCCGCGCCGGTACAGCACGAAGTTGCCGTCGTCCTGCAGCGTCGCGAACGCCCCCGGGCTGTTCCAGGTGCCGGTGGCCCACAACGCGCCGCCCACCCCGGGGCCGCCGTCGGGGGCGTAGAGCACCAGGTTGCCGTCGTCCTGCTGCACCGCGTACGCGCCCGGGTGGCCGCCGGTGCCGGCCGACCACAGCAGCCGGCCGTCGCCGCGCATCCGGACGGTGAGGTCGCCGTCGTCCTGCATGGTCAGTTCCACCTCGTCGTTGCCGACGCTGCGTCCGGCGGCGAGCCGCTCGCCGGGGCGCAGCCGGCCGTCGTCGCCGGCGGGTGAGGTGACGTCCAGGTAGCTGGCGTCGATGCGCATGCTGACGCCGCCGTACTCCTCGGTGGTGTCGCCCAGGTACTGGTGGGCGCGCCGGCCGCCGGTGAACCGGCCTTCGTCGGGCAGGCCCATGCCGTCGTCGGTGACGTCGTGGTGGGAGTTCCAGGCGGCGGCCCAGAGGACGTCGGGCTCCGGGTAGGAGTCGTCGTCCCAGCGTCCGGCGAGGTCCTGCACGCCGCTGGCGGCGCCGGTGTAGACGCCGGAGCGGTAGCCGTGGGCGTGCAACTGGTCGGTCCAGCCGGCCAGGTAGGCGAGGACGCGGTCGCGGTAGACGGAGGACTCGTAGTTCTCCATGTCGTTGTAGAGCACCGCGCCGGGCTGGAAGCCCAGTCCTTCGGCCTTCTGCACGGCGTCGTCGGCGGCGTCGGAGCCCTGTTGGCAGGCGGTTTCCTGGTCGGCGTCGACCAGCAGGCGGCCGCGGGCGGCCTGGTGGCCGACGTAGATCGGCAGGAAGCCCCAGCCTTCGGCGTTCCGGGCGTCCACCCAGTCGCAGTCGGGTGAGGCGCAGGCCTGCGAGGGCCCGCCGATGTACACCCCGACGGCGCGGTAGGGGGAGGACTCCGCCCAGGTCTGCATCGCGCTGTCCGGTGGTGCGGAGCAGCGGTCGAAGGCGTAGCCGACGACGTCGGTGCGCGGGCTGTCGTCCTCGTCGCCGTCGCGGGTGTTGTCCGGGGCGCCGTTCTGGCTGTCGGTCACCGTGGGGGCCTGGTGGGGGGCGACGGCGTCCTGCGCCGGCCGCGGCGGGGACGGGGGGACGGGCGCGGGGCGGGCGGGTTCGGTCAGCAGCCCGTGGGCCGGGCCCGGCACCGGTGGTGTGCGGCAGTCCTGGTCCCCGTCCGGCGCCGCCGGGTCGACCGCGCTGACGTCCTGGCGCAGGCAGTCGCGGGGGGCGGGTGCCTGGTCCAGCAGCGGCGGGGGCCGGTCGGCGGGTGGCCGGACCGGCACTCCCTCATAGGCAAAACGTTTCTGCTGACCGGCCCCGGCCGACCAGCCCCCGCCGGTCCCCGCCACCACCAGTAAGACCATTCCGGCGTGTGCCGCCGTCCGCCGCAGCCTGCCCATCGGCCAGCCTCTCGTCCGAGTTCCGTCGCGTCTGGTCGCGGACACTAGCCGCCGCTTCCGCGCCGCTCCGGCCCGACACACCTGCCCGAACCCGGACATACCGGAAGGGGGGTCGCGCCGGTGGGCGCGACCCCCCTTCCGGAGGCGGGAGTACGTCAGGCGTTCGGCACGGTGGCGTACTTGGGGGTGCCCTCGGCCATCTGCCGCAGGGCGTCCTTGCGGTCGCGCTTGGAGAGCCGGTCGATGTACAGGTAGCCGTACAGGTGGTCGGTCTCGTGCTGGAGGCAGCGGGCGAAGAAGCCGGTGCCCTCGACCCGGACCGGGTTGCCGTGCTTGTCCTGGCCGTTGACGGCGGCGTAGCCGGGGCGGGCGAGCTCCTGGTAAGCGGTGGGCACCGACAGGCAGCCCTCCTGGCCGTCGTCGAGGCTGCGGCGGCCGGCCGGGAGCTCCTCCAGCACCGGGTTGACGACGTGTCCGATGTGGCGGACACCCTCGTCGTCGGGGCAGTCGTAGACGAAGACCTTCAGGTCGACGCCGATCTGGTTGGCGGCCAGGCCGACACCCTCGGCGGCGTACATCGACTGGAACATGTCGTCGATGAGCGCGGCGAGGTCGTCGTCGAAGGCGGTGACGGTCTGCGTCTCGCGGTGCAGCACCGGGTTGCCGACCACGGTGATCGGGCGGGCGGTGCCCTTGTTCGGGTCGGGCAGCTCGCCGACCAGCCGGACCTCGGTCTCCTGCTGCTCGTCGTCGTGCTCGTGGTCGTGGTGCTCGGCCATCGCTTGCTTCCGCTCCGTCCGCGTCCGGCTGGTGTACCGGTCCAGAGTACGGGGCGCGGTGGCGCGTGGGGGTACCTCCCAGCCCCCCTTGGGGCTGGGGGCGGTCAGCAGCGGATCAGCACACCTCTTCGAGGTCCCGGTAGGCGCGGGTGGCCGGGGAGGCGGCGGCCCAGCGCTCCAGCAGGGTGCGGACCAGCCCGGCGGGCGCGGCGATGCCGCATTCGCGTTCGATCTGCCAGGGGCCGCCGGCCGAACCCTGGCTGAGGTGGCTGAGGTGACCGGGGTGCAGCGGGTCGCCGTCGTCGTGCGGGTCGTGGTGCGCGGTGTGGCCGTCGTCGATGGCCATCCGGGACTCCGAGCAGGTACGGCACAGCAGTCGCACCGAGGACGTCCAGTCCTCGGCGGCGTACCCGGCGTCGGCGACGGTCTTCTCCAGCGCGTCCCGGTCGGCGGCGGTGGCGGCCTGCAGCAGCACCACCCAGGTCGGCACCGGGGACGGCGCCCACAGCTCGATCTCGTCGAACACCGGGTAGGCGACGCCGTCGGCGACCCGCTCGCCGTGCGGGGAGCCGTCGTGCAGCACCACCTCGCCCCAGCGGCGGCCGGAGGACGGCAGCGGGATGGACAGCACCTCGATCCGCGCCGGGTCGAGCCGGCGGCCCCACACCACCTCCGACTCGCCGTCCGGGGACAGCCGCACCGGCGTGGTGCCGAGGTCGAGCTCGATCGGCCCGTCCGTGCCCGGCCCGCCGGGCAGCCGCAGCCCGTACGCCTGCCAGGCGCGACGGGCCAGCGGCCAGTCCTGCAGGGCGGTGGCGGTGATGCCGAGGTTCCACCAGTCCGGGGCGCCGTGCTGGCGGTCCAGCAGCGCGACCGCGCGCAGGCCGGCGCTGCGGGCCTGCTCCCAGTCGCGGCGGAACTTGTGCAGCAGGGCCAGGTTGAACCAGGAGTCGGAGAGCGACGGCTCCAGGTCGGCCGCCATCACCAGCAGCGCCCCGGCGTCCTCGTACCGGCCGTCGCCGATCAGCGTGAACGCACGGTCGGTGGTCTGCCGCCAGGTCGCCGACGGACGGTGCCGTGCGCGGTGGAAGATCCTCACGTTGGTCCCTTGCCGTCGGTCGTCACCGGGTCGCCCCGCCTCCGGGTCTTCCCGCCACGACCGCATCCAACCACGCCCGCCATGGGCGGCGCGCCCCGCGCGGCCATTCAGGCCGCGAACCGGCAGCGGGCCGCGCGGTGGCCGCGGCGGCCGAGCCGGGCGAGCGCGTCCAGCACCACCGGGTCGTAGCCGCGGCCGCCGTCCAGCCTCAGGTGCTCGAGCGGATCGAGGACGCCGGCCCGGGGGCGGTCGGCGGCGGCGGTGCGCAGGTCGTCGTGCGCGTTGGCGACCCGGATGATCCGGGAGGCCAGCGGCAGGGTGGGGTCGTGCCGGCCGTCGTCGAGCCGGCACGGGTCGGCGAGCCGGGCGACCTGCTGCCACACCTGCTTGGGCACGCCGGTGCGCCGGATCACCTCGCTGCCGAGCCGGGCGATCCGCTGCTGCTCGTCATCGGCCAGCAGCGCGGTCGCCCCGCCGGGCACCGGCTCGACCAGCGACAGCTGACCGATGTCGTGCATCAGCGCCGCATATTCCAGCAGTGTCAACTCGCGGCTCCCGAGCCCCAGTTCGCGCCCCAGCGCGCACGCGGTGTCGGCCACCCGGCGGGCGTGCCCGGGGGTGGTGTAGCCGGCGATCTCGGTGGCCCGGGCGAGCGTCTCGATGGTCTGCCCGGTGGTGGCCCGCACCTCGACGGCCCGCCGGAACGAGGCCTGCGCGAGCAGCAGCGGCACGCAGAACACCGGCAGCGCCCACAGCCCGGCCTCGCCCGCCAGCAGGCTGAGCAGCAGCCCGGTGGCGACCTGCGCGGAACCGATGCCGAGCAGCGCGTGCAGCTGGTCGTCGAGCGCGGCGCTGTACCGCAGCCCGGTGCGGGCCCGCTGCTGCCCGGCGGCCAGCACCGCGTCGCCGAGCGCGGCCAGCGCGGCGACGGCCGCCAGCAGCGCCCCGTACGCGGGGCCGGGCAGCCGGTCGGTGGCGCCGGACTCGTACAGCGGCTGGAACAGCAGCGCCGCGAAGGAGACAGTGACCACCCGGCGGGCGGCGGCGTCCAGTCCGCCCAGCGGGCCGCGCGGCCGGCGGCGGACGGCGGCCAGCGCGGCCCGGCCCGCGAGCTGCGCGGCGAGGCCCGCAGCGGTGCCGACCGCGGTGACGGCGGCGGTCTGCGACACCCCGTGCCCGGTGGGCAGTCCGTGCAGCGGCCCGAGCAGCGCGTACGCGAGGGCGACGGCGGTGGCCACCGGCGCGGGTTCGCGGTCGCCGGGCAGCGCGGGCCCGGCGCACTGGCCGAGCGCGATCAGGGCGGTGAACGCCAGCGCCACCTCGGGCTGGCTGGTGCCGACGGCGAGCGCGTGCACCAGCGCGCAGCCGCCGAGCGCGGCGGCCACGCCGTGCAGCAGGTCGGCCGGTCCCGGCCGCCGGAGGGTCACGTCGCCCCGCCGGCGGGCTGGCCCTGCCCGGACTGCTGCGGCATCCGGGCCGGTTCGGGCACGCCGAGCGGAATGTCCGGCACCTCGCCGTCCCAGCCGCCGGGCGGCGGCGGTTCGGGCTGCCAGCCGTGTTCGGCGACGGCCTCGACCAGGGCCCGCACCATCACCGGGTCGAACTGGCTGCCCGCGCACCGCTCCAGTTCGGTGACGGCCTCCTGGACGGGGCGGCCGCGCCGGTAGGAACGGGTGGAGGTCATCGAGTCGAAGGCGTCGGCGACCGAGATGATCCGGGCGAACTCGGGGATCCGGTCCCCCGCCAGGCCGTGCGGGTAGCCCCGGCCGTCGATCCGCTCGTGGTGGTGCAGGATGCCGTCCCGCCCCTCGCCGAGGAAGTCCAGCTGCCGCACCAGCTCGTGCCCGAACACCGGGTGCACCTCGACGGCGCGCCGCTCCGCGACCGTCAACGGCCCGTTGCGGCGCAGCAGTTCGGTGGCCACCGCGAGCTTGCCGACGTCGTGCAGGGTGCCGGCGAAGTGCAGGGTGCGGATCCGGTCCTCGGCGAGGCCCAGCTGGCGGGCGATCAGCACCGAGGCCCGGCCGACCCGTTCGCTGTGGCCGCGGGTGTAGGCGTCCTTGATCTCCACCGCCTGCACCAGCGCCTGCACGGTGGCCCGGTGCGCGGACCGCTCGCGGTGGCCCTGCGCGGACAGCCAGGCGGTGATGGTCAGCGGCAGCAGCCCGAGCACCGCGGCGAACGCCCCGTACGGGCCCTGCCACAGCACCGCGACCATCAGCCCGCCCGCGCCGTGCAGCAGCGCCGCGGGCGCCGCCCGGCGCAGCTTGCGGATCACGCCGTGGCCGGCCGAGCCGCAGGTCAGCCGCACCATGCCGGCCACCAGTGCCCCGTTGACCAGGCAGAACGTCAGGATCGCGGCGAGCGCGCCGAACGCCGCGCCGGGGAAGCGGGTGCCCAGTAGCAGCCGGGAGCCGCCGAGCAGCCGGAACACCTCGGCGGAGATCGCCGAGGCCAGCGCCAGCTGGGCGGCGTTCCACACCCGGCGCAGGTTGCGCGGCTGCTGGGCCGGGCCGAGCAGCGCCCCGGGCAGCGCGACCAGGGCGGCGGCGGCGGGCGGCAGCATCAGCACGCCGGCGAACAGCACCGGGAAGAAGCCGCTGCCGCGCGGGTCCGCCGCGGGCTCCGGCCCGGACCGGCCGCGCAGCCACCGCCACACCCGGGCGCACGGGGTGCGCGCGCCCTGCGCGAGCGACTCCAGGCACAGGTGCAGCAGGGCCAGCAGCCCGATCCGGGGCCAGTCGAGCGTCGGCCAGGACGCCCACAGCGGCAGCAGCGCGGCCGTCGCCGCCGTCAGCACGGCGGCCAGATAGGCCACGGCCCGCCCCGGCAGGGCGATGCGCTCGCGTTCGCTGGCGATCTCGGCCTCCCCAGCCCGTACCGGGCCCTCCGACGTGAGGACTCGTCAGAGAATAGGGCCCGGCCACCCGGACGGGACGCACGATCGCGGATTGCCGCAGCCGGAGCAGCGACAGCTCACCCGATCGAGTGAGTAATCACTCCGCGGTGGCGACGGCGGAGCCGTGACCGGTCGCACCCTCGACCGTCATCTCCATGCTGACCGAGCTCACCTCGACCACCGAACCGCCGCCCGGGCCCTGGCCCTGCCGGATCGAGTCGATCCGGGCCAGCACCTTCGCCCGGAGGTCGGTGGGAGTGTCGTCGCAGCCGCACGAGCGCTTGATCAGCGCCTTGATGGCCTGCTCGAGTCCGTACTTCTCCAGGCACGGCGAGCACTCGTCGAAGTGCACCCGCAGCTTGGCGCAGTCGCCCTCGGGCATCTCGTTGTCGAGAAATTCGTAGAGGTGGTCGAGCACCTCTCCGCACTCGGTCTCGTGCGGATCGCCGCAGCTCATGAGCCAGCGCCCTTCGCTTCGTGCCCTGCACCGGTACCGGCCGGGACCAGCCCCCGCTCGCGGGCGTAATCCTCAAGCATGCCGCGCAGTTGGCGGCGACCACGGTGCAGTCGGGACATCACCGTACCGATGGGTGTACCCATGATGTCCGCGATCTCCTTGTACGCAAAGCCCTCGACGTCCGCGAGATACACCGCGATCCGGAATTCCTCCGGAATGGCCTGCAGGGCGTCCTTCACATCGCTGTCCGGCAGGTGGTCGAGCGCCTGCGCCTCGGCGGAGCGGAGCCCCGTCGACATGTGCGACTCGGCGCGCGCCAGCTGCCAGTCCTCGATCTCCTCGGCCGCGGTGCGCTGGGGTTCGCGCTGCTTCTTGCGGTACGAGTTGATGAACGTATTGGTGAGGATGCGGTACAGCCAGGCCTTGAGGTTGGTGCCCTCACGGAACTGGTGGAACGACGCGTACGCCTTGGCGAACGCCTCCTGGAGCAGATCCTCCGCGTCGGCCGGGTTGCGGGTCATCCGCAGCGCCGCCGAGTACATCGGATCCAGGAAACCGAGGGCGTCCCGCTCGAAACGCTCGCGCCTGGCCTCCTCGCTCTCGCTCTCGGACACCCTGAAGGTGTCCTCGCCGATCACCTCGGCCAGTTCGTCGCCGGTGAGCTGTTCGCCCTCCGGACGGCCCTGGTCGGTGCTCGAAGCACCCGACGCGGCCGCGTCATCGGTCCCGACGACCGGACCCACCTCCTCGATCAGCTGAACACGGCCCACCATGGGCCGATCCGCAAGCGAGGATATCGGGCTGACCGTCTTCTCGCTCGCGGCAACCCACTGCGACCAGTCCGGCACGAGCGAAGCCTCGGCCGCCCGCTCATCGGGCCGTTCGCGGCACGCGATCGAAACCATGGACGCTGCCTTTCCACCGGGGCATGTTCTGACGACTCGTGCAACCGCCCGCGGCGACGAGACATTCCCGGGCTCCGGACAGGGATTCAGAGCCAGCCGGCGACCGCGTCAGCGATGAGCGCCAGCGCCTCGTCCTGGCCCAGGGGCGCCTTCTTCGGGACCTTGAACCCGTGCGAGGCGTACGGCACTTCGACCAGGCGGTGGGTGTCCGGCAGGTCCGGGAACTCCTCCGGGGTGCCGAAGGTGTCCGCGCCGCCCTGCACCACCAGGGTCGGCAGGCCGGTGTCGAGCAGTTCCTCGGCGCGGCTCTTCTCCGGCTTGCCCGGCGGGTGCAGCGGGAAGGCGAGGGCCAGCACACCCGCCGCGCCGAGGCCGGCGGCGGTGCGGCAGGCGACCCGGGCGCCGGCGCTGCGGCCGCCCGCGAACACCGGCAGGCCCGCCCCGGCCGCGGCGGCGTACTGCGCGGGCCAGCCGGCGTCGAGCGTCTTGGGGGCGGGCGCGAGCTTGCGGCCGGCCACCCGCCAGGGCTGCTCGGCGAGCACCACGGTGATCCCCGCGGCGGGGAGGGCCGCGGCGAGCGCCTGCAGGTCGGGCGCCTCGATGCCGCCACCGGCGCCGTGGCCGAGCAGCAGGACGGCGCGCGGGGCGTCGGCCCGGAACCAGTGGAGCCGGGCGTCGCCGGTGGGGGTCTCGATGATCTGCGGCATGGCGCCGAGCGTATAGAGGAGAACGTCTCAGAACAGGGTGGTGAGGTCGTCCTCGGTGAGTCGCCTGGTCAGGCCGGGGTGGTTGTTGCGGATCGAGCCGACCCCGTCGGGCACCGGGTGGATGCGCAGGTCGCCGGACGGGGGCGGGGTGAGGTCGGCGCTCTCGGCGTGGGGGTCGAGCCAGGCGTCCCAGCGGTCGGGGCCGAGGTACAGCGGCATCCGCTCGTGGACGGGGGCGAGCAGCGGCTCGGCGGCGGTGGTGACGACGGTGCAGGTGACCAGCCAGGCGTCCGGGTGGTCGGCGGGGACGCCACGGTTGCGCCAGAACTCGTACAGGCCGGCCAGTGCCAGCGGGGCGCCGTCGGCGCGGGAGACGAAGTAGGGGCGGCGGGGCGGCCGGGAGACGTCGTCGGTCGGCGCGGTCTGCCACTCGAAGTACCCGTCGACAGGTATCAGGCAGCGCCGCGAGGCGAACGCCTGCCGGTAGGCCGGCTTCTCGTGGACGGTCTCCGCCCGGGCGTTGATCATCTTCACCGCGGTGTCCGGGCTGCTCGCCCAGGCCGGCACCAACCCCCAGCGCAGCACCCGCAGTTGACGGACCGGCCGGCCCCCGCCGCGCGGCGCCCGGTCCAGTACGACGAAGGCGGACGCGGTGGGCGCGACGTTCCAGCTGGGGGCCAGTGTCTCGGTGGGATCCCACTGCCGGACCCCGAAGTGCCGGACCAGTTCGGCGGGGTCGGTGGAGGAGGCGAAGCGGCCGCACATGCCGTTCAGCTTGCCAGCCCGGCAGAACCGGCGGCTACCGGCCGCCCGTCCTTCCGTGAAACGCTGCCCGCCCGAACGACGGTGATCGGAGGCCCACCGGAATGGACTTCGCACAACTGTGGGACCGGATGACGGCCGTGCAGCCCGACCCGCCGCACTGGCTGGCGTGGGCCGCCGCGGCGGCGGCGCTGCTGGCGGTGGCGGTGCGCCCGGTGTGGCGGCTGAGCCGCACCGTGGTGACCATCGCGCACGAGGGAGGGCACGGGGTGATGGCGCTGCTGACCCGCCGCCGGCTCTCCGGGATCCGGCTGCACTCGGACACCTCCGGGCTGACGGTCTCCTCGGGCCGGCCGACCGGGCCGGGCATGGTGCTGACCGCCGCGGCCGGCTACCCGGCGCCGTCGCTGCTCGGCCTGGGCGGGGCGGCGCTGCTGGAGACGGGCCGGATCACCGCGCTGCTGTGGATCGGCATCGCGCTGCTGGCGGCGATGCTGCTCACCCTGCGCAACCTGTTCGGGGTGCTGGCGGTGCTGGCCACCGGCGGCGCGTTCGTCGCGGTGTCCTGGTACGGGGACGCCGAGTGGCAGGGCGCGTTCGCCCACCTGGGCGTGTGGTTCCTCCTGCTGGCGGGGGCGCGTCCGCTGGTCGAGCTGTTCTCCACCCGGCGCCGCGGCGAGGCGACCGGCTCGGACGCCGACCAGCTGGCCCGGCTGACGGGCATGCCGGCGACGGCCTGGGTGGCGCTGTTCCTGGTGGTGGCGCTGGCCTGCCTGGGGCTCGGGGCGGCCTGGCTGCTGCCCCGGTAGCCGGGCGCTGCCTCATAGACTGGGCGGTATGACCGACTCCCTGTGGCCCGCTCCCGTCGCCACCGCCGCCGTGGACGCGACTGTGACGATCCCCGGCTCGAAGTCCGCGACCAACCGCGCGCTGGTGCTGGCCGCCCTCGCCGACGGCCCGGGCTGGGTGCGCCGCCCGCTGCGCAGCCGCGACTCGCAGCTGATGGCGGACGGCCTGCGGGCGCTGGGCGTGACGGTCGAGGAGACGGTGAACGCGGCGTCCGGCGGCACCGGCGGCGGCGAGGCCTGGCGGGTCATCCCGGCCGAGCGCCTGCGCGGCCCGGCGCAGGTGGACGTCGGCAACGCCGGCACCGTGATGCGCTTCCTGCCGCCGCTGGCCACCCTCGCGGACGGCCCGGTGCACTTCGACGGCGACCCGCGCAGCCACGAGCGCCCGCAACACGGCGTGATCGACGCGCTGCGCACCCTCGGCGCCCGGATCGACGACGGCGGCCGCGGCGGCTTCCCGCTGACCGTGCACGGCACGGGCGCGCTGGACGGCGGCCCGGTGGAGGTGGACGCCTCGTCCTCCTCGCAGTTCATCTCGGCGCTGCTGCTGTCCGGCGCCCGCTTCAACAACGGCGTGGAGATCCGCAACGTGGGCGCCACGGTGCCCTCGCTGCCGCACATCCGGATGACCGTCGACATGATCCGCAAGGCCGGCGGCCAGGTCGACGCCCCCGAGGACGGCGGCGAGAAGGACATCTGGCGGGTCACCCCGGGCGCACTGCTCGGCCGCGACCTGGTGGTCGAGCCGGACCTGTCCAACGCGGCCCCGTTCTTCGCCGCGGCGCTTGCCACCGGCGGCCGGGTCGTCGTCCGGGACTGGCCCAAGCACACGTACCAGCCCGGCGACCAGCTCCGCGAGATCTACACCGCGATGGGCGGATCCTGCCAATTCACTGATGAAGGGCTGGAGTTCACCGGCACCGGCAAGATCCACGGCATCGAGGTGGACCTGCACGACGTCGGCGAGCTGACCCCGGTGATCGCCGCCGTCGCGGCCCTCGCCGACTCCGAGTCCCACCTGTACGGCATCTCCCACCTGCGGCTGCACGAGACCGACCGGCTCGCCGCGCTCGCCAAGGAGATCAACGACCTGGGCGGCGACGTCTCGGAGACCGAGGACGGCCTGCGGGTCCGCCCCCGCCCGCTGCACGGCGGTGTCTTCCACACCTACGAGGACCACCGGCTGGCCACCGCCGCCGCCGTCCTCGGCCTGGTGGTGAACGGCGTCCTGGTGGAGAACGTGGCGACCACGGCGAAGACCCTGCCGGACTTCCCGCAGATGTGGGCCGACCTCCTCGGCCAGGGCTGACGGGGGATCACGAGCATGCGCCGCTACGACAAGAACGCCGACGAGGACGACATCCGCAGCCGCCCGGGCCGCCGGGGCTCCCGCCCCCGCACCCGCATCCGGCCCAAGCACGAGGACGCCGCCGAGGCGATGATCCTCACCGTGGACCGGGGCCGGATGACCTGCCTGGTCGACAGCGGAACCAAGGAAGAACGCCTGGTCACCGCCATGAAGGCCCGCGAACTCGGCCGCAAGGGCGTGGTCGTCGGCGACATCGTCAACCTGGTCGGCGACCTCTCCGGGGCCCCCGACACGCTGGCCCGGATCGTCCGGGTCGAGGAACGCACCTCGGTGCTGCGCCGCACCGCGGACGACGACGACCCGTACGAGCGGATCGTGGTCGCCAACGCCGAGCAGCTGGCCATCGTCACCGCGCTCGCCAACCCGGAGCCCCGCCCCCGGCTGATCGACCGCTGCCTGGTCGCCGCGTACGACGCCGGCATGGAGCCGCTGCTGGTGCTCACCAAGTCCGACCTGGCGCCGGCCGACGAGCTGCTGGAGTCGTACGCCTCGCTCGGCATCGACTACGTGGTGACCCGGCACGACGAGCTGGCCACCACCGGCGCGGAGGCCGTCCGGGAGTACCTGCGCGGGAGGACCACCGTGTTCATCGGGCACTCCGGCGTCGGCAAGACCACCCTGGTCAACGCGCTCGTCCCGGACCAGCAGCGGAGCACCGGCCACGTCAACGCCGTCACCGGCCGCGGCCGGCACACCACCGTCTCCGCGCTCGCCCTGCGGCTGCCCCCGCCGCCCGGCGTGAAGCCCGGCTCCCGCAAGGCCCTCGACCCGGGCTGGGTGATCGACACCCCCGGCTTCCGGTCCTTCGGCCTGTCCCACATCGACCCGTCCCGGGTCATCCACGCCTTCCCCGACCTGGAGCCCGGCACCGAGGACTGCCCGCGCGCCTGCTCGCACGACGAACCGGACTGCGCACTGGACGCCTGGGTCGCCGACGGCCACGCCGACCCGGCCCGGCTCTACTCGCTGCGCCGCCTGCTCGCCACCAAGGAGGCCCACGAGGACGACTGAGAGTCCCGCAGCCGACGAGTCGCCCGGCCCTGTCCACTGGGTAACGATAGGAAGGTCACACCGTCCTATCTGACAGGGAGTCAACCCGATGGCATGGGCCATGGTGATCCTCGCCGGTCTGCTGGAAACGGGATTCGCGGTCAACCTCAAGCTCAGCCACGGCTTCACCAAGCTCTGGCCCACCGTCAGCTTCTGCCTCTTCGCCCTCGGCTCCTTCGGCCTGCTCACCCTCTCCCTGAAAACCCTCCCCGTGGGCAGCGCCTACGCGGTCTGGACCGGCATCGGCGCCGCCGGCACCGCGCTGTACGGAATCATCTACCTCGGGGAGTCCTCCTCCACCCTCAAGCTGGTCTCGGTGAGCCTGGTCATCGCAGGTGTGATCGGACTTCAGCTCAGCGGCTCGGGACACTGAGTCCGCTAGGGTTCGGGGCATGGCCGACTACCACGACGATCTCCGACTCGCCCACGTCCTCGCCGACTCGGCCGACTCGGTCACCATGGAGCGCTTCAAGGCACTCGACCTCAAGGTCGAGACCAAGCCCGACCTGACGCCGGTCAGCGACGCCGACAAGGCCGCCGAGGAACTCGTCCGCTCCGTCCTGCAACGAGCCCGTCCCCGCGACGCGGTCATGGGCGAGGAGTACGGCCTGCAGGGCTCCGGCCCCCGCCGCTGGGTGATCGACCCCATCGACGGCACCAAGAACTACGTCCGCGGCGTCCCCGTCTGGGCCACCCTGGTCGCCCTGCTCGAGGAACAGCCCGACGGCGAGTACGCCCCCGTGGTCGGCATCGTCTCCGCCCCCGCCCTCAGCCGCCGCTGGTGGGCCGCCAAGGGACTCGGCGCGTACGCCGGCCGCAGCCTCTCCAAGGCCCAGCGCATCCACGTCTCCAAGGTCTCCCGCCTCGCCGACGCCTCGCTCTCCTTCTCCTCCCTCAGCGGCTGGGAGGAACGCGCCCGCCTCGACGCCTTCCTCGACCTCACCCGCATGTGCTGGCGCACCCGCGCCTACGGCGACTTCTGGTCCTACATGATGGTGGCCGAGGGCGCCGTCGACATCGCCGCCGAACCCGAACTCTCCCTCTGGGACATGGCCGCCCCCTGCATCGTCGTCCAGGAGGCCGGCGGCCGCTTCACCGGCCTCGACGGCATCGACGGCCCCTCCGGCGCGGACGCGGTCGCCACCAACGGCATCCTCCACGAAGCCGCATTGCGCTCGCTGAGCCTGTAAGGGCGAACCGACAGGGGCGCGAGGAACTGCGCGAAGGGGAACGCACCCAACCGCAAGATCGCGACGCAGGACAATGACCTGCACTTGATCGCGACCTTGCGGACGTGGCCTGCGCTTGTCGCGCAGTTCCCCGCGCCCCCGGTTTCGCGCCCACCTGCGTTCGCACCCGATTACGCGCTGAGCTCCGCGTTCAACGCCCCCAGCAGTCGCCCCGCCCGCTCCGCGACCTCCGCAGGCCCGTACTCCATCGCCCGCTTGCACCAGTTCTCGGCCTGCACCGTCTCCCCCCGCCGCAGCGCGAGCAACGCGAGCCTGAGCGCGGCCCGGCCGTGGCCGGCGTCCGCGGCGCGGGTGTACCAGAGCATCGCCTCGGCCTCGGAGTCCTGGCGGGCCAGCAGCAGGCCGAGGTTGAAGGCCGCGCTGCGACTGCCGCCCTCCGCGGCGCGGCGGTACCAGCTCTCGGCGATCTCCAGCGCGCCACGTTCCGCCGCCCGGACGCCCATCCGGACCTGGGCCCGAAGGTGTCCGGCGTCCGCCGCGACCGCGTACCAGTGTTCGGCGTCCGCGTCGGCGTCCCCGCGCCGGTCGAGCAGGGAGGCGAGCCGGAACGCGCCCTCCGCGGAGCCGCCTTCGGCGGCCTGCCGGTAGCGGTCGAGCGCGCCGGTGAGGTTGCCGCGCTGTTCCTGGACGACGGCGAGTTGGAGCGCGGCTTCGCCGTGCCCCTCGGCGGCGGCGCGGGCGTACCACTCCTGGGCCTGCCGGGTCTCGCCGCGGCCGGCGTGCAGCACGCCGAGGTTGAACGCGCCGTCGACGGAACCTGCTTCGGCGGCCTTGGAGAACCAGGGTTCGGCGCCGGATTCGTCGCCGCGCTGGAGCAGCATGACGGCGAGCGCGTTGCAGGCTTCGCGGTGGCCGGCGTACGCGGCGCGGCGGTACCACTGTTCGGCCTGGGTGTCGCGGCCGGCGCCGGCGCACAGCAGGCCGAGGTTGAAGGCGCCGTTGTGGTCGCCGGCGTCGAGCGCGGCGCGGTACCAGCGTTCGGCGACGGCGTTCTCGCCGCGGCCGGCGTGCAGGGCGCCGAGCGCGTTGGCGGCGGTGCCGTCGCCGGCTTCGGCGGCCTCCTGCCACCATTCGGCGGCGGCGGTGGGGTCGCCGGCGTCGCGGAGCAGGAAGCCGAGCGCGCAGGCGGCGCGGGCTTCCCCGTTCTGCGCGGACTGCCGGTACCAGCGGGCGGCTTCGTCGAGGTCGCCGCGGGCTTCGAGCAGCACGCCGAGGCGCAGCGCGGCACGGGCGTGGCTGCGGGCGGCGGCGGTGCGGTACCAGGTTTCGGCGGTGTCCTTGTCTCCGGCGGCTTCGCGCATCCGGGCGAGGCGGTAGGCGGCTTCGCGGTGGCCGGAGTCGGCGGCGGCCTTGAACCAGCGTTCGGCGCGGACGTCGCGGCGGTGTTCCATCAGGTCGCCGAGGGCGTAGGCGCCGAGCGGGTGGCCCTGTTCGGCGGCGAAGTGCAGCCAGTATTCGGCGGCTTCTTCTTCGCCCTGGTCGCGCAGTTGCAGGCCGAGGGCGTGCGCGGCGGGTGCCGAGCCGGCGACGGCGGCCTGTCGCCACCACTGGCCGGCTTCGGCGCGTTGGCCCTGCTGGTGGAGCAGGACGCCGAGGTTGTTGGCGGCGGCGCGCAGGCCTGCGGCGGCGGCGGTGCGCAGGTAGGGTTCGGCGTCCTGGAGGTCGCCGCGGCGCAGCAGGAGTGCGCCGAGCTGGCTGGCGGCGCCGGGGTCGCCGGCGTCGGCGGAGCCGCGGTGTCGGGCTTCGAGGGCGGCCTGTTCGCGGGCGGCGAGGGCGGTTTCGAAGCTGTCGGTGCCGTCGTCGCTCTCCAGCAGGTCGCGTGCGGAGGCGGTGGCGACGACCTGGTCGGCGGTCAGGTGGACGAGACTGTCGGGGCCGTAGCCGGACGCGGCGAGGCGGCCGGCGGTGCTGCGCTGTCCGGGCAGGCTGCCGCCGGGCTGGCAAGCGCGTCGGGCACCGGTGTCACTGTCCGTGGTGCTGCTGGCCGCCAGTCGTTCTCCTGTTCCGTTCCTGCCGATGAGTTTCATGCCGACTCCAGCTCCCCCCGAGTGTCGCGGCATTCGCCCCCGGCCGTCGGCCCGGGACTGGTCCCCCAGGGGTCACGCCGGATCGGACGGCCTGTCAACGGCCGCGCCGCGTCCCCCTCGTGGTCCATCGTCGCATCACCCGCAACCCTCGTACACCTGCTCCGTCCGTTTTGGCGAAGCGGGGCCGAAGCCCGGCGAGATTGCTTCAGAGCTTTGTCGATTTCCCGACACTGAGCCCCACAAACCCCGGCCACGCATCGTACCGGAGTCGATCAACACTCGATGCACACAAGGGCGAAGGCCCGGAGGGGCGATCCCCTCCGGGCCTTCGCGGCGAAGCCGATGACGCTGTGTCAGCTGACGCTGAAGTCGTCTGCCTGGTAGGCGCCCTGGCCGTACCAGCCGTGCACCCAGATGGTCACCGAGGTGACCGAGGCGCCGGTGGTGAACTTGGTGGACAGTTGCGTCCACGCGCTCCCACCGGGGGTCCAGGTCGAGCTGTCCGCCCCGGAGCCGGTGACGCCCAGGTAGGTGTAGTTGCCCTTCACCCACGCGGACAGCGTGTACGTGGTGTTCGGCTTGACCGTGACGGTCTGTTGGCACTGCGCGGTGTCACCGGCGCTGGCGTTGCCCTGCAGCGCGTACGAGCCGGTGTGGCCGCCGCTGACCACGCTGCCGCCGCTGCCCGCGCAGGTCCACGGGCTGAGCGCGCCGGACTCCAGGCCGGGGTTGGCGACGATCCCGCCGCCGCCGGGGCCGCTCGGCGAGGAGGACGGGCTGCCGGACGGCGAGCCGCTCGGCGACGAGGACGGGGAGCCGCTCGGCGAGTTGGACGGCGAGGGGCTGCTACTGGTGCTGCTGCTCGCGCTCGGCGACGGCGAGGTCGGCGGCGCCGGGCAGTTGGCGGCCGAGCCGGAGGTCGCCGTCATCAGCGGGTTCAGCAGCACCGCGTTCGGGTCGTCGTACAGCGAGAACACGAAGGAGCCGCCGAGCCCGTTGCAGTGCGCGTAGTCCATCTTGGCCTGGATGGACCTGGTGTTCTCCCCGGACCAGAAGT
Organism: Kitasatospora sp. NPDC004615; assembly: GCF_042873545.1. Lineage (NCBI taxonomy): Bacteria > Bacillati > Actinomycetota > Actinomycetes > Kitasatosporales > Streptomycetaceae > Kitasatospora > Kitasatospora sp. NPDC004615. The sequence goes on from NZ_JBIALQ010000002.1 coordinate 303,253, forward strand.
TGGTGCCGTCGTAGAAGTAGGAGGCCTGCGAGGCCGGGTCCCAGTAGGTGTCGTTGGCGTTGTCGACGACACCCAGCAGTTCCTTGTACATCCGCACCCCGGCCACGTTGCCGGAGTTCGGCGCTCCCTGCGCGGGCCCGCTGGCCGGCTGGAACAGCCCGTGGTTGGCGCCGGCCGCCACGCCCGTCCAGCCGCGGTAGTACAGCGGGACGCCCATGTTCAGCTTGTTGGCCGGGAAGCCGCCGGGGATGTTGTACGAGGGGTCGCCGACGGTGTACGCCTTGATCGCCTCGTCGATGGAGTACTTGGCGTTGCCGGGCGGGATGTTGTTCGACGGGTCACCGGGGTTCTGGTAGATCGGTGTCTGGTGGTTGGTCGGGCCCTGCGCCTCCCAGCCGCCGTGCATGTCGTACGTCATCGGGTCGGCGAAGGTCAGGTACTGGGCGATCTTGTCGGTCTCGACGTTCTGGATCTTGTCCTGGCCGGCCGGCAGCGCGGCGCTCAGCGCGTAGGTCTTGCCGTCGGCGGAGCCCTGGGCGTTGAGCTGGTTGCGGAACTCGGCGAGCAGCGCGGTGAAGTTCTGCTTGTCGTTCGGCGAGGAGTGGTTGCCGAGGTGGCCGCCGCCGCCCGGGTACTCCCAGTCGATGTCGAAGCCGTCGAAGATGCCCTTGCCGGTGCCGGGGCCGCCGTAGCCGCCCTGGGCGGGCAGGTTGCCCTTGATGAACATGTCGACGCAGGAGGAGACGAGCTTCTTGCGGGAGGCGTCGGTGGCGGCCGCGTCCGAGAAGTACTTGGAGTAGGTCCAGCCGCCGATCGACATCAGCACCTTGAGCTTCGGGTACTTGGCCTTCAGCTCCTGGAGCTGGTGGAAGTTGCCGGCCAGCGGCTGGTTCCAGGTGTCGGTGGAGTTGTCGACGCTGTTGCCGTTGGCGAAGGTCTTCGCGTAGTCGGCGTAGTAGTCGCCCGCGCCGTCGCCGGCGTTCGGGTTGTTCTCGTCCTGGGAGGCCGCCGAGTTGGCCTCGAAGCAGGTCAGGTTGGTGGGGTCGATGTTGGCGAAGTCGTACAGCAGGTAGTCGAGCTTCCCGGCCATGCCGTTGGTGTCGACGTTCTTCAGGTAGTAGGCGTTCTGGTAGATCGACCACTGGTCGAAGTAGGCGACCTTCATCCCGCCGCTGGTGGCGGGCGCGCCGGTGGTGTTGGCCGGTCCGGCGGTCGCGTCGGGGGCTCCCAGCAGCGACATCGCCCCGGCGAGCAGGGTGGCGGCCGCGGCGGTGACGGCCCAGACCCTTCGGTTGTTGCGGTGCATGCGGATGTGCCTCTCCTGTCACGTGGGGATGCAGGAACACACCGTCGGACACCCGGTCGGGGAGCGGCAGACGGGAGCAGAACACGATCGATGCCCGTGGCGGGCACGCGTTGCAGCACCACGAGGCGGGCGGTGGGGGCCGCCCGTCATGGGCACGACCCAGATTGGACTGGACCACTGGGGGTGTCAATCGGGTCTGCACCAAGGAATGGCAAAGGCCCGGAGGCTGATGCCTCCGGGCCTTTCGCTACTGAGTAGCGGGGACAGGATTTGAACCTGCGACCTCTGGGTTATGAGCCCAGCGAGCTACCGAGCTGCTCCACCCCGCGTCGGTGAGATCACTCTAGCACGATCACGGGGGCGTCAATGACCACGTTCCGAGGGCCCAAGGACCCGGCGACCCGGGGAACGGCAAAGGCCCGGAGGCTGATGCCTCCGGGCCTTTCGCTACTGAGTAGCGGGGACAGGATTTGAACCTGCGACCTCTGGGTTATGAGCCCAGCGAG
>NZ_JBIALQ010000002.1:305160-544450 GCF_042873545.1 Kitasatospora sp. NPDC004615
CGAGCTACCGAGCTGCTCCACCCCGCGTCGGTGAAACAACCGTAGCACGGTCGCGGGGTGGAACAGCAAATCAGTTCCCGCAGCTCAGCCGGTCAACCGGTCGTCGGCGGCGCCGACGAGGAACTGACCGAGTCGTTCTTCGACTCGGCCGCCAGCGCGGCATCCAGCGCCTTCTGCAGCGCCTGCTGGGCCTGGCCGTACGCCACCCAGTCGCCGTTCTTCAGCGCGGCCTGACCGTCGGTGAACGCCTTCTGGGCGTCCGCCAGTGCCTTGGCCAGCGCCGGGTTGTCGCCCGGCTTGGGCGTCGCCGGCGGGGTCGGGGTGGTGGGCGTGGTGCTGCCGCTGCCCGGGTCGGCGGGGGCGGTCGGGGTGGTGGCCCCGGCGCCGGCCGAGCCGAGCACCTTCACCAGCGCCTTGTCCAGGGTGTCCTCCAGCGCCACGTTGTGGTCGCCGTACACCGCCAGCACCTTCTTCAGCACCGGCACCTTCGCGCCGCGCGCCACCAGGTACACCGGCTCGACGTTGAGGATGCCGCCGCCGACCGGCAGGGTGAGCAGGTTGCCGTACACCAGGTCCGAGTCGCTGCCGCTGCGCAGCAGGGTCAGCTGGCGGGCGACGTCGGTGTCGGAGTTGAACTTCGCCTGGGTCAGCGCCGGACCGAGCGCGCCCGATTCGGCCGTCATCCGCAGGATCCGCAGCTTGCCGTAGTCCGGCCCCGGGTCGGCCTCCGCGGCCATGAACGCGGCCAGGTTCTTCCGGCCCGAGGGCACGAACGAGGTGGTCAGCGAGAAGTTGGCCTTCTTCGCGTCCGGCATCCGCAGCGTCAGGTAGTACGGCGGCTGCACCTCGTCGGCGTTGACGGTCGGGTCGACCGGCACCTCCCAGATGTCGGTGCCGTTGAAGAACGCCGTCGCGTCCGTCACGTGGTACATCCCGAGCAGGTCTCGCTGCACCTTGAACATGTCCTGCGGGTAGCGCAGGTGCGGCAGCAGCTCCGCCGGGATGTCCGCCTTCGGCTGGACGGTGCCCGGGAACGCCTTCATCCAGGTCTTCAGCACCGGGTCGGCGTCGTCCCACTGGTAGAGCGTCACCTCACCCGTGTACGCGTCGACCGTGGCCTTCACCGAGTTGCGGATGTAGTTGACCTCGTTGACGGCGCTCAGGGTGCGGCCGCGCTGGTCGGTCAGCGAGTCCTTGGTGGCGTCGCCGAGCACCGTCTTGGACGAGAACGGGAAGCCGTCCGAGGTGGTGTAGCCGTCCAGCACCCACACCAGCCGGCCGTTCTCCACCACCGGGTACGGGTCGGCGTCGATCGACAGCCACGGCGCGACCTTCTCCACCCGCTCCTTCGGAGTGCGGTCGTAGAGGATCTTCGCGCCGTCCTTGATCGCCCCGGAGTAGAGGAGCTGCGGCTCGGCGAACTTCACCGCGTACGCGGCCCGGGTCAGCGGGTTGTCCAGCGAGACGCCGCTGCCGCCGGTGTACTGGTACGTCCGGTCGGGGTCGGAGTCCCGGGTGTAGTCGATCTCGTCCATGCCGGGGCCGACGACCGAGTACGTGGTGGACTTCTCGCCGTAGTACACCCGCTCCTGGTAGTCGCCCAGCGACCCGGTGGTCGGCAGCGACTGCTGCGTGTAGACCGGGTTGCCGTTGGCGTCCACCTGGTTGCCCTTGGCGGCGACCACGCCGTACCCGTGGGTGTACTTGAAGTGGTCGTTGATGAAGTTGCGCTGCTGCACGCCCGTCAGGTCCAGCTCACGCACGCCCAGCACGGTGTCCTGGTCGCCGTACCGGTCCACGTCCAGCGTCTTCGGGAACGCGTAGTACTGGCGCAGCGCCTGGTTCTGCTGGAACGTCGGCGCCACCACGTTCGGGTCCAGCAGCCGGATGTCGGAGATGGTCTGCGCGTCCAGCTTCAGCTTCTCCGCGTCCGTGGAATCGGTCGGCGTGTACTGCTTCACCTCGGTGTCGGCGATGCCGTACGCCTGCCGCGTCGCGTCGATGTTCTTCTGGATGTACGCCGTTTCCTTGGCCTGCTCGTTCGGCTTGACCTGGAACTGCTGCACGATCGCCGGGTACAGCCCGCCGACCAGCACCGCCGACAGCGCCATCAGCCCGAAACCGATCAGCGCCGGCGCCCAGGTCCGCCGCACCGGCGTCAGGAAGAACAGCACCGCGCAGATGATCGCCACGAAGAACAGGATCGTCTTGGCCGGCAGGAACGCGTTCGCGTCCACGTACCGCAGACCGGTCCAGCCCTCGACGCCCTTGTACGACTCGCTCTTCACCGCCAGCGCATACCGGTCCAGCCAGTACGCCACCGCCTTCAGCAGCACGAACACGCCCAGCAGCACGGCCAGATGACCCTGCGCCCCGGCACTCGCCCGACGGCCCGGCCCCTGCAGCCGAAGACCGCCGTACAGGTAGTGCACCGCCGTCGCCGCCAGCAGCGACACGATCACCGCGCTGAACGCGAAGCTCAGCAGGAACTGGTACCACGGCAGTTGGAACGCGTAGAACGAGACGTCCAGGTGGAACTGCGCGTCCTTCTGCCCGAACGAGGTGCCGTTGATCCACAGCATCCAGGTCCGCCACTGCGCGCCCGCGGCCGCGCCGGCCGCCAGGCCGACCAGCACCGACAGGCCGATCAGCAGCCACTTGCGGAACGGCGCCACGCCCATCCGGTAGCGGTCCAGGCTCTGCTGCTCCACCGACATCGCCGCCAACGGCGGCCGCAGCCGGTACGCCAGCCACAGGTTGGCCCCGACCACCAGCGCCATCAGCAGCCCGAACACCGCGAACAGGCCGACCTTCACGCCCAGTTGCGACGTGAACACCGAGCCGTACTTGACCGACTTGAACCACAGCCAGTCGGTCCACAGCCCGGCGAACATGCCGAACAGCAGGAACAGCACCGCGAGCACGCCGACCGTCAGCAGCAGCACCTTCGTCCGGCGCGGCGGCGGCCCGACTCTCGCTCGGAAACCCGGATCGGAACGATCCGGCATCTGGAAGGTCAAGACGCCACCTCAGCTGTTGTTGTCGTTGGGGATGACAGTGCCGCGCCGTGGACGGGCGGACACCGGACTCCAATGCAACTTAAACAGTCTTTACCGGAGTTCCCGGACACTGCGTCGGAGTTGGAGACGGCCCCCCCGGACATGTGAGGATGGCCCCATGCCCGACTCCCCTGACCTGACCTCCGCCGCCGCCGGCATGCCCGCCGCCACCCCCCTCACCCGGGCCGCGCTGGAGATCGACGAGCACGCCGCCACCCTCGGCTGGGACAACCCCGCCCGCCTCTTCGCCCTGGTCGACAACGCCCAGATGCGCAAGGCCAATCCGCGGCTCGCCACCCAGCTCGGCCTGGACGAGAACCCGACCGGCCTCACCCCGGTCGAGCAGGAGGAGATCCCCGCGGGCACCGAGCTCGACCGCTTCCTCGGCACCATCGCCTGGCCCGACGGCGTGGTCGGCTGCGCCCTGGTCGTCGAACGGCTCATGCTCCCGCCCGGCGCCGAATCCTCCCGCCCGAAGAACGCCACCGAGCAGGAGATCAACGACTGGGTGGCCACCCACCCCCAGCGCCAGGAAGTCCGCATCACCGCCGCCGTCCTGCGCGACGGCGCCCGCGAGGTCGCCCTGCGCCTGCGCGAGAAGGACATCGCCCGCGAGGTCCTCACCGGCCCCGACCTGGTCCCCAACCTCACCCAGGCCCTGCTCGCGACGTTCCAGTAAGGGCAGACCGAGGGCGCGGGGAACGCACCCAACGGAAAGGTCGCGACGCAGGGCAATGACTTGCCGTCCGTCGCGACCTTTCCGGGACAGCCACTACTTGTTGCAGCTGGGCAGCGCCGCCTTGTCCCCACTCCGGATGGAGTCGAGCGCCTTGACCGCCCCCGCCAGATTGTCGACCTTCACCAGCGTGAGCCCGGACGGCGTCCCCTTCGTCGCCTCCGAGCAGTTGTCCGCCGGGGTGAAGAAGTACTCGGCGCCCTTGTCGCGGGCCGCGATCAGCTTCATCTGAATGCCACCGATCGGCCCGACCGCGCCGGTGTCGTCGATGGTGCCGGTGCCCGCCACGAACTTGCCGCCGGTGAGGTCGGTGGGGGTGAGCTTGTCGACGATGCCGAGGGCGAACATCAGGCCGGCGCTGGGGCCGCCGACGTCCTGCAGGCCGATGTCGATCTTGAACGGGTAGACGTGGTCGACGCCGGGCGTGATGCCGACGATGGCCCGCTCCTCGTCCGGTGCCTTGCCGGTGGTGATGGAAACCTGCTGCTGGTCCGCCGGATCCGGAGTCGTCGAGCCGGTCTTGGCGTGCGGGACGACGGTGAAGACGGCGGTCTCGCCGGGCTTGTGCTTCATCACCTGCTCGGCGACCTGGGTCCGGCTGGTGATCGCCGTCCCGTCCACCGCGACGATCTGGTCGCCCGCGTGCAGCTTGCCCTCCGAGGGGCCGCCGGAGGTCACCGAGGAGACGATGATCTGGGTGGTGACCGGGATGTCCAGCTGCTTCAGCGCGGCGGTCTTCGCGCTGTCCTCGGAGGAGGCGAACTCCTCCGCGTTCTGCTGCTGGGCCTCCTGGTCGGTCTGGCCCTTCGGGTACACGTTGTCGTGCGGCACCACCAGCACGTCGCCCCGCATCCAGCCGACGATCGCGGAGATCAGGCTGGGCTGGTAGTTCGCCCCGGTGACCTGGACCGTGGTCATGTTGAGGTGACCGCTGGTCGGGTAGGTGTCGCGCCCGGTGATGGTGATCACCGGGGTGCCGGTCTTGTCCTGCACGCCGAGGGTGTTGTACGTCGGCCCCGGGCTCATCTCGGTGAACGGCACCTTCATCAGGACCGAGGCACAGAGCAGGCCTATCAGCAGCAGGGTGGCGGCGAGCATCGTCGCCGATCGGCGTGGCATGGCACGACAGTACGGGAAGTCCGGGTCGCGATGCACCGCTCTGCGGCCCGCCGCTGTGCTCCCACCAGCGCCTCCCGCGGCGCTACTTGCCGCCGGAACGTTCGCTGCCGGTGCTGCGCTCCATCGCGGCGCGGAAGCGTTCGTGTTCGGCGAGCGAGGACGGGTCGGTGATGGAGCGCGGCGGTCGTGCCGCCCATCCCGCCCAGACGGAGGCCAGCAGTCCGGCCACTACAGGAATGATCAACCAGGCAAGCGCAGCCATCTTCGAACTCCCCACAGGCTCGTCATGCGTATCAGCAGATTAGCCGCCTACTGGGGGAACGGCGCGTGCGGTGTCCGAGTTACGGGACGGCGTGGCGTGCCCACCGTTCCGAGATACCCCCGAACGGGGAACGAGCGGGACGCGAAGCGGACACGGGCGGTCAGCAGGACCCCGCTCCGACCCATTCCTCCTCGCCGTCGGCGAAAACCTGGTGTTTCCAGATCGGCACCTCGTGCTTGAGGTCGTCGATCAGCCGACGCGAGGCCTCGAACGCCTCGCCGCGGTGCGGACAGGACACCGCGACGATCACCGCGACGTCGCCGATCTCCAGCCGTCCGGTACGGTGCACAGCCGCCAGCGCCCGGACCGGGAAGTCCGCGCAGACCTTCTCCGCGATCCGGCGCAGCTCCCGCTCGGCGGTCGGATGGGCGCTGTACTCCAGCGCCGTGACCGCCTTCCCGCCGTCGTGGTCGCGCACCGTGCCGACGAACAGCGTGGTGCCGCCCGCCGCGTCGTCACCGACCGCCGCGTGCACCTCGTCGAGGGAGAGCGGCGTCTCACGGACGGCGAGCAGCCGGATCGGGTCGTGGTTCTCGGACATGCCCCTCATCATTCCGCATCCGACCCGGGCCCCGGCAGCAGGCTTCGGACCGCGGAACGGCCGTCCGCGGTGCGACAAACCCGACGGTCAGATCCGGCGGTGCTTGCGGGCCCGGCGGACCAGCGCCGCCGTACCGATCAGGGCCACCGTCGCACCGGCCGCGCCCAGGCTGGTGGCGGCCTCCTTGCCGCCCAGCCGGCGACCGGCCACCGCGTGCTTGCCGGACACCTGGGCGAGCAGCTCGGCCAGCACCTCCTCGTTGGTGTGCTTGGGCCGCCAGCCCGCCTCGTGCAGCCGGCTGCCGGAGACCACCCACGGGTACATGGTGTAGGCGAGATCACCGGCCGGGGCCGGGGTCAGGCCGAGGCGGTGCAGCCGGGCGGCGGTGCCCAGGGCCAGCGAGGCGGGCAGTTCCATCCGGCGGATCCCGGACAGCTCCTCCACGTCCTCCTGCTCCAGCCAGCCGTCGCAGCCGACCGTCACCTCGCCCTCGACCAGGCCGAGGGCGGCGTACTCCAGCGCCGAGGCCAGGTCGTCGAGGTGGCAGAACTGCCAGCACGGGCGGGAGCCGGCCACCACCAGCAGGCGCGGGGCCTCGAAGTGGCGGGTGAGCACGGTGTCGATGCCGGGGCCGACCACCACGGCCGGGCGCAGCACGGTGATCTGCAGCCCGGGGTGGGCGCGCGGGGCGCGGCGGGCGAGCCGTTCGATCTCCAGCAGGTCACCGACCAGCGAGGCCTCCTCGGTGGCCCGCAGTTCGGAGTCCTCGGCGAGCGGGACTTCGTTGTCGGCCAGCGCCCCGTAGACCATCGCGGAGGTGCACAGCACCACCCGGTGCACGCCGGCCGCCGCGGCGGCGGTCAGCACGGTCTGTGCGCCGCGCACGTTGTAGGCACTGCGGGTGCGCGGGTCGGACTCCATGCCGAGGTCCATCGCCAGGTGCACCACCACGTCCACGCCGGACAGCCGCTCGGCCACCGCCGGGTCGCGCACGTCGAGTACCCGCCAGTGCACGCCGGGTACTTCGCCGCGGCGGTCGTCCACCGCGAGCACCCGGCGGACGTGCGGGGAGGCCACCAGGCGCTGGGCGACGCGCTCGCCGAGCACGCCGGCGGCGCCCGTGACGGCCACGGTGAGCGGTTTGCCGCCGTAGGCTGGAGGCGGCGAACCGGCGTCGGCCGGCACGTCCTCGCCCTCGGTCAGCCCAGAGCGAACGTCCGAAGGCGGGGAACTCACCGGCCATCCTCCACGGTTAGCTTAAGTGCGTACGCACGAGTGTCACGCACTGTCCATCCTGCCCGAGGCTCGGCCCCAGCGGTGCACCCGGCGCGGTCGGCCGCGAGACCATTGGCCGCGAGACTATTGAAACTGCCCGGAGCCTCCGGGCAACAGAATTTCCCGCCACACCCGCGTGACGGCCGATCAGATCGAGGACCCCGTGAGCGACCTCCCCTTCGGATTCGGCGTTCCCCCCGAGGAGCCCGAGGACGGCAAGAACAAGGGCAAGAAGGACGGCGAGCAGGGCGACTCGACCCCGCAGCCGTTCGGCTTCGGCAACGGAAACCCCTTCGGGGCGCTGTTCGGCATGGGCGGCGCCGGCGGGGCGGGCGGCGACAACCCGTTCGCCGCGATGATGGGCGGCTTCAACCCCAACGACCTGGGCGCGGCGTTCCAGCAGCTCGGGCAGATGCTCTCGTTCGAGGGCGGCCCGGTGAACTGGGAGCTGGCCAAGAACATCGCCCGGCAGACCGTGGTCGCCGAGCAGCCCGAGGGGAAGACCAAGGACCGCTCGGTGGGCGCCGCCGAGCGCACCGCCGTCGTCGAGTCGGTCCGGCTTGCCGACCTGTGGCTGGACTCGGCGACCGAGTTCCCGTCCACCTCCTCGGCGGCCGTGGCGTGGAGCCGCGCCGAGTGGATCGAGGCCACCCTGCCGGTGTGGAAGGACCTGGTCGACCCGGTCGCCGAGCGGGTCGGCAACGCCATGGGCGGCGTGCTGCCCGAGGAGATGCAGGCCATGGCCGGGCCGCTGATGGGCATGATGCGCTCCATGGGCGGCGCCATGTTCGGCACCCAGATCGGGCAGGCGCTCGGCGCGCTGGCCGCCGAGGTGCTCGGCTCCACCGACGTCGGCCTGCCGCTCGCCCCCGCCGGGAAGGCCGCGCTGCTGCCGCAGAACATCGCCGAGTTCGGTGACGGCCTGAACGTGCCCGCCGAGGAGGTCCGGCTCTACCTGGCCCTGCGCGAGGCCGCCCACCAGCGGCTCTTCGCCCACGTGCCGTGGCTGCGGGCACACCTGTTCGGCGCCGTCGAGGCGTACGCGCACGGCATCAAGGTCGACACCTCGCGGATGGAGGAGCTGGTCGGCCAGCTCGACCCGAGCAACCCCGAGGCCCTGCAGGACGCGCTGGCCGGCGGCCTGCTGCAGCCCGAGGACACCCCCGAGCAGAAGGCCGCGCTGGCCCGGCTGGAGACCGCGCTCGCCCTGGTCGAGGGCTGGGTCGACGCCGTCGTGCACGCCGCCGCCACCCCGCACCTGCCGCACGCCGCCGCCCTGCGCGAGACGCTCCGCCGTCGCCGCGCCACCGGCGGCCCCGCCGAGCAGACCTTCGCCACCCTGGTCGGCCTGGAGCTCCGCCCGCGCCGCCTGCGCGACGCCTCCCGTCTGTGGGCCTCACTCGCCGACGCCCGCGGCGTCGAGGGCCGGGACGCGCTCTGGAGCCACCCCGACATGCTGCCCACCGCCGCCGACCTGGACGACCCGGACGGCTTCGTGCACCGCGACACCACCGCCGAGACCGAAGGCGGCTTCGACTTCGACGCGCTGAACAAGCTGCTCGGCGAGGCCGCGGGCGGCGGCGCCGGGAAGCCCGACCTGACCAAGGGCGACGCCTCCACCGGGGGCGACGCCTCCACCGAGGGCGACTCCGACAAGCCCGCTTCGGGCAAGTCCGCCCCGGACAAGGACGACGACGGCACGGAGGGCGACACCAAGTGACGTCGCTGCACACCGACGCCGTCCGCGCGCTGACCGACTGGGCGCCCGACGAGGACGGCCAGCAGGAGCTGCGCCGCGACTACCTGGCGCACCTGGCGGCCCACCCCGACGGCCTGTGGCGGGCCTGCCTGCCCGGCCACATCACCGCCAGCGCGCTGGTGGTCGACCCGGCCGAGGGGCGGGTGCTGCTGACGCTGCACCCCAAGGTCGGCAGGTGGCTGCAGATGGGCGGCCACTGCGAGCCCGGGGACGAGACGCTGGCCGCGGCGGCGCTGCGCGAGGCCGTCGAGGAGTCCGGCATCGCCGAACTGGAGCTGCTCGCGGTCGGCGGCCGCACCGCGCCGGTGAAGCTGGACCGGCACCACGTGCACTGCCTGGGCAAGGACCGGCCGGAGAACATCCACCTGGACGTGCAGTACGTCGCCCTCGCCCCGGCCGGGGCGCGCGAGCTGATCAGCGAGGAGTCGCTGGACCTGCGTTGGTTCGGCTGGGAGCAGCTGCCGGCCGACACCGACCACTCGGTGCGCGACCTGGTGGCGCGGGCCCGGGCGCTGGTCTGAGGCCACTCGCTTCCGAGGCCACTCACTTTCGAGGCCACTCGCTTTCGACCCCTGCGGGGCCCTGACGGGTCCGGCAGGGGTCGTCGCGCGTCCGGGAGACCGTCAGGTGTTCCGGGCGCCGGGGATGTGCGGCAGCCGGGCGGCGGAGGCGACGCCCTCCAGGTAGCCGCGAGCCCGCTCGGTGCGCGGGTAGGCGTCCAGCAGCGCCCAGAACCGGGGGCCGTGGTCGGGCACCAGCAGGTGGGCGAGCTCGTGCAGCAGCACGTAGTCCACCACGTACTCGGGCATGCCCTGGAGACGGTGGGAGAGCCGGATGGTGCGCTCGCTGGGGGTGCACGAGCCCCAGCGGGAGTTCTGGTTGGTCACCCAGCGGACCTGGTCGGGCTCGGCGCGGCCGCCCAGGTACAGCTCGGAGAGCTCGGTGGCCCGGGCCTGCAGGGCCTCGTCGCCGAGCACCCGGCGCTTCTCCTGCGCGGCCAGTTTGTCCAGCATCTGCGCCACCCAGCGCTGTTCCTCGGCGTGCGACATCCGGGCCGGGATCAGCACCACGGTGCGGTCGCCCTCGCGGTAGGCGGAGACGGTGCGGCTGCGGCGGGCGCTGCGGCGCACCTCGACCTTGCTGCGGTCGATGCCCCGCTCGGGGCCGCGGGCCCGGTCGGCCTCGGTGCTGGCATGCGCACCGGGCGCCGCGGCCGTGGACCCGGAGGCCGCCCGGGCACGCCTACGCGACGCCGACCGATGGGAGTCGCGTTCGGCTGCCATGGCATGGACGTTACCCCGTCCTCGCGACAGAAGTCCGGCACCGGGACGGCGCGGCCCCGGGGACCACCCGGGCGCGTTGTCCACAGGCTGTGCACGGTGATGACCGGATTGTCAGTACGGGCCTGTGGACAACGCGCTTTCATGTACGGAAGGTCGCGGGCATGCTGCGGTCACCAGTTGATCCGACGCCTCGACCGGGACGCCGGAGACCGACGCTTGGAGGACCGACATGCGCCCCGTGATCAAGCCCGCCCTGTCCCGGCTCTGGCGGGAGAAGCAGACCCTGCAGTTCGGCACCGTCCGGCGGCACGCCCGCCTGATCGAAGGCGTCGACCGCAAGCTCGCCATGTTCCTGGAACTGATCGACGGCACCCGGGACGGGCCCGCGCTGGTCGCCGCCGGGAAGCGGATCGGCCTGAGCTCCGAGTACTGCCAGGGCATGCTCGACTCGCTCGCCCGGAGTGAACTGCTGGACGACACCGAGGCCTTGGCCAACGTGCTGGAGCTGCACCCGCCGGCCCGCCGGGAGTTGCTCGGGCCCGACCTCGCCTCGCTCTCCCTGGTGCACCCCGCGCCCGAGGAGGCCGCCGCCGTGGTGCAGAGCCGCGCCGCGGCCCGGGTCGAGGTGCGCGGTGCGGGGCGGGTCGGCGCGGCCGTCGGCACCGCGCTGGCCGCCGGCGGCATCGGCGAGGTCGCCGTGCTCGACCGCGGCCGGGTCACCGTCCGGGACTGCGCACCCGGCGGTTTCCCGCCGGGAGACGTCGGGCGGCTGCGTGCCACCGCCGCCCGCGAGTTGGTGCACCGCGCCATCGGTGCCCCGGTCGGCGAGCGCTACAAGCGGCCGCCCGCCACTCCCCCACCGCCCACCCTGGTGGTGCTCGCCCCGCGGGACGGCTCGGCCGCGTACACCGGCGCCGCCGTCGACGCCCAGGAGTTGATGCGGGCCGGCATTCCGCACCTGTACACCGGGGTGCTCGAACACCTCGGCGTGGTCGGCCCGTTGGTCGTCCCGGGGGCCTCCGCCTGCGGCAGCTGCGCCACCCTGGCCCGGCGGGACGAGGACGAGGCCTGGCCCCGGCTGCTCGCCCAGCTGATCGACGAAGGCCCCGGCCGCCCCCGCGCCCCGGCCTGCGACGGCGCGGTCGCCGCCTCCATCGCCGGGCTCGCCGCCCTGCACGTCCAGCTGTACCTGGACGGGGTGTTGCCACCGAGCGTGGACGGCTGGTGCGAACTGTCCGCGGCCGACGGCATGGTGCGGAGGCTGCGGCTGCGCAGTCACCCCGACTGCGGTTGCCTGTGGCAGTCCGTCACACCCGCCCAAGCGGGCACAATGGCATAGGACATGCCTTCGGGTCCGTCCGGCGAGACCCAGCCGATCCACCGCACGCCCTGCCCGGTGCACGCCTCCGGAGCGCGCGGCCCGGCGGGGAGGAGCGCCGGGCGGGCCCCGGGAGTCCACGCACCACCGCCGGCGGGGGGCCGCCGGTCGGTCCGGCTGATCTGGAGGTCCGGTGAGCGATCTACCGCGCAAGGCAGTGACCGGCACGGCGCGACCGGTCGCCCACCCGCGCCCGGCGGCGGCCCGGCGGCATGTGGCGACGGCTGGTTTGGCGACGGCGACGGCCGCTGTTGACCGCACGGTCCGAACGGAGACGGCCGATGTCTGAGATGCCGCGCAAGGCGGTCTCCCGTACGGCCCGGCTGGCGGCGCTGCCGCTGAGCTTCGCCGGCCGTGCCACGCTCGGCCTGGGCAAGCGGCTCGGCGGGCGTCCGGCGGAGGAGGTCGCGGCCGAGCTCCAGGCCCAGACCGCCGAGCAACTCTTCGCCACGCTCGGCAAGTTGAAGGGAGGTGCGATGAAGTTCGGGCAGGCCATGTCGGTCTTCGAATCGGCCCTCCCGGAGGACGTGGCGGGCCCCTACCGGGCCGCACTGACCAAGCTCCAGGACTCCGCCCCGGCCATGCCGACCCGCACCGTGCACTCGGTGCTGGCCGCCGACCTGGGCGACGACTGGGCCGCCAACTTCCGCTCCTTCTCCGACCAGCCGTCCGCCGCCGCCTCCATCGGCCAGGTGCACCGGGCCGTCTGGCAGGACGGTCGGGACGTCGCGGTCAAGATCCAGTACCCGGGCGCGGGCGACGCCCTGCTCAGCGACCTCGGCCAACTCGCCCGGCTGGCCCGGATGCTGGGCCCGCTGATCCCGGGCATGGACATCAAGCCGCTGATCGCCGAACTGCGCGAGCGGGTCACCGAGGAGCTCGACTACCAGCTGGAGGCCGAGTCGCAGCAGCTGCACGCCCAGGAGTTCGCCGACGACGCCGACATCCGGGTGCCCCGGGTGGTCGCCCAGTCCGGGCGGGTGCTGGTCACCGAGTGGCTGGACGGCAAGCCGCTGTCCCAGGTCATCTCCGACGGCACCCGGACCGAACGCGACCGGGCCGGGCAGCTGCTCGCCCGCTTCCTGTTCGCCGGCCCGGCCCGCACCGGCCTGCTGCACGCCGACCCGCACCCTGGCAATTTCCGGCTCGTCAAGACCGGCCGGGCCGCCTCCAGTTGGCAGCTCGGCGTGCTCGACTTCGGCACCGTCGACCGCCTCCCCGGCGGTCTGCCCCGCCCGATCGGCACCTCCCTGCGGCTCGCCCTGGCGGGCGACGCAGGCGCCGTCTACGACCTGCTCAAGCAGGAGGGCTTCGTCCGCCCGACCATCTCGCTCGATCCGGACGCGGTGCTCGACTACCTGCTGCCGATCATCGAACCCACCCGTGCCGAGCAGTTCACCTTCAGCCGCGAGTGGATGCGCACCCAGGCCGCCCGGATCGCCGACCCGCGCTCCCCCGCCTACAACCTCGGCAAGCAGCTCAACCTCCCGCCCTCCTACCTGCTGATTCACCGCGTTACGCTCTCCACCATCGGTGTGCTCTGCCAGCTCGGCGCCACTGTCCGCCTGCACGAAGAACTCCTCCACTGGCTGCCCGGCTTCGCCGAGCCCGAATAGACGCCCGCCGCACGGACGGACGGAAGAGGGCACGGGCATGCAGGTGACGGACCACACGCGGTGGGAACAGCCGTTCCCGGTGCGGTTCCTGATCGTCGGCGAGCGCGACGACGAGGACGCGACCGGTGTGGACCTGCTGCTCGGCCGGTGCGCCGCCGTCGAGGGGCTGTTCGCCGACCCGCCGCCGCCACCGCGCGAGGTCCTGGTACTGCGCGGCTGCACGCCGGGCGTGACGGCGGGATGGCTGGGGTCGGCCATGATCAGGGGGCGGTCGGACGCCGGGCGGGAGCACTGGTGGGAACTGCTGGACGCGGAAGTCCTCGTGGTCGGGCCGTACTCCGCTGATCCGGCGCTGGTCAACCTGGTGGTCTCGGCGGCGATCGGCAAGGTGGAGGACTTCCGCTTCGCCCAGGACCCGTGCGAGAGCTTCGAGTTGGTGAGCAGCCAGGACGAGCCCCTGACGACGTGCGTGCTGGTGGCGGGGCTGCTGAAGAGCCGGCCCGGGTGCACGTCGCTGCCGGTGCGGCTGATCGGCTTCGAGCCCACCGAGCCGCTGCGGGCGCAGTTGGACAGCGGGAGTCAGCGTTGGCCCGCCTACACCGAGCTGTGGGCACTGGACGACACCGGCCGGGTCATGGCCCGCGTCCCCACCGGGCTGAGCATCGACGGCACCTCGCCGTCGGTGCTCCGCGGCGGCCTGCTGGACGTGGATCTGTCGGTCTCGCCCGGCCGACTGCCCGGCTCGGCCGCCCGCGAGGTCTGGCGGCAGTGGCAGCCCGGGCCGCCGCAGCAGCCGGGCAGCTGGCGCGGGTTGAGCGTCGCCGCCAAGGAGGAGTGGCAGTCGCTGGCGCTGAATCGGCGCGATCCCGAGCCGGACCGCTCCGGTGGCGAGTACCACCTGGCGGGCGCGGGCGTCGAGGACGAGACCGGCCTGCACTGCGCCCTGGGCGAGGCGATCAACGGCCCGGGCGGCTACTACGGGCGGGAGTCGACGGGCTTCGAGGACTGCCTGGGCGGCGGCTTCGGCGCGGTCCCGCCGTTCACCCTGGTCTGGCACGACTTCGCCGCGACGGAGCGGGAGTTGGCGGAAGAGACCGACCTGCCCGCGGGGCGGAGCTACCCGGAGTTCCTGGCCAGGGCGATGGAGTACCGCAAGGTGCGGGTGGTCCGCGCCTGACGGTCCGCCGGGGAGCGCCCGGCGAGCGGGAGCCGACGGCGGGTCAGGAGCGTTCGCTCGGCAGCGGCCCGGCGGCCGGCCAGGCGGTCCGGACGCGGGTGGCGAGGGTGGCGCAGAAGCGGCCGAAGACCGGGAGGGCGCTGTCCTCGCCGGCCAGGGCGGCGACGGCCCGGAGGCGGTGTGCCAGGCGGCGGCGGGCGGTGGCGTTGCCCCAGGTCCAGTCCGCGTGGTGCACGCGGGCGAGTTGGTCGGCGAGGCCGCGTTCGGCCTTGGGGACGAGGGCGTCGCCGCGCAGCAGCCAGCCGGCGCAGGCGTCGGCGAGCTCGGTGTCGGTGGCGGCCGCGGTGCCGGTGGCGGCCCGCCAGGCGGTGCGGTAGGCGGCCTCGGCCTCGGTGAGTACGTCGGCGGGCGGGGCGGTGGAGCACCAGCAGGTGGGGAAACCTATTCGCAGATAGGCGAATTCGGCCGCGCCCGGGCCGAGCGAGGACTGCTCGAAGTCGATGAACCGGACGCCCTCGGCGGTGTGCAGGTCGTTGCCGGGGCAGGGATCGCCGTGCAGCAGCGCGTGCCGGACGGGGGTGGCGGAGAGCCGGGCGAGCAGTGCCTCGGCCTCGGCGCGGGCGCCGGGCGGGGCGGGGACGTCGAGGGCGCGGGCCAGCGCGAGGAAGCAGCCGAGGTCGCGGCCGGTCGGTCCGGTCCAGGCGGGCAGCGCGGTGCCGGGGGCCGTCCCGGCCAGGTCGTCCAGGTCGGCGGGGGCGCTCGCGTGCAGCCCGGCCAGCGCGACGGCGTAGTCGATCTGCCAGCCGGGGCCGGGGGTGCGGTTCTCCAGGCGTTCCAGCACCACCATGCGCGCGTCGGGGTCGGTACCGAGCAGCGTGGGCACCACGGGGCGACCGGCGCGGCCGGCCCGCCGGGAGGCGAGGGACAGTGCGGCCGCCTCGCGGGCGTAGCGGTCGTCGGCGCCGGGCGAGTCGACCAGTTGCTTCACCACCACCGGGGCGCCGGACAGTTCGGCCCGCCAGACCCGGGAGCGCGGACTGCTGGCCAGGCGGCGGACCTTGCGCGGCGAACCGAGCTCGGCGCGCAGCCGCTCGCCGAGCGGAAGGGAGGACCACATGCGGCACATCCTCGCACGTCACGTTCGAGCGACGAACGACAGTACGACCCTGTGGAGTTGGACGGGGAAACGCCTGGACGCGCCGATGGCCGGCTCCCGGGAGAGGAGTCGGCCATCGGCGTTCAGGGGTTGGTCACCGACGTGGGCACGGGCCCGGTCGGCGGGGGTGGAGCGTCCGTCACATCAGGGCGACGGCAAGGGCCTTGCGGGCGCGCAGGGAGGCCTGTTCGGCCTTACGACGCAGTCGCGTCGCGCGCATCACCCGCAGGCCGAGGCGTTGCTCCTCGGCCTCGTGGAGGCGTTCCTGCATATGCGCACGCGCCAGGGATTCTTGAAGGAGATTCATCTCGAGGGTCCTGTTCTGGATCTGAAGTTCGGTGGTCTGCTCGGAGCGGACGGTCGGATCGATGCCGGCGGGGTTCATGTGGTGGTCCTGCTCGTGGTGCGTAGTCGGGAAGGGACGGGTCAGTTCGGAGTCGGCCTTGGCGGCCGCGAGGCGTACCGAGTCGCGCAGTGCGGTGTCCAGCGGGGGCTGCTCTCCCCTGCGGACGGCTGCGGCTTCGGTGCGGGAACGGGCTGCGGGGTTCACGCCATGACCTCGGTCTTGCGCGGACGGCCACGGGGACGCTTGCGGGCGACGACGACGCCCTGGACGAAGAGCTCGCCACCCCAGACGCCCCACGGCTCGCGGCGCTCGAGCGCGCCGGTCAGGCAGGAGGCCTTGACGGGGCAGGTGCCACACAGCGACTTGGCGTACTCGACGTCGGCGGGCGTCTCCGCGAAGAAGACCTCCGGGTCGAAGGCCCGGCACGGAATGGGAAGCCCGAGCGAGTCAGCCTCGTCGATGGCGGTGAGCTGCATGAGTGTTACCTCCGGGGGGTCGGCCTGGTCGGCCTTGATGGTCTTGTCGGGTACGGACGGGAGGGGCGGCGGTGTGATGACCGTGGACACTGTTGGCGTCTTCCTCGTCTTTTGATGGGTCCGGCCGGGCTCGTTGTTCGAGTTCGGCCGGAGGCCCGCGTGGGGCCTGGGTGGGTCGTGCGTACCGGACAAAACAGAAGGGCCGCGGAACCCGGTTGCTGGGTTTCCGCGGCCCTGGAGGCACCGCCCTGACGGGTTGCGTCAGGGTCGTTCGCTCCAGGGTCCAGGCCCGCGGAAAGCCTGCTTCCGGACGGCTCCGGCGCCGTGAACGGCGGCCGTGGCCAGAATGCTCTGCTGCTTCTGCTGCTTGACTCCGGCACCGACGACGGCCGCATAGCGACCATGGGCCGCTTCTGCCACTACTGCCTTCGGTGCCTTGGTCGGTCGCTCATCGGACAGCGTGATGCCATCGATAAACATGGACCGGTCACGGGACGGACCCGCCTCGACACTGGTGCCCTCAGCATTGCCACGACCACTGACAAGGCAGTGCTCGGCAATCAGCAGGACTCCGGCGTTGCCGCCGGCCACGTCGAGACCCAGACCCGGCACGAGGACGCGCGCGGGCATGGCGAGGGTGGACATCGGGTCAATCATTTTGGTGATCGTCTTCGTCGACACTGAACTCGCCTCCTCTCGGCGTCTCGCGGTGCCCAGTCCCCCGGGCTCCGATATCTGGTTGATGGTCAGCGCACGCAGAAACAAGCCCTCTGCGAGCGTTGCGGTCTCGTCCCCTTGACCGCTCCGGCAGGCTATTGCGCCGTACGCGCGGCGCGCAAACTATTTTTCCGGCGAGTTTTCCGGTGAGTTCTCGGCCTGCTCGGCGGCCTCGTCCCCGGGTGAGTCCTGCACCTGCTCCCCGTCGGGCTCCCCCACGAGCTCCGGACTCTCCCCCGCACACAACAAGAGCACGTCGGCGCCGTACTTGTCCAGCTTCATGGCCCCCACCCCGGAGATCCGGGAGAGCTCCGCGAGACTGCCCGGCACGTCCTCCGCGATGGCCTCCAGGGTGGCGTCGGTAAACACCACGTAGGCCGGGGCGCCCTGTTCCTTGGCCTTGGCCAGGCGCCACTCGCGCAGCCGCTCGAACAGCGCCTCGTCCATGTTGGAGGGGCAGCCCTCGCAGCGGCGGAGCTTGAGCTCGCGGCCCTCGGTCAGGGTGCGGTCGCAGACCCGGCACTTGACGGGGCCGCGCACCCGGCGCGCGGCCGGGCGCTCCGCGCCGGACTCGATGCCCCCGCGCCCGCCGCGGGTGCGCGGGCCGGAGCTGGAGGAGCCGGGGCGCAGGCCGTCCAGGAAGCGGGTGGGCTTGCGGGAGGCGCGGCCGCCCGGCGAGCGGGACAGCGACCAGGAGAGGGTGAGGAAGCGGCGGGCCCGGGTGACGCCGACGTACAGCAGGCGGCGCTCCTCCTCGACCTGCTCGTCGGTCTTGGCGTAGATGATCGGCAGCGTGCCCTCGGTGAGGCCGACCAGGAACACCGCATCCCACTCCAGGCCCTTGGCGGCGTGCAGCGAGGCCAGCGTGACGCCCTCGACGGCGGGGGCGTGCTGGGCGGCGGCCCGGGCGTCGAGTTCGGCGACGTAGGCCGAGAGGTCGGCGCGCTCGCCGGCGGCGGTGCGGGCGGTCTCGAACTCCTCGGCGAGGCGGACCAGCGCGTTCAGCGACTCCCAGCGCTCGCGGACGGCGCCGGAGCCGGCCGGGGCGGTGGCGGAGAAGCCGCGGGTGGCGAGCACCGCGCGGACCTGGGCGGCGAGGTCGGGCGCGCCGGCGGTCAGCGGGTCGTCGGCGGCCCGGGCGGCGCCCTTGAGCAGCACCCCGGCCTCCCGGACCTCGGGCCGCTCGAAGAACCGCTCGGCGCCCTTGAGCTGGTAGGAGATGCCGAGGTCGGCGAGCGCCTGCTCGTACACCTCGGACTGGCTGTTGGTGCGGAACAGCACGGCGATCTCGCTGGCCCGCACGCCGGTGCCGAGCAGGTCGCGGATCAGCCGGGCGGTGGACTCGGCCTCGGTGGGCTCGTCCTGGTACTCGCGGTAGACCGGCTCGGGGCCGGCCTCGCGCTGGGAGATCAGCTCCAGGCGGTGCTGGGCGGCCTGGCCGCGGGCCTGGGCGAGCAGGCCGTTGGCCAGGTGCACCACCTGCGGGGTGGAGCGGTAGTCGCGCACCAGCTTGACCACCGTCGCCTCGGGGTGGCGCTGACGGAAGTTCAGCAGGTAGTCGGGGGTGGCGCCGGTGAAGGAGTAGATGGTCTGGCTGGCGTCGCCGACCACGCAGAGGCTGGCGCCGCCGTCGCCGCCCGTCCACTGCTCCAGCAGGCGCTGCTGGAGTGGGGAGACGTCCTGGTACTCGTCGACGGTGAAGTGCCGGTACTGGGCGCGGACCCGGTCCGCGATCTCCGGGCGGTCCTCCAGGATGGCGGCGGTGAGGAGCAGCACGTCCTCGAAGTCGATCAGGCCGCGGTCGCGCTTGGTCTGCTCGTAGGCGGCGTAGACCCGGGCGATCTCGGCCGGGTCGCGCGGGGCCTCGCGGGCGGACTTGGCGACGGCGGTCGGGTAGTCGTCGGGGACGACCTGGGTGACCTTGGCCCATTCGACCTCGGCCGTCAGGTCGCGCAGTTCGGTGCGCTGGACGCGCAGGCCGCTGCGGCCGGCCGCCTCGGCGACCAGCTGGACCTTGCGCTCCAGCAGCCGGGGGACGTCTCCGCCGATGGCGCGCGGCCAGAAGTACTGGAGCTGGCGCAGCGCGGCGGAGTGGAAGGTGCGGGCCTGGACGCCCTCGGCGCCGAGCTGGCGCAGCCGGCCGCGCATCTCGCCGGCGGCGCGGGCGGTGAAGGTGACGGCGAGGACCTGGGCGGGCTGGTAGACGCCGCTGCGCACGCCGTAGGCGATCCGGTGAGTGATGGCCCGGGTCTTGCCGGTGCCGGCGCCGGCCAGCACGCAGACCGGGCCGTGCAGGGCGGTGGCCACGGCGCGCTGTTCGGGGTCGAGTCCGGCCAGCACGGCGTCCGCTCCGAGGGGGGCGAAGCCGCCGGGGCGGTGCTGCTGGCTGGGGCCGCCGAGGCCGGGGAGGTCATCCTGCATGCCTTCCATCCTCGCAGGCGCGCCGGACAGTCCGGACGGTGTTGTCCACAGGCCCGCTCGGATGATCGGATCGTGCCACTGTTACCCGTCCTGGAATGGGGGCGGCCCGCCGGACGTTTGTTCCGTGGGCTGCACGCCCCGTTCGTCGACCGAAGGAGTCCCTCACCATGTCCGGCACCGTCACGATGTACAGCACGACCTGGTGCGGCTACTGCAACCGCCTCAAGAGCCAGCTGGACCGCGAGGGCATCGCCTACACCGAGGTCAACATCGAGCAGGACCCGGCCTCGGCGTCCTACGTGGAGTCGGTGAACGACGGCAACCAGACGGTCCCGACGGTCGTGGTGGTCGGCGCCTCCGGCGAGCAGAGCGTGATGACCAACCCGAGCCTGCGCCAGGTCCAGGCCGCGCTGGTCTGACCACTGGGCGCCCGGGCCCCGGTCAGCCGGCCGGGGCCGGGTCGCCGAGTTCGTAGAGCAGCCGGGCCCGGTCGGCTGCGTAGCGGGTCTCCACCACCCGGATCGGGCCGCGCCGGTCGCGGGTGACGCGGGTGTTGACCAGCAGTGGCACGCCGGGTCCGAGTCCGAACCAGGCGGCCTCGGCGGGGTCGGGCATCCGCGCGGTGAGGTGGTCGGTGGCGGCGGTCTCGGTGCGGCCGAGGTCGGCCAGTGTCCGTTCGTCGCCGCCGGGGGCGGGCAGGTCCTCCATCAGCGGGGTGCCGGCGGCCAGTCCGGGCCGGTAGTGGCTGTCCTCGATGGCGTAGGGCTCCTGGGCGACGCGGCAGAGCTGGCGGCGCATCATGACGCTGTCGTCGGGCTGGAGTCCGAGCCAGTCGGCGATGTCGCGGCGGGCCCGGACGGCCCACACCTCGTACTCGAAGCTGAGGTCCAGTCCGGCTGCCCGGGCTTCGGCGGCGTACGTCTCGCCGCCGGCCGGCAGGGCGCCGCGGCGGTGCGGCCGGGGGTAGACCCGGTGGTCGTGCCGGGCCCGGCGGCGCAGGAAGGTGCCCTTGCCCTGGACGCGCACCAGCCGGCCCTCGTTGACCAGGACGTCGACGGCGAGGCGGACGGTGTTGCGGGCCACCCGGTACTGCTCCTCCAGTTCGCTCTCGACGGGGAGCCGGCCGTCGTCCTCCCATTCGCCGGAGTCGATGCGGCGGCGCAGGTCGGCGGCGATGCGCTGGTACTTGGGCGGGGTCGCGGCGGCGCGGGGGATCGTCACGCGAGCGAATGTAGTCAGGCCTTTTGTGGCATTTCAGCCGAACCGGGCAGCCATGGTCGCGGGTCTGTTCGGGAAACCCTGGCGATTCCGCCCCGGGGGATTCGAACATTTCCGCTCGGCGGAGCGGGACCCGGCCGGTCCCCCGGGTCGGTCGGATGCACCGCAGGGGCGCGCGGAGTGCTCCGCACGCCCCTACAGGTACCGCTTTTCGCTCACCAGCGGGCGGCTGCCGGAAGCGGTTCGCCGTACCAGAGTTCGACCAGGTGCCGGGCGATCGAGATGCCGGACGGCGGCAGGATCTCGCCGGCCGCCATGCCCGCCCGCATTTCCTCCCGGGTGAACCAGCGGGCCTCGGACAGCTCCTCGCCGTCCACGGTGATCCCGGTGCCGTCGGGGTGCGCCCGGCCGAGGAAGCCGAGCATCAGGCTGGACGGGAACGGCCAGGGCTGGCTGGCCACGTACTCGACCTCGGCGACCCGGACGCCCGCCTCCTCCAGCACCTCGCGGCCGACCGTCTGCTCGATCGACTCGCCGGGCTCGACGAACCCGGCCAGCGTCGACCAGCGGCCCTCCGGCCAGAGCGCCTGCCGGCCCAGCAGGCAGCGGTCCTCGCCGTCGGTGATCAGCATGATCACCGCCGGGTCGGTGCGCGGGTAGTGCTCGGCCGCGCAGGAGGTGCAGCGGCGCAGGTGGCCGGCGCCGGCCTTCTCGGTGCGGTGGCCGCACCGGGAGCAGAAGGTGTGCAGCCGGTGCCAGTGCTCCAGGGCGACGGCGTGCACCAGCAGCCCGGAGTCCCGGTCGGAGAGCGAGCCGCCGACCTCGCGCAGCCCGGCCGGGCGGGCGTCGCCGTCCAGTCGGCCGGGCAGCGACTCGCAGTCCAGCGCGAAGTAGTGGACGCCGTCGTCGTCGGTGCCCAGGAAGTAGCGGGAGCCGTTCTGCGGGGCCTCGAAGGAGGGCAGCAGCACCAGTTCGGTGCCGCTGCCGGTGTCCACCACGAACGCCTCGCCGCCGGCGATCGGCAGCACCTTGGTGGTGGGGTGGCTCCAGGCCGCGGCCAGCCACGGCTCGTCGAGTCGGCGGTGCGCCGACCGGTCCACCCCGGCGCGGGTCAGCGCGAGGTGCTTGGTGTCAGGGGCGCTGCTCAACTCGTCCATCCCCGTTCGCTTCGGTACGGCAGGTACGGCGCCTTCGCCGCTTCGGGACGCGCACTCACGGCCGGAAGTTCTCCGCGAGGTCGCCCCACAGGTACGCGGAGGTCTCGACGCCCTTGCGGAGCAGGTCGAGTTCCACCTTCTCGTTGATCGAGTGCCAGCCGTCCGAGGGCACCGAGATGCCGAGGAACAGCACCGGCGCGCCCAGCACGTCCTGCAGGTCGGCGGCCGGGCCGGAACCGCCCTCACGGGTGAACAGGATCTTCTGCTCGAAGGCCCGGCCCATCGCCCGGACGGTGGACTGCAGGGCGGGGTGGTCCAGCGGCGTCAGGCACGGGCGGGTGGCGCCCGGGAAGACGATCTCGTACCGGATGCCCGCCGGGACCTGCGCGGAAACCCAGGCGGCGACGGCCTCCCGGACCTTCTCCACCTCCATGCCGGCCACCAGCCGGAAGGACAGCTTGAGGTGCGCCTCGGCCGGGACGATGGTCTTGCCGCCGGGTCCGGTGTAGCCGCCCCAGATGCCGTTGACCTCGGCGGTCGGACGGGCCCAGACCCGCTCCAGGGTGGTGTAGCCGGCCTCGCCCTGGGTGCCGTACGACTTGGCGACCTTCAGCCACTGCGCCTCGTCGAAGGGCAGTTCGGCGAACAGCGCCCGCTCCTCGTCGGTGAGTTCGACGATGCCCTCGTAGAAGCCGGGCACCGCGACCTTGCGGTCCGCGTCGTGCAGGCCGGCGGCGAGCGCGGCGGCCACGTCGGCCGGGTTGGGGACGGCGCCGCCGAACGAGCCGGAGTGGATGTCGCTGTCCGGGCCGTACAGGTCGATCTGGCAGTCCGCCAGGCCGCGCATGCCTGTGCACACGGTCGGGGTGGTCTCGGACCACATGCCGGTGTCGGAGATGATCACCACGTCGGCGGCGAGCCGGTCGGCCTCGCGGCGCACCAGGGCGGCGAAGTTCGGCGAGCCGGACTCCTCCTCGCCCTCGATCAGCAGCTTGAGGTTGACGGCGGGCGCGGTGCGGCCGGTGGCGGCGAGGTGGGCGCGGACGCCGAGGGTGTGGAAGAAGACCTGGCCCTTGTCGTCGGCGGCGCCGCGCGCGTACAGCCGGCGGCCGACCACGGTGGGTGTGAACGGCTCGGTGTCCCAGCCGTCCTCCTTGGCGGCGGGCTGCACGTCGTGGTGGCCGTAGACCAGCACGGTCGGCGCGCCCTCGTCGCCGGACGGCCACTCGGCGAACACCGCGGGCAGCCCGTCCGTCTCCCACACCTCGGCGACCGGGAAGCCGGTCGCGCGCAGCTTGTCGGCCAGCCACTCGGCGGAGCGGCGGACCTCTCCGGCCCGGCCGGGGTCGGCCGAGACGGAGGGGATGCGCAGCCAGTCGGCGAGGTCGGCCAGGAAGGTGTCCTCGTGCTGGTCGATGAAGGAGCGGACGGCGCTGTCCGGGGTTTTCGTCATGCGGACGACTTTAGTTCGCCCGGATGGGTCCGTGCCCACGGCCTCCCTCAGCCGTGAGCACGGTCACCCTGCCTCTGCCGGGCCTCAGACGGCCCGGCGGCCCATGGCGATCTTGGAGCGGGTGAGCGCCGCCGCGAGCAGCACCGCCAACACCGGCAGGCCGATCACCATCGCCGCGAGTTCGCCCCACGGGATCGCGATCACCGCTTCGGGAGCGGGCTGGCCCGGCATCGCCCACTTCGCCTGGTCCTGCGCCTGGAAGATGCGCAGCGCGATGGACGGGACGGCACCGCAGAACAGGCCGAGCACCGCGCCCATCGCGGCGATCACGCCGCACTGGAAGCCGGACAGCCGGCGCCGGATGCCGCCGCTCGCGCCGACCGCGGCCAGCGTGGCGAGGTCCTGCTGGGAGTCCGCGGCGGCCAGGCCGGTGGCGATGCCGGCCGCGCCGAGCGCCACCAGTCCGGCGAACACCGTCAGGCCGACGGTGATCAGGTCGACGTCCGGGTGGAAGCCCCGCTCGACCGTGATCATCGCGTTGTCGTCCAGCTTGGCCAGCGCGCCGTTGGCCTTCTGGTACGCCTTGTCGGACGGCTCCGCGGTGGGCATCCAGAGCGAGCCGGCCGCCCGGGCGCCCAGGCCGATCTTCTCGGCGGTCTGGCGGGTCATCATGGCGTTGCCGAACGGCGCCTGGACGGGCACCTCGACCGCGTCCGCCAGCAGGTGGCGCTCCGCCGGCCGGTAGTTGTTGTCCTCGCGCATCTTCTTCTGGTCGAAGGGGTCGGTGACCAGCAGGTCGACCTTGCCGTTCTCCACGTAGTCGGGCCGGAACACCAGGATCTTGCCGTCGGCGAGGGCCTTCTCGGCGGCCTGGTCGCGCACCCCGAACAGGGTGTGCAGCAGGGCGGCGTCGCCGACCAGGGTCTCGCCGAACATGGTGCTCCGGCGCGACTCCCGGTTCCGGTTCACCTCACAGCGGGGGTCGGTGTGCAGGCGCTCGTACTCCTCGGAGGAGCGGGCCGCGTCGGCCGGGCAGCGCTTGGACTCCGGCAGCACGACCTGGACCCAGCCGCAGGGCGCGCCGGGGTTGCACTTGGCGGTCGGCGTCGCGTCCCACACGTCGGCGCGCTCGCCGAGGTCGGGGATGTTGCCCTCGATCACCTCGCGCATCATCGGCAGCCGGTTCTGGTCGGCGGTCGGCCCCCAGCCGGCGAACAGCGCGACGGTGTTGGGGGGCGCCGACGGCATGTACTCGCGGCGCTGCTGCTCGGTGCTGCTGGTGGTGTAGATGCCCACGGCGACGGCACCGGCCACGGCGGCCATCACCGCGGCCACCGCCGGGGCGGTGCGGCCGCGGTGGCGCACCGAGTCGCGCAGCGCGAGGCGCGGGCTGAGCGGCAGGTGACGGCCGAGCCGGCCGAACAGGCCGATCAGCATCGGGGTGCACATCAGCATGCCGATCTCGGCGATCACCGAGCCGCCGAGCAGGCCGTAGACCACGGCGGTGCCGGTGGCCGCGCAGGCCAGCGCCAGGGCGGCGCCGCCGCCGATCATGATCAGGCCGAGCACGGCGACGATCCGGCTGGGGGGCTTGCTGCCGCCGCGTCCGGTGAGCGCCACCACCACGTCCTGCCGGGAGGCCTGAACGGCGGGCACCACGGCCGCGAGCAGGCCGGTGACCAGGCCGACCACGACGATCGCCAACAGGTCGAGCGGCTGCAGGTCGAAGTGGCCGAAGCGGCGTCCGGCGAACTGTTCGGCGTTGTCGCGGAACACCGCGACCAGCACGATCGCGAGCACCAGGCCGGTCAGCGCGCCGGTCACGCCGAGCACCACTCCGCCGCCGAGCACCACGGCGCGCACGTGCCCGCGGTCGCCGCCGCCGGCGGCGAGCAGGCCGAGCTGGCGGCGCGAGCGGCGGGCGCCGACCGCGAAGGCCGGTCCGGCGAGCAGCACGATCTCCAGCAGGGCCATGCCGACCACGGTGCCGACGATCGCGACGGTCACCTTGTCGATGCCGCCGTAGTCCTGCCGCCCGGGCTGCTGGTACAGCGGCACCTCGGAGCGGGCGGGCGGGTTCATCAGGACTGCCTTGGAGGCGACCGCGAAGCCGTACTTGTTGAGCTCCAGCACCTTCGGCCAGTCCAGCGCGGCCGCTCCGGCGGGCAGTTGGACCAGCCAGCTGTCGCGGCTCTCCGGGACGACCGCCCGGTCCGGGTCGGCCTGCGCGAGCGGGGCGATCACGCTGCCGGGGCGGGCGAACAGTTCGGCGCGCTTGAGCTCGGCGGGGAGCTCGACGACGGCCGTGATGGTGAACGGCTTGGACTCCAGGCCGTGGATCGCGGTGGAGTCGCCGAGCCGCAGCCCGGACTGGTTCAGGAACTCCTGGGTGGCGGCGATCTCGTTCGGCTGGGCCGGGGCGGTGCCGCGGATCCTGTTCACCATGCCGTGCCAGACCTGGTCGGACAGGTCGACCTCGACGGCCTCGACCGTCATCCGGCCCTCTTTGGTGGTGACCGTGGTGCGCGGTCCGGCGGGCATCGGCACCAGCTTGGTGCCGGCCGGGAGCAGTTCCTTGATCAGGTCGGCGGGCTCGGTGCTCGCGCTGCGCTGCTCCTCGGGCGTCTTCGCCCGCGGCTTTCCGTCGGGGCCGGGCCCGCCGGTCTGGGTCTCGTCGTCGGGGTTGGGCGCCTGCAGGACGATGTCGCCGCGCTGGCTCACCGCGATCCGGGCGTCGGCGGTGCCCATCACCCGGGCGACCTTCTCGCCCGGTTCCAGCTGGGCACTGCGGGCGACCACGTCGACGCCGGCCACGCCGAGGATCGGCAGGCCGATCATCGCCACCACCAGGGCGCTGCGGCCCTTGGCGCGCATCGCGTCGCGGCGGGCGATCCGCAGGGCTGCCCGCCAGGCGGTCAGCCTCACTGGTCCTCGCCCTTCAGCGCGTTGGCGGCGGCGGTGACCAGCAGGGTGCCGGCGTCCTGCCGGGCGGTCTCGTCGACCAGCCGGCCGTCGCGCAGGAACACCACCCGGTCCGCCCAGGCGGCGTGCCGGGCCTCGTGGGTGACCATCATGGCGGCGGCGCCGGCGTCGCAGCGGGCGCGCAGGACGGCGAGCACGGATTCGCCGGTGGTGGAGTCGAGGGCGCCGGTGGGCTCGTCGGCGAGCACCAGGCGGCGCTCACCGATCAGCGCGCGGGCGATGGCGACGCGCTGCTGCTGGCCGCCGGACATGTCGTCGGGGAAGCGGTCGGCGAGTTCTGGGATGCCGAGTTCCTCGAGCGCGGCGAGCGCCTCCTTGCGGGCGGCGCGGGCGGATATGCCGTCGAGTTCGCGGGGCAGCGCGATGTTCTCGGCGGCGGTGAGCGCCGGGATCAGGTTGTAGTCCTGGAAGACGTAGCCGACGGAGCGGCGGCGGACCGCGGCGAGCTTCTTGCGGTCGAGGCTGCCGAGCACGATGCCCTCGACCAGCACCTGGCCGTCGCTGGGGCTGTCGAGGCCGCCGGCCAGGGTCAGCAGGGTGGACTTGCCGGAGCCGGAGGGCCCCATCACGGCGACCAGCTCGCCGGGGTACACCTTCAGGTCCACGGCGCGCAGCGCGTGCACCTCGGCGGCGCCGTGGCCGTGCACGCGGCTCACCCGGTCCAGGTGCAGCACGGGCTGGGCCGGCTTGAGTTGTTCGGTCATCGCTCCCCCAGGAGTTTCAGAGGCGGCCGCGGGCGCGGCTCTTGACGCCGCGGCGCGCGGGCGGCGCGGCGGCGGGTTCGGCCGTGGCAGCGGCCTGTCGCTCGGCGTGCTTGCCGAGTCGGGATTCGCAGTGGTCCAGCCAGCGGATCTCCGCCTCGGTCTGGAAGATCAGCTGCTCCAGCACCAGCAGCCAGGCCAGGTCCGCGCCGTCGCCGGTGTCGGCGGCCAGCGCCCGGCCCTTGAGCCGGGTGTAGTCCTGCAGCGCCTGCATGCTGTGCCGGCGCTGGCCCTGGACGACGCCGGTGACGTCCACTCCCGGGACGGTCACCGCCATCGCCAGCTTGATGGCCAGTTCGTCGCGCGGCGGGTTGGTGCGCGGCACCGGGGTGTCGAACCAGCGGAGCAGTTCCGCGCGTCCTTCGTCGGTGACGGCGTAGAACTGGTGGCCCTCGTCGTCCTCCCCCGCGGACTCGACCAGGCCGTCGCGCTCCAGTCGGCCCAGGGTGGTGTAGACCTGGCCGACGTTCAACGGCCAGGTCGCCCCGGTACGGGCCTCGAACTCGGATCGCAGCTGGTAGCCGTAGCGCGGGCCCTGGTCGAGCAGGGCGAGCAGGCCGTGACGGATCGACATACTGAGTATGTATACCCGGTATGGCCTGACCTGCTCAAGCCGCCACCCCGGTCACACCCACCCGGTACCGTCGGCTCCGTGACCACTCTGCGGATCGCCACGTACAACCTGCTGCACGGCCAGCCGCTCGCCGCCGACGGCAGCCCCGCGCCCTACCCGGTCGAGCCGGGCGGCCCGCTGGCCGAGGCCGTCGCCGCGCTGGACGCCGACGTCCTCGCCCTCCAGGAGGTGGACCGCGGCCAGGAGCGCTCCGGCCGCACCGACCAGGCCGCCGTCGCCGCCAAGGCGATGGGCGCCGCCGACTGGCGCTTCGCCGCCGCCCTGCACGGCACCCCCGCCCGGTCGGCCGGCTGGGTCACCGACCCGGCCGTCCCGGGCCTCCAGGTGTACGGGCCCGCCGAGGCGGACGACGGCGCCGACCGCCCGTCGTACGGCACCGCGCTGCTGACCAGGCTGCCGGTGCTGCACTGGCGGGCCCGCCGGTTCGCGCCCGCCCCGTTCGGGCTGCCGCTGCGGGTGGCCGGGCGGCGGGGGCTGACGGCGGTGCCGGACGAGCCGCGGGCCGCGCTGGCGGCGGTACTGGCCGGGCCGGCCGGGGAGTTCACCGTGGTCGCCGCGCACCTGTCGTTCGTGCCGGGCTGGAACGTCGCGCAGCTGGCCGCGATCCGGCGCTGGATCGCCGACCTGCCGCAGCCGTACCTGGTGCTCGGCGACTTCAACCTGATCGGCGCGGTGCCGCGCACCGTGCTCGGCTCGGCGCACGCGATCCAGCGCACCGCGGCCCGCGACCGGGTCCGCACCGCCCGCCGCACCCGCCTGCAGGGCTGGTACGACCTGGCCCGCACCCCCACCTACCCGGCGCACCGGCCGACCGTGCAGTTCGACCACATCCTGGGCATCGGCGTGCCGCGCAGCACGGTCGGCTCGGTGTCGGCGCCGCGCACCGGGGTGTCCGACCACCGGCCGCTGGTGGTGGAGATCGACGTCTAGGCGTTCAGAGGATGTGCCCGACCGGCGCCTCGGCCTGCTGCTGCGCGGGCAGTTGCACCGGATCGAACTGGAGCATCAGCATGGCGGCGTCGTCGCCGAGCTTGTGCCCGACGTGCCGGACGACGTCCTCGTGCAGGCGGTGCAGGACCTCGACCGGGCCGCTGTCGGCGAGCAGCGGCAGCCGGTCGGTGAGCGGGTAGAACGCGCCGAGGTGGTCGCGGGCCTCGATGACGCCGTCGGTGTACAGCAGGATGCGGTCGCCGGGTTCGGTGATGAGCAGTTGCAGCGGCGGGCAGACGTCGACGGGGTCGAGCACCCCGAGCGGCGGGACGGTCTCGTCGGCGGTCAGCAGCCGGGGCGCGTCCTCGCCGCGCAGCAGGACGGGCGCGGGGTGGCCGCAGTTGGCGATCTCCAGGGCGCCGTCGGGGCGGACCCCGATCAGCACCAGGGTGACGAACTCCTCCTCGACGCCGGGGTGGTCGTTCTCGTGCAGGGCGCGGTCCAGGCTGACGGCGAGCCAGCCCGCCACCCGGTCCAGCGCGGGTTCCTGGTGGGCGGCCTCGCGGAACGCGCCGAGCACGGCGGCGGCGGTCTCCACCGCGGCCAGGCCCTTGCCGCGTACGTCGCCCATCACGGCGCGCACCCCGTGCCGGGTGTTGACCACCTCGTACAGGTCGCCGCCGATCGAGGCGTGCGCGGCGGCGGCGGCGTAGCGGACGGCGGCCCGTACCGGCCCGACCCGTTCGGGCACCGGGCGCAGCAGCACCCGGCGGGCGACCTCGGCGACCAACTGGGCCTCGGCGAGGGCGAGTTCCTGGCGCAGCCGGAGGGTGGCGCTGAGGTGGCCGATGCCGGCGATGAGCACGATCGCGGCGACGGTGGCGGTGTGCACGGACTGGCCGAGCACACCGTTGTACCAGGCCATGCCGAAGGCGCACACTTCGGCGAGCGCGCCGGTCAGCAGCGGGTACCAGGTCCGCCGGGAGACCACGGCGGCGAGGGCGGGGACGGCGGTCAGTGCGGGTTCGACGGTGACGTGGCTGTTGGTCAGCAGGTCGAGGGAGACGACCAGCGCCATGCCGATCAGCGGCAGGGCGTGCGAGGTCTTGGGCCATGTACC
Organism: Kitasatospora sp. NPDC004615; assembly: GCF_042873545.1. NCBI lineage: Bacteria > Bacillati > Actinomycetota > Actinomycetes > Kitasatosporales > Streptomycetaceae > Kitasatospora > Kitasatospora sp. NPDC004615. The sequence goes on from NZ_JBIALQ010000002.1 coordinate 334,797, forward strand.
GGTGACGGTGTTGGGTACCGGCCCTGGGGTGGGGCCGTGGAGGACGTCCCTGATCCATCCGGTCGCGCTCAACGTCGGTCTCTCCAGCGGAAGGTGCGGGTGCTGCTCGGCACCTGCGGGTCTGACGGGAGGTCAGGGGGTCGGGGCCCTGACGGCGGCCGGAGTACGGGAGGATGACCGGTTACCGACCCCACAATAGGCACGAAACGTGCAGGGCGCACAGGTTTCACTTGATCTCGTGACGGGTTGAATGCTCTGAGTGACTCTTTTCTACCTATTCCCGATCAGAAGATCGCTCAACTCTTTTCGGCCGGGAAGTCCTGACGGTGTTTCGATCCGGCCGCTGCGCACGTAGCAGAACGAGGCCGTGACCTGCTCCACCGGGACGCCCGCCTGCTCGGCCCAGGCGAGGCGGTAGACGGCGAGTTGCAGCGGGTCGCCGCTGTCCTCCCGGCCGGTCTTCCAGTCCACCACCTCGTAGCGCGGTGACCCTGCGCCACGGTCCGCGTCCCGGTAGACCGCGTCGATCCGGCCGCGCACCACCCGTCCCGCCAGCACCAGTTGGAACGGCGCCTCGACCCGGTAGGGGGTGCGGCCGGCGTACGGGCCGCGCAGGAAGGCCTCCTTGAGGCGCTCCAGGTCGCGTTCGTCCTCGATCTCGTCGATGTCGACGTCCAGGCCGGGCAGCGCGTCCGGGCCGAGCAGCAGCGGCTGGTCGAACCGGGCCTGCACCCAGGCGTGGAAGCGGGTGCCGCGGCGGGCGGCGGGTGCGGGCGGGCGGGGCATCGGGCGGGCGAGTTCGCGGGCGAAGCCGTCCGGGTCGGCGGCCAGCCGCATCAGCTCGGTGGCGGACAGCGAGGCGGGCAGCTCGACCTCCCGGACGGTGCGCCGGGAGCGCTCCAACTCGCCGATCAGCGCGCTCAGATCGCGGTCCCAGGAGGCCACCGTCCGCTGGTCCTCGACGCCCATCTGCTCGGCCTCGGGCGCGGGCGCCCCAGCGAGCCGGCGGCGGACCACGTCCGCGACCCGGCGGCGGGCGCGCTGCGCGGACGGGTCGAGCGGCAGCGGCCAGGGGGTCTCCACGGACACGTCGAACGCCGGGTTCTGCGCATCGCCCGCAGGCTCCTCGGCCCAGTGCTCGATCTCGCCGTTGCCGGGCCGCTCGGCGTGCGCGCGCAGCTTCAGCAGGAACTCGGACGGCCCGCGCCGCCGCTTCTGCGATGGCCCCCACCAGTGGCCGGAGGCCAGCAGCAGCGACCGCGGGCGGGTGAACGCGACGTAGCCGAGCCGCAGTTCCTCGACCTCGGCGTGGTGCGCCATCTCCTTCTTGAACAGGCCCATGCCCTTGGCGTTCCACGCCGGGTCGGCGGGCAGCGTGGCGGCGTCGCCGCGCAGCGCGTGCGGCAGCACCTTGCGGGTGGAGGTCCAGCGCTCCCGGCCCTGCCCGGACGGGAAGCCGCCCTTGACCAGGCCGGGGACGGCCACCACGTCCCACTCCAGGCCCTTGGACTTGTGCGCGGTGAGCACCTTGACGGTGTCCTCGCCGCCCGGCAGCCCGGCGTCCAGGCCGCGCTCGTACTCCTGGGCGGCCCGCAGGAAGGCCAGGAAGGCGGCCAGGCCGGGGTCGCCGTCCAGGTCGGCGAAGGACGCGGCGATGTCCAGGAAGGAGTGCAGGGTCTCCCGGCGGCGGGCGGCCAGTGCCAGCGGGGAGGCGGACAGTTCGACCTCCAGGCCGGTGACGGTCAGCACCCGGTGCAGCACGTCCATCAGCGGCTCGGCGAGCGCCCGGCGCAGGTCGCGGATCTCCCGGGCGAAGCGGGCGAAGCGCACCCGGGCCTCGGGCGAGAACGGCAGCTCGTCGGGCTGTTCGGCGTCGACGAAGGTCTCCAGCGCGTCGGCCAGCGAGACCACCTCGGTGGGGTCGGTCTCGGCGACGGCGGCGGCGAGGGGGTCCTGGTCGCCGAGCCGGGCGGTGCGCACCAGGTCGGCGGCGCGGCGGCCGAGCAGGGCCAGGTCGCGCGGGCCGATCCGCCAGCGCGGGCCGATCAGCAGGCGTACCAGGGCGGCGTTCGCGGTCGGGTCCTGGAGTACCTCGCAGACGGCCACCAGGTCGGCGACCTCCGGGAGTTGGAGCAGTCCGCCGAGGCCGACCACCTCCACCGGGACGCTCCGCGCCACCAGCGCGGCGTGGATGTCGGGGAAGGCGGTGCCGGCCCGGCAGAGCACGGCGATCCGGCCGGGCGCGGTGCCGGTGCGCACCAGGTGGGCGATCGAGTCGGCCAGCCAGTCCACCTCCTCGGCGTGGGTGGGCAGCAGCGCGGTGCGCACGTACCCGTCGAGTTCGGCGCCGGGCGCGGGCCGCAGCGCCTCCACGCCCTCGTGCATCTCGCGTAGATCAAAGGCCAGTTCGTTGGCGAAGGCGAGCAGCCGGCCGCCGCTGCGGCGGTTCTCGCTGAGCGCGAAGCGGTGCGCCGGGCTGCCGTCGGCCTGCGGGAAGTGCTGCGGGAAGTCGTCCAGGTTGGCGACCGAGGCGCCGCGCCAGCCGTAGATCGCCTGGCAGGGGTCGCCGACCGCGGTGACAGGGTGTCCGGCGCTGTCGGGGCCGCCGAACAGGCCTGCCAGCATGAGGCGTTGGGCGACCGAGGTGTCCTGGTACTCGTCCAGCAGCACCACCCGGTACTGCTCGCGCAGCAGCCGGCCGACCTCGGGGCGCTGCTGGGCGAGGCGGGCGGAGGCGGCGATCTGGTCGCCGAAGTCGAGCAGGCCGAGCTTCTGCTTGCGGGCCCGGTAGTCCTCGACCAGGTGCAGCAGCTCCTGCCGGCCGCGGGCGGCCTTCGGGACGGCCCGGAGGTCCTCGTTGCTCAGCTTGACGGTGGCCAGGTGGTCGAGCAACTCCTCGTCCCAGTCCCGCAGTTGCGACGGCTCGACCAGGTGTTCGGCGAGTTCGGAGTCGAGCGCGATCAGTTCGGCGACCAGCGCGGAGAAGGTGCCGGTGAGCGCCGGGTAGGGGCCGCGGGCCTGCCGCAGCACCCGGGCGGCGAGCTGGAAACGGGTGGCGTCGGCGAGCAGCCGGACGTCGGGTTCGATGCCCAGGCGCAGGCCGTGTTCCTTGAGCAGGGTGCCGGCGAAGGCGTGGTAGGTGGAGATCTGCGGGTCGCCGAGCGAGTCGTCCTCGCGCACGCCGGCCCGCAGCAGCGAGGCGCGGACGCGTTCGGCGAGCTCCCCGGCGGCCTTGTTGGTGAAGGTCAGGCCGAGCACCTGTTCGGGGCGCACCGCGCCGGAGCCGACCAGCCAGACCACCCGGGCGGCCATCACGGTGGTCTTGCCGGAGCCCGCGCCGGCCACGATCACGCCGGGGGCCATGGGCGCGCCGATGGCCGCCAACTGCTCGGTGTTGAACGGGATGCCGAGGAGTTCGCGGAGCTGGTCCGGGTGTTCGAGCAGCTCAGTCGACGACATGCCGGCCGTCCCGCTGCGCGGAGCAGCTGCCGCGGAACGCGCAGCGGCCGCAGCGCTCGCCCGCGGTGGGGGTGAACCGCTCGGCGAGCACCCGGCCGGCGGTGTCGGCGAGCAGGTTCTCGATCCACGGGTCGCCGTCGGGCGGCAGCTGCCGCTGCACCTTCGGGGCGTCCGGCTCGCCCTTGGCGGGCTCCCGCAGGTGGACCAGTTCGGCGCCGCCCGGGACGGCGCCGTGCTCGAAGCCGGGCAGGCCGTCGAGCGCGCCGCCGCGCACCGCCAGCTGGTAGACGGCGAGTTGGCGGTGTTCGGGCAGCGACTTGTCGGTCGGGATCTGCTTGCCCGTCTTGAAGTCGACGACGTAGGCGCGGCCGACCGCGTCGGCCTCGACCCGGTCCATCGAGCCGCGGATGCGCACCGCGACGCCGCCGACGTCCAGGGTGAGGTCGAAGCCGTGCTCGGTGGCAACGGTGGTGCGCTCGCGTTCCAGCACGTGCCAGCGCAGGAAGCGTTCCAGGGCGGCGCGGGCCTCGGTCTTCTCCTGCTGGGACTTCCACGGCGCGTCGAAGGCCAGGGCGTCCCACACGGTGTCCAGGCGCTCCATCAGGACGGCCAGGTCGGCGGGGGTGCGGCCGGAGCCGACCTCGTCGGCGAGGGCGTGCACCACGTTGCCGAAGCCCTGGGCGGCGGAGGCGGTGTGCCCGGCCTTCACGTCCTTCTCCAGGAACCACTGCAGCGCGCAGGACTCCAGCTGCTCCAGGCCGCTGCCGGACAGCCGCACCGGCAGCCCGGGCTCGCGCAGCGGCTCCGGGGCGGCGGTGGCGTCGACCAGGCCCCACCACTGGTCGGGGTGGGCGGCGGGGACCAGCGGGCGGCCCTCCTCGTCGACGGCGGCGGCGAGGGTGGCGAGGCGTTCGGCGGCGGCCCGGCGCAGCTGCGGGGAGCGGGTGGGGTCGACGGTGACGGCGCGCAGTTCGGCGACCAGCGCGGGCACCGCGAGCGGGCGGCGCGGGCGGGCGGTGATGTCGGCGACCTTCACCTGCGGGACGCGTTCCAGCACCCGGCCGGTGCGCGCGTCGAGGGTCTCGCGGTACAGCTCGCGCAGGAACCGGGAGGGTTCGTCGCCGTCCTCGGCGGGGGCCTTGACGGCGGTGACCACCAGGCGTTCCTTGGCGCGGGTGGCGGCGACGTAGAACAGCCGGCGTTCCTCGGCGAGCAGCGCGGCGGCCGACAGCGGTTCGGCGAGGCCGTCGCGGCCGATCCGGTCGGCCTCCAGCAGCGAGCCGCGGCGGCGCAGGTCGGGCCAGAGCCCTTCCTGGACGCCTGCCACCACGACCAGGCGCCACTCCAGGCCCTTGGAGCGGTGCGCGGTCATCAGCCGCACCGCGTCGGGGCGGACGGCGCGCACCCGCAGGGTGTCGGCGGCGATGTCCTGGGCCTCGACCTCGGCGAGCAGGTCGAGCGCGCCGCGGTGGCCGGAGACCCGTTCCTCGGCGCGGGCGGCGGTCTCGAACAGGGCGCACAACGCGTCCAGGTCGCGGTCGGCGTTGCGGCCGGCCGCGCCGCCGCGCAGCGCGGCCCGTTCCAGCCGTTCGCGCCAGCGCCGGGAGCCGTCCCACAGCTCCCACAGCGCGTCCTCGCCGGACGCGCCGCCGGCCAGCAGTTCGCGGACCTTGCGCAGCAGCACGCCGAACTCGTAGGCGCGGCGGGCGTACGGGGCGTCCAGCAGGGCGAGCAGTTCGGGCTGCTCCAGCGCCTCGCGGACGAGTTCCTCGGCGGGGCGGACCACGCCGGCCACGCCCTCCTCGGCCAGCGCCCGGCGTTCCTCCTCGCGCAGGGTGCGGCCGAGGCGGCGCAGGTCGGAGCCGTCCAGGGCGGCGAGCGGGCCGGTGAGCAGGGTGTGCGCGAGGTCGGCGGTGAGCGCGCCCTCGCCCTCGGCGCACACCCGCAGGGCCAGCAGCAGCGGGGTGACGGCGGGTTCCTCGCGCAGCGGCAGGTCGTCGCCGTCGATCTCCAGCGGGACGCCGGCGGCGGCCAGCGCGCGGCGCACGGCCGGTATCGACCGGGAGCCGGCCCGCACCAGCACCGCCATCTGACCCCACGGGACGCCGTCCTCCAGGTGGGCGCGGCGCAGCAGGTCGGCGACCGAGTCGAGTTCGGCGCCGGGCGTCGGGTAGGTGTACACCTCGACGGCGCCGCCCTCGCGGGAGGGCAGCAGGGCGCGGTGCGCGGCGAGCTTGTCGGCGGGGAGGCGGCCCATCGGCATCCGGCGGGCGAGTTCCCGGGAGGCGGCCAGCAGTACCGCGCCGGAACGCCGGGACACCCGCAGCACCTTGACCTCGGCGGGCCGGCCGTCGGCCTGCCGGAAGGCGTCGGGGAACTCCAGGATGCCGTTCACGTCGGCGCCGCGGAACGCGTAGATCGACTGGTCGGGGTCGCCGACCGCGACCAGGTCGCGGCCGCCGCCGGCCAGCCGCTGCAGCAGCCGCACCTGGGCCGGGTCGGTGTCCTGGTACTCGTCGACGAACACCACGTCGTAGCGGTCGCGAAGTTGCCCGGCGACGTCCTCGCGTTCGGCGAGCAGTACGGCGCGGTGGACGAGTTCGGCGTAGTCGAGGACGCCGCGCAGGTCGAGCACGTCCAGGTATTCGGCCAGGAAGTGCGCGGCGGCGGCCCAGTCGGGGCGCTGGACGCCCTCCGCGAAGCGCAGCAGCTCCTGCTCGCCGAGGCCGAGTTCGCGGCTGCGGGCGAGCACCGCGCGGACTTCGTCGGCGAAGCCGCGGGTGGTCAGGCAGGCCCGCAGGTCGAGCGGCCAGCGGATGGTGGCGGTGCCCGCCTTGGCGTCCTCGGCGCCGCCGGCCAGCAGCTCGCGGACCATCACGTCCTGCTCGGGGCCGGACAGCAGCCGCAGCGGCTCGGCGTACTCCTCGGCCGGCTGGTGGGCGCGCAGCAGGGCGTAGCAGAACGAGTGGAAGGTGGTGGCCTGCGGGGCGGTGGTGCCGATCCGGGCGGTCATCCGGTCGCGCAGTTCCATCGCGGCCTTGCGGCTGAAGGTGAGAACCAGCACACGCTCGGGGGCGGCGCCGTCGGCGATCCGCCGGGCGACCGCCTCGACCAGCGTGGTGGTCTTGCCGGTGCCGGGCCCGGCGAGCACCAGCAGCGGCCCCGACGCGTGCTCGACCACCGCCTGCTGGAAGTCGTCCAGCACGGGCGGGTCGGGCTGCGCGAGGGGGCTGCGCACCAGGCGGAACGGTGAGGTCACTGCGGTCCAGGGTCGTACGGCGGTTCAGTGGCGGGCGGTGGGGAGAGTGGGGCCCGCCGCATCGAGCCTACGATCCTGCACCCACAGACCCCTCCCGCGCACGTTCCCCGGTCAGGGCTGTGCGGCTGTCCCGTCCCAGCGGGCGGCCCGCAGATCGACCCTGGGCTCGCCGGCGACGGTGCGCAGCGGGGTGCCCTCGGCGCGGTACTCGGGCAGCGCCCGGTGCTCGTGGCCGGGCAGCGGCCGCCCGTCCGCGCGGATCACCCGCCACCAGGGCACCGAGCCGCCGTACATCGCCATCACCCGGCCGACCTGGCGGGGGCCGCCGCGGCCCAGGTACTCGGCGACGTCACCGTAGGTCATCACCCGGCCCGGCGGGATCCGCTCGGTCAGGTCGAGCACCGCCTCCGCGTACGGCGGGATCTCGGGCACCTCGTCCGGCTCGGTCATCCGACGTATTCTTCCCCATCCGGTCGATTTCCAGCACCCCGTGCGAGCGATGCGGCACGCGGGATACCGCCCCTGGACCGCACCGGGGTTCCGGGCATGGCAGCATCTTCGGGGCAGTGCGACACGCGAGGAAACAAGACCAGATGACCGGGACGGCTGAATTGAACGTGGACAAGGGCTCCGAGGAGTCCGCCACCGACGGTTCCGCCCCGCGGGGCAAGGACGCCCCACCACCGGTCGACCTGCGCCACCGGGCGCGGGACGCGCACCACACGGGGGAGGACGCGGTGGCCGCTCAGCTGCCGCCGGACGACGGGTCGGACCGTCCGGACACACCGGACCGGCCGCCGGAGCGACCGGACCAGCACGGGAACGGACAGAACGAGCGACCCGACGACGAGCAGCCCGACAACGAGCGACCCGACAACGAGCGACCCGACGACGAGCAGCCCGAGGCGGGCGAGCCGGGCGGCGAGTACCTGGCGGTCGACGAACCGCTGCTGCCGCCGCGCGCCCACCGGCCCTCGGACCTGCTGCGGTTCCTCGCCGGGCTGCTCGGCATCGTCGCGGTGTTCGTGCTGGCGCAGGTGGCGGTCTCCACCACCAGCGGCATCGAGAGCGACATCACGATCAATGCCAAGCGGATCCCGGACCTGCTGTCCACCATCGCCGCGCTGGTCTCCTCGGTCGCGGTGCTGGCGGTGCCGTTGGCGTTCGCGGTCGAGCGGCTGATCAAACGCGACGGCCTGCGGGTCGCCGACGGCGTGCTCGCCTCGGTGCTCGCGTACGGCGTCTCACTGGGCGTCGACTGGTGGGTGGCGGCCAGCGCCCCCGAGGAGATCCGCAACGCGCTGACCCAGTTCCCGCCGGGCGACGGCGAGCAACTCACCGACCCGGTGCACGGCTACCTCGCCCCGGTGATCGCGTACATGACCGCCGTCGGCATGTCGAGCCGGCCGCGCTGGCGGGTCGCGCTGTGGATCGTGGTGATCCTCTCCGGCGCGACCGAACTGGTCAACGGCTACACCACCCCGCTGTCGCTGCTGCTCACCGTGCTGATCGGCTGGTCGGTGGCGTACGGCACGCTGTACGCGATCGGCTCGCCGAACATCCGGCCGACCGGGCAGCACCTGATGATCGGCCTGCGCAAGGTCGGCTTCACCCCGTCCGCCGCGCACACCGCCCCCGACGGCCCCGGCGGCACCCGCCGCTACCTGGTCGTGCAACAACAGGGGCCGCTGCTCGACGTGCACATCATCGACCGCGAGCAACAGGCCTCCGGCTTCTTCTACCGGGCCTGGCGGCGGCTGCGGCTGCGCTCGGTCGCGGTCCGCCGCAGCCCGCAGTCGCTGCGCCAGGCACTCGAACAGGAGGCGCTGATCGCGTACGCGGCCGCCGCCTCCGGGGCCCGCGCCCCGCAACTGGTCGCCACCTCCGAGCTCGGCCCGGACGCCGCGATCCTGGTCTACGAGAACGTGGCCGGCCGCACCCTGGACGAGCTCGCCGACGAGGAGGTCACCGACGCGGTGATGACCTCGTTCTGGACGTCGGTCGCCACCCTGCACGAGCGCCGGATCGCCCACCGCCGGCTCACCGGCGAGTCCCTGCTGGTGGTGGACGACCGCACCGGCTGCCTGATCAACCTGTCCGGCGGCGACATCGCGGCCGGCGACCTGACCCTGCGCATCGACATCGCCCAGCTGCTCACCACCTTCGCGCTGCGCACCGGCCCGGAGCGGGCGGTGGCCGCCGCCACCGAGGCGCTCGGCCCGACCCGGATCGCCGAGGCGCTGCCGCTGCTGCAACCGGTCGGCCTGAGTCGGCAGACCCGCGGCGACCTGAAACGGATGACCAAGGAGCGGAAGGCCGCCGCGAAGGCGCTGGCGCTCAAGCAGGTCGCGTCGGGCGAGCGCACCCAGCAGCAGGCCGAGGAGGACATCGCGCAGGCCAACGAGGACCTGCTGTCCAAGCTGCGGGGGCAGATCCTGCAGATCGCCCCCGAGGCGCCGCTGGCCCCGGCCAAGCTGGAGCGGCTCAAGCCGAAGACGCTGATCATGCTGGTGGCGCTGACCTTCGCCGCCTACCTGGCGCTGACCACGATCCGGCCGGACCAGTTCAAGGTCTCCCAGATGAACTGGGCCTGGGCGGCGGCCGCGCTGGCCGCCGCGGCCGCCTCGTACGTCGCCGCGGCGATGAGCCTGACCGGTTTCGTCCCGGAGAAGCTGCCGTTCGGCCGGACGGTCGCGGCGCAGGTCGCGGGGTCGTTCGTGAAGCTGGTCGCGCCTGCGGCGGTCGGCGGCATCGCGCTGAACACCCGCTACCTGCAGAAGGCCGGGATCCGGCCGGTGCAGGCCGCCGCCTCGGTGGGCGCCTCCCAGCTGGCCGGGCTCGGCGGCCACCTGCTGCTGCTGTTCGCCTTCGGCCTGATCACCGGCACCCAGACCAACGGGGACCTGGGCGCCTCCCGGGCGGTGATCATCGGGGTGCTGTCCGCCGCGGTGCTCGCCCTGGTGGTGGCCGCGGTGGCCCCGCTGCGCCGGTTCGTGGTGACCCGGGTCCGCTCGCTGTTCTTCGGCGTGATCCCGCGGATGCTCGACCTGATGCAGACCCCGCGCAAGCTGGTCACCGGCTTCGGCGGCATCCTGCTGCTGACGCTGTCCTTCACCGCCTGCCTGGACGCCTCGGTGCAGGCGTTCGGCGGCGGCGGGCACGTCACCTACTCGGCCGTCGCCGTGGTGTTCCTGACCGCGAACGCGGCCGGTTCGGCGATCCCCACCCCGGGCGGCATCGGCCCGGTCGAGATCGCCCTGATCGGTGCGCTGACCGCGGCCGGCGTCCCGCTCACGGCGGCCACCCCGGCGGTGTTCCTGTACCGCCTGCTGACCTTCTGGCTCCCCGTCCTCCCGGGCTGGATCGCCTACAACGTCCTCCAGCGCAGGAGTGCGCTCTAGGCGCTGTGGTACGCGGCGACGATCCCGGCGAGCATCTCCTCCCAAGGTGTCGGCGCCAGCCCGAAGGTCTCGCGGGTGGCGCTGTCGTCGATCACGAACGGGCGCTCGAACTGGTAGGCGGTCTCCCGGGCGGCGCGGATCGTCGGGTCGGCCAGGCCGAGCAGGACGAGCACCGGGCGGGGGATGCCGGTGACCTTCGCGGCGGGCCGCCCGGCGGCGGCGCACAGCTCGGCGACCACCTGCCGCTGGCTGCGCGGCGCGTTGCTCGGCACGTGCCAGGCCCGGCCCCAGGCGCGCTCGTCGGCGGCGACGGTGGCCAGCAGGCGGGCGACGTCCTGCGGGTCCGTCCAGCTGTGGGGCGCGTCCGGGTCGCCGAGGACCTGGACGGTGCGGCCGGCCAGGGCGCGGGAGAACGCCCGGTCGTCGAGCGCGCCGACCGCGTTCGCGGCCAGGTAGTCGGAGCCGCGCACCTCGGTGACCCGGACCCGCCCGGCCTGGTGCGCGGCCAGCGCGTCGCGCCACATCGTGGCCCGCACCTCGCCCTTGGTGGAGACCGGCCGCAGGGGCGTGTCGGGGCTCATCGGCCCGTCCACCGCGCCGTAGCCGTACAGGTTGGAGACGGTGGCCAGCACCGCGCCGCCGCGCTCGGCGGTGGCGAGCAGCGACGCGGCGAGCGGCGGCCACACCTCGGGCCAGCGGTGGTACGGCGGGTTGGCGCAGTTGTAGACGGCCGCGGCGCCCTCGGCGGCGGAGCCGAGTGCCTGCGGGTCGGACGCGTCCAGTTGCAGGCGCCGCACGCCCTCCAGCGGGGCGGCGGAGGCGCCGGTGCGGGTGACCACCACGACCTCCTCGCCGCGCTCGGCGAGCAGCCGCGCGGTGGCCGAACCGACCGGCCCGGCCCCGACCACCACATGCTTGCCCATCGGACTCCCCCGCTCCCTCGAACTCGAACGCCTGCGCCACGGCCGGCGCAGGGGTGCTGTTCCGCACCCATGGTCACGCAAAACCGCCCGACCGGGGGAATTCCCCTGGTCGGGCGGCTCGATGACTGCGCATCAGCGCGGGGCGTGGCGTCAGTAGACGGGCTTCTCCGGCTCGATCTGGTTGACCCAGCCGATCACGCCGCCGCCCAGGTGCACCGCGTCCGCGAAGCCCGCGGCCTTGAGCACGGCGAGCACCTCGGCCGAACGGACACCGGTCTTGCAGTGCAGCACGATCCGCTTGTCCTGCGGCAGGTCCTGCAGGGCGTTGCCCATCAGGAACTCGTTCTTCGGGATCAGACGGGCGCCCGGGATGCTGACGATCTCGTACTCGTTGACCTCGCGGACGTCGATGATGTCGATGTCCTCGCCGTTGTCGATCCACTCCTTGAGCTGCTTGGAGGTGATCGTGGAGCCGATCGCGGCGGCCGAGGCCTCCTCCGAGACGACACCGCAGAACGACTCGTAGTCGATCAGCTCGGTGACGGTCGGGTTCTCGCCGCAGACCGCGCAGTTGGGGTCCTTGCGGACCTTCACCGAGCGGTACTGCATCTCCAGGGCGTCGTAGATCATCAGCCGGCCGACCAGCGGCTCGCCGATGCCGGCCAGCAGCTTGATCGCCTCGTTGACCTGGATCGAGCCGATCGAGGCGCACAGCACACCGAGCACGCCGCCCTCGGCGCAGGACGGGACCATGCCCGGCGGCGGGGCCTCCGGGTAGAGGCAGCGGTAGCACGGGCCGTGCTCGGCCCAGAAGACGCTGGCCTGGCCGTCGAAGCGGTAGATGGAGCCCCACACGTACGGCTTGCCGAGCAGCACCGCGGCGTCGTTCACCAGATACCGGGTGGCGAAGTTGTCGGTGCCGTCGACGATCAGGTCGTAGCCGGAGAAGATCTCCATCACGTTGTCGTTGTCGAGGCGCTCCTCGTGCAGCACCACGTTGACCAGCGGGTTGATCTCCTTGACGGAGTCGCGCGCGGACTCGGCCTTGGAACGGCCGATGTCGGACTGGCCGTGGATGATCTGGCGCTGCAGGTTCGACTCGTCGACGGTGTCGAACTCGACGATGCCGAGCGTGCCGACACCGGCGGCGGCCATGTACATCAGGGCCGGCGAGCCGAGGCCGCCGGCGCCGACACAGAGCACCTTGGCGTTCTTGAGCCGCTTCTGCCCGTCCATGCCCACATCGGGGATGATCAGGTGGCGGGAGTACCGGCGGACCTCTTCGACAGTGAGCTCGGCGGCCGGCTCGACCAGGGGTGGCAGCGACACGGGGACTCCGATGGTCGTCAGTTTCTCGTTCGACTACGCCAACAGTGTCACGCGCCGGGGGTATTCCAAGACAGCAGGTCCATTTGCTGAGATGGCCGGCGCCGGATGGCGAGACTTCGCACCCCGCGCCGAACCCCCTGGTCAAGCCGCGCCCAACCGGATCAGACCCGGCAGGCGGTCTCCAGCCAGACGTCCCCGAGCGACTCCTCCAGCGGCACCTGTGTCCGCCATCCGAGACGGTCCCGGGCGGTCCGGACGTCCGCCTGCCGCCAGTGCACCGGCTCGGCGGCCGCCCGCGCCTCGGCCGCCCGGACGCCCTCCGCGGCCGTCTGCTGCGCGGGCAGCACCACCTGGCGGGCGTCCTCGCTGATCGTCCCCTCGAAACCGGACGCCCTGACCAGCAGGTGTGCCGCCTCCCGGGCCCGCACCGCGTGGCCGCTGCCGATGTTGATCACCCCGGTGGCCGCGGACACCGCCGCCGCCTGGATCGCCCGCGCCACGTCCCGGACGTCCACGAAATCCCGGTAGCCGGACAGGTCCGGCATCCGCACCTGGGCCTCGTCCTGCTCCAGCGCCCGCCGCAGGCCCTCCGCCAGCCGCCCGAACAGCGAGGCCGTCGGGGACCCCGGGCCGACCACGTCGAACACCCGCAGCACCAGCGCGTCCAGGCCCGAGCTCAGCACCAGCTCGGTGCCCGCCAGCTTCGACACCCCGTACGGCCCGACCGGACGCGGCTCCGCGCCCTCCGGGATCGGCCCGCCCGGCTGGGCCGGACCGTACTCCGCGGCCGACCCGACGTGCACCAGCCGGGCGGGCTCCCGGCTTCGCCGGATCGCCTCGCAGACCGTGGCCACCGCCAGCGTGTTCGCCCGGATCAGCGCCCGGGACGTCCCGTAGGTCGCCCCCGCGCAGTTGATCACCACCTGCGGGGCGACCGCGTCCAGGAACCGGGCCAGCGCGCCCGGACTCCCCGAGGCCAGGTCGAACCTGATGTCGGCGGAATCGCTCCGGCCCAGCACGGTCACCTGGAGCCCCTCCTCCGCCAGCAGCCGGTCGGCGACCCGCCGGCCGATGAACCCGTCGGCTCCCAGCAGCAGCACCCTCATCGGGCCCAAGTCCTTCCATCAGGCCCGGCACCGGCCGGGCAACGAGATCTGATCGACAAGTCGGAGTACGCGCCCGGCCGGGTGGTGAGCGGCCAGGCGTGCCCGGCCAGCAGCACGGCCGGGCCGAGCGCGGCGGCCAGCACCGGGCCCGACGGCGGCGCCCCGAGCCAGTGCGCGGGGCCGGGCAGCGAGAGGACGGCGGCGCCGACCGCGGCGGTCAGCACCGCGATCGCGGCGGTGCCGGGCCGCCCCGCGCCGCGCACCACGCCGGCCAGCAGCGGCAGCACGCCGCACACCAGCAGCGCGGCCTGCACGGTGCCGGACCGGCCCCCGACCGTCACCCGGCCCAGCACGGCGAGCACGGCCAGCTGCGCCAGTACGGCCAGCGGCAGCACGGGCCGCAGCCGGGAGCGGAACTCCCGCAGCGTGGCGACCCCCGTCTGCCGCTGCCCGAACCGGCGCACCCGGGCCGCACCCCACCCGGCGACCGCACCGCCGAGCGCGACCACGAGCGCCGCGCCGGGGTCGGCGGCGCAGAGCAGGGCGAGCAGCAGTCCGCTGCCGGCGCCCTCGCCGAGCGCGGACTGCTGCGCGCACTGGCCGGTCCACCATCCGGACGGCCCGGGTCCGGCCTGCGCCGGGTCGTCGAGCAGCCCGTCGTCCGGCTGCCACCCGGCGACCGGCCCCGGCACGCTTCCGCGCCGGTCGGCGACCAGCGCGTGCCCGCCCGCGCCGACCAGCACGGCCAGCACCCCGCCCGCCACCCCGCCGAGCGCGGCGGCCGGCAGCAGCGGCAGCAGCTGGACGGCGGCGCCGCACAGCGCGGCGGGCAGCCGGGCCGGGGCCACCGGCAGCGGTTCGGGCGCGGGCGGGCGGCGCGGCACCCGGGCGTACAGCTCCTCGGCGAGGCCGAAGACGTCGGCGTGCCGGTAACGGGCAGCGCCATCGGCGGCCAGGCCGGAGTCCTCCAGGGCGGCGGCGATCTCCAGCGGGTCCACCGCGCGCTCGCACAACTCGCGGTTGGCATCCAGGAGTTCGCGGACCGGATCCGCTGATGGCGACGTGGTCACACCGCCTCCGCGAGCGCGGGCAGCGGTGTCCCGCCGGCGGCCACCCAGTACTCGGCAGGGCGGGCGAACGGCCGCGCCAGGGTGCCGGGCCCGGCCGGGAAGGCCGGGTAGCGGGAGACCAGTTCGAGGTAGATCTCGCGGAACGCGCCGACCACGGGCTCCACGCCGAAGCGTTCCTGCGCCCGCAGCCGACCGGCCAGACCCAGCCGGGAGCGCCGCTCCCGGTCGCGCAGCAGCGCCAGGCAGGCCCCGGCGAGGGCACGCGGGCTGCGCGGCGGCACCAGCAGCCCGGCCCCAAGCACCTCGCCGGCCACCCCGACCTCGGTCGCGACCACGGCGCGGCCGCTGAGCATCGCATCGGCGAGCAACCGGGGGCTGCGCTGGGCGAGCGCGCTGAACACCACGACGCTGCCCGACTCCCAGGCCGCGGCCAGGCTCTCCGGCCGTCCGGCGAACTCGACGGCCCCGGCGATGCCGAGCCGATCGGCGATCGCCTCGCAGTGCGCCAGGTAGCCGGGCGCGCCCTCCTCGCCGTACATCCGCAGCCGGGCCTCGGGCAGTTCGGCGCGGACCTGCGCGAAGGCGTGCAGCATCAGTTCGGGGTCGCGGCCGGGCTCCAGCGCGCCGGCCCAGACCAGGGTGGGCGCCTCGGGTTCGGCCCCGGCGGCGTCCCGCCCGGTGGCGGGGGTGCCCTCGTGGACGATCCGGGTCCGGACGGGGTCGCCACCGCAGTGCCGCTGCCACTGCCGGTCGTATTCGCTGCCGGGGGTGAGCACGGCGGCCTGCCGGTAGGTCTCCTCGGTGAGCTGCCGGAAGAACGACAGCAGCAGGGCGCGCACCGGCCAGCGGTAGGGGGCCGAGCGGTAGCCGCGGTACTGCTCGCGCAGGTGCAGGCCGTGCTCGGTGACGACGAACGGGACGCCGTGCAGTTCGCGGGCGACCAGCGCGGGCAGCGCGGCCGGGCCGCCGCCGACCACGTGGCACAGGTCGGCGCCGCCGAGCCCGGCCGGTCCGGTGCCGTACCAGGGCGCGGACAGTGGCCGCAGGCACTGTTCGAGCAGGTCGGCGGCGACCAGCACGTCGCAGACCTGCGGCCCGCCGCCCGCGGTGTCGGCGCCGGGCATCCGCCAGATCCGCTCCAGCGCACGGTGCGCGTGGCCGGAGGCGAGGAACGCGGGCAGCGCGTCGTCCTCCCGTCCGAGCGCGGCCAGCCGGTACAGCGCGGGCCCGAACCCGGCCCGCTCGCCGGGCATCACCAGTGCGCGGACCAGTTCCTCGTACGCCCGGAGGTAGCCGCGGCGGCGCAGCGCGGTGGGCCCGCGGCCGGCCGGGCGGCGGCCCCAGATGGGCAGTTCGTGGACGCCGTGCAGGCCGCGCACCCCGGTGGGCAGGGCGGGCCCGTCACCGGGGAGCAGCCGGTAGAGCCGGAACTCGTGCTCGGGCAGGCCGCCGACCAGCCGGCCGCACCAGCCTCCTCCACCACGCTGCGCGTTGGTGTGACTGCCCTCGGTGAGCAGAGCTATGCGCACGACGCCTCCTGAGCAAGAGCGTTTCGACGGGGTTCCGGCCCTACGACACAGGAAGTGCGTCCGTGCTCGACGGCCGTCCGGCCGGCGTCCGCTCCCCGCGTCCACCGCCGTCGCCGTCTCGCCCCCCACACCTGTTCGGTCCGACAACACGACGGTAGAGCGCCGGGCCGGACCCCTTGGGGGCCCGGCCCGGCTTGCCACCTGATCGAGTGAACGGCCGTGACCTCACGCGCCTCAGCTGCGTTCTCGCCCGCAATGCCCGGTGTACTCAGCGCCCGGGGTGCTCAGCGCCCGAGGTACTCAGCGCCCGAGGTACTCAGCGCCCGGCGTCGACCTCCGCGAGCAGTTCGCGCACCGCGCGGGCCACCGGCTCGGGGTGCTCCAGCATCGCCACGTGCCCGGACTCGGGGAGCACCAGCAGCCGGGCGTCCCGGAACGCGGCGCAGGCCCGCCGGGCGGAGCGGTAGGAGACCAGCTTGTCCTTCAGCCCGTACACCAGCAGCACCGGCACCTCGACCTGCCGGGCCTGCCGCCACAGCGACTGCTCGCCGCGCTCGGTGTAGGCGCTGACGATGCCGCGCGCGGACCCGGCCATCGCGTGCAGCCCGTACGGCAGCGCGGTGCGGCGCCGGTACTCGGCGACGGCGCGGGCCCGGCGGTGCGCGGGGATGCCGTCGGGGTCGCCGTAGACCAGCCGCAGCAGTTCGGCGGTGACGCTCTCCGGGTCGCTGCCGGCGTTGCGGCGGCGGATCAGTTCGGCGACGCCGGGGACGGCCAGCAGCCCGGTGGGCCAGGCGGTGCGCTGCGGGGGCAGTTCGGGCAGTGCCGGGGAGATCAGGGTGAGGCTGCGCACCAGGTCGGGCCGGAGCGCGGCGAGCCGGACGGAGACCGCGCCGCCGAGCGAGTTGCCGAACAGGTGGACCGGTCCGCGGCCGGTCTCCTCGAGGTAGCCGATGACGGCGCGGACGTGTCCGGAGACGCTCAGGTTCCCGTCCAGCGGCGGCGCGGACCAGCCGAAGCCGGGCAGGTCGACCGCTTCGCCGTCGACGTCGTCGGAGAGCTGGTCGAGCAGCTCCAGCCAGTTGTCACCGGAGCCGCCGAGCCCGTGCACGAACAGGGCGGGCGGGAGTCCGTCGCGGGGTTCGGTATGGCGGCTGACGGCCACTTCCGCTCCGGGCACCTCGACGGTGCGGTAGGGCTCCAGGGCGGCGGGAGGGTGCTGGGCGGCGCTCATGGAGCACGATGGTAGTGAGGACGGCTCGCCACCGGTGCGATTCGGCCCGTCCCGACCCGTTCCCGGGCCCGTTCGGACCTGTGGACACCCCTGGTCCGGGCCGTATTGTGGGCTCCCGACAAGGGCGGTGGTGCGCTTTACTCGGCTTCACCCGCGCACGAGCGGGTTACCGAAAAGTAGAATCAACACCTTGCCAGCCATCGCAGACCGTGAAGTGAGGAGCGCCGTGACGGCCATCCAGGAGGCGCAGGAGCGCCCGCGCGGTGCCCGCCTGCCGCGAAGCGCCCGCCGTGAACAACTGCTCGGAGCCGCCCAGGAGGTGTTCGTCGCCCAGGGCTACCACTCGGCCGCCATGGACGACATCGCCGAGCGGGCCGGCGTCAGCAAGCCGGTGCTGTACCAGCACTTCCCCGGAAAGTTGGAGCTCTACCTCGCGCTGCTGGACAAGCACTGCGACGCCCTGGTGGACGGCACCCGGGCGGCGCTGGAGGCGACCAACGACAACAAGCAGCGCGTCGCCGCCACCATGGAGGCGTACTTCCACTACATCTCCAGCGAGTCCGGCGCGTTCCGGCTGGTCTTCGAGTCGGACCTGACCAACGAGCCGGCCGTGCGCGACCGGGTCGAGCGGGCCACCGACCTGAGCGCCACCCTGGTCTCCAAGGTGATCGCCGAGGACACCGACCTGCCGGAGGCGGAGGCCAAGCTGCTCGCGGTCGGTGTCTGTGGCATGGCCCAGATCACCGCCCGGTACTGGCTGTCCCAGGAGTCCGAGATCCCGCGCGACGAGGCGATCCGGCTGGTCGCCAGCCTGGCCTGGCGCGGTCTGAAGGGCTTCCCGATGCACCCCGCCCTGGAGGGCTCCGGCGCCGGCGGCGAGTGAGCGCCGATTCGGCCCTGAGCGGACCGACCCGGGACGTTCGCCTCCGAGCCGCTCCGCTGCCTTAAGGTGAAGCCCGTACGGCGCGCCGCCCGCGAAATGCGGTTCGAGCGCGCGCGGCCAGCTACCGGAGGGACGGAAGCCGTGGAGGTCAAGATCGGCGTGCAGAACGCGAACCGGGAGATCGTCCTGGAGAGCGCGCAATCTGCCGAAGAGGTCACGGAAGCGGTCGCCAAGGCCCTGGACGGCAGCGCTAAGCTGCTCACCCTGTCCGACGAGCACGGCCGCAAGGTGATGGTCCCGGCGGACCGCCTCGCCTATGTCGAGATCGGCGAGCCGTCCGTCCGCAAGGTCGGCTTCGGCACGCTCTGAGTCTGCGTTCACCGGCGCCCCGTTCCCCCACCTGGGGGGACGGGGCGCCGTGCTGTGTACCGGCGGCCCCGGGCGGGTAGGCGGTGGGTGCCGCAGCGCCGCACAACCCCGGGAGGCAGCCGTGTGGGAGACGACCGCGTTCGTCCTGATCGGCCTCGCCGTCGGGTTCGGCGCCCTGCTGGTCCGGCCCGAGCTGTTCCCCGGGTCGCGCGCCCTGCCGGTCGGCACCGCCCTGGTGTCCGCCGTGCTGGCCGGGCGGCTCACCCACTATGTGATGGACGGGCACGTCCCGGCGGTGCAGCTGATGGTGTCCGTCCTGGTGGCGGTGCTGCTGGTGTCGGTGCCGGCCCGGCCGGACCTCGCGGACCGGCGCCGGCGCGGCGGCCGGCACCGGCACGCCTGACCACCGCTCAGGAGGCCAGCCCGAGCGCGGCCATCCGCTTGGTGTGGGCCTCGGTGATCCGGTTGAACATCTTGCCGACCTCGACCAGGTCGAAGCCGCGCACGTGCGCGCCGCCGACCAGCAGGTTCGACAGCGCGTCCCGCTCGGCGACCACCCGCTGCGCCTGGCTGAGCGCCTCGCCCATCAGTCGCCGGCCCCACAGCGCGAGCCGCCCGCCGACCCGCGGGTCCTCCTCGATCGCCTGCCGCACCCGGTCCACCGCGAACTCGCCGTGCCCGGTGTCGGCCATCACGCGCAGCACCAGGTCCCGGGTGTCGTCGTCCAGCCGGACCGCCACCTCGCGGTAGAAGTCGGTCGCGATGGCGTCACCGACGTACGCCTTGACCAGGCCCTCCAGCCAGTCGGACGGGGCGGTCATCCGGTGGAAGGCCTCCAGCGGCTCGACGAACGGCTCCATCACCGCGACCGGGTCGGCGCCCACCTCGGCCAGCCGGTCGTGCAGCAGCTGGTAGTGCTGGAACTCGGCGGAGGCCATCCGGGCCAGCGCGGCCTTCTCCGCGATGCCGGGCGCGAACTTGGCGTCCTCGGCGAGCCGCTCGAAGGCGCTCAGCTCGCCGTACGCGAGCGCGCCCAGCAGGTCGAGCACCGCCGCGCGGTACTGCGGGTCGGCGGCCCGGGCCGTCCAGGGCCCGATCGAGTCGGTGATCCCGTCACCGGGTTCCTGAGTCTCCATGGCACCTGACCTTAGTGGTCCCGACAGGTCCGGGGACCGCCCGCAGCCGTCCCGCCACCCCGGCACGGCCGGTCGGAGTATTCGCCGTCACGTGTTCGAGTCGTCGCTTGACTGTATGGTAGGTAGTGAGGCCAGGTGTGAACCCGCGCGGCCCGTCCGTTCATCGGCAGGCCGCGCAGTCGTACCCGGTGGCGTTTCCGCCGCCCGGTGCACCGCTCCCGGCGCTCACGTACGCGGATGCCCGGTCGGAGACCCGATCGGCTCCGACCTGGCCCGAGCCTCGGGCCCAGGCACCGCATCAGGCCGAGCGAGGGCCGCCGCGGACCGCGCCAGGACGCGCCGGGCCGCACGCCCCCGTCAACGGGACGCCCTCCCCCGCGCCGCCCGCCCGACGCGCCCCTCACCGGGCAGCGCGGGCACGGCAGGACGCGCTCGAACTCGGCCCCTCCACACGGAAGAGGCAGCACCCTGTCCACCACCGCCGAACCCATCAAGACGACCTTCCGGGAACTCGGGATCCTCCCGGAGACCGCCGAGGCCCTGGAGGCCGTCGGCATCGTCCACCCCTTCCCGATCCAGGAGATGACCCTGCCGGTCGCGCTGACCGGCCACGACGTCATCGGCCAGGCCAAGACCGGCACCGGCAAGACCCTCGGCTTCGGCCTCCCGCTGATCGAGCGGGTCGTGGTCAAGGCCGACGTCGCCGCCGGCCGGGCCACCACCGAGCAGCTCACCGACAGCCCGCAGGCGCTCATCGTGGTCCCCACCCGCGAGCTGTGCACCCAGGTCACCAACGACCTGCAGACCGCCGGCAAGGTCCGCAACGTCCGCGTCCTCGCCGTGTACGGCGGCCGCGCCTACGAGCCGCAGGTCGAGGCCCTGAAGAAGGGCGTCGACATCGTCGTCGGCACCCCCGGCCGCCTGCTCGACCTGGCCGGCCAGCGCAAGCTCGACCTGTCCCAGGTCCGCGCGCTGGTGCTGGACGAGGCCGACGAGATGCTCGACCTCGGCTTCCTGCCCGACGTCGAGAAGATCATCACCATGCTGCCCGCCAAGCGGCAGACCCTGCTCTTCTCCGCCACCATGCCCGGCCAGGTCATCTCGCTGGCCCGCCGGTACATGAGCCAGCCCACCCACATCCGGGCCGCCGCACCGGACGACACCGGCACCACCGTCGCCAACATCGAGCAGCACATCTTCCGTGCGCACTCGCTCGACAAGGTCGAGATGGTCTCCCGGATCCTGCAGGCCGACGGCCGCGGCCTGGCGATGATCTTCTGCCGCACCAAGCGCACCGCCGCCGACGTCGCCGACCAGCTCACCAAGCGCGGCTTCGCGGCCGGCGCGGTCCACGGCGACCTCGGCCAGGGCGCCCGCGAGCAGGCGCTGCGCGCCTTCCGCAACGGCAAGGTCGACGTCCTGGTCTGCACCGACGTCGCCGCCCGCGGCATCGACGTCGAAGGCGTCACCCACGTCATCAACTACCAGTGCACCGACGACGAGAAGACCTACTTGCACCGGATCGGCCGCACCGGCCGGGCCGGCGCCTCGGGCACCGCCGTCACCCTGGTCGACTGGGACGACATCCCGCGCTGGCAGCTCATCAACAAGGCGCTGGACCTGCCGTTCAACGACCCGGAGGAGACCTACTCCACCTCCCCGCACCTGTACGAGCTGCTCCGCATCGCGCCCGGCACCAAGGGCATCCTGCCCCGCTCCGAGCGCACCCGGGCCGGCCTCGCCGCCGAAGAGGTCGAGGACCTCGGCGAGACCGGCGGCCGCGGCCAGCGCGCCGCGGGCCGCAACGGTGGCGGCCGCGGTGGACGGGGCGCTGCCGCCCCCGAGACCCCGGCTCCCGCCGAGCGTCCGTCCCGTCGCAGCCGCGAGCGTCGCCGCACCCGCGGCGGCAGCTCCGTCGCCGACGCTCCGGCCACCCCCGAGGTGACCACCGCCGAGCAGCCCACCGCCGCTCCGGCCGCACCCGGTGAGGGCCGCAGCTCGCGTCGCCGCAACCGCAACCGTCGCAACTCCGCGGCCGCCGCGCCGGCCGTGGTCGAGACGGTCGCCGAGGTCGTCGTCGAGACGGCTGCCCCCGCGGTCGTCGCGGAGCCGGTCGCCGAGACCCCCGCCGCCCGCACCCCGCGCAAGCGCACCCGCAAGGCTGCCGCGCCGGTCGTCGAGACGGTCGCCGAGGTCGTCGTCGAGACGGCTGCCCCGGCGGTCGTCGTGGAACCGGTCGCCGAGACCCCCGCCGCCCGCACCCCGCGCAAGCGCACCCGCAAGGCTGCCGCCCCCGCGGTCGAGACGGTCGCCGAGGTCGTCGTCGAGACGGTCGCCCCGGCGGTCGTCGCGGAGCCGGTCGCCGAGACCCCGCGCAAGCGCACCCGCAAGGCCGCGGCCGCGCCGGTGGTCGAGGAGACCGTCGAGGCCCCGGCTCCGCGCAAGCGCGCCACCAAGAAGGCTGCCGCCGCTGTCGAGGTCGTCGCCGAGGAAGCCGCCCCGGCTCCCCGCAAGCGCGCCACCAAGAAGGCCGTCGCCGCCGTCGAGGCCGTGACCGAGGAAGCCGCTCCGGCGCCGCGCAAGCGCGCCGTCAAGAAGGCCACGACCGAGGAAGCCGCCCCGGCTCCCCGCAAGCGCGCCACCAAGAAGGCCGTCGCCGCCGTCGAGGTCGTCGCCGAGGAAGCCGCCCCGGCTCCCCGCAAGCGCGCCACCAAGAAGGCCGTCGCCGCCGAGGTCGCGGCGGAGGAGATCCCGGCGCCGCGCAAGCGGACGACCAAGAAGGCTGCCGCCACCGTCGAGGCCGTCGCCGAGGAAGCCGCCCCGGCTCCCCGCAAGCGCGCCACCAAGAAGGCCGTCGCTGCCGAGGTCGCGACCGAGGAAGCCGCGCCGGCCCCGCGCAAGCGCGCCGTCAAGAAGGCCACGACCGAGGAGATCCCGGCCCCGCGCCGGACCCGCAAGGCCGTGGAGAAGTAACACCGCACCACCCCACCCGCCGGGGAGGGCCCGACCGCCAGGTCGCGCCCTCCCCGGCGGCATTTCCGCCGCCCTGCCCCAGCGCCGCCCCGCCCCCTCGGCGTTTCCCCCGGCTCCGGCCGCCGGAGGCGGATTTGTGCTGCGTAGGGTGGCCCCGGGTTGTCGGGTGATCTGCCGGGAGGGCACGGAGATATGAGTACGCCGCCGTTTCTGAAGCTGCCGGGGTGTGTGCGGGCGGTCCGGGTGGGTGGGCTGGCGGCGTTGTGGGGGGAGCCGGTGGGGCCGGCGCGGGGGACGGCGTTGCTGGTGCCGGGGTTCACCGGGAGCAAGGAGGACTTCATCGCACTGCTGGAGCCGCTGGCCGGGGCCGGGTTCCGGGTGGTCGCGGTGGATCAGCGCGGCCAGTACGAGTCGGGTGGCCCGGCCGACCCTGAGGCGTACTCGGTGCGAGCGCTGGGGGCGGACGTCCGGGCGCTCTCCGCGGAGCTGGAGGCCGAGGGCGGGCCGCTGCACCTGCTGGGGCACTCGTTCGGTGGTCAGGTGGTGCGGGAGGCGGTGCTGTCGGCGCCCGGCGCGTTGCTGTGGGCGTCGCTGACGCTGATGTCGACGGGGCCGGGGGCGATCGATCCGGCGGAGGCGGCGCGGACGAGGCTGCTGCTGGACGCGCTGGAGTCGATGGACCTGGAGTCGATCTGGCAGGTGATGCGGCAGCTGGAGGGTGAGCGGGTGCCGCCGCTGGATCCGGAGATCGCGGACTTTCTGCACCGTCGCTGGCTGGCGAACCTGCCGCAGGCGCTGAAGGCGGCGGCGGCGCACCTGGTGGCCGCGCCGGACCGGGTGGACGAGTTGGCGGCGGTCGGGCTGCCGAAGCTGGTGCTGTCCGGCGAGCGGGACTACGCCTGGCCGGTCGAGGAGCAGTCGCGGATGGCGGAGCGCCTGGGCGCGCTGCGCACCGTGGTCCCCGGCGCGGGGCACTCGCCGAACGCGGAGCGCCCGGCCGAGACGGCGGCGGCCCTCGCCTCGTTCTGGTCCGCGCAGGGCGCGTGACGGCGGGGCGCACCGTTTTCCCGGCGGATCCGGGCCATGGGCGGGCCTTCTGACGGTCGATCAGAAGTCGGCTCCCGTTTTCGCGCGACAAGGATCGTTAGCTCGGGTAATATTTGATTCAGTCCGGAATCAGAACCCTCCGACGGCCGCACCCTCCTCCGGCCGTCGAAATGACGGATTTACCGGCGGGAAACCGCCGGGTAGCAGCGTCGCGGCACAGTGAGACAGGGGCATCGTCGCCCCACTCCGGCTGCCGCACTGTAAGTGCCGCTGAAGAAGTCCTGCTTGAGAGTGGGGGGAGCGACGGGTGACTGCACCTGCCGGACGTCCGACCCAGCCAGTGCCGGCAGGCCATCGCACGATGGCCTACCGCCGGCCGAGTCCGCCTCGGAGCCCGAGGACGGGAAGGGAGAGGCCCATGCGTTTCGAGATCCTTCGTCTGGATCACGCCGGAGCGGAGACCGATCGACTGATCGCCGACGCGGCGACCGTCTCCGAGTACCTGAAGACCGCCGCGCAAACGGGCGAACGCCTGTACATCCGGCCGTGCAAGGCCGTGTGACCGAACGCGGACGAGCCGCCGAGCCGTCCGACGTTCCGATACCCGGCTGACGCCCCGTCACCACAGGAGACCCCTGGGACGACGGGGCGTCAGTGTGTTCGGGGGCCGCGACCTGCGGGGGGTTTGGTGCCCTGCCGCCCGGGACATCTACCCTGCCGGACCCGGGCCGTTGCCGGGGCGGCGGGTGGCGGCTCGTGGCGGACTCCTTCCGGGTGATCGTCCTTGACGCAGCAGTCCGGAGGGAGGACCGTTGTCGGTTATGAGGGGCGAGCCAAGCTGTCCGCGATGTGCCGGTCGGGTCCGCGCCCCCGGCCTCTTCTCCGACACCTGGCAGTGCGACCGGCACGGTGCCGTACACCCGATGCAGCCGGTACTGCCCCCCAGTATCGAAGCCCTGAACGTTGCCGTGAACCGCTCCCAGGTGCCCGTCTGGATGCCCTGGCCGCTGCCGGTCGGCTGGCTGTTCACCGGGATCGCGCACGCGGGTGACGACCTGTCGGGGGCGCGCGCCACCGCCGTCGCCTGCTCGGGGCCGGCCCCGCTCGGCGGGTTCGGCGAACTGGTGCTGGTGGCCGAGGAACTGGGCATCGGCCTGGGCGCCCGCTACGCGGGACTGGACGGGCCGGACCCGGGCGAGGACGTCGCGCTGTACAAGCCCGCGGACGCCAAGCTGATGGCGGCCGGCCGGCCGACCCCGATGTTCCACGTCCCCGGCGCCCCGGACGACCGGGCGGTGTACGTCGGCGAGGCGCGCGGCCTGTGGCTGTGGGCGATCGCCTGGCCCGAGCAGTCGGCGCTGCTGATGCACGACGAACTGGTGCTGACGGACCTGCGCGACGCGGGGGCCGAACTCGGCCTGCTGCCCTGCGGGGCGCTCTCCCCCCGTCTGCTAGGCTGAGCCACTCCCCGCCCCTGCCGCCCGGCGGCTACCTATCCTGGGCGCCATGCGTATCGATCTGCACGCCCACAGCAATGCCTCGGACGGCACCGACTCCCCGGCCGAACTGGTCGCCAACGCGGTGGCCGCGGGCCTGGACGTGGTGGCGCTGACCGACCACGACACGGTGGCCGGGTACGGCGAGGCGACGGCCGCGCTGGCCGGGACGGGTCTGACCCTGATTCCGGGCGCCGAACTCTCCTGCCAGGTGGGCGGGATCAGCATGCACCTGCTGGCGTACCTGTTCGACCCGGCGGAGCCGGCCTTCGCGGCCGAGCGGGAGCTGGTGCGCACCGACCGGTTCCGGCGCGCGCGGGCGATCGTGGAACGCTGCCGGGAGCTGGGCGCGCCGATCAGCTGGGAGCAGGTGCAGCGGATCGCCGGGGCCGGTTCGGTGGGCCGTCCGCACATCGCGTCCGCGTTGGTGGAGGCGGGCGTGGTGGCGAGCGTCTCGGACGCGTTCACGCCCGAGTGGCTGGCCAACGACGGGAGGGCGGACGTCCGCAAGCACGAGACCGACCCGGCGCTCGCGGTGCGGCTTGTACGGGCGGCGGGGGGCGTACCGGTTTTCGCTCACCCCGGAGCGGACAAGCGGGGCCGGACGGTGTCGGACCAGGTGATCGCCGATCTTGCGGCGGCCGGGCTGGCCGGCCTGGAGGTCGACCACACCGACCACGACGAACCGACCCGGGCCCGACTCCGCACGCTGGCAAGCGAGTTGGGGCTTCTTGTGACGGGCTCCAGCGACTACCACGGCAGCCGCAAGATCGTCCGACTGGGCGAGTACACCACTGCGCCAGAGGTGTACGAAGCACTGGTGTCCCAGGCGACCGGAGCCACTCCCATCACCGGCTGAAAGACCCGGCGCGTCCTGCCGCACCCGGGGTCCGAAGCGCGCACAATCCCGGCATGCTCACCGTCATCGACGGCAAGGTCTTCGGCTCACTCTTCATCACGCTGTTCGTGATCATGGACCCGCCGGGCATCATGCCGATCTTCCTGGCGCTCACCTCCGGCCGGACGCAGAAGGTGCAGCGCCGGATGGCCTGGCAGGCCACGCTGGTGTCACTCGGGGTGATCACCTGCTTCGGGCTGTTCGGGCACCAGATCCTCGACTACCTGCACGTCTCGATCCCGGCCCTCCAGGCCTCCGGCGGGGTCCTCCTGCTGCTGATCGCGCTGGACCTGCTGACCGGCCGGATCGAAGAACCCACCCAGACCAAGGACGTCAACGTCGCCCTGGTCCCACTGGGCACCCCGCTGCTGGCCGGGCCCGGTGCGATCGTCGCGGTCATCCTGGCCGTACAGGGGGCCAGCACCGGAACGCAGCACCTGGCGCTCTGGTCGGCGATCGTCATCATGCATCTGATCCTCTGGCTGACCATGCGGTTCTCACTGTCGATCATCCGGGTGATCCAGGAGGGCGGCGTGGTCCTGATCACCCGGCTGGCCGGCCTGCTGCTGTCGGCGATCGCGGCGCAGCTGGTGGCCAACGGGGTGTTCGGCTTCATCGAGCTCCACCCCTAGGCCCGCACCCCTGGGCCTCCACCCCCGGGCCGACGCGGGCTCAGTCCAGCGGGACGCCGCGGCGGTTCGGGTCGCGCAGGTCGGTGCCGTGCTTCAGCCAGCGTTCCTCCAGGGCGCCCGCGCCCTGGACGCGCTTGAACGCGGCCTCGTTGGGCGTCATCGGCAGCAGCGGCAGGAAGCGCACCGCCTCGGCGGGGGCCGGGAGTTCGAGGTCCTCGACCAGGCCGCCGGGCTCGGCGGCCAGCACCGAGGTGAACGGGGCGCCGGTCCACAGCGGGGAGCCCAGGTCGAGCGAGCCGCCGGGGGCCACCACCAGGCCCTCGACCTGCGGGCTGGCGGCGAACACCACCAGCGCCTTGTGCACCTCGTCCCGCCCGCCGCGCACGGTCAGCACCAGCTCGGCGCGCGGGCCGCGCACCGGGTCGGCGACGGGCGAGGACGGGTCGGCCATCGGGGCGGCGGCCATGCCGAGCGTCGCGTATCGGACCAGGCCCTCGGCGTCCGGGCCGAAGCGCAGCACCTCGATGCGGTCCGCGCCGACGAAGGTGACCGCGGCGCGGCCGGAGGGATCGCCGAAGGTGCTGATCAGCCGCGCCTCGACGGCGGCCAGAACGGTCTGCCGGGTCGGGCCGGAGCCGTGGCCGGCGTCGGGATCGGAGAAGTCGCCGAAGAGCGGGAAGTCGTGCGCCATGCCGCGACCTTAGCGCGCGGCGCGCGGGCAAGCTTTGGCGCGACCTTTACCCGGCGGACGCCGAACTCCGGGGCTCAGTACGGGGAAGAGCTGTTAATGTGAGCGGTCGGCCTTGTGAATACGAACCAGGGCCGCGACGGCCCCCGCGCGGGCCCCGGCGTGGAGGAGGTGGTCACGGTGGACAGCAGTCGACCATGCAGTACCGGCAGCTCTCTCCGGCCCACCCTGGCCCGCCGCCTTCACGGCTGACCTGGGCTCACACGCAGCGTGGCGTCCGGCCGGGAGAGCACCTTCCCCGGGGTCGAGCCGTCGAAACCCGCCCAGCAACGGCTTTCTGGCGCACCATCGGCTCCGGCGTGTCCACCGGTGTTTTCCGCCGTCGCGTTCGCCCTGCCCTGCCGGGGTGCGCGCCGGTCCGGCCCAAGGAGTCCGCGCCATGTCGATGATCAACAACCTGCGCGCCGCCGTCGTCCGCCCGACCCGCCGCCGGGCCGGTGACGATCTCGGACTGCCCTCCGGTACCAGCCCGTCCGCGGTGGTGGACTGCGCCGTCTACCAGCAGGGCAAGCGGATCGGCGAGACCTGCAGCCCGCGCGAGGCGGCCCGGCAGGTGAAGGCGGCCCACCAGAGCGGGCCCGGCTCGTTCAGCTGGATCGGCCTGCACGAGCCCACCGAGGCCGAGTTCGAGGGCATCGCCCAGCGCTTCGGCCTGCACCCGCTGGCGGTGGAGGACGCGGTGCACGCGCACCAGCGTCCCAAGGTCGAGCGATACGACAACATGCTGTTCGCGGTGTTCAAGACCGTGCGCTACATCGAGCACGAGCAGCTCACCCCGACCAGCGAGGTGGTCGAGACCGGCGAGCTGATGGTGTTCGCCGGCCCCGACTTCGTGATCACCGTCCGGCACGGCGCGCACTCCTCGCTGCGCGCCCTGCGGCTGCGGCTGGAGGCCGACGCCGAAGGCACCGGCCTGCTCGCCCTCGGCCCGGCGGCGGTGCTGCACGCGATCGCCGACCACGTGGTGGACAACTACCTGCTGGTCGCCGAGCGGCTGCAGAACGACGTGGACGAGATCGAGTACGGCGTGTTCGCCAACCGCGGCGGCAGCGGCGCCGACGTCGGCCGGGTCTACCAGCTCAAGCGCGAGGTGCTGGAGTTCAAGCGCGCCGTCACCCCGCTGCTGCGGCCGATGCTGCAACTGGCCGAGCCCGTCGCGCGGCTGGTCGACCCGGAGATGCAGAAGTACTTCCGGGACGTCGCCGACCACCTGGCCCGGGTCAGCGAGCAGGTGCAGGGCTTCGACGAACTGCTCAACTCGCTGCTCCAGGCCAACCTGGCACAGGTCTCGGTCGCCCAGAACGAGGACATGCGCAAGATCACCGCGTGGGCGGCGATCTTCGCCGTCCCCACCATGATCACCGGCGTGTACGGCATGAACTTCGAGCACATGCCGGAACTCCAGTGGACGTACGGCTACCCGACCGTGCTCGGCGTGATCGCGCTGATCTGCGTCGGCATGTACCGGGGCTTCCGCCGCAACGGCTGGCTGTGAGGCCGACCGGGCGGAGCGTCAACGGCGCTCCGCCCGGGCGACCAGGACCAGGCCCAGCAGGATCATCCCGACCGCCGGGTAGGCGGCGACCGGCGGCCACTGGCCGAGCCACACCGCCGCGATCAGCGCCGCGCCCGGGGTCTCCAGCAGGATCGCCGTCGAGGTGATCGACGGGCCCAGCGTGCGCACCACCCGGTTGCTCAGCGAGTGCCCGAGCAGCTGCGCCGCCACCATCAGCAGGACGATCTGCCACCACGCGCCGGCCGGCCAGCCCGACAGCCGCGTACCCATCAGCAGACACACCGCCAGCAGTGCGACCGCGCAGGTCGCGTAGCAGATCAGGGTGTACGCGGTGGTCGACAGGGTGCGCCGCACCTCCGCGCCCAGCAGCACGTACCCGGCCGCCGCGGCGCCCGCGGCCAGCGCCAGACCGTCCCCGAGCAGGGCGCGCATCGACACCGACAGATCGACGCCGGTCAGCACCAGCACGCCCGCGAACGCCAGCCCCGTGCCCAGCCACACCAGCCGCGGCGCGCGCACCCCGAGCAGGCGCATCAGCAGGATCGTCCACAGCGGAGTGGTCGTCACCAGCGCGGTCGCGGACGCCACCGACGTCATCCGCAGGCTGGGCATCCACAGCGCGAAGTGCAGCGCCAGCAGCACACCCGCCGCCATCGCCAGCAGCAGCGACCGCCGGGAGATCCCGCGCAGCTCGGCCCGGTGCCGCCACAGCGCGTACGGGCCCAGCACCGCCACCGACATGCCGTTGCGCCAGAACGCGATCGCCAGCGCGGGCGCGGCCGTCGCGCTGATCAGCGGGGCGGACAGCGAGATGCCCGCGATCGACACCGCCAGCAGCAGCAGGTCGGTGCGCGGCAACACCCGCTGCTGATCGGCCACCGCGGGCGCGGCGGGGGCGGTCCTGGTGGCGAGCACGGTTCTCCTTCGGCGGACGGGGCGGGGCAGGAAACACCGTAAGGGCTGTCTGCCCCTCATGGCACTGTCGTCCCGGGGGATGGAACCGTCCCCCGAGGACCAGGCCGTACGCTGTGCGGCATGGAGCGTACGACGACCGCGAGCCCGGCAGACTTCCTCGACCGGGCCCTGGTGGAGGAGTCCGCCAAGAAGTCCGGCCTGCTCTGGGTGCAGCCCGCCGGGCAGCCGCACGCCCGTCCGCTCTGGCACGCCTGGCACGACGGCGCCGTGATCGTCGTCGGCGACGGCGCCGAACAGCCCCTGCACGGCCTCGCCGCCGGCACCACCGCCACCCTCACCGTCCGCAGCAAGGACAAGGGCGGCCGACTGGTCACCTTCCCCGCCACCGTCACCGCCGTCGCCCCCGGCACCCCCGCCTGGGACGGCGCCGTCGAGGAACTCAAGGGCAAGCGCCTCAACGCCCCCGACACCGACACCATCGGCGACCGCTGGGCCCGCGAGTGCCGCATCCTCCGCCTGGAGCCCGCCGGCCCCCTCGCCCCCCACCCCGACGGCGCCCTCACCGCCACCCCCGTGCCCACCCCGGCCACTACCCGCAAACCGATCCCGGCCGGCCTCCCGAAGCTCCTGTTCAAGAAGCGCAGGGGCTGAGCGCAACCGGGGCGCGGGGAACCGCGCGAAGCGGAAGGCACCCGCCAGGAAGATCGCGGCACCTCAATGACCTGCCGCCCCGACGCGCCACCGATAGATTTGGGTGGTTGTGTCCGTTTCCCCCGAGGGAGTCGCATGGCGGGGCCAGGCAGCCGAGTGTTCATCTCCCACCTCTCCGGGGTCGCGGTGTTCGACCCGAACGGCGACCAGGTGGGCCGGGTCCGTGACGTGGTGGTCTCGTTGCGTCTCGGTGGCAGCCCGCCCAGGGTTCTCGGGCTGGTGGTGGAGGTGATCGGCCGCCGCCGGATCTTTCTGCCGATGACCCGGGTGACCAGTCTGGAGTCCGGCCAGGTGCTCTCCACCGGCCTGCTGAACATGCGTCGGTTCGAGCAGCGTCCGTCGGAGACGCTGGTGCTGGCCGAGCTGCTCGACCGCACCGTCACCCGCACCAAGACCGCCGACGAGGTGACCGTGCTGGACGTCGCGATGGTGCAGACCCGCCTGCGCGAGTGGGAGATCGACAAGGTCTTCGTCCAGGTCGGGAAGCCTCCGTCCCGGCTGCGCAAGGCCAAGGGCGAGCAGCTGCTGCTCGACTGGTCCGCCGTCACCGGTTTCTCGCTGTCGGAGGAGGGTCAGGGCGCGGCCAACCTGCTGGCCACGTTCGAGCAGCTG
Organism: Kitasatospora sp. NPDC004615; assembly: GCF_042873545.1. Lineage (NCBI taxonomy): Bacteria > Bacillati > Actinomycetota > Actinomycetes > Kitasatosporales > Streptomycetaceae > Kitasatospora > Kitasatospora sp. NPDC004615. Next base: position 366,043 of record NZ_JBIALQ010000002.1, read on the forward strand.
CGTCCGGCCGACCTGGCGAACGTCATGCACCACCTGTCGGCGAAGCGCCGGGCGGAGGTCGCGGCGGCGCTCGACGACGACCGGCTCGCGGACGTCCTGGAGGAGCTCCCGGAGGACGACCAGGTGGAGATCATCGGCAAGCTCAAGGAGGAGCGGGCCGCGGACATCCTGGAGACCATGGACCCGGACGACGCCGCGGACCTGCTCTCCGAACTGCCCGCCGAGGACGCCGAGCGGCTGCTGCGTCTGATGGAGCCCGCCGAGGCGGCGGAGATGCGCCGGCTGCTCTCCTACGAGGAGGACACCGCGGGCGGCCTGATGACCACCGAGCCGATCGTCCTGGAACCCGATGCCTCGGTCGCCGAGGCGCTCGCCCGGGTGCGGATCTCCGACACCAAGCCGGCGCTGGCCGCTCAGGTGTACGTGTGCCGCCCGCCGAACGAGACTCCGACCGGCACCTATCTGGGCACCGTGCACTTCCAGCGGCTGTTGCGCGAGCCCCCGTACACGCTGGTCGGTTCGATCGTGGACGACGACCTCGACCCGCTGCCGCCGAACACCCCGCTCCAGCTGATCACGTCCTACCTGGCCACCTACAACCTGGTGGCGGCGCCCGTGGTCGACGAGGACGACCACCTGCTGGGCGCGGTCACCGTGGACGACGTGCTGGACCACCTGCTGCCGGACGACTGGCGCGAGGGCTCGGCGCACGGCATCCCCACCGACGAGGTGCTCGATGGACAGTGACCGCAAGCGCCACCACGACTCGCCGGGCCAGCGGATCCAGGGCGAGCTGCGCCAGCTGCGCCAGCTGCGCGAACTGCGGACCCGGGAGCAGCGCGTCCGCCGCGAGGAGCGCCCCGGCCAGTCCCCGGGCTCCCGTTCCCGGCTCGACCAGCCGCGCACCGGCCGCCCGGGCCTGATCCACCTGCCCGCCTGGGACCCGGAGGCGTTCGGCAAGCTCTCCGAGCGGATCGCCCGTTTCCTGGGCACCGGCCGGTTCATCGTCTGGATGACGGTGGTGATCATCGCCTGGGTGGCGTGGAACACCCTGCTCCCGCCCGGCGTGCGCTTCGACAGCTACCCGTTCATCTTCCTCACCCTGGTGCTGTCGCTGCAGGCCTCGTACGCGGCCCCGCTGATCCTGCTCGCGCAGAACCGCCAGGACGACCGCGACCGCGTCAACATGGAGCAGGACCGGGCCCGCAGCGACCGCAACATCGCCGACACCGAGTACCTGACCCGCGAGGTCGCGGCGCTGCGGCAGGGCCTCGGCGAGGTCGCCACCCGCGACTTCATCCGGTCCGAACTGCAGTCGCTGCTCCGGGAGATCGACGAACGGCGGGAGCCCGCCGACCCGTTGTGACCCGCGGCACGCTACCGGCGAGTCGGGGGCGGGGCGCAGCGCCGTACCATCAACACATGGCCAACGAGACAGAGGTGGCGGCCGGGGTGACGGAGCAGTCCGTCCAGGAAGCCCTGGCGACCGTCCACGACCCGGAGATCAACCGTCCGATCACCGAGATCGGCATGGTGAAGTCCGTCGAGATCGGCGACGGCGGCGCGGTGAAGGTCGCGGTGTACCTCACCGTCTCGGGCTGTCCGATGCGCGAGACGATCACCCAGCGGGTCACCGACGCGGTGTCCGCCGTTCCCGGCGTCACCGCCGTCTCCGTCGAGCTCGACGTGATGAGCGAGGAGCAGCGCCGCGAGCTGTCGCAGCTGCTGCGCGGCGGCGCCCCGGAGCGGGAGATCCCGTTCGCCAAGCCGGGCACCCTGACCCGGGTGTACGCGGTCGCCTCCGGCAAGGGCGGCGTCGGCAAGTCCTCGGTGACGGTCAACCTGGCGGCGGCGCTGGCCGCGGACGGCCTGAAGGTCGCCGTGGTGGACGCCGACATCTACGGCCACAGCGTGCCCCGCATGCTGGGCGTCGAGGGTCGGCCCACCCAGGTGCAGGACATGATCATGCCGCCGGCGGCGCACGGCGTGAAGGTCATCTCGATCGGCATGTTCACCCCGGGCAACGCGCCGGTGGTGTGGCGCGGCCCGATGCTGCACCGCGCGCTGCAGCAGTTCCTCGCCGACGTGTACTGGGGCGACCTGGACGTCCTGCTGCTCGACCTGCCGCCCGGCACCGGCGATATCGCGATCTCGGTCGCGCAGCTCGTCCCGAACGCCGAGATCCTGATCGTCACCACCCCGCAGATGGCCGCCGCCGAGGTCGCCGAGCGGGCCGGCACGATCGCGCTGCAGACCCACCAGAAGATCGTCGGCGTCATCGAGAACATGTCGGGCATGCCGTGCCCGCACTGCGACGAGATGATCGACGTCTTCGGCACCGGCGGCGGTCAGACCGTCGCCGACGCCCTGACCCGCACCGTCGGCGCGACCGTTCCGGTCCTCGGCTCCATCCCGATCGACGTCCGCCTCCGCGAGGGCGGCGACGACGGCCGCCCGGTCGTCCTCTCCAACCCGGACTCCCCCGCCGGCTCCGCCCTGCGCACCATCGCGGGCAAGCTCTCCGGCCGCCAGCGCGGCCTGTCCGGCCTCTCCCTGGGCCTGACCCCGAAGAACAAGTTCTGACGGACCCCCAGCACCACGAACGGCCCCGGGCACCTGCCCGGGGCCGTTTCTGCTGGAGCCGTAGGGTGTCCGGCCGGGCCTACCGTCCGTCGTAGGTCGCCAGGTCGGGGACGGTGTTGAAGCCGATGCCGTACGCGGAGACCGAGCGGCCGTAGGCGCCGATGAGGACGCCGGGGGCCTCGCCGGCCAGGACCCAGCCGTATTCGGATTCGCGGTAGCGGAAGGGCTGCGGGACGCCGTTGACGGGGAGGGTGAGGGAGGACCAGGCGGGGCCGTCGAGGTCGTCGGCCAGATCCCAGGCGAGGGTGGACTGCTGGTCGAGCCAGTGCTGGCGCAGGGTGCGGTCGAGGTTGCCGGGCCAGGTGGCGGCGAGCAGGCCGGAGCCGGCCAGCCAGGCGGCGGAGGACGCGGAGGTGGCTTCCAGGGTGCCGGTGTTGTCGGCGCTGCGGCGGACCTCGCGGCGGGCCACGGTGACCACCAGCGCGAAGCGGCGGGTGTCGCGCGGTTCGGGTCCGCGGGCGGGTTCGTCGCCGTGGCCGAGGGTGCCGTAGTCGGGGAGGTCGGACTGCGCGGCACGTGAGTTCTGGCCGGTGCCGACCTGGCCGAGCCAGCGGCGGCCGGTCCAGCCCTCGTCCAGGCCGTACCAGGGGAAGTCGGCGGCGCGGTAGGGGGCGAGGGGGTCGGCGGCGGGCCGACGCGTGGCGGCGGGTTCTGCGGTCGTTTGCGTGGCGTCCACTGCGGGCCTCCTCGGCTGTGCTCCTGCCACGGGCGGGCTCCATGGTGGCGCACCGCGGCCCCTCCGTCCGGGAAAACCGGGCCGGACACGGCCGGGCGTGACGGACCGCACAGCGCCCGCCGTCCGGGGAGGTAGTGGACACGATAGCGGCGCGGACGACGACGCCCCGCCTGCCGGGCGGGGCGTCGGGGTCGGGCGGGGAGCGTCGGTCAGGTGGCGTCCGGGTCGAACGGCGGGCGCTCGCCGGCCGCGAGGGCCGGGCCGTTGCTCAACGGGGAGGCCGGCTTGGAGAAGTCGACCGAGGCGCTCGGGGTGCGCGTCGGCTCGCCGTTCAGCGCGGACTTGAGGTCGACGCTGTCCTTGAGGTCCTTCAGCCCGAGCGGGTCGTCGTTGTCGCCGAGCAGTTGCTTGCGGACGAAGGTCTTCGGGTTGAGGTCCTCGAAATCGAAGTTCTGGAACTCCGGCCCGAGCTCGCTGCGGATGTCGTCCTTCGCGTTGTCCGCGAAGGAGCGGATCTTGCGAATGAACGCCATGGTGTCCTGAATCAGCTTCGGAAGCTTGTCCGGCCCGAAGATCACGATGGCCATGATGACGATCGTCAGGACCTCGAGTCCGCCTATGTCTCCGAACACCTGAACTCCCAGCACCCGACAACGCTGAACCAAGGGTAAACGCGGGCGGCCGTTCCCCGGCCTTCCTCAGGTGAATCCGTGGTAAAGACCACCTGGGCGACCGGCGTCGACGGCGTGCCGGTGAAGGCAGGCTAGCGCAGGACCTGGAGCTGGTCACCGCTGGGCGACGGCTGCGGGCTGGCCTGCAGCCGGGCCCGCATCGGAAAGTCCGGGGCGTCCATTTGCTGCTGCGCGTTGACGGGGACGATCGCGCCGCCGACGGGGGTCACGCTGGTGGGCTGCCGGTTGGGGCCGCCCTGGCCCGTGGTGAGGCCGCCGACGCCGCTGAGCGTGACCGCGGCGACCGAGAACGCCCCGGCGGCGGCGAACACCAGCCGGCGACCGCGGGGCGGAACCGGGCGGGGGGTGGGCAGCTCGGCGAGCGCGGCCAGCGGACGCGGTGCGGCGGACGGGCGGGCACCGAACAGACCGGCCCGCGGGTCGATCCCTGGTATCGGGGCGTCGGCGCCCAGCGCGCCGCCGCCGAAGCCGGCGCCCCGGCCGAAGGAGCCGCCGGTGAGCCTGCTGCCGCCGAACACGGCACCCGACGGCCCATCAGGGCCCGATTCGTCCTCCGGCAGCGCGGCCACGGCCAGCAGCCGGGCCATCAGCGCCGCGGACGGGCCGGGCGCGCCGGCGTCGCTGAGCGTCCGCTTGACCGCGCGGGCGCCCTCCGCCTCGGCCAGGCACTCCGGACACGTCGCCAGGTGGGCCTGCACCCGCTCGCGGGCGTCGTGGCCGAGTTCGCCGTCCAGGTACGCGGTGAGGCGGTCGCCGAGGTGGTGGTGCTCCTCGGCCGCCGGCTCGACCGGACGGATCGTCACGGGCCGCAGCTCGGCCGCCGCCGGGGCCTGCTCGGCGGCGCGGCGCAGCGACGCCCAGCGCGAGCGGCCGGTGGCGTCCGCGCGCTCGGGGGCGTGATCGCTCATGACCCCCTCCGGTCGCTTCCGCCCGGTTCGGCACCGACCGCCACGGGCTCGACGGAGCCACCCCGGCGCGAACGGCCCGCGGCGGCGTTCGGCGCCCGGTGCTTGAGGGCGGCGCGCAGGTGCGAGCGGCCGCGGTGGATCCGGCTGCGGACGGTGCCGAGCTTCACCCCGAGGGTGGCGGCGATCTCCTCGTAGGAGAGGCCCTCGATGTCGCACAGCACCACGGCGGCACGGAACTCCGGGGCGAGGGTGTCCAGCGCCTGCTGGACGTCCGCGTCGAAGTGGGTGTCGCTGAAGTGCTGGGCGGGGCTGGGCTCACGGCTGGCCAGGCGCTCCGCCGCGTCCTCGGCGAGGGCGTCGAAGCGGATCCGCTGGCGGCGGCGCACCATGTCCAGGAACAGGTTGGTGGTGATCCGGTGCAGCCAGCCCTCGAACGTGCCGGGGGTGTACGTGGACAGCGAGCGGAACACCCGGACGAAGACCTCCTGCGTGAGGTCCTCGGCGTCGTGCTGATTGCCCGTCAGCCGGTAGGCGAGGCGGTAGACCCGGGCGCTGTGCGCCTCGACGATCTCCTCCCAGCTGGGCGGCGTCCAGCTCTGCGCGTCGGGCCCCTCCGCGAAGGACGCGAGCTTGCCGGGGGCCTCGGCCACCGAGTCGTCGGCTGCGGTCGACTTGTCCAGGGGGGAGTGCACAGACTGGTTCATCACGGGCTTCGGCGTACGGGCCGACGTGGTGCCGCGGACGTGCCGCTGCACAGGGACGTCGCCCTCGGCCACACCTCCTCGGTCGGCTCTTCTGCCCAGCAGAGCCACCACCATATCCACCTCACACGTCAAGCCCGGATAAGAGCGGTCGAACAGCGACCGCCGCGGGTGGTCCGGCCACCCACGACAACTCAACGGCCAGCCGTCGAACGCGGTTCCCGGACGGCCAGTAGTCTGTCGCTGGAATTTGTCGACTTCCATCGACATCGGCGCTCCGGAAGAGGCAGCCATCACCGAGTTCGGGCCCCAGCGAGTGGCCCTCGCCGACACCTACGTCGGCGAGGACGCGGTGCTGACCTACGCCCGGGCCCAGTCGGCCCGCACCGGCATACGCGCGATCGAACCCAGCGGCGGCGCGGCCCTGCGCCTGCTGGCCGCCGCGCTCGACGCCAAGGCGGTGGTCGAGATCGGAACCGGCACCGGCGTCTCCGGCGTCTACCTGTTGCGCGGCATGCGGCCCGACGGCGTGCTCACCACCGTCGACTCCGAACCCGTCCGCCAGCAGTACGCCCGCGAGGCGTACCTGGCCGCCGGATTCGCCGCCAACCGGGCCCGCTTCATCCCCGGCCGGGCCCGCGACGTGCTGCCCCGGCTCGCCGACGGGCAGTACGACCTGGTGTTCTGCGACGGCGACCCTGCCGACTCCGGCTTCCACCTCACCGAGGCGATGCGGCTGCTCCGGCCGCGCGGCGTGGTCTGCTTCGAGGGCGTCTTCCAGGAGGGCCGGCTCGCCGAACCCGAGGCCGACGACCCGCAGACCCGCGCGGTGCGCGACCTGGTCGCCGACATCCGGGAACAGGGCGACACCCTGCTGCCCGCGCTGCTCCCGGTCAGCGACGGCCTGCTCTGCGCCGTCAAACGCTGAACCCGCCCGGACACGCGGAACGGGCCCGCTCCCCGCACCGGGGGACCGGGCCCGTCGAACACTCCCGGAGCGCCCGGGACGTGCGAGTGGCAGTACCCGCTCGGGTCAGCCGCAGGCCTTCTTCAGAGCCTCGCCCAGAGCGTCCGCCTCGTCCGGCGTCAGCTCCACCACCAGGCGCCCGCCCCCTTCGAGCGGAACTCGCATGATGATGCCCCGCCCCTCCTTGGTTACCTCCAGCGGGCCGTCACCCGTCCGCGGCTTCATGGCCGCCATGCTCGTTCCCCTTCCTGCAACCGTTCAGGTACGCACCGGCAGTCCGTCCACCGCCGGTATCGAACGCATTGATCGGAAGCCATTATCCCGCATGCGACCGCTCGATGACCAACATCACTCTCTCCGCCAAGCCTCCCGAACCCGCACCAAAGCGCCGATTACCGGCCAGAAGCCGCATCCCGCCGCACTCCGACACGCCCGCCAGGGGTGCGCCACCTCACACTCCCCCACCCGGCCGCACTCCGGCATGCTGTGCCCACGACAGCCCACCGCGACCCGGGAGCCCTCACCGATGTCCGACACCGTGCGCTACCACCGCGACGGCGCCCTCGCCGTCCTCACCATCGACCGCGCCGACGCCATGAACGCCCTCGACGTCGCCACCAAGGTCGCCCTCCGGGACGCCGTCACCACCGCCGCGACCGACCCCGACGTGCGGGCCGTGCTGCTCACCGGCGCCGGCCAGAAGGCCTTCTGCGTCGGACAGGACCTCAAGGAACACCTCGGACTGCTGCACCACCAGCAGGAGACCGGCGAGAGCGCGCTGCGCACCGTCGCCGAGCACTACAACCCGCTGGTCCGCGCCCTCGCCGGGATGCGCAAGCCCACCGTCGCCGCCGTCAACGGCATCGCGGCCGGCGCCGGCGCCTCGCTCGCCTTCGCCTGCGACTTCCGGATCGTCGCCGACACCGCCGGCTTCAACACCTCCTTCGCCGGCGTCGCCCTCACCACCGACTCCGGCGCCTCCTGGACCCTCCCCCGCCTGGTCGGCCACGCCCGCGCCACCGAACTCCTGATGCTCCCCCGCACCGTCCGCGCCGACGAGGCCCTCACCCTCGGCCTCGCCACCCGCGTCGTCCCCGCCGCCGAACTCGCCGCCACCGCCCACGAGTTCGCCCTCACCCTGGCGAGCGGCCCGACCGTCGCCTACGGCGCGATCAAGGAGTCGCTGGCGTACGGCGCGTCCCACTCGTTGGACGAACTCCTCGACAAGGAGGAGGAGTTGCAGACCATGGCCGGCAACAGCGAGGACCACCGCATCGCGGTCGATGCGTTCGTGGCCAAGGAAAAGCCCACCTTCGTGGGCAAGTAGCTCTCAACCCCCGCGCCCCGTCAGGGGCGCGGGGAACTGCGCGAAGGGGAACGGCACCCTCGGTAAGGTCCGTGGACGGCGAGCCGTGGCTGCCCGGGCGGGCTACCGCGCGTGGCAGTCGGCCAGGTGATCGTTCACCAGCCCGCACGCCTGCATCAGCGCATACGCCGTCGTCGGCCCCACGAACCGGAACCCGTTCTTCTTCAGCGCCTTCGCCAGCGCCGTCGACTCCGCCGTCACGGCCGGCACCTCCGCCAGCGTCTTCGGCGCCGGCCGGGCCGGGTCCCCGGCGTGGCTCCAGACCAACGCGTCCAGCTCGCCGTCGAGTTCACGTGCGGCGCGGGCGTTGGCGATGGTGGCGACGATCTTCGCGCGGTTGCGGATGATTCCGGTGTCGGCCAGCAGCCGTTCCACGTCGTCGTCCCCGAACTCCGCGACCTCGGCGATCGAGAAGTCCCGGAACGCCGCCCGGAAGCCTTCGCGGCGCCGCAGGATGGTGATCCAGGACAGCCCGGACTGGAACGCCTCCAGCGAGATCCGCTCGAACAGCGCCTGGTCACCGTGGACCGGACGGCCCCACTCGGTGTCGTGGTAGACCCGGTAGTCGTCGGACGAGTCGCCCCATCCGCAGCGCAGCAGCCCGTCCTCACCGAGCACGGCACCGGTCACGACTGGTCACCCTTCTCGAACTTCTCGGACGTCTCTGACTTCTCGGACTTCTCGGAAGCGGCGTCGGCAGGGCCCTCGGAGAGGGGCTTCTTCTCCAGCACGGCCGTGAACGACTCCAGCCCGGGCAGCGGCTCGCCGGACGCGCCGCCCGTCGCCTCGACCGAGCCGCGCACCGCGCCGACGGCCTCCAGTTCGGCGATCTTCGCGTCCCGGAGGGCGAGTTCGGCGCCGAGGCGGTCGAGGACGTCGTCGACCTCGTCCATCCGGTAGCCGCGCAGCGCCATCGGCAGGCGCAGGTCGTCGACGTCGGTGCGGCTGAGCGGGCGGTCCTGCGGGAGGCGTGCGGTGAGGCGGTCGTGCTCCGCCTCGGGGAGGGATCCGCCGCCGCCGAGTGCCACCAGCGCGGCACCGCCGACCACCACGGCCATCGCAACCACGATCACCCAGAACACGAGCGTCCTCCGTCAGTCCCCGGCAGTTCCGGCTCCGGCAGTTCCGGCCCGGCAGTTACGGTCGGCTTCGGCCCGCGGTCAGGATCAGGTGGGATCATGGTCCGGTACAGGCCGGGGCCCATCATTGCACCCGGGAGCGCTGAGGAGGAGACAACGGTGGCACTACGCCTCGGCACAAGGGAGTTCGGCCCGGATGAGCTGGTCGTCATGGCGATCGTCAACCGCACCCCGGACTCGTTCTTCGACCGGGGGGCGACCTTCGCCGACGAGGCCGCGTTCGCCGCGGCGGACCGGGCGATGGCCGAGGGCGCGGCGATCCTGGACATCGGCGGGGTGAAGGCCGGGCCGGGCGAAGAGGTCACCGTCGAGGAGGAGTTGCGGCGCACGGTGCCGTTCGTGGCGGAGCTGCGCAAGCGCCACCCGGACGCGGTGATCAGCGTGGACACCTGGCGGCACGAGGTCGGCGAGGCGGTCTGCGAGGTCGGTGCGGACCTGCTGAACGACGCCTGGGGCGGCTTCGACCCGAAGCTCGCCGAGGTCGCGGCCCGGTACGGCGCGGGCCTGGTGTGCACGCACGCGGGCGGCGCGGAGCCGCGCACCCGTCCGCACCGGGTGGGGTACGAGGACGTGATGGCGGACATCCTGCGGGTGACCGTCGGGCTGGCCGAGCGGGCGATCGAACTCGGGGTGCGCCGCGACGGGTTGATCATCGACCCGGGGCACGACTTCGGGAAGAACACCCGGCACTCGCTGGAGGCGACCCGCCGGCTGCCGGAGATGACGGCGACCGGGTTCCCGGTGCTGGTGTCGCTGTCGAACAAGGACTTCGTCGGCGAGACGCTCGACAAGCCGGTGGACGAGCGGCTGCTCGGCACCCTGGCCACCACCGCCGTCTCCGCCTGGCTGGGCGCGCAGGTCTACCGGGTGCACCAGGTCGCGGAGACCCGTCAGGTGCTGGACATGGTGGCGTCGATCCGCGGCACCCGTCCCCCGGCGGTCGCCCGCCGGGGGCTCGCCTAGGGTCCGTCCGCCTCGGCTAGGCGGGCGTGCCCTGCGGCTTGCGGGCCTCTTCCAGGACCTTCAGCACCTCGGCGACGTCGTCGGTGACGTGGAACAGTTCGAGGTCCTCGGGGTTGGCCTTGCCCTGGGCGACCAGGGTGGACTTCAGCCACTCCACCAGCCCGCCCCAGTAGGCGCTGCCGAACAGGATCACCGGGAACCGGGTGACCTTGTGGGTCTGCACCAGGGTGAGCGCCTCGAACAGCTCGTCCAGGGTGCCGAGTCCGCCGGGGAGCACCACGAAGCCCTGGGAGTACTTCACGAACATCGTCTTGCGGACGAAGAAGTAGCGGAAGTTCAGGCCCAGGTCGACGTACTCGTTCAGGCCCTGCTCGAAGGGCAGCTCGATGCCGAGGCCGACGCTCAGCCCGTCGGCCTCGACGGCGCCCTTGTTGGCGGCCTCCATCGCACCGGGCCCACCGCCGGTGATCACCGCGTAGCCGGCCTCGGCGAGGGCCCGCCCGATCTCCACGCCGGTCTGGTACTCGGGCGAGCCGACCTGCGTCCGGGCGGAGCCGAACACGCTGATGGCGGTGGGCAGTTTGGCGAGCGCGCCGAAGCCTTCGACGAACTCCGAGGTGATCCGCAGCACCCGCCACGGGTCGGTGTGCAACCAGTCGGTCGGCCCGGTGGTGTCCAGCAGGGCCTGGTCCGTCGTTTTCGTCTCGACCTGGTCCCGCCGCAGCAGCACCGGGCCCTTGCGCTTCTCGGGCCACGGCTTCCTGGCCCTGCGGACGGGTTCATCTCCGTTGGCTGTCATGACGAAACCCTACGCCTGACAAGGCAACTTTCCGAGGAACAACGGGAAACGGCTGCCCGTCCGCCAAAGGCCGTGCGGCGGCTACGCGGTGAGCCAGGCCCGCAGGCGGGCCTCGACCTCGGCGATCGCGGTCAGCGAGCAGTGCTCCTCGCGCTTGTGTGCCAGATTCGGGTCGCCGGGGCCGTAGTTGACCGCGGGGACGCCGTGCGCGGAGAACCGGGCGACGTCGGTCCAGCCGAACTTGGCCCGCGGCTCGCCGCCGACGGCGGCCAGGAAGGCCTGTGCGGCGGGCTGGGAGAGACCGGGGAGAGCGGCAGGGGAGGCGTCCACGATGTCCAGCTGGTAGCCGTCGAAGACCTCCCGCAGGTGGTCCTCGGCCTGCTCCAGGCTGCGGTCGGGGGCGAACCGGAAGGCGACGTGGATCCGGCACTCGTCGGGGATGACGTTCCCGGCGACGCCGCCGTCGATCCGGGTGGCGTTCAGGCCCTCGCGGTACTCCAGGCCGTCGATGACGACCCGTCGGGGCTTGTACTCGACCAGCCGGCGCAGCACTTCGGCGGCCTTGTGGATGGCGTTGTCGCCGAGCCAGCTGCGCGCGGCGTGGGCGCGCACGCCGGTGAGCGTGATGTCGGCGCGCAGGCTGCCCTGGCAGCCGCCCTCGACGACGGCGCCGCTGGGTTCCATCAGGACCGCGAAGTCGGCCGCCAGCCAGTCGGGGTGGGTGGCGAACAGGTGGCCGAGGCCGTTGCGCTCGGCCTCCACCTCCTCGTTGTCGTAGAACACGTAGGTGACGTCGTGGTTGGGCTCCTCCACCGTTGCGGCGAGCCGGAGTTGGACCGCGACGCCGGACTTCATGTCGGACGTGCCGCAGCCGTAGAGCAGGTCGCCCTCGACGTGCGAGGGCACGTTGTCGGCGATCGGGACGGTGTCCAGGTGTCCGGCGAGCACCACCCGCGCGGCCCGGCCGAGGTGGGTGCGGGCGACCACGTTGTTGCCGAACCGGTCGACGGTGAGGTGCGGGTAGGCCCGGAGCGCGGCCTCGACCGCGTCAGCGAGGGCGGTCTCCTCGCCGCTGACGGACGGGAAGTCGACGAGGCGGGCGGTCAGCGTGCCGCCGTCGAGGGTCAGGTCGAGGGGCTCGTTCGGGCTGCTCATGGCGGCCACCCTACCGAGCGGCCGGGCGGCCCCGGGGCCTGGCACGCAACCGCGCGGACCCGTACGACCGTCCGAACGGTTACGGTGTCCGCGGACGGCGCGGAATCGGAAAGCGGACCGCTGCGTGGACGACGGACGACGAGGAGAGGGGCCACGGTGGCCACAGACGCCGAGTATTCGGAGGGTGGCGCCGAGGAGCGCCGTCGGCGGCCGTGGCGGCGAATCCTGGTGGGGGTGCTGGCACTTGCGGTGGTCGGCGGCCTGGTGGTGTGGCTGAACCGCGAGAAGATCACCGTCCCGGACGAGGGCTGCAAGGTCACCGCCACGTCCGGTTCCGGGTCGATGGAGCTGGGCGCGGCGGCGAACGCGGCGACCATCACGGCGGTGGCGATGTCCCGCGGCCTGCCCGAGCGGGCGGTGACGATCGCGCTGGCGACCGCCATACAGGAGTCCAAGCTGCGCAACCTGGAGGGCGGCGACCGGGACTCGGTGGGCCTGTTCCAGCAGCGCCCGTCGCAGGGTTGGGGCACCGTCGAGCAGATCATGGACCCGGTGTACGCGACCAACAAGTTCCTGGACGCGCTGGTGAAGGTGAACGGCTACGCGCAGATGCCGCTGACCGACGCCGCCCAGCAGGTGCAGCGCAGCGGCTACCCGCAGGCGTACGCCAAGCACGAGAACAACGCGACGCTGCTGGCCACCGTGCTGATGGGCCGCGAGCCGGCGGCGCTGAACTGCGTGGTGCACGAGCTTCCGCAGCCGGACGCGGCGGCCCCGCCGGCCACCGGCGTGTCCGACCGGGTGCGCCGGGAGTTCGGCAAGGCGGTGACGGTGGCGACCGCCGACAAGGCAGCCAAGGACCCGCGCGAGGTGCTGGCCTTCACCCCGCAGCCCACCGCGAGCACCGCGAGCGCGGGCGGCACCCAGCAGACCGGCTGGGCGCTGGCCCAGTGGTCGGTGGCCCGGGCGGCGGACCTGGGCATCGGGCAGGTCGCCTACGACGGCAAGGTGTGGCGGGTGGACCGGCCCAACGACGGCTGGAAGCCGCTGCCGACCGCCCCGACGGACCGGGTGCTGGTGACGCTGGGCGCGCCGCCGAAGAAGAAGTGACGGCGCCGGCGGTGCATTGACGCACAAATGCCCGGGTGACGGCCCACCGGGTGATTCGCGTCAACTCCCGCTGACGGCACGGCAGTCGGCGAACCGCCGACACGCCGGTCCGGGACGCGGACGAGGGTTTCCGTGCCCGCCAAGGGAAGTGACGATTCTTCAACCGTCGCATCGTGGACGATCCACCCGGTTTGCCGGAAAGCGGATCGTCCGATCTTTACCAACCCTTGACCTTGACCGGCCGAAACCTTCCCGGTGCTCTTGCGGTCATACACGTCGCCCGCCGGGCGGACAGCCGTACCGGCCGTCCGCCCGGCGGACCGTAGACCTCACCTCTTAGGAGCACCATGTCCCTCCCCCTCACGCGCCGGCTCGCCCAGGCCGCGCTGCTCGTCGCCGCCACCGCGGCGCCGCTCGCGGCCGCGGGTGCCGCCTCCGCCTCCGAGGTGGTCCCGCAGACCGACCTGGGCGCCGGAGTGACCAAGCTGGCCAACGTCCCCAACTCGGGCGACACGGTGCAGGGGGCGAGCCACGAGCTCGGCCACATGGTCGGCACCACCGGCTCCGCGGCCCTCGCGGCGGGCGGTCCGGCCGTCGGTGACGCGGCCGGCAGCACCGTGTCGCACGCCCTGCCCTCCACCGACGAGGCGCTCGGCCACCTCGGCCCGGCCGCCCACGCCGACCAGCTGACCGGTGCGCTCGGCACGCTGTCCGACCGGGTCGTCCCGGCCGTCGAGCAGAAGGTCGGCCCCGCGGTCACCGACAAGGTCCTCCCGGCCGCCCGCAAGGCCACCGCCACCCCGCTCGGCAGCGTCGCCAAGAACCTGCCGGTGGACCGCCTGGCGCAGAGCCTGCCGGCCGCCGAGAAGCTCGCCCCGGTCCTCGGCGCCGTCCAGTCGCTGCCGGTCACCGGCGCCGTCGCGGGCCTGGCCGAGCACGAGTCCGCCAACCGCCTGGGCGGGATGCCCCCGATGGGCGGCACCAACAACCCGCTGAGCGGCCTGCTGGGCGCCACCCCGCTGGGCGGGCTGCTCGGCGGGCTGGGCGGTGCGGGCGGCAGCCACCTCGCCGGCTGATCCGTCGCACGAACGCGGAAGGGGCGGAGCCGACCGGCTCCGCCCCTTCCGCATGCCTAGCGCTTGAGCCGCTCCACGGCGGCGGCCACCCGCTCGTCGGTGGCGGTGAACGCCACCCGCACGAAGCGGTCGCCAGCCGGGCCGTAGAAGTCGCCGGGGGCCACCAGGATGCCCAGCTCGGCGAGTTCGGCCACGGTCTCCCAGCACGGCCGGTCCTGGGTCGCCCACAGGTACAGGCTCGCCTCGGAGTGCTCGATCCGGAACCCGTACGCCTCCAGCGCGGCCCGCAGCGCGCCGCGCCGCTTCGCGTACCGCTCCCGCTGCTCGGCGACGTGCACGTCGTCGGCGAGCGCGGCCGCGGTGGCCGCCTGCACCGGCGCGGGCACGATCATGCCGCCGTGCTTGCGGATCTCCAGCAGCTCACGGACCACCACCGGGTCGCCGGCCACGAACGAGGCCCGGTACCCGGCGAGGTTGGAACGCTTGGACAGCGAGTGGACGGTGAGCAGCCCCTCGTGCGAGTCGCCGCACACCGACGGGTGCAGCACCGACACCGGCTCGGCCTCCCAGCCGAGTTCGAGGTAGCACTCGTCGCTGACCAGCAGCACCCGGTGCTCCCGGGCCCACTCGACGGCGCGGCGCAGCTCGTCGGCGCCGAGCACCCGTCCGGTCGGGTTGGACGGCGAGTTCAGCCAGAGCAGCCGGACCTTGCTGCCGTCCAGCTCGTCGATGTCCCCGTACGCGACCGGCTCGGCGCCGCAGAGCAGCGCGCCGACCTCGTAGGTGGGGTAGGCGAGCTTCGGGTAGGCGACCTGGTCGCCGGGGCCGAGGCCGAGCTGGCCGGGCAGCCACGCCACCAGTTCCTTGGAACCGACGGTGGGCAGCACCGCAGCGGGGCCGATCTCGGCGCCGACCCGGCGGTTCAGCCAGCCGGCGATCGCCTCGCGCAGGGCCAGCGGGCCCCACACGGTCGGGTAGCCGGGCGTGTCGGTGTGCACGGCCAGGGCCTGCTGGATCAGCTCCGGCACCGGGTCCACGGGGGTGCCGACGGAGAAGTCGCACAGCCCGTCCGGGTGGCTCTCGGCGGTGCGCTTGTACGGTTCGAGCTTGTCCCACGGGAAGACCGGCAGGCGGTCGGATACGCGGCGCGCCGCCCCCGGGTGTCCCGGGAACGGCGCGTGCGTGCTGTCGTTGGTGCTCACAGCGTGGATGCCACCGATCAGTGGTCGGCGTTCTGCGGGGGCAGGGCCGCGATGAACGGGTGGTCACGCTCGATCAGGCCGAGCTTGGAGGCGCCGCCGGGCGAGCCCAGGTCGTCGAAGAACTCGACGTTCGCCTTGTAGTAGTCCTTCCACTCCTCCGGAGTGTCGTCCTCGTAGAAGATCGCCTCGACGGGGCACACCGGCTCGCACGCACCGCAGTCCACACACTCATCCGGGTGGATGTAGAGGGAACGCGAACCCTCATAGATGCAGTCGACGGGGCACTCCTCGATGCACGCCTTGTCCTTCACGTCGACACAAGGCTGCGCGATGACGTAGGTCACGCTGTCGTTCCTCCTCGGAAGGGCTGCCGCCCTACTGTTTACTCGGTCGCGCGGTGCGCGCGGCGTCGTCGATGCCCGCCCCTAGTATCGCGGGTCGGGGGACGCAAATGCACAGGAGGTGCGGTTGATGGTCGGCGGAGTACCGCTGGAGGCCCGTCCGGAGGTCCGGATAGACCCGTCTGACGTGGGAAGACGCGTCTCGGCGCGGCGTGCTGACGGCGTGGCGGACGGACGGCCGGTGTTCCGCGATGTGATCGGCGTGCTCACTTCCTGGGACGGCGGCGGGTTGACGATCGAGTCCCGGCACGGCGTGTCGGCGCGTTTCGCCGCAGATCTGCTGGTCGCGGGCAAGCCGGTGCCGCCGTTCCCCGCCCGGAACGTCCCGATGCCCGGCATCACTCCGGCCGAACTCCAGCGGGCCGCGGCACGCGGCTGGCCCGCCGTCGAACAGCAGCCGCTCGGCGACTGGGTGCTGCGCGCCTCCGCCGGTTTCACCAAGCGCGCCAACTCGGTGCAGGCGATCGGCGACCCCGGCCTGCCGCTGGACGAGGCGCTGGACCTGGTCCGCGACTGGTACGCGGCCCGCGGCCTGCCCGCACTCGTCGAGGTGGTGGACGGCGCCTCGCCGCCCGAACTCGACGGGCTGGGCGACCGGTTGGCCCCGACCACGGTCCGCGAGGCCCGGCTCGGCGGACTGACCAGGGCGGCCGCACCTGACAGCTGGCGGCAGGTCCGGCTGTCCCGCACGGCCGACCGCGACTGGCTCTCGCTGTACCGCCGGGTGGGCGACGACCCCGCCCTGGAGGCCGCCGCCGGCGCCGTCCTGCACGGCGGGCCGTCGGTCTGGTTCGCCCACGTGCCCGGCCCCGACGGCACCCCGCTCGCGATCGGCCGGATGGCGGTGGACGGCGACTGGGCCGGGTTCTCCGCGATCGAGGTCGTCCCGGCCGCCCGCCGCAGCGGCCTGGCCACCACCGTGATGGCGGTACTCGCCGCGCGTGCCGCCGAAGAGGGCGCCACCGGCGCCTACCTGCAGGTCGAGGCCGACAACCACGGCGCTCAGGCGCTCTACGACCACCGGGGCTTCACGACCAGTCACACTTAC
Organism: Kitasatospora sp. NPDC004615; assembly: GCF_042873545.1. Classification (NCBI taxonomy): domain Bacteria; kingdom Bacillati; phylum Actinomycetota; class Actinomycetes; order Kitasatosporales; family Streptomycetaceae; genus Kitasatospora; species Kitasatospora sp. NPDC004615. The sequence goes on from NZ_JBIALQ010000002.1 coordinate 382,889, forward strand.
CATTACGCGCGCCTTCCCCAGCGGTAGCGTGCACCACCTGAACCGAGCCACGAACCGCTGCTGAACCGAAGGCCGCAGTGACCGAGCAGAGCAGAACCCGCTTCCGAGCCGAGGCCCGGGCCGACAACCCCGACCCGGTGCTGCTGTGCCTGCTCGCCGCCGCCGAGCACACCCTCGGCGACCCCGGCGACAGCGCCGAACCGCCCGACCTCGACGCCGTCCTGAGCGCCTGCCAGACCGCCCTGGACCGGCACGCCGCCGCCATCCGCGAGGCCGTCGCCGAACGCCGCCCGCGCGGCCCCGAGGAGACCGCCGCGCTCCTCGCGGCGGTGCTCGGCGGCCGGGAACGCTTCCACGGCCGCCAGTCCGATTACCGGCGGCTGGAGTCCTCCCTCCTCCCCGAGGTGCTCCGTCGCCGCCGCGGGCTGCCGATCATGCTCTCCCTGGTCTGGTCGGCGGTCGCCGCCCGGGCCGGCCTGACCGTTCACGGCATCGCCCTGCCCGGCCACTTCATCGTCGCGGTCGGCGGGCCCGACGGGAGCGACGACTACGTCCTCGCCGACCCCTTCCACGGCGGCCGCCTGCTCGACATCCCCGACGTCGAACGCCTGGTCGCCGCGTCCGGCCACCCCTACACCCCCGAACTGCTCACCCCCGCCCAGCCGCTCGACACCGTCCTGCGCGTCCTCGGCAACATCCGCCACTGGGCCGCCGAACGCCCCGAACACGCCCGCACCCAGCTCTGGGCCGCGGAACTCGCCCTGCTCCTCCCCCGCCACCCCGCACAACTCCGGCTGGAGCGCGCCGAGTTGCTGGTCAAGACCGGCGATTTCCTGGGCGGGGCCGCGGAGATGGACTCGTACGCGGAGATCCTGGACGCGTTCGACCCGGACAGCGCGAGACGCGTCCGCGACGAGGCCAAATCGGCGCGGCACCGGCTGAACTGAGGGCGCGAGAGGGTGCGAAACCGGGGGCGCGGGGAACTGCGCGAGGCGGGAGGCACCCCGTCCGCAAGATCGCGACGCAGGACAATGACCTGCACTTGATCGCGACCTTGGGGACGTGGTCTGCGCTGGTCGCGCAGTTCCGCCCCCTCGGCTTCGCCTGGGGGTACCCCCAGCGCCCCTGTTTTCGCACCCGCCTGCTCGCGCAAGTCTCCCCGCGCCCCTGGTGGTTCACCTCATCCTGTTACAGCCAGCCCTTTTCGCGGGCGACCCGTACCGCCTCCGCGCGGTTGCGCGCCGAGGTCTTCTGGATCGCCATCGACAGGTAGTTCCGCACCGTCCCCTCGGAGAGGTGCAGCCGGGCCGCGGTGTCCGCGTTGACGGAGCCGTCCGCCGCCGCGGCCAGCACGTCGCGTTCGCGTCCCGTGAGGGGGTTCGCGCCTTCCGCGAGTGCGGCGGCGGCCAGGGTGGGGTCGATGACCTTCTCGCCGCGCAGGACGCGCCGGATCGCTTCGGCGAGTTCCGCGGCCGGCGCGTCCTTGACCAGGAACGCGTCGGCGCCGGATTCCATGGCGCGGCGGAGGTAGCCGGGGCGGCCGAAGGTGGTGGCGATGACGACCTTGGTGCGGGGGTGAACGCGGCGGATCTCGGCGCAGGCGTCGATGCCGGTCATGCCGGGCATCTCGATGTCGAGGACCGCGACGTCGATCCGGTGTTCCGTCACTGCGGCCGCGACCTCGTCGCCGCGGGCGACCTGGGCGACGACGTCGAGGTCGTCCTCCAGGGAGAGGAGTGCGGCGAGGGCCTCCCGCACCATGCTCTGGTCTTCCGCCAGGAGTACGCGTACTTGCTGGTCGCCGGTTCGGTCCGTCACGGGGCGCAGCCTATTCCCCGCTGGGGCCGGGTCGCAGGGGGACGAGGGCGCGCAGCCGGAAGCCCTTGCCGCGGTTGGCGGGGCCGGCGTCGAGGTGGCCGCCGACCTGTTCGAGGCGTTCGCGGAGGCCGGAGAGGCCGTTGCCGGGGTGGGACTTGCCGGGGCCGGGGCCGTTGTCGACGACTTCCAGGACGGCGTGGCGGCCGTCGTCCTCCCAGGTCTCGTCGAGGTGGACGGAGCAGCGGGTGGCGCCGACGCCGTGCCGGACCACGTTGGTGACGGCTTCGCGCAGGGCCCAGGCGAGGGCGCCGGTCTCCTCGGGGCCGAGGCCGGGGCGTTCGTCGGTCAGGCGGGGGTCGGCGTCGAGTTCGATCCGGCTGGCGGTCAGGGCGGTGCGGGCGGCGGCGAGTTCGACGGCCAGGGTGGGGCGGCGGAAGCCGCTGACGGCTTCGCGGACGTCGGTGAGCGACTGCCGGGCGACCTTTTCGATGTCTCCGACCTGGGCGCGGGCCTCGGCGGCTTTCTCGGCGTCCATGAAGCGGCCGGCGAGTTCGCTCTTGATGGCGATCAGCGAGAGCGAGTGTCCGAGCAGGTCGTGCAGGTCGCGGGCGAGGCGCAGCCGTTCCTCGGAGGCGGCGAGGTGGGCGACGGCGGTGCGGGCCTCGCGCAGTTCGCGCATGGTGGTGACGAGGCGCTGCATGCCGTACATGGCGACGCCGGCCAGCAGGCAGGGCAGTCCGATCTCGATCAGGGTCCGGTGGTCGGCGCCGGTGCTGAGGCCGATCACCGCGAAGACGGCGGTGACGGCGGCGATGCCGCCGAGGGCGGTGCGGCCGGGCAGGACGATGGCGGCGCAGACCGAGGTGTAGGTGAACAGGGTCAGCCAGGCGTCGCCGAGGCCGATCGAGGTGCCGATGGCGATGCCGAGGATCAGCGCGAACGGCACGTACTGCCGGGATCGGGCGATCCGGTGGGTGTGGCGGATCACCACCAGCGACATGTAGGCGGCCAGGAAGACCACCAGCAGCGCCGCTCCGGCCGCGGTGGCGGCGGTGGTGTGCCGGCCGGTCGCCAGGTCCTGGACGGGGTACAGCAGGTAGAACGCCCAGACGGCGGTCCAGGTCAGTTTGACCAGCAGTTGCCGGCGGGTTTCGACGGGCGCGCCCGGGTACGTGGTCCACCGGCCGGTCGGCCCGTCCTCCCCGAGGCTGTCGGGGCGGCGGGCCGGGCCGGTGGTCTGCATGCGGGCCATCATGCCTGCCGGGAGTCCTTGCGGTACAGGTAGGCCGCGACGGCCGTGAACAGCACCAGGAAGCCGGCCAGGGCGGCGATCGCGGAGCCCGCGACGCCCTGGCCGTGGATGAACGAGGCCAGCTGGTTGTAGTCGTAGACGGGGTTGAACCGGGCGAAGGTCTTCAGCGAGTCGCTGACCGGGAACCAGGTGCCGCCGAGCAGTGCCATCAGCATGTAGGCGATCATCACGACGGGCTGGACGGCGTCCGGCTGGGCGGCGTACCCGAGGGCGACGCCGAGCGCGGCGAACACGAAGCTGCCGAGCCACAGGACGGCGGCCAGGCCGAGCCACTGGGTGGCGGTGAGGTCGACGCCTTCGATCGCGCCGACCGCGAAGACCACGGCGATGGCGGGCAGCGTGGTGACGGCGCAGGCGGCGATCTTGCCGATGGTGTAGGCCCGGCCGGGCAGTGCGGTGAGCCGGAGTTGGCGGGTCCAGCCGGCCTTGCGTTCCAGTGAGATCCGCTGCGCGGAGCCGGTGAGGACGGCGCCGACCGCGCCGAAGGTGGCCATCGAGACCATGAAGTACGACTTGACGGAGACTCCGCCGGCCACCGTGCCGCCGCTGCCGTAGGCGCTGATGAAGAACACGTACAGCAGGGCCGGGTAGAGGACGATGAGCATCAGGTACTTCTTGTTGCGCAGGGTGCGCAGGATCTCCAGCTGGATCAGGGTGGTCATCGCGCGCTCTCCTCGTCGTCCTTGTCCTGCTCTCCGGTGATGGTCAGGAAGGCCTGTTCCAGGCCGAGGCTGGTGACTTCCAGCCCGCGCGGGTACAGGCCGGCCTTGTAGAGCGCGGCGACGCCCGCGTCGGCGTCGGTGGAGCGGATCCGGACGGTGTGCACACCGTCGGTGCGGGTGCTGACGTCCAGTCCGACGGTGCCGGGCAGGGCGCGCAGCACGGCCTCGTCGAGCGGGCCGCCGTCGGAGGGGTGCAGTTCGAAGCCGATCCGGCGGGCGCCGGCCTTGGCCTTGATCTCGGCGGAGGTGCCGTCGGCGATCAGCCGGCCCTTGTGCAGGACGAGGACCCGGTCGGCGATGAAGTCCGCCTCTTCCAGGTAGTGGGTGGCGAACAGGACGGTGCGGCCGGCGTCGGCCTGGGCGCGCATGGTGGCCCAGAACTGCTGGCGGACCGAGACGTCCATGCCGGTGGTGGGTTCGTCCAGCACGATCAGGTCGTTGGCGCCGGCCACCGCGAGGGCGAACCGGACGCGCTGTTCCTGGCCGCCGGAGAGCTTGTCGACCCGGCGGTCGGCGAGGTCGGCGATCCCGGCGGTCTTCAGCACCTCCCCCGGCTTGTGCCCCTTGGGGTGCACCTTGCAGGCGAGGGTGACCAGTTCGCGGACCTTGACGTCGCTCATCAGGCCGCCGCTCTGCAGCATCGCGCCGACCAGGCCGCCGGTGATCGCCTCGCGCGGGGTGCCGCCGAACAGTTCGACGGTGCCGCTGTCGGGTTCGCGCAGGCCCAGCAGCAGGTCGAGGCTGCTGGACTTGCCCGCGCCGTTCGGGCCGAGCAGGGCGACCGTCTCGCCCGGTCGCAGGACCAGGTCGAGTCCGTTCACCGCCTTCACCCGGCCGTAGCTCTTGCTGACGTTCCGGAAGGCCGCGACCTCCCCCGTTCCCGTACCCATCTGTCTCTCAGTCCCTTCGGAGCCGTCTCTCTGCGACTCCTCAAGACTCCTCGGAACGGGGGTGCCGTCGGCAGTGTGCACCGTCGTGACGTCCGCATGACGGATGTCACGGGTGCACCGGTTACGCCATGCCCAGGGCGTCCTTCAGGAACCGGACCTGGAGCAGCAGCAGGTTCTCCGCGACCTCCTCCTGCGGCGTCATGTGGGTGACCCCGGAGAGCGGCAGCACGGTGTGCGGGCGGCCGGCGGCGAGCAGCGCGGTGGACAGCCGCAGGCTGTGCGCGACCACCACGTTGTCGTCGGCCAGGCCGTGCACGATCATCAGCGGCCGGCGCAGCGAAGGAGCCAGCGCCACCACCGAGTTGGCCTCGTACGCCTCCGGTTCCACCGCGGGGTCGCCGTAGTAGCGCTCGGTGTAGTGGGTGTCGTACAGGTCGTGCTCGGTGACGGGCGCGCCGGCCACCGCGGCGTGGAACACGTCGGGCTCGCGGAGCACGGCGGCGGCGGCCAGGTAGCCGCCGTAGGACCAGCCGCGGATGGCGACCCGGCCGAGGTCGAGCGGGAACTCCTCGGCGAGCGCGTGCAGCGCGTCGACCTGGTCGGCGACGGTGATCTCGGCGGTGCGCCGGTTGATGGACTTCTCCCAGGCGGGGCTGTGCCCGGGGGTGCCGCGCCCGTCGGCGACGATCACCGCGAAGCCCTGGTCGGCGAACCACTGCGAGGTCAGGTGCGGGTTGTGCGCCTGCACCACGCGCTGCCCGTGCGGGCCGCCGTACGGGTCCATCAGCACCGGCAGGTCGCCGTCCACGTCCGGGTCGTAGCCGGTGGGCAGCAGCACCGCGCAGGGGATCCGCCGCTCGCCGGCGAACCGGAACACCGGGCGGGCGGTCAGCAGCGGGGTGTCCGCGTGCGAGGCGATCACCAGCGGTTCGGCGCCGTCCCGCAGCACGGTGACGGTGGTGCCGGGCCGGCGCGGGTCGGCGGTGGTGAGCACGGTGGTACCGCCCCCGCGCACCGCGCCGAGCGCGCCCTCGCCGAGCTCCCGCACGCCGTCCGGGCCGTACGTGAAGACGCCGAGCCAGCCGGGCGGGCGGCGCTCGAACTCGGCGGCGCCGCAAGAGGCCGAGAACAGCACCTGCTCGCCGTCCAGGCCGAGCACCGAGCGGACGTGCAACTCGGCGTCGGTGACGGCCTGTTCGCCGACCATCAGGACCCGGGCGTCGCCGTGGTCGGCGATCCGCACCAGCTGCCCGTCGGCGCGCCGTACCGGGACGCCGCCGAACAGCTCCAGCCAGTCCTCGTCCCGCTCGGTGAGCAGCACGGTGGTGTCGCCGGTGGCCGGGTCTACCTCGAGCACCAGCTGTTCGCGCTGGTCACGGGCCTGCACCTGGAGCAGCGGCGGGCCGCCGGCCGACCAGTGCACGCGGGCCAGGTAGGGGTGGGCGGCACGGTCCCAGCGGATCTCGGTGCGGGTGCCGTCCAGGCCGAGCAGCCAGAGTCCGACCTCGGCATTGGGGGTGCCGGCGGCCGGGTAGGCGATCTCGACCGGCGGGCGCCCGGGGTTGGCGGGGTCGGCGATCCACCAGCGGCGCACCGGCGTGTCGTCGACCCGGGCGGCGAGCAGCGCGCTGCCGTCGGGGGCCCACCAGTGGCCGCGGTCGCGGCCCATCTCCTCCTGGGCGATGAACTCGGCCTGCCCCCAGCTGATGCCCTCGCCCTCGGGCCCGGCGAGCAGCCGGTCGCCGCTGCCGTCGAGGGCCGTCACCCGTAGCTCGCCGCCGGGGGTGGCGTACGCGACGTGGTTGCCGTCCGGACTCGGGCGCGGGTCCAACAGCGGTGCGGCGGCCGGTAGTTCGCGGTACTCGCCGGTCTCCACCGCGACCGCGAACAGCCGCCCGGAGAGGGCGAAGACCGCGGTGCGCCCGGCGGAGTCCAGGGTGTAGCCGACGATGCCGGCGGAGGTCTCCCGGCTGCGTTCGCGACGGGCCCGCTCGGCGGCGGACAGCTCCTCGGCGCCGCCGCCGAGCAGCACCGCCGGGTCGGCGAGCACGGTCTCGGCGCCGGTCGCGACGTCCAGGCTCCACAGCAGGTTGGCGGGCGCCCCGGCGCCCCGGGAGCGCAGGAACAGCACCCGCGCGCCGTCCGGGGTGACGCTGAACGACCGGGGCGCGCCGGTGGTGAACCGGTTGGTGCGCGCGTACTGCCGGGGGAAGGTGTCGTGCGGCTTCTCGGTGGTCATGCCGCAGACCCTAGGGCCTCACTCCTTCGGAGCAGCCCGCCGCACCCGCGGCGTACGGCCGTTCGGACCGCCCCTGACCGGCGGCGCTGTACCCGGACGAGGCCGCCACGACACCCCGGACGGGCTCACGGAACGTCACCCGGAGGTCACCGATCCGGTATCAGTTGACCATCGTTCCGCCCGCTGCCCCTCCCCGGGGCGGCGCACCCGAGGAAGGGTGTGAGCCGTCATGGCTTTGTCCGTCTCCGCCGCCGTCCTGATGCTCTTCGTGGTCTGGCTCCTGGTCCGGCGTTCGGGCCTGAAACTGGGCCATGCGCTGGTGTGCGCACTGCTCGGCTTCTACCTGGCCTCCAGTTCGATCGCACCGTCGATCCAGGAGGTGACGGCCAACCTGGCCGGAATGATCAACAGCTTGAAGCTCTGACCGCCGCCCGCGTGCCGCCACGGCCTGTCCGGGGAGTCCCCTCCGGGCAGGCCGTAAGCTGCCGGACATGACCTCCGTACCCCCGGCCGACGCGCGCGGGCTGCTGCTGGTGCACGCCCACCCCGACGACGAGTCGATCAACAACGGCTCCACCATGGCGCGTTACGCCGCCGAGGGCGTCCGGGTCACCCTGGTGACCTGCACCCTGGGCGAGGGCGGTGAGGTGATCCCGCCGGAGCTGGCCCACCTGGCGCAGGACCGGGACAACACCCTGGGCGCCCACCGGATCGTCGAACTGGCCGCCGCCATGCAGGAGTTGGGAGTCACCGACCACCGTTTCCTGGGCGGCGCGGGCCGCTACCGGGACTCCGGGATGATGGGCGTCGCGGACAACGAGGACCCGTCCTGCTTCTGGCAGGCCGACGTGGACGAGGCCGCCGGCCACCTGGTCGCGGTGATCCGCGAGACCCGCCCACAGGTGCTGGTGACGTACGACGAGAACGGCGGCTACGGCCACCCCGACCACATCCAGGCCCACCGGGTCGCGCTGCGCGGCTACGATCTGGCCGCCGACCCGGCGTTCCGCCCGGAGCTGGGCGAGCCCTGGCGGATCGCCAAGGTCTACTACAACCGGATGCCCCGCTCGGTGATCGAGGCCGGGCTGCGCCGGACCGCCGACGAGGCCCCGTTCAAGGGCGTCGCACCGGTCGACCAGATCCCCGGCGTGGTCGACGACCTGCTGATCACCACCGCGCTCGACAACGCGGCGCACGCCGGTGCGAAGGCCGCCGCGATGCGGGCGCACGCCACCCAGATCGTGGTGGACGGGCAGCACTTCGCGCTCAGCAACGACCTGGGCCAGCCGCTGCTGGCCACCGAGTACTACCAGCTGGTCCGCGGCGCGCTCGGCCCCGGCGGCCCGGAGAGCGACCTGTTCGCCGGGGTGGCCCGGTGAAGCTCCTCCACCCCTTCTTCGGCAGCCGCGACGACCGCCTGGGCGAGCGGATGCCGCCGCGCGGCGTCCGGATCGCCGCCTACGCGGTGCTGTTCCTGCTGGGCGCGGCGGTCTCGGTGTGCGGAGCTTTCGTGCAGGCTCTGTGGGCGCCGCTGGGCGTGCTGCTGGCCCTGCTGGCCTGCGCCGGACTGTTCTACGGCGGGCTGCGGGCGACCGGCACCAAACTCGGCGCGGGCGCCCCGCTGGCGGGCTGGTTCGTGGTGCTGGCGGTGCTGCTGGCGCCCCGCCCGGAGGGCGACCTGGTGCTCTCCGCGACGGCGACCGCGTACGCCTACCTGTTCGGCGGCTCGGTGCTCGGCGTGGTGTGCGCGACCCTGCCGACCCGCTCCGGGTTCCTGTTCGGCGTACCGGCGCCGCAGCCCCGACAGGCCGTCAAGGACGGCGGCAAGTAGCGCCGTACCGGGGGGATCCGGACCATCGGCATCCCCCGGCCGTCCGACGGGTCGTATGCGCAGTCGGTATGGTGGTGCTTCGGCGGGCCACCCCCTCCGTTTGGCCCGAACCGGGCCGGGCGGTACCTTCGGCACCACTCGCGTGACGGGGCGTTGCCGCAGCCGACATGTGAACAGCCGATGTCCCCGGGGCCGTTCGGCCCGCCGCACGCCGCACGCGCCGCCGTACGGCGGCCCAACCCGCCCCATACGCAGCGGACGGCCCAGTCGGCCCGGCCGCGAATCCGGAGCAGAGCAGCATTGAGCAGCCGCGAATCTGACAACGCCCACCCGCAGCCCCGCCGCGGCGGCCCCGACGCGTACCCGTCGGGCACCCCGCCGTACGGCACCGGCCTGCCCGGTGGACTTCCGGACCCCGCCGCCGCACGGACCGCTCCCGGCGCCCGCGCCGACGAGGCCGACGGGCCGAAGACGGAGACCACGCTGACCACCCGGATCCGGATCAACATCCCCGGCTCCCGGCCGATCCCGCCGGTCGTGGTGCAGAGCAAGGTCAAGGACGAGAAGCCCGCCGAGCCGGCCGGCCCGCGCCACCGCGGCGGGGCCGGCGGCGACCCGGTGCTCGGCGTGATGGACGCCGGCGCCGGCCGCGGCACGGCCACCCCGCCGAAGCTGCCGCCGGAGTGGCAGGAGCCCGCCGCGCCCAAGGCCTCCGAGTCGGAGTCCACCGGCGAGTGGTTCAAGCCCCGGCAGAAGAGCCGTCAGGAGCCCGCCCCGGCTCCCGCGCCGGCCGCCCCCGCGGCCCCGGTGGCGGGCGGCCCGGCCGGCGGCCCGCAGGCCGCGCCGCGCCCGTCCGGCGCCCCGGCCTCGCCGTTCGCCCCCGCCGCCGAGCCGTCGCAGCAGCAGGCGCCGGTGCCCGGGCAGCAGCGGCCGATGGCCGCTCAGGACCCGTACGCGGCCGAGCAGCAGCCCGAGCAGCACCACCAGCAGCAGCCAATGGCCGCTCAGGACCCCTTCGCGGGCCGTCCGCGGGCCGCCACGCCGCAGCGCCGGCAGCAGCAGGCGCCGCAGGGCGAGCCGTTCGCCGCCGCCCAGGACCCGTACGCCGGTGCCCAGGAGCCGTACGCCGCTCAGGAGCCGTACGCCGGTGCCCAGGAGCCGTACGCCGCCCAGGAGCCGTACGCCGCCCAGGAGCCGCAGGGCGAGCCCTTCGCGGGCCCCCAGGACCCGTTCGCCGCCGAGGCCCCGGGCGCGGCCCGGCCGCAGCGCGGTGGCGTGCCGGGCGGCCAGGGCGCCCCGGCCCCGTTCCCCGGTGGCCAGGACCCGTTCGCGGCCGAGCCGGCCGCCGCCCAGGGCCCGGGCGCGGAGCCGGAGGACACCCAGATCGGCGGCTTCGACCCGATCACCGGCGAGGAGTCGCCCCGGGGCGGTGCGATAGCCGCTGACCCGCCGACCACCCAGCTGTTCCTGAACGCCCCGAAGACGCCGTCCGGTCCGGCCGCGGCCGACCCCTTCGCCGCCGACCGGCCCCGTCCGGCGAACGGCAACGGCAACGGCGGCGGCAACGGCGGCAACGGCGGCGGCCGGTTCGCCGACCTGCCCGAGGCGCAGCCGTTCCCCGGCGGGCCGCGGGCGGCGACGCCCAGGCGCGACCTGTCGAACGACCAGCCGCCGGTGGAGCCGGAGGAGGCCGAGAAGCCCGCCCCGAAGAAGCCGGCCGCCAAGAAGTCCGGTGGCGGCAAGGCCAAGAAGCTCATGGTGACGGGCGTCGCCGGCCTGGTGTTCCTGGGCGCGGCGGCGTACGGCGCGGGCCTGATGATGAATCAGTCCGACATTCCCAAGGGCATCACGGTGCTGGGCACCGACATCGGCGGCGACTCCCGCGACCAGGCGGTGACGGCGCTGGACGGTTCGGTCGGCAAGGCCGGGCAGCAGCCGCTGCGGCTGAAGATCGGTGAGCAGTCGGTGACCCTGGACCCGGCCAGTGCCGGTCTGAGCTTCGACACCACGGCGACCGTGGACGGGCTGACCAAGCACAGCTACAACCCGGTCGAGGTGCTTTCCTCGCTGACCGGCAGCAGCAAGGCGGTCGAGCCGCAGGTGCGGGTGGACAAGGCGAAGCTGAAGGCGGCGCTGGACGACCTGGCCTCGAAGTCCGGGCAGGGCCTGCAGGAGGGCTACGTCAAGTTCACCGAGGCGGGCGCGGGCGCCGCCGTCGTGGTGCCGGGCAAGGCCGGACAGGGCCTGGACTCCTCGTCGGCCGCCGACAAGGTCGAGCAGTCCTACCGGGACCGGGCGGCCGGCAAGCCGGACGCCGAGGTGGCGCTGCCGCTGACCGACGCCAAGCCGAAGGTCGGTCAGGACGCCCTGCAGGCCGCCGCGGACAGCATCGGCAAGCAGGTGCTGAACGGCCAGATCACCATCTCCGCGGGCACCAAGCAGTTCAACTTCGGCAAGAGCACCGCGGCGAAGGCGCTGACGCTGGTGCCGGACGCCTCCGGCAACGTCGTCCTGAAGTGGGACCTGGACGAACTGACCAAGGCCCTCGGCACCACCTTCGACAAGGTGAAGATCACCAAGGCCGGCCAGTCCTCGGCGATCACCGCGCAGGACGTGGCGGACGCGGTCGGCCAGACCATCGCCAAGACGGGCCGGGACCGGGCGTACAAGTTCGCCGGCTGACCCGCCGTCAACACCCGCGCCGGGCCGGGGCTCCACCGTCGGAGCCCCGGCCTTCGGCATGCTGGCGGATCCTCGCCAGTGGCGTCCCAGAACGGGACGAAACGGGCGGCGGGCGGGGTGGCCGCGCCGCGTTATCAAGACTTGATCGACCGCTGGTCGACAACTTGTCGTACCGATACGCAAGATGTGCCGCGTGCCGAGACCCTCCGCCCCGCGAAGCCGCCGCGCCCTCGCCCTGACCGCCTCGGTGGCGGTACTGTCCTTCGCGCTGTGCTCCTGCGCTTCGAAGAGCGGGTCGGACGACGGCGGATCCAGGGTTCCGACGGGCGGCGACGCCCCCCGGATGACGCAGCAGGCGCTGAACGCGAAGCCGCGCACGGCACTGCGTCAGGGCGGCACCCTGAACTGGGCGATCGACCAGTACTCCGGCCAGTGGAACCCGATCCAGGCGGACGGCCCCGAGGTCTCCACCAACGACGTGGCCAAGGCGCTGCTGCCGACCTTCTGGCGCTCCGACGCGGGCGGCATGCAGACCCCCAACCCGGCCTACCTGACCGACGCCACGAGCGAACTGCGGCAGGGCAAGCAGACCGTGGTGTGGACGCTCAACCCGAAGGCCCACTGGTCCGACGGCACCCCGATCACCTGGCGCGACCTGCAGGCCGACTGGCAGGCGCTGAACGGCCAGGACCCGGCGTACCGGACCGCCTTCAGCAACGGCTTCGACCAGGTGGAGAGCGTGGTCCGCGGCCAGGACGACCACCAGGCCGTGATGACCTTCCGGGAGCCGTACTCGGAGTGGCAGGCGATGTTCAACAACGCCGGCAACGCCCCGCTGCTGCCCGCGAAGTACATCGCCACGCCAGAGCTGTTCAACACCTCCTTCAAGGGACGCTTCCCGGTCACCGCCGGTCCGTTCAAGGTGGAGAAGATGGACCCGGAGGCGCGCACCGTCACGGTGGTCGCCGACCCGGACTGGTGGGGCGACAAGCCGCTGCTGGACCGGATCGTCTTCAAGGCGATCGACACCGGGAAGATGCCGCAGGCGTTCGCCGCCGGCACGGTCGACTACTACAACAACGGGCCCAACGCCGAGGGCTACCGGATCATCGGGTCCACCCCTGGCGGGGAGGCCCGCCGGGCCGGCGGTCCGAACCTGCGGCACCTGGTGCTGAACGGCCGCAGCCCGCTGCTGGCCGACCCGAAGCTCCGGCAGGCGCTGGTCCGGGCGATCGACCGGGCGGAGATCACCCGCACCGACCTGGCCGGCCTGGACTGGCCGTACGTGCCGATGAACAACCACTTCCTGGTGCCGTCCCAGCACGGCTACCAGGACAACTCGAGCGGCCTGAGCCGCTTCGACCCCGACGCCGCGAAGGCGTCCCTGGACTCGCTGGGCTGGAAGCTCGGGCCCTCGGGCGTCCGCACGAAGGACGGCAAGGAGCTGACGCTGCGGTTCGTGGCGCCGGCCGACAACAACCTGGCCGCCAACGAGAGCGCGCTGGTCACCCGGATGCTGGGACAGGTCGGGGTGAAGGTGACGGTGCAGACCGTGCCGGCCGGTGAGTTCTTCGACGGCTACGTGTACAAGCACGACTTCGACCTGACCGCGTTCGCGCTGATGGGCACCCCCTTCCCGGTCTCCAACTCGATCAGCACCTTCCAGCAGGACTCCGGCTCCAACTGGTCCCAGGTGGGCACCAAGGCGCTCGACCGGGCCATGGCGGACGCCGCCAAGGCCGACAGCGTGGACGACCGGACGACGGCGCTCAACCGGGCCGACGCCGAGGCGTGGGAGGTGGCCGGCATGGTTCCGCTGTACCAGCGCCCGGCCATTTACGGCGTCCGGAAGAACCTCGCCAACCTCGGCGCGGCCGGGCTCGGCGACCTCGTCTACGAGAACATCGGGCTGCTGAAGTAACGCCCGCGCGGCGAAGTCCCGCCAATGGCGAGAAATTGCCAGGCGGTCGACGCCGGGCCTGCCGCCCGAATTGGGTGACCCCTACCCATGAATTCGCTCCGGCATGCCCGAAAACGCAGGTGTCCGATTATCGGACACTCAATTGCCGAGCCCAATTCCACCGAATAACACCAAAACGGACACGGGGTCTACGCGCGTCGCAAGATCGGCCCGCTGAACTCGCTGTCCAGATAGCGGACCTGACAGTTCATCGTTACGGACACGTGAACGAGCCTTGATCACGTTTGTCCGGTTTTGACCGTCTCGATCGGAGGCTGTCAAGAGTTCAGGAACTACAAAGTGGTTGACATTCCAGCACGAAGCAGGAAATGGGCCCCTGACAACTGAGGAACTCTTGACGTTCGATAAACGACTTGCAAGAGTCCATTCATCCAAGTTCTTACTCCTTGCTTCTGCACGGACCACGGTCGGGAGCTTTAGCACCATGACGACGCCTACTGGGGCCACGACGGACGGGGACACCCCCGGGTCCACGTCGGACCTCGCGGACAACGCCTCGGCCGACGCGCCCGCCGAACCCGGCTTCCGCGGCCTCTCTCCCGGGAAGCTGATGTGGCGCCGCTTCCTCCGTGACCGCACCGGCGTAGTGAGCGCCTGCGTGGTGCTGTTCTTCATCCTGGTGGCGATCTTCGCGCCGCTCATCTCGATGATCTACGGCAACGACGCGCAGACCCACTACGGCCAGGACGACCCGACCCTGCTGACCGACTCCGGTCTTCCGGTGGCCCCCAACGGCGGCATGAGCGGTGACTTCTGGTTCGGCCTGGAGCCGGGCCTCGGCCGGGACATCATGATGCAGCTGGTCTACGGCATCCGTACCTCGCTGATCATCGCCTTCGCCACCTCGATCCTGACCACCGTGATCGGTGTCGCGCTCGGCATCGCGGCCGGCTACCTGGGCGGAAAGGCCGACTTCTTCATCGGCCGCGTCATCGACGTGCTCATGTCGTTCCCGTCGCAGATCTTCCTGATCGCCACCATGCCGGTGGTCACCAGCCTGCTGGTGAGCAAGAACGAGAAGGTCCCGGAGTGGCTGCCGTTCGTCGCGGTGACCATCGTGCTGTCGCTGCTCGGCTGGATGGGCCTGGCCCGCATCCTGCGCGGTACCGCGCTGGCGCTGCGCGAGCGGGAGTTCATCGAGGCCGCCAAGGTCACCGGTGCCTCTCCGATGCGGATCATCTTCAAGGAGATCCTGCCCAACCTGTGGACCCCGATCCTGGTTCAGGCCACCCTCGCGCTCCCGGCGTTCGTCACCGCCGAAGCCGGCCTGTCCTACCTCGGTGTGGGCGTCAGCGAGCCGGTCCCCGACTGGGGCCGGATGATCGCCGACGCGGCGAACTACCTGCGGACCGACGTCACCTTCCTGCTCTTCCCGGGCCTTGCCATGGTGATCTTCGTTCTCGCCTTCAACCTGCTCGGCGACTCCGTCCGGGACGCCTTCGACCCGAAGGCCAACCGCTAGCAGGTCCTCAAGACTCCGGGGGGATGGGAAAGCCAGCCCCGGGCACCCCACTGCACATAGTCACTACACCTACCCCAGGCAGGATGAAGATGAGTTCTCGCAAGTCGCGGCTCGCTGCAGCCATCATGGTCGCCGGGGCCCTGACCGTCACCACGGCGTGCTCCAGTGGCCACTCCAACAACGACCCGAAGGCGAGCGGCTCGAAGGACCCGGTTGCCGCCACCACGATCTCCGTCGGCACCGCCGAGGACTCGAAGGGTCCGGCCATCCCCGAGCCCGGCGCGAAGAAGGGCGGCACGGTCAACATGATCGACCGCGACGACTTCTCGCACCTGGACCCGGCCATGGTCTACATGAACTACAACGCCGAGGCCTCGCTGCTGTTCACCCGTCAGCTGACGGGCTACAAGACCGCCGCGGACGGCTCGCAGAAGCTGGTCGGCGACCTGGCCACCGACACCGGCACCACCACCGACGGTGGCAAGACCTGGAAGTTCACGCTGAAGGACGGCGTGAAGTGGCAGGACGGTGCGCCGATCACCTCGGCCGACATCAAGTACTCGATCGAGCGCACCTACGCCTCGTTCATCAAGGGTGGCCCGACCTACATCCAGCAGTGGATCTCGGGTGACAACTACCGCGCCGCCTACACCGGTCCGTACGACGGCAAGGAACTCGACGCGATCACCACCCCGGATGACAAGACCGTCATCATCGCGTTCCAGGACGTCCACCCGGACGCCAACTTCACCCTGGCCATGACCGGCTACGGTGCCGTGCCGAAGGCCCACGACACCAAGGAGGAGTACGACAAGAAGCCGTTCTCCTCGGGCCCGTACCAGATCACCGAGCACGTCACCGACCGCTCGCTGGACCTGGAGCGCAACCCGAACTGGGACGGCGCCACCGACCCGATCCGGAACGCGTACCCGGACAAGTGGCACATGACCTTCGGTGTCCAGACCCAGCAGTCCACCGAGCGCTTCATGGCGGACAACGGCGACGACAAGAACACCTTCACCTTCCACAACACGGTCAACCCGACCTACGTGGACAAGGTCAAGGGCGACGAGAAGCTGAAGTCCCGCACGCTCGAGGGTCTGACCCCGTACGTGGACTACTACTACATCAACAACAGCCGCATCAAGGACCAGAAGGTCCGCGAGGCGCTGGTCAAGGCGTTCCCGCACCAGCAGACCCGCCAGCTGCAGGGCGGCACCTCCTACGGTGACTACGCCACCTCGTACATGAGCCCGACCGTCCTCGGCTTCGAGTCGTACGACCCGTTCGACATCAAGAAGAAGCCGCAGGGCGACATCGAGGCGGCCAAGAAGCTGCTGACCGAGGCGAACGCCCAGGGCCAGACCATCGTCTACGCCTACAACAACACCCCGATCCAGCAGAAGGTCACCGAGGCCATCCGCACCAACCTCGAGGCCGCCGGCTTCAAGTTCGTGCCGCACCCGCTGGACTCGAAGACCTACTACGACGCGATCCAGCAGGTCAACAACGAGTTCGACCTGTACTGGGGTGGATGGGGCGCCGACTGGCCGACCGGTTACACCTCGCTGCAGCCGGTGTGGGACGGCCGCATGATCGCCGACGGTGGTCAGAACTACGCCCACGTGAACGACCCGGAGATCAACGCCGCCATGGACGCGGCGGTCAAGATCGCCGACCCGATCGCCCAGGGCAAGGCGTGGGCCGCGATCGACAAGAAGCTGCAGGACAAGGCGTACTCGATCCCGGACGTGTACCAGCGTTCGCTGAGCCTGTACGGCTCGGGCCTCGGCGGCGTCAAGTTCGACACCCTGGCCGGCCTGCAGTCGCCGCTCAACATCTACGTCAAGTAGTAGTCATCACCGAGCAGTAGCTCACGGTGGGGCACCGGCACGACCTGCCGGTGCCCCTCCCCGATCAGGAGAGCCCGTCCGATGCTCCGATTCCTCGTCCGCCGATCACTCGGCGCTCTCGTCATTCTGGTGATCGTCTCGATGGTCACCTATGCGCTGTTCTTCGCGATCCCGGCGGACCCGGCGCGGCTCTACTGCGGCAAGATCTGCACGCCCGAGAACCTCGCCCTGATCAGGCACGACATGGGCTTCGACAAGTCCCTGCCGGTCCAGTACTGGAACTGGCTGAGCGCCATCTTCACCGGTGGCACCTACAACAACGTGGCCTGCTCCGCCCCGTGCTTCGGCTACTCCTTCGACAAGAAGGAACTGGTCGGCAGCATCCTGGCGGACCGCTTCCCGACCACCCTGTCGCTGACCGCCGGCTCCGCCGTGATCTTCCTGATCTTCGGCATCGGCACCGGCATGCTGGCCGCCCACAAGCAGGGCAAGCCGGCCGACAAGATCGCCAGTGCCGCCTCGCTGATCGTCTCCTCGATGCAGATCTACGTGGCCGGTCCGCTCGCGCTGGTCGCCCTGGTCTACAGCACCGACCTGCTGGACCAGCCCACCTACGTGCCGATCACCCAGGACCCGGTCGGCTGGTTCACCGGCCTGCTGGTCCCGTGGATCGTCCTGTCGCTGATCTGGACGGCCAACTACACCCGTATGACCCGCTCCTCGATGGTCGAGCAGCTGTCCGAGGACTTCGTGCGGACGGCGCGCGCCAAGGGCATGTCCGGTACCTCGGTCTTCATGCGCTACGCCTGGCGCGGCGCGATGGGCACCATCGTCACCGTCTTCGGCATCGACCTCGGCGTCCTGCTCGGCGGCGCGATCATCACCGAGACCACCTTCAGCCTGCACGGCCTGGGTGAGCTGGCGATCCACTCCTTCAACGACTCCGACCTCTCGCTGCTGGTCGGCGTCACCGTGGTGGCCGCCACGCTGATCGTGTTCTTCAACATCATCGTCGACGCCGCCTACGCCCTGATCGACCCGCGCATCCGCCTGGCCTGACCGGCCGCACCCCAGGCCGACCCAGCAGTCCCGACCTCACGTACCGCACCGAGGAGCCCAGTCCATGACCACCCAGGCCAAGCCCGAGGAGGCCTCGTCCGCCGGCAGCGGCGGCGACAAGCCGTTCCTCTCAGTCCGCGACCTCTCGGTCCGTTTCAGCACCGAGGACGGCGTGGTCCGGGCCGTGGACAACCTCTCCTTCGACGTGTCCCCGGGCAGCACGCTCGGCATCGTCGGTGAGTCCGGCTCCGGCAAGTCGGTGACCAACCTGGCCGTGCTGGGCCTGCACAACCCGGACCGGACCGACATCACCGGCTCGATCAAGCTGGACGGCCAGGAGCTGGTCGGCGCGTCCAACCGCGAGCTGGAGAAGCTCCGCGGCAAGACCATGTCGATGATCTTCCAGGACCCGCTGACCGCGCTGTCGCCGTACCACACCATCGGCAAGCAGATCGGCGAGACGTTCCGCAAGCACACCGGTGCCTCCAAGAAGGAGTCCCGGGACCGGGCCATCGAGATGCTGACCCGGGTCGGCATCCCGCAGCCCACCACCCGGGTCGACGACTACCCGCACCAGTTCTCCGGCGGTATGCGCCAGCGCGCGATGATCGCCATGTCGCTGGTCTGCGACCCCAAGCTGGTGATCGCCGACGAGCCGACCACCGCGCTGGACGTCACCGTCCAGGCCCAGATCCTCGACCTGCTGAAGGACCTTCAGCAGGAGATGGGCACCGCGATCATCCTGATCACCCACGACCTGGGCGTGGTGGCGCGCACCGCGCAGAACATCATGGTGATGTACGCGGGCCGGGCCGTGGAGCGCGGCACCGTCCGCGAGGTCCTGAAGGCCCCGCAGCACCCCTACACCTGGGGCCTGCTGTCCTCGATGCCGAGCCTGACCGGCGACGTGGACCTGCCGCTGCGTCCGGTCCGCGGCACCCCGCCGAGCCTGATCAACCTGCCGACCGGCTGCCCGTTCAACCCGCGCTGCGACTTCGTCGAGCAGGTCATCGGCGGCGGCTGCACCTCGGAGCGCCCGCCGCTCGCCCCGGCCACCGGGCACGCCGCTGCCTGCCACCTGAGCGCGGCGAAGCGGCAGGACATCTTCATCGACCAGATCAAGCCGCGGCTCGGCTGAGAGGGACATCATGAGCAACGAACTGACCCTCGAAAAGCCGGGCGGCGCCGCCACCGGTTCCGGTGACCCGCTGCTGACCATCAAGGGCGTGCAGAAGCACTTCCCGGTGATGGACGGCTTCCTGTTCAAGCGCCAGGTCGGCGCGGTGCACGCGGTGGACGGCGTGGACCTGGAGGTCTACGGCAGCGAGTCGGTCGGCCTGGTCGGCGAGTCCGGCTGCGGCAAGTCGACCCTCGGCCGGCTGGTGACCCGCCTGCTGGAGCCGACCGGCGGCGAGATCCGCTACAACGGCCAGGACATCACGCACGCCTCCCGCAAGGAGCTGGCGCCGATCCGGTCCGAGATCCAGATGATCTTCCAGGACCCGTACTCCTCGCTGAACCCGCGGCACACCGTCGGCACGATCATCGGCGCCCCGATGGAGATCAACGGGATCAACCCGAAGGGCGGCATCCAGCGCCGGGTGCAGGAGCTGCTGGAGACCGTCGGTCTCAACCCGGAGCACTACAACCGCTTCCCGCACGAGTTCTCCGGCGGCCAGCGCCAGCGCATCGGCGTGGCCCGCGCGCTGTCGCTGAACCCGAAGCTGATCGTCGCGGACGAGCCGGTCTCGGCGCTGGACGTCTCCATCCAGGCGCAGGTCGTCAACCTGCTCCAGGAGCTGCAGCGCGAGCTGGGCATCGCCTTCCTGTTCATCGCCCACGACCTGTCGGTGGTGCGCCACTTCTCGCAGCGCGTCGCGGTCATGTACCTCGGCAAGATCGTCGAGATCGCCGACCGCAAGTCGCTGTACGAGTCGCCCCGCCACCCGTACACCCACGCGCTGCTGTCCGCCGTGCCCGAGGCCGACCCGGACGACAACCGCGAGCGGATCCGGCTGACCGGTGACGTCCCGTCGCCGCTCAACCCGCCGTCGGGCTGCCGCTTCCGCACCCGCTGCTGGAAGGCGCAGGAGAAGTGCTCCGTGGAGGAGCCGCCGCTGATCCAGCTGTCCGGCAACGTCGCAGGTCACCTGACCGCGTGCCACTTCCCGGAGGACGGCTCGACGGCCGCCGTTCCGGAGCAGCGCGCCTGATCCCGCGTCACGCCCGAAGAGGGCCCCCACCGCTCGGTGGGGGCCCTCTTCGTGTCAGGTGTTCTCGCGTTCGGCGGCGAAGTGGCAGGCCGAGTCGTGCCGGGCCCGGCCCTCCAGCCACTCCCGGACGGTCAGCGCCGGGTCCTCCCGCTCGCACCGCTCCTGGGCCTTCCAGCACCGGGTGCGGAACCGGCACCCGGACGGCGGGTTGGCCGGCGAGGGCACGTCCCCGATCAGCACGATCCGGTCCCGGGACTCCCGCGCGGTCGGATCGGGCACCGGGACGGCGGACAGCAGCGCCTGGGTGTACGGGTGGGTGGCGTGGTCGTAGATCTCCAGGTCGGTGCCGATCTCCACCATCCGCCCGAGGTACATCACGCCGACGCGGTCGGAGATGTGCCGGACGATCGACAGGTCGTGCGCGATGAACATGTAGGACAGCTCGAACTCACTCTGGAGCTGTTCCAGCAGGTTGATCACCTGCGCCTGCACCGACACGTCCAGTGCCGAGACCGGCTCGTCGCAGATGATGATCTCCGGCTTCAGCGCCAGACCGCGGGCGATGCCGATGCGCTGACGCTGGCCGCCGGAGAACTGGTGCGGGTACCGGTTGATGTACTCCGGGTTGAGACCGACCACGTCCAGCAGATCCTGAACGGCCTTGCGGCGGTCGCCCTTCGGAGCCACCTCGGGGTGGATCTCGAACGGCTCCCCGATGATGTCGCCGACCGTCATTCGCGGGTTCAGCGAGGTGTACGGGTCCTGGAACACCATCTGGATGTTGCGCCGCACCGCCTTCAGCGCGGAGCCCGACAGGCGCGAGATCTCCTCGCCCTTGTACTTCACCGACCCGCCGGACGCGGGCTCCAGGTTCATCAGCACCTTGGCCAGCGTGGACTTGCCGCAGCCGGACTCGCCGACGATGCCGAGCGTCTCCCCCTGCATCAGGTCGAAGGACACGCCGTCGACGGCCTTGACCGCGCCGATCTGCTTCTTGAGCAGGACGCCCTGGGTCAGCGGGAAGTGCTTGACCAGGTTCCGCACCTCCAGGATGGGTTCGCCGCGCCGCACCTCCTGGGCGAACGCGACCTCCTCGGGGGTGATCGCCCCGAACGGTGTGGCGCCGTCAGCTGTCATGGAGGGTCTCCTTCCAGAAGAAGCACGCGCTGCCCCGCCCGGCCAGCGGCGTCCCGTCGTCCTCGGTCACCTGCGCCAGCGGCGGCACCTCCTGTCGGCACACCTCCTGCGCCCGCGGGCAGCGCGGGTTGAACGCGCAGCCGGCCGGGATCCGCAGCAGGTTGGGCGGCAGGCCCTTGATCGCGTAGAGCTCCTGGCCCTTCTGGTCGAGACGCGGAATGGAGTCCAGCAGGCCGCGGGTGTACGGGTGCGCGGGGCTGGCGTACAGGTCGTGCACGGGGGCGGTCTCGACGATCCGGCCCGCGTACATGACGGCGATCTTGTCGGCGACGTCGGCGACCACACCGAGGTCGTGGGTGATCAGGATCAGACCCATGTGGTACTCGGCCTGGAGTTCGGCCAGCAGGTCCATCACCTGCGCCTGGACGGTGACGTCCAGCGCCGTGGTCGGCTCGTCCGCGATGATCAGGTCCGGCTCCAGGGCCAGCGCCATCGCGATCATGATGCGCTGCCGCATGCCGCCGGAGAACTGGTGCGGGTAGTCGTCCACCCGCTCCGCGGCGGCGGGGATCCGCACCCGGTCCATCAGTTCGACGGCCTTGGCCCTGGCGTCCTTCCGGTTGCTGCCGCGGTGCGCCCGGTACATCTCGCCGAGCTGGTAGCCGACGGAGAGCACCGGGTTCAGCGAGGACAGCGCGTCCTGGAAGATCATCGCGATCTTCTGCCCGCGGATCTTCCGGCGCTCGTCCTTGGACATCTTCAGCATGTCCCGGCCACGAAACAGGATCTCCCCCTTGGGGATACTGGCCGGCGGCATGTCGAGGATGCCCATGACGGCCTGCGCGGTGACGGACTTTCCGGAGCCGGACTCGCCCAGCACGGCGAGCGTCTCACCCGCGCTGACGCTGTAGTTGACGCCGTTGACGGCCCGGACGACGCCGTCGCGGGTCTTGAACTCGACGTGCAGGTCCTTCACGTCCAGCAGCGGGCCGGTGTACGGCTCCTCGCGGGCCGGGCGGGCCTGGTCGGCGGCGGTGGTCATGTGCCTCTCCCCTCGCTCAGCGCAGCTTCGGATCGAGGGCGTCGCGCACCGCGTCGCCCAGCATGATGAAGGCCAGCACGGTGATGGAGAGCGCCGCGGCCGGGAAGAACAGCACGAACGGCGCCTGCCGGATCACCTTCTGCGCGGAGGAGATGTCCACGCCCCAGGAGATGGTCGGGTCCTGCAGGCCGATGCCGAGGAAGCTCAGCGTCGCCTCCGCCGTGATGTACCCGCCCAGCGCGATGGTGGCGACCACGATCACCGGGGCGATCGCGTTCGGCAGGATGTGCCGGAACATCAGCCGCCCCGTCCCGGCGCCCAGTGCCCGCCCGGCCACCACGTAGTCCGACTGCTTGACGGTGATCACCGACCCGCGCATCACGCGCGCCAGTTGGGTCCAGCCGAGGAAGGCCAGCGCGATCACCACCGACCACACGTTGCGGGTGGCGAACGCGTTCAGCAGCACCAGGGCGCCGAGCAGCAGCGGGATGCCGAAGAAGATGTCGGTGACCCGGGACAGCACCGCGTCGACGCTGCCGCCGAAGTACCCGGCGACCATCCCGGTCAGGCCGCCCAGCAGGGTGACCGCCAGGGTGACGCAGATGCCGACCGTGATCGACGCCCGCGCCCCGTAGATCACCCGGGCGTAGATGGACCGGCCCTGCCCGTCGTAGCCGAACCAGCCGGCCCCGAAGAAGTCCGTCCAGTTCGGCCGGCGCAGGTAGTTGTGGAGCAGGTCGGAGGCCCGTGGATCGGTGCTGGTGAACAGCTGCGGGAAGATCGCGATCAGGATCAGCAGCACGATCAGCGCCGCCGAGACCAGGAAGATCGGCCGCCGCCGCAGATCCCGCCAGGCGTCGCCCCACAGGCTGCGGGCCTGCTCCCGCTTGCCGGGGTCCGGTTCGATCAGCGAGTCCCGCTCCACCGCCAGGCCCTGCTGGCCGACGTAGTCCAGGTGGTCGCTGTCGGTGGGGTTGATGTTCCGCAGCGGATCGTGGTCGTCCGGGAGGGACTCGTTGCGGTCAGGCATAACGGATCCTCGGGTCCAGGACGGCGTACAGCAGGTCGACGATCAGGCTGGCGAGCAGGTACACCATCACCAGCACCGTGACGATGCCGACCACCGTCGGGCCTTCCTTCTGGTTGATCGCCCGGTAGAGGACGTTGCCGACACCGGTGATGTTGAAGATGCCCTCGATGACGATCGCGCCGCCCATCAGCGCGCCCAGGTCGGTACCCAGGAACGTCACCACCGGGATCAGCGAGTTGCGCAGCAGGTGCCGCCCGACGATGGTCCGCCGCGGCAGGCCCTTGGCCACCGCTGTGCGCATGTAGTCGGCGCGCAGGTTCTCGCCGATCGAGGTCCGGGTCAGCCGGGCCACGTACGCCAGCGACAGCGAGGCCAGCACCAGGCCGGGCAGGATCAACTGGGTGATGTCCCGGGAGTCCTGGACCGTCGCCGTCACCCAGCCCAGGTTGATCGCGAACACCGTCTGCGCGATGTACCCGAGCACGAACACCGGGATCGAGATCACGATCAGGGTCAGCAGCAGCACCGCGGTGTCCGCGACGCTTCCCCGCTTCAGGCCGGCGATCAGGCCCAGCGGCAGGCCGATCACGATCTCGAAGAAGAACGCGACCAGCGCGAGCCGGATGGTGACCGGGAAGGCGTCCTTCATGATCTCGGAGACCGGGCGGCCGGTGAAACTGGTGCCGAAGTCCAGGTGGAAGATGTTGTTCATGTAGTGCAGGTACTGCTTCCACAGCGGCTGGTCGAGGTAGTACTGGTGCTTCAGGTGGGCCACGGTCGCCGGGTCGGCCGCCTTGTCGCCGAACATCGCCGCGATCGGGTCGCCCGGCAGGCTGTACACCATCAGGAAGATCAGCAGCGTGGCCCCGAAGAACACCGGGATCATCTGGAGCACGCGCCGCAGGACGTAATGACCCATGGGAGCCCTCCCTCCGAGGGGGTGACCGGTGTGGCCCCGCCCTCCGTGCGGGGAGGGCGGGGCCGGCGCCGGACGGGATCAGCTCTTGACCTCGACCTGGGTCCAGGCCGGGTTGCCGAAGGAGTCGAACGACACGTTCTGCACCTTGTTGGAGTAGCCGGAGTTCGTCCGGTAGTACCAGAGCGGGATGGCCGGCATGTCCGTCGCCAGCTGCGCCTCGGCCTGCTGGTAGCCGGTCGCGGTGTCCTGGATCGACGCGGCCTTGTCGGCCTCCGTGGCGAGCTTGTCGAACTCCGGGCTGGAGTAGCCGGTGTCGTTCGAGGCCGCGCCGGTGCGGTACACGTCCGCCAGGAAATTCGCGTTCAACGGGTAGTCCTGCACCCAGCCGGTCCGGAACATGCCGTTGATCTGGTGCCCGGTGATCGCCGCCCGGGCGGTCTTGAAGTCGGTCTTCGGGTCACCGGCGCAGTTCACCCCGGTCGTCTGCCGGATCGAGTTGCAGACCGCGTCCACCCACTCCTTGTGACCGCCGTCCGCGTTGTAGGTGATCTTCAGCGAGTTCCCGGGGACGCCACCGCCCTCCTGGATCAGTTGCTTCGCCTTGTCCGGGTTGTACGTGCAGAAGTCCCCGCACGTCCCCGCCTTGTAGCCCTCCACCCCCTCCGCGACCCACGCCGACGCCGGCGCCCGCGAACCCTGGAGCACCGTTCTGGTGATGGTGTTCCGGTCGATCGCCATCGACAGTCCCTGCCGGACCTTGGCCTTGTCCGCCCCTTGCCACTCCGGCTGGTACAGCGTGAACCCGACGTTCTGGATCCCACCCTGCGGAGCGTCGATCGCCCGAGAGCCCAGATCTCCCTTGTAGTTCGCCAGTGCCGACGGCGGCACCTGGTCCATCACGTCCAGGTTGTTCGACTGCAGGTCCGCGTAGGCCGCCTCCGCGTTGGTGTACATCTTGAACACCACGCCGCCGTTCTTCGGCTTGTCCACCCCCTGGTAGTTGGCGAACGTCTTGGTGACCACCTGCGAGTTGTGGTCCCAACTCACGAACTCGTAGGGCCCGTTGCCCACCGGCTTCTGCCCGTAGCCCGCCGGGTCCTGGTAGAACCCCTCCGGAAGCGGCGAAAAGGCCACGTACCCCAGCTTGTACGGGAAGTACGAGACCTTGTGGTTCAGCTTGATCGTGAAGTGCGTCCCGTCCTGGACGGTCAGCCCCGACATGGTGTCCGCCGTCGGACTGCCGCTCTCCGGGTGGACGTCCGGGTAGCCCTGAATGTCCTCGAACCACGAACTGTTGATCTGGTTGTTCTTGGTGTTCGCCGCCCAGTTCCACGCGTCCACGAAGCTCTTCGCCGTCACCGGCGTCCCGTCGTGGAACGTCCAACCCGACTTCAGCGCCACGGTGTACGTCTGCGCGTCAGTGGTGTCGATGGTGTCCGCGACCTGGTTGCGCAGCTTCCCGGTGGCGGGGTCGTAGTCCACCAGGCCCTTGAACAGGTTCTGCACGATGCGCCCGCCACCAACCTCGTTGGCGTTCGCCGGCTGCAACGGATTCTGCGGCTCGGAGCCCTGGTACGTGAACGTCTTGGCGGCATCCGACGGACCGTTGCTCGAACTGCCGCCACCACCACAACCCGTGGCCATCAGGGCCACGGACGTCGCACTGACCACGGCCCGGCGCACACGGGTGCCTGAAGGCATGGAGCTTCCTCCTCAAGGGTGCATGACGCATCTCACCTCATGAGAAGTGCCGCCGAGCGGTCACGCGACCACAGCGCAGCCGGACGGAGCACACCAGGGAGAGCACAACCAGGGGCGCGAGGAACTGCGCGAAGCGGAAGGCACCCACCAGCAAGATCGCGTCGCGGGCAATGACTTGCCGTTGATCGCGACCCGGCTGATGGGTGCCTGGTTACTCGTGCCCGTGGTTGTGCGCTACGCCGCCGCGACCTCGCGCTCCGCAGCGAAGTGGCACGCCGACTCGTGCTTGGCCTCGCCGGTCAGCAGCTCCGGAACGGCCAGCAGCGGCAGCTCCGTGGAGCAGCGCTCCTCCGCCTTCCAGCACCGGGTGCGGAACCGGCAGCCGGACGGCGGGTTCGCCGGGGACGGGATGTCGCCGGTGAGGATGATCCGCTCGCGGCTCTCGCGGCCGGTCGGGTCGGGCACCGGGACGGCGGACAGCAGCGCCTGGGTGTAGGGGTGGGTGGCGTGCTCGTAGATCTCGGCATCGGTGCCGATCTCGACGATCTTGCCGAGGTACATCACGCCGACGCGGTCGGAGATGTGCCGGACGATCGACAGGTCGTGCGCGATGAACATGTAGGACAGCTCGAACTCGCTCTGGAGCTGTTCCAGCAGGTTGATCACCTGGGCCTGCACCGACACGTCCAGCGCGGAGACCGGCTCGTCGCAGATGATGATCTCCGGCTTCAGCGCCAGACCGCGGGCGATGCCGATGCGCTGACGCTGGCCGCCGGAGAACTGGTGCGGGTACCGGTTGATGTACTCGGGGTTGAGACCGACCACGTCCAGCAGATCCTGAACGGCCTTGCGGCGGTCGCCCTTCGGAGCCACCTCGGGGTGGATCTCGAACGGCTCCCCGATGATGTCGCCGACCGTCATCCGCGGGTTCAGCGAGGTGTACGGGTCCTGGAACACCATCTGGATGTTGCGCCGCACCGCCTTCAAAGCAGAGCCCGACAGGCGCGAAATGTCCTCGCCCTTGTAGAGGACCTGGCCGGCGGTCGCCCGCTCCAGGTTCATCAGGACCTTGGCGAGGGTGGACTTGCCGCAGCCGGACTCGCCGACGATGCCGAGGGTCTCGCCCTTGTCGAGGGTGAAGGAGACGCCGTCGACGGCCTTGACCGCGCCGACCTGCTTCTTGAAGAGGACGCCCTGGGTGAGCGGGTAGTGCTTGACCAGGTCGCGGACCTCCAGGATGGGCTCAGCCATGGAGGGTCTCCTTCCAGAAGTGGCAGGCGCTCTTGCGGCCGGCGAGCTCGGCCCCGTCCCGGTCGGTGACCTGGTGCAGGGCGGGGATCTCGGTGCGGCACAGGTCGGTGGCCACGTCGCAGCGCGGGTTGAACGCGCAGCCGGCCGGGACCTTGTAGAGGTTGGGCGGCAGGCCCTTGATCGCGTAGAGCTCCTCGCCCTTCTGGTCGAGGCTCGGGATCGACCGGAGCAGGCCCTTGGTGTAGGGGTGCGCGGGGCTGGCGTACAGGTCGTGCACGGGGGCGGTCTCGACGATCCGGCCCGCGTACATGACGGCGATCTTGTCCGCGACGTCGGCGACCACACCGAGGTCGTGGGTGATCAGGATCAGACCCATGTGGTACTCGGCCTGGAGCTCGGCCAGCAGGTCCATCACCTGCGCCTGGACGGTGACGTCCAGCGCGGTGGTGGGCTCGTCCGCGATGATCAGGTCCGGCTCGAGGGCCAGCGCCATCGCGATCATGATGCGCTGGCGCATGCCGCCGGAGAACTGGTGCGGGTAGTCGTTCACCCGCTGCGCGGCGGCGGGGATGCGGACCCGGTCCATCAGTTCGATGGCCTTGGCCTTGGCCTCCTTGCGGGAGGCGCCCTCGTGGACGCGGAACATCTCGCCGAGCTGGTAGCCGACGGAGAGCACCGGGTTCAGCGAGGACAGCGCGTCCTGGAAGATCATCGCGATCTTGCGGCCGCGGATCTTCCGGCGTTCCTCGTTCGACATCTTGAGCATGTCCCGGCCGCGGAACATGATCTCGCCGGCGGTTACCCGGCCGGGCGGCATGTCGAGGATGCCCATGATGGTCTGCGCGGTGACGGACTTGCCGGAGCCGGACTCGCCGAGCACGGCGAGGGTCTCGCCGGCGGCGACCGAGTAGTTGACGCCGTTGACGGCCTTGGCGATGCCGTCCCGGGTCTTGAACTCGACGTGCAGGTCGCGGACTTCGAGCAGCGGGGTGCCGGGGACCAGGCGGTCCTTGGTGGCAGTGGTCTTCTCGGGTGCGGTGGTCATGATGCGGGCCGCCTCTCTCAGCGCAGCTTCGGGTCGAGGGCGTCGCGCACCGCGTCGCCGAGCATGATGAACGCCAGCACGGTGATGCTGAGCATGCCGGCCGGGAAGAACAGCGCGAACGGCGCGGTACGGAGGACCTTCTGGGCCGAGTTGATGTCGATGCCCCAGGAGATGGTCGGGTCCTGCAGGCCGATGCCGAGGAAGCTCAGCGTGGCCTCGGTGGCGATGTATCCGCCGAGCGCGATGGTGGCGACCACGATCACCGGGGCGATCGCGTTCGGCAGGATGTGCTTGAGCATGATCCGGCCGGTGCCGGCACCGAGCGCCTTGGCGGCGGTCACGTAGTCCGACTGCTTGACGGTGATCACCGAGCCGCGCATCACGCGGGTCATCTGGGTCCAGCCGAGGGCGACCAGGGCGAAGACCACCGACCAGACGGTGCGGGTGGTGAAGGCGTTCAGCACGACCAGCGCGCCGAGCAGCAGCGGGATGCCGAAGAACATGTCGGTGACCCGGGAGATCACCGCGTCGACCCAGCCGCCGTAGTAGCCGGCGACCATGCCGGCCAGGCCGCCGAGAATGGTGACGCCGGCGGTGACGCAGATGCCGACCACCACGGAGGCGCGGGCGCCGTAGATCATCCGGGCGTAGATGGACCGGCCCTGGCCGTCGTAGCCGAACCAGTCCGCCTGGAAGAAGTGCAGGTAGTTCGGCTTGCTCAGGTAGTGCAGGCGCAGGTCGCCGGCCCGCGGGTCCACCGAGGTGAACAGGCTGGGGGCGATCGCGAAGGCGATCAGCAGCACGATCAGCGCCGCCGAGATGATGAAGATCGGCCGCTTGCGCAGGTCGTGCCAGGCGTCCGAGCCGAGGCTGCGGGGCTTCTCCGGCTTGGGCTCGGCGGAGCCCTGCGCCGGGGCGGTCTTCTCGATCAGGTCAGGCATACCGGATCCTCGGGTCCAGGACCGCGTAGAGCAGGTCGACGATCAGGCTGGCGGCCAGGTACACCAGCACCAGCACGACGACGAAACCGGAGACGGTCGCGCCCTCGTTGAGGTTGATGGCGTGGTACAGCGCGTTGCCGACGCCCTTGACGTTGAAGATGCCCTCGGTGACGATCGCGCCGCCCATCAGGGCGCCGAGGTCGGTGCCCAGGAAGGTCACCACCGGGATCATCGAGTTGCGCAGCAGGTGGGTACCGATGACCTTGCGCCGGGGCAGGCCCTTGGCGATCGCGGTGCGCATGTAGTCCGACTTGATGTTCTCCGCGATGGAGGTGCGGGTCAGTCGGGCGACGTACGCGAGGGACAGCGAGCCGAGCACGATGGCGGGCAGCATCAGCTGGCCGAGGTTCATCGAGTCCTGAACGGTCGGGGTGATCCACTTGAGCTGGATCGCGAAGACGTTCTGGAAGATGAAGCCGAGCACCGGGACCGGGATCGAGATCAGCAGCAGGGTGAACACCAGGGTGCTCTTGTCGAACGCCTTGCCGCGGCGCAGGCCGGCCAGCAGGCCGATGCCGACGCCGACCACCAGCTCGAAGAGGAAGGCCAGCAGCGCCAGTCGGATGGTGACCGGAAGGGCCTCACCGATGACGTCGACGACCTTGCGGCCGGACAGGGTCTCACCGAAGTTTCCCCGGAACAGGTCCCCCATGTAGTTGAGGTACTGCTGGCCGATGGAGACGTCGAGTCCCATCCGGTGCTTGAACGCCGCCAGCTGTGCGGGGTCGGCGGCCTTGTCTCCCCACATGGCCGCCGCCGGGTCGCCGGGCAGCATGCGGGTCATGAAGAAAATGATCGTGACCGTGCCCAGGAACACCGGGATCATCTGGAGCAGTCGCCTAGCGACAAAGCGCCCCATCGTGCCTCCAATTTACTGCTCTGACGGGCCGTCATCCCGATCAGAGTTCTTGGCGTGACAACGGCCGGTGCCGGTCCGCCCGGTGGGGCGGGGACGGACACCGGCCGTGTCGGTTCGAGCCGCGCGGTGCCGGCTCGGTTACTTCTGCTTGACCTCGACCTGGGTGAACACCGGGTCGCCGAACGAGTCGTACTTCACGTTCTGCACGTTCTTCGAGTAACCGGTGGTGGTCTTGTAGTACCAGAGCGGGATGGCCGGCATGTCCTTGGCCAGCTGGGCCTCGGCCTGCTGGTACAGGGCGGCGGTCTCCTCGACGGTGGTGGCCTTGTCCGCCGCGGCGGCCAGCTTGTCGAACTCCGGGCTGGAGTAGCCGGCGTCGTTGGCGTCGGCGCCGGTGCCGTACACGTCGCGCAGGAAGTTGGCGTTCAGCGGGTAGTCCTGCTGCCAGCCGGTCCGCATCAGACCGTCGACCTTCTTGCCCTTGATCAGGTCACGGGCGCTCTTCATGTCGGGCTTCGGGTCGCCGACGCACTCCACGCCGGTGGCCTGGCGGATGGAGTTGCAGACCGCGTCCACCCAGTCCTTGTGGCCGCCGTCGGAGTTGTACAGCACGGTGATCTTGTTGCCGGGGACGCCGCCGCCCTCGGCGATCAGCTGCTTGGCCTTCGCCGGGTTGTAGGTGCAGGCCTCGCCGCAGGTGTTGTCCTTGTAGCCCATGGCGCCCGGGGCGACCCAGGTGTTGGCGGGCTGGCGGGAGCCGTTGAGCACCGTCTTGGTGATGGTGTCGCGGTCGATCGCCATCGACAGGCCCTGCCGGACCTTGGCCTTGTCCTGGCCCTTCCAGGAGTCCTGGTAGAGCGAGAAGGACAGCGCCTGGATGGAGCCCTGCGGCTGGTCGACGGCCCGGTCGCCCAGGTCGCTCTTGTAGGAGGCGAGGTCGCTCGGGTCGACCTGGTCCAGCACGTCCAGGTTGTCGGAGACCAGGTCCTTGTACGCGGCCTCGGGCTGCGAGTAGCTCTTGAAGACGACGCCGCCGTTCTTCGGCTTGTCGACGCCCGCGTAGTTGTCGTAGGCGGCGAGGGTGATCGCCTTGTTGTGCTCCCACGAGACGAACTTGTAGGGGCCGTTGCCGATCGGCGCCTGACCGTACTTCGCCGGGTCGGTGTAGAACACCTTCGGCAGCGGCGCGAAGGCGGTGTAGCCGAGCTTGTACTGGAAGTACGACACCGGGCCGGTCAGCGCGATGGTGAAGTGGGTGTCGTCGACGACCTTCAGGCCGGACATGGTGTCGGCGGTCGGGTCGCCCTTGGCCGGGTGGACCGCGTCGTAGCCCTGGATGTCGGAGAACCAGTTGGAGTTGATCTGGTTGTTCTTGACGTTGGCGGACCAGTTCCAGGCGTCCACGAAGGACTGCGCGGTCACCGGGGTGCCGTCGTGGAAGGTCCAGCCGGACTTCAGGGTGACGGTGTAGTTCTGCGCGTCGGTGGTCTCGATCTTGTCGGCGACCTGGTTGCGCAGCTGGCCGTTGCTGGGGTCGTAGTCCACCAGACCCTTGAACAGGTTCTTGATGACGCGACCGCCGCCGACCTCCATGGCGTTGGCGGGCTGGAGCGGGTTCTGCGGCTCGGTGCTCTGGTAGCTGAACGTGCCCTGAGCGTTGGCCGGCCCGGAAGCGCCGTCCGAAGAGCCGCTGCCGCAAGCAGTGGCGGCGAGGGCGACCGCGACGGCCGCGACAACCCACTTGGCCTGGCTGGCACCGCGCATGGGTGTGCCTCCTGAAATCGTGTTACAGATCGCTCGCGGCCTGGCGCGCACCCCTGCGCAGGAGCCTCGACCCGAGCTCGACTGCACCCACTATCGGTCACCCTTGGATACGGAATTGACCAATCCAGATTTCAATTTGGTCACATGAATGTTGGATGAATCTCAAAAATCGGACATTACAGACATAGCCAGACAGGGGCGAAACGGACAGTTGTCACAGATGACGATCAGTGACGTCCGATTAACGAACACCCCCTCTCTGGCCGTCCATGACGGAGAGTCACCAAAAACACGACCGGCCGGCGTCCCGAAGGACACCGGCCGGTCGGCCGAAACTGGCGGGCGTCAGCCCTTCTTGGCGCGCGACGCGGTGCGGCCGCGGTCCTTGGCGTCCAGGACGACCTTGCGGATGCGCACGGTCTCCGGGGTCACCTCGATGCACTCGTCCTCGCGGCAGAACTCCAGCGACTGCTCCAGCGAGAGCTTGCGCGGCGGGACGATCGACTCGGCCACGTCAGCGTTCGAGGAACGCATGTTGGTGAGCTTCTTCTCCTTGGTGATGTTCACGTCCATGTCGTCGGAGCGCGAGTTCTCGCCGACGATCATGCCCTCGTACACCTCGGTGCCGGGGTCGCAGAACAGCACGCCGCGCTCCTGCAGGTTGGTCATCGCGAAGGCGGTGACCACGCCGGAGCGGTCGGCGACCAGCGAACCGTTGTTACGGGTCGTCAGGTTGCCGAACCACGGCTCGTAGCCCTCGTGGATCGAGTGCGCGATGCCGGTGCCGCGGGTGTTGGTGAGGAACTCCGTCCGGAATCCGATCAGGCCGCGGGACGGCACCACGAACTCCATCCGGACCCAGCCCGAACCGTGGTTGGACATGTTGTCCATCCGGCCCTTGCGGATGCCCATCAGCTGGGTGACGGCGCCCATGTGCTCCTCGGGGACGTCCACCGTGAGGCGCTCGACCGGCTCGTGGGTCTTGCCGTTGACCTCGCGGGTGACGACCTGCGGCTTGCCGACGGTCAGCTCGAAGCCTTCCCGGCGCATGGTCTCGATCAGGATGGCCAGCGCCAGCTCACCGCGGCCCTGCACCTCCCAGGCGTCGGGACGCTCGGTCTCGAGCACGCGCAGCGAGACGTTACCGATCAGCTCGCGGTCCAGGCGGTCCTTGACCTGGCGGGCCGTCACCTTGCGGTCGACCTTGCCGGCGGACTTGGCGTCCGCGCCCTTGCCGGAGCCGCCCTTGCCGACCAGCGGCGAGGTGTTGGTGCCGATGGTCATCGAGATCGCCGGCTCGTCGACGGTGATCAGCGGCAGCGCGATCGGGTTCTCGGGGTCGGCGAGGGTCTCACCGATCATGATGTCGCCGATGCCGGCGACGGCGCAGATGTCACCGGGGCCGGCCACCTCGGCGGGCTTGCGGGTGAGCGCCTCGGTCATCAGCAGCTCGGAGATGCGGACGTTCTGGATCGAGCCGTCGCGCTTGATCCAGGCCACCGTCTGGCCCTTGCGCAGCTCGCCCTGCTCGACGCGGAGCAGCGCGATGCGGCCGAGGAAGTTGTCGGCGTCCAGGTTGGTGACGTGCGCCTGCAGCGGGGCGTTCTCGTCGAAGGTCGGGGCCGGGACGTGCTCCAGGATGGTGGAGAAGAACGGCTCCAGGTTCTCGGAGTCGGCCGGCACCGTGCCGTTCTCCGGCTTGGTCAGCGAGGCCACGCCGTCACGGGCGCAGGCGAAGACGATCGGGAACTCGATCTGGTCCTCGTCCGCGTCCAGGTCCAGGAACAGGTCGTAGGTCTCGTTGATGACCTCGTCGATCCGGGCGTCCGGACGGTCGGTCTTGTTGATGCACAGGATGACGGGCAGGCGCGCGGAGAGCGCCTTGCGCAGCACGAAGCGGGTCTGCGGCAGCGGGCCCTCGGAGGCGTCGACCAGCAGGACGACCGCGTCCACCATCGACAGACCGCGCTCGACCTCGCCACCGAAGTCGGCGTGGCCCGGGGTGTCGATGATGTTGATGGTGATCGGCGCGCCGCCGTCCTTGGGGTGGTACTTGACCGCGGTGTTCTTCGCGAGAATGGTGATGCCCTTCTCGCGCTCCAGGTCGTTCGAGTCCATCATGCGGTCGTCGAGCTGCTGGTGGGCCGCGAAAGCACCGGCCTGCTTGAGCATGGCGTCGACCAGAGTGGTCTTGCCGTGGTCGACGTGGGCGACGATGGCGACGTTGCGGATGTCGTTGCGCGTGGGCATGCGGCGCTGATTCTCCCGGAATCGTGGGTCACGGTGCCCGGCCCGCGTCAGCATTCACCGGTCCACCCACCGGGCACGGCACATGCCTCGGCTTCTCCCCATCGTACGGGGAAGCCCGCAATGGAGCAGAAACGGGCAGCCGGTCGAGGTTTGAATCACAACGGCCCGGCACCCGCTTCCGGTACGAACGGACGCCGAAGCCTAGAGGGACAGCTCGAACCAGACGATCTTGCCCTTGGGTGTGCGGCGGCTGCCCCAGCGCTCGGCCAGCAGCGAGACGAGCTGCAGGCCGCGGCCGCCCTCGTCGGTCTCCTGGGCGCGGCGCTGGCGCGGTTGGGCGTAGGCGTCGTCCCAGACCTCGCAGACCATGGTCTTGTCGCGCAGCAGGCGCAGCCGGATCTCGCCGCGGCCGTGCCGCAGGGCGTTGGTGACGAGTTCGCTGACCAGCAGTTCGGAGGTGTCGACGAGCTCGTCGAGGCCGCGTTCCAGCAGCCAGCCGCAGGCGGCCTCGCGGGCCCGGGCGACCGAGGTCGGCTCGGGCGGCAGCCGCCAGTCGCCGACCGAACCCTTGGGCAGCGCGTGGACCTTGGCCATCAGCAGCGCGATGTCGTCCTCGCCGTGGTGCGGGTTGAGCTCCTCCAGCACCTGGTCGCAGAGCTCCTCCAACTGGTCGGAGCCGTTGGTGAGGGCGGTGCGGAAGGCCTTCAGGCCCTCGTCCAGCTGGTGCTTGCGGGACTCCACCAGTCCGTCGGTGTACAGGCCGAGGACGGCGCCCTCGGGCAGGTCGACGGTGACCTCCTCGAACGGTTCGCCGCCGACGCCGAGCGGCAGGCCGGGCGGCACGTCGAGCATCCGGGCGCGCTCGCCGGGGGCGAGCAGCACCGGCGGGAGGTGGCCGGCGTTGGCGAAGGTGCAGCGCTGCTTGACGGCGTCGTACACGGCGTACACGCAGGTGGCGAGGTAGACCTCGGCGCCGGCCCGGTCCGGTTCGGCGTCGTCGTTGCCGAGGCCCCGGGCGATCTCGTCGAGGGCGGAGAGCACCTCTTCCGGGTCCAGGTCGAGCATCGCCAGGGTGCGCACGGCGGTGCGCAGCTGGCCCATCGCGACGGCGGCGCGCAGGCCGCGGCCCATCACGTCGCCGATCACCAGGGCGGTGCGGCTGCCGGGCAGCGGGATGACGTCGAACCAGTCGCCGCCGACCTCGGTGTTGTTGTTGCTGGGCAGGTAGCGGCGGGCGATCTCCAGGCCGGACGCGGCCGGGTTGCCCGGGGGCAGCAGGCTGCGCTGCAGGATCAGCGCGCGCTCGTGCTCGCGGCGGTACAGCCGGGCGTTGTCGACGCAGACGGCGGCGCGGGCGACGAGTTCCTCGGCGATCGCGACCTCGCGGGCGTCGAACGGCTCGCTGCCGATGGCCCGGGACAGCTGCACCAGGCCGAGCACCTGGTCGCGGGCGACCAGCGGCACCACCAGGGTGGAGCGCAGCAGCGGGTCGGGCCCGGGCTGCGGGACGACGCTGCGGCCGGTGCGCAGCGCGCGGGCGTGCGGGGAGCGCGGCGGGTAGCAGA
Organism: Kitasatospora sp. NPDC004615; assembly: GCF_042873545.1. Classification (NCBI taxonomy): domain Bacteria; kingdom Bacillati; phylum Actinomycetota; class Actinomycetes; order Kitasatosporales; family Streptomycetaceae; genus Kitasatospora; species Kitasatospora sp. NPDC004615. The sequence goes on from NZ_JBIALQ010000002.1 coordinate 418,515, forward strand.
GCGTGCCGCCGGCCTCGGCGACCCGGACGCCGCCGCGTTCGCTGCCGAGCACCGACGGGGCGTTGCCGACCACGCTGGAGACGGCGACCCGGCGCAGTTCGCCGTTCTCCGGGTTGGCGGTGAGCGAGGAGTCGCCGGTGAGCAGCGCGGTGTACAGGTCGACGGTGGCGACGTCGCAGAACTGCGGGACGATCACGTCGAGCAGTTCCTTGGCGGTGGTCTCCAGGTCGAGGGTGGAGCCGATGTGGGTGGACGCCTCGTTGAGCAGGGCGAGGCTGCGGCGCACGCCGGCGGCCTCGCGTTCGGCGATGTGCCGGCTGGTGACGTCCTGGACCTGTCCGGCGACGCCGATCGGGCGTCCGCCGGCGGCGGTGAGGCGGTACAGCGAGACGGCCCAGGTGCGGTCGTCCTCGCGGGCGGCCGGGCGGCCGGGGCGGGCGGGGCCGGACAGCCGCAGGTCGAGGACCGGCTCCTGGCCGGTGAGGACCTTGCGCAGGGCGAGCAGCAGCCGGTCCGCGTCGGAGGGCCGGAACACGTCGCCGGGGGCGAGGCCCTGCAGGGCGGCGGGGCTGCGGCCGACGCCGGTGGCGAAGGCGGCGTTGACGCGCTGCAGCTTCAGGTCGGTGTCGAACAGGAAGAACCCGGTGGGGGTCTGGCCGATGACCGCCTCGGAGGCGGCCAGGTCGGTCTCGATGGCGCGCAGCCGGCCGAGGTCGACGGCCAGGCAGGTGGCGGAGCCGTCGGCGCTGTCGGGCATCGCGTAGACCTCTGCGAGGCTCTCCGCGCCGGACAGGTCCCGGTAGGGGGCGGTGCCGACCCACTCCTCGCCGGACAGGATGCGTTCCAGCCGGGCCCGGCCGCGCTGCCACAGTTCGCGCGGGACGAACGCGGTGATCGGGTCCGCGCCGACCGCCTCGGCGGCGGGCACGCCGAAGAATTCGGCGGCCCGGTCGCTCCACTGCGCGATCCGCCCGTCGGGGCCGATCGCGAAGGTGGCGACCCGGATGTAGTCGTAGATGGTGCCCGAGGAGGCCTGTTCCCAGCCGTCAGGGAGGGTGGCAGGCACCGTCGGGGCACCCGGCTGCTCCGGCAGTGCGGCTCGGCCGCTGCTGCCGTGCGTCGTGTTCCGTGCCGGGAAGCTGTTCAACGGACCGACCCCTCCAACCCGCGCGCCCATCCGGTGTCGAGACGACCGAGTATTTCGATGTCCGAGTATTCATCATTCGGGCGTGGACGCACACGCCCTTCAACGTCACAACATCGACTCGGGTGGTTGAACGTCCGAGTCTGCCAGTTCGAACCAGACGACCTTGCCCAGCCCCTCCGCCCTGGTTCCCCAGCGCAGCGCGAGCCGGCGGACCAGTTCGAGACCGCGCCCGCCCTCGTCGCCGGCGCTCGCGTGCCGCTCCCGGGGCGGGTCCGGCAGCGGGTCGGAGATCTCCACCAGCAGCACCTCGCCGAACGTGAGCCGGACCCCGATCGGGGCGCTGGCGTACCGGACGGCGTTCGTGACGAGTTCGCTGACCAGCAGTTCGGCGGTGTCGGTGAGTGCTTCGGCGCCCCAGTCGGCGAGTGTGTGGCGGACCAGCCGGCGGGCCCGGGAGACCGCGGTCGGCTCGGCCGGCAGGGTCCAGCCGGCGGTGGGGGCGTCCTCCCGTTCCCGGCCCAGCCGGGCCAGCAGCAGCGCCACGTCGTCGGGTTCGCGGCCCTGCTCCATGGTGTCGAGGACGGCCTCGCACGCCTGCTGGATCGAGGCGTACGGCTGTTCGAGCACGCTGATCAACCTCCCGAGTCCCACGTCCAGATCCTTGTCCCGGGACTCCACCAGCCCGTCCGTGCACAGGGCGAGCAGGCTGCCGTCGGGGATCTCCATCTCGATGGATTCGAACGGCACCCCGCCGACGCCGAGCGGCGCACCGGAGGGCAGGTCGAGCACCTGGCCGGCGCCGCCGGGCAGCGGGCCGCCGGAGCGGGCCGGCTCGGCGTCGGCGCCGGGCACCACCAGGACCGGCGGGATGTGGCCGGCCTTGGTGACGGTCAGGTTGCGCCGCGCGGGGTCGAACACCGCGTAGACGCAGGTGGCGAGCAGGGCCTCGTCGGGGCCCTGGGCGAGGTCGTCGGCGAGCTCGTGGACGTGCCGCAGGACCACCTCGGGCGCCAGGTCGAGGGCGGCCAGCACCCGGACCGCGGTGCGCAGCCGGCCCATCGTGGCGGCGGCCCGCAGGCCGTGGCCCATCACGTCGCCGACCACCAGCGCGGTGCGCTCGCCGGGCAGCGGGATGACGTCGAACCAGTCGCCGCCGACCTCGGTGCCGCTGGAGCCCGGAACGTACCGGTACGCCACCTCGACGCCGGCCGGCTGCGGCACCTGCTGGGGCAGCAGGGTGCGCTGCAGGGTGAGCGCGGCCGTCCGCTCGCGGGCGTACAGCCGGGCGTTGTCGAGCGAGCTGCCGGCCCGGTCGGCGAGTTCGACGGTGAAGGCCAGGTCGTCGCGGTCGAAGCCCTCCCGGTAGCCGGCCCGGCTGACCACCAGCAGGCCGATCACGATGCCGCGGGCCCGCAGCGGCACCACCAGCCGGGAGTGGATGCCGAGGTCGCGGGCGGCCTCCACCTTGGGGTCGCCGGGGAAGGACAGCGCCTCCAGTTCGGCGCCGGTGAGCAGTTCGGGGACGCCGCGGCGCAGCACGCGGCCGAACACCGAGTCGTCCTCGAAGGTGATCCGGGCGCTGCGCCGGAGCATGGTCTCCACCGCCGGCCCGTCCTCGACGCCGGCCACGCCGAGCTGCAGCAGCGAGGTGCGCCGGTCGTGGCCGTGCCGGGGCAGGTCGTCACCGTGCGCGACGGCCTGCAGCAGGATCACCGCGGCGTAGTCGGCCAGCCGCGGGACCACCGCGCCGGCCAGTTCCTGGGCGATCATCGAGGCGTCCAGCAGGTCACCGACCCGGGAGCCGAACTCGTTGAGCAGCGACAGCCGCCGCCGGGCGCCCTCCACCTTGGCCACCGCCCGGTAGCGCTCGGTGACGTCCATCGCGGTGCCGGAGATGCCGAGCACCCGGCCGGCCCGGTCGGTCATCCGGCTGAACGAGATCGACCGGTAGCCGCCCCGGCCGCTGTTCGGCGAGGCCAGCGTGACGTCGATGACGGGCTCGCCGGTGGCCAGTACCTGGCGCTGCAGGGCGGTGATCTCGTCGGTGGAGCGCTCCGGCATGGTCTCGCCGGTGGTGCGGCCGATGTGCGCCTCGGCGGGCAGGTTGTTCATCTCGGCCAGCGTGCGGTTGACGGCGGTGTAGCGCAGGTCGGTGTCCAGCACGGCGATGCCCAGCGGGGACTGTTCGAACAGCGCGTCGCGGACCGCGAGGTCGCGTTCGACGGCGCGCAGCGCGGCGGCCTCGGTGAGCGCGGCCTGCACGTAGGGCGCGCCGTCGCCGTCCACCAGCAGCGACAGCCGGACCTCCACCTCGACCGGCATGCCGTACCGGTCGCTGATGCCGGTGAAGCCGTGCCAGGAGCCGCGGCTCAGCGTCTCCTGGAGGGCGGCCCTGGCGCGCTGCTGGTCGGCCGGGTCGGACAGCAGGTCCTCGATCGCCCGGCCGACCAGCACCTCGCTGGGCCAGCCGAGCATCTCCTCGGCGGTCGGGCTCCACAGCACCACCCGGCCCGCGGTGTCCAGGATGACGATCGCCACCCGCACCACGTCGAGCAGGCTGCCGCCCTCGGTGCGGCGGCTCGGGTGCAGCGTGGTCGGCGCGGCCTCGGAGCGCGCGGCCGGGTACTGGCCGGGCCCGCCGGGGAACGCCCGGGCGGGGCGGCCGCGGGACGTACCGCTGCTCCGGGCGGACGGTTCGAGCCCGGCGGGGCGCTGCCCGGCGACGGGGCCGGCGGACGGCCCGGGGGTGGGCGGCGGCGGTTCGTGGCCGGGGCGGCGGCGCAGGCGGGCGCGGGCGGCCGCGCTGCCGGACCGGTCGGCGCCCCGGGGCAGTGCGGGGCCGCTCGGCCGCCGCGGCCCGCGCGGGGGCAGGCCCGACGCCTCGTGCTCTTCCCCGCCGTCACCCGGCTTCGCCACCTACGGGGCCTCCGGCCGTCGCTGGAACACGCCGCCGACGGGCTGCCGGGGCATGGGCCGTCGCCACGGCCGCGCCGAACCCGGCCCACTGATCGTGACGAATCAAGCCGAACACTGCCATACCCAGGGAAACGCGCAGCTATCCCGGCATACGGGTCGTCTGTCCGATTGGCGTACAGAACGGGCATTTCCCTGCGCGGCCGGGGTCTCCCGTGCTCAGTGCAGGTGGCCGTCGCGGTGCAGGTCGTCGAAGAGCAGCTGGTCGACCGGGGGGACGCGGTCGCGGTCGGCGTAGCCGAACCATTCGACGTCCTCGATCTCGCTGCTGGCGGCGAGGGTGCCGGTGTATTCGGCGCGGTAGCAGGCCATCCGGACGGTGGGGCCGCCCGGGTGGGCGTCGGCGTGGTAGGTGCCGGCGTGGGTGACGGTGTCGGGGCGGATGGCGACGGTGAGTTCCTCGGCGATCTCGCGGGTCAGCGTCTGCAGGTCGGTCTCGTCGCCCTCGCGCTTGCCGCCGGGGATGTAGAAGACGTCCTTGCCGCGGGGGCGCGCGCAGAGGATCCGCCCGCCCTCCAGTCGCACCCACGCCACCGTGTCGATCAGCTCTGCCATGGCCGCCCTTGCCGTTCGTACCGCTCGTCGGCTCCCGACCCTATGTCAGGGGCTCGGCGGCCCGGCGGCGGTGGCGAGGTGCTGGTTCTTCAGGTCCGGGCGGTCGGTGACCTCGGGTCCGAACCAGGGCGGCGGGGTGAAGGCGGCGGCCTCCTCCCGGTCGGTGAACTCGACCTCGGCGGTGCGCAGTCCGGCCAGCCGGCCGTGGAAGGTGTCGACCACGGCCTCGCACCGGCCGAGCTGCACCACCCGGCGGGTCTTGGCGACCCGGGCCTGCTCGGTGGCGGGCCACAAAGCCTCGAACTGCTCGGCGGTAAGCGGGGTCTCCCACTCGCCGCGCACCAGGCCGGTGCCGCGCTTGACCGTCAGGGAGCACGCCCCGCCCTGGTCGCGCACCCGGGCCTCGGACCCCTCCGGCCCGATCACCAGGTAGCCCTGCCGGACTTCGAACTCCCGCCCGTCGGGGACGGTTTCGCCCGACGGCACCAGGAACTTGCGCTCGATCTCCTCAGCCAACGAAAGGCCCTCCTCGCTCCGCGTTCCGGCTCTCCCGGTGGCCGCCACGCTACGCGGCCGCGGGCGGCAGGGCCCGGAAGCTACGGGGCGCGGGTCCCCTCGGGCTGGGCGGGTCCGTCGGGGTCCTCGGCTTCGATCCAGTAGAGCTGCTTGTGACCGCGGGACTCGTACTCGGCGGCCAGGGCCTCGGCGGCGGGGCGGGTGAGTCCGCGGGCGAGCAGGAAGCGATTGCCGTTGTCGTCCTGCCGCATGACGCGGTGCGTGGCGGGCGTGCGGTCCGGTTGTCCCATGGCGCCACACGGTAGCGGTCCGGCCCGATGGGGGGCGGGTCGGACCGCTCGGCGGGGCCAACTAGCTTACGCGCACCAGGAGTTCACCGTGCAGTACGGCGAACCAGGCGTCCGGATGCGCGGCCCAGCGGGGCCAGCCGGCGGCGATCCGGTCCAGGTCGGCGGGGGTGGCGAGGCCCTCGGCCAGGGCGGTGGCGGCGGTGTTGGAGTGCACCGTCCGCTCGGCCCAGCTCTCCGACCACCAGGCACGTTCGGCCTCGGTGGCGTACGTCCAGGTGCCGGAGGACGGCCGGACGTCGGTCAGCCCGGCGGCGTGCGCCCAGGACAGCAGTCGGCGGCCGGCGTCGGGTTCGCCGCCACTGGCCCGGGCGGTCTTCCGGTAGAGCGCCAACCATTCGTCCAGTTCGGGCAGTTGGGGGTACCAGGCCATCGCGGCGTAGTCGGCGTCGCGGACCGCGATCACCCCGCCGGGGGCGGTGACCCGGCGCATCTCGCGCAGCGCGGCGACCGGGTCGGCGAGGTGCTGGAGCACCTGGTGGGCGTGCACCACGTCGAACGAGGCATCGGCGTACGGGAGTCGGTACACGTCGGCGGCCTCGAAGGTCAGCCGCTCCAGCCCGCGTTCGGCGGCGAGCGCGGCGGCCTGGGCGAGCACCTCGGCGGACGGGTCGATGCCGATCACCCGGCCGGTCGGGCCGAGCCGGTCGGCCAGGTCGGCGGTGATCGTGCCGGGCCCGCAACCGACGTCCAACAGCCGCTGCCCGGGGCGCAGTTCGGGCAGCAGATAGGCCGCGGAGTTGGCGGCGGTGCGGGTGCGGTGCGAGCGCAGGACGGCGGCGTGGTGCCCGTGGGTGTAGCCGGCCACGGCGGTTCCCCTCTCCCTCGAAAACGACCCTCCCAGGATAGGAAGACGTTCCATGGGTCGGACATTCATGTCTCGCACTGTGGGACGCTCTCGAATTCCCCTCGCCCGCCGGGCTCGGCCGGGCGCAGAATCGCGGGTATGGGAAAGACCTACGAACGCATCGACGACCGGCTGCGCGCGTTCATCGACAGGCAGCCCGTGTTCTTCGTGGCCACCGCCCCGCTCTCCGGCGACGGACACGTCAACCTCTCCCCCAAGGGCCGGGCCGGCACCCTCGCCGTCCTCGACGAACTCACCGTCGCCTACCTGGACTTCGGCGGTTCGCACGCCGAGACCATCGCCCACCTGCGGGAGAACGGCCGGATCACCCTGATGTGGACCGCCTTCGAGGGCCCGCCGACGGTGCTGCGGGTGCACGGCCGGGGCGAGCCGGTGTTCCGCGACGACCCGCGGTTCGCCGAACTGCTCGGGCACTTCGACCCGTCCGCGGACGGCGTCGGACTGCGCGCGATCGTCCTGGTGCGCGCGGAAAGGGTGAGCGACTCCTGCGGGTACGCCGTCCCGTTCATGGACTACCGCTCCGAACGGGGCCTGCACGAGCAGTTCTTCACCCGCAAGGGCGAGGAGAACTTCAGCGCCTACTGCGAGGGCAAGGACCACGTCGCCGTCAGCATCGACGGCCTGCCCTCCCTGCCGCTCCCGCTGCCGCCGCGGCCCGTACGGTGAGGGGCGCCGTCCCGTACCGAAGGAGCCCCCCATGACCACCGACCAGGAGTGGCTGCGCCACGCGATCGAACTGTCCCGGCGCTGCCCGCCGTCCCGGACGGCGTTCTCGGTGGGCGCGGTGATCGTCGGTGCGGACGGCGAGGTGCTGGCCGAAGGCTTCAGCCGGGAGGTCGACGCGGTGAACCACGCCGAGGAGGCCGCACTCGGCAAGCTCGCGCCCGGCGATCCGCGGCTGCGCACCGCCACCGTCTACAGCACCTTGGAGCCGTGCGGGCAGCGCGCCTCCCGGCCGCACCCGTGCGCCGAGTTGATCGTCGCGGCCGGGGTGCCGCGGGTAGTGGTGGCCTGGCTGGAGCCCGCGCTGTTCGTCACCGAGGGCCGGGGCGGCGCGCTGCTCACCGCGGCGGGCGTCGAGGTGGTGGAGCTGCCGGAGCTGGCCGCGGAGGCCCGGGCGGTCAACGCGCACCTGCTGGGGTGAGCCCGGACGGCCCTCGGCCCCGGTTTTGTACGATTGTGGAACAAACACTCGTCCGAGGCCCCCGAGGAGCCCCGATGCCCGTCCTCACCCCGCCGGTCCGGGCCGTCCTGCTCGACATGGACGGCACCCTGGTCAACTCCGACGCCGTGGTCGAACGCTGCTGGCGCCGCTGGGCCGAACGGAACGGCCTCGACGCGGACGAGGCGATGCGCACCGTCCACGGCCGGCAGGGCCACCTGACCATGGCCCTGCTGCTGCCCGACCGCCCGATGGAACAGAACCTCGCCGAGAACCGGCAGATGCTCGCCGAGGAGACCGCCGACACCGACGGCGTGGTCGAAGTCCCCGGCGCCCGACGCCTGTTGGAGTCACTGGCCGGACTGCCGCACGCCCTGGTCACCTCCGCCGACGACCGCCTCGCCCGAGTCCGGATGGCCGCCGCCGACGTCCCGCTGCCCCCGCTGATGATCACCGCCGAACACGTCGGCGCCAGCAAGCCCGACCCCGAGGGCTTCCTGAAGGCCGCCGCCGAACTCGGCGTCGCCCCCGCCGAATGCCTGGTCCTCGAGGACTCCGAAGCCGGCATCACCGCCGCCCGCGCCGCCGGCATGCCAGTCCTCGGCATCGGCCCACGCGCCGCCGCCCACCGGCCTGATCACTGGGTGGACGACCTCACCGGCGTCACCATCACCGCCGACCCGAACGGCGGCGGACTGGTCGTACGACTGCCCTGACGGGCACTCGGGCGCTGGGCGGGCTGCTCGTGCGGCCTCCCGGGCGGGCGTTCAGGCGTCGGCGGACTGTCGCGGGGCTGCTCCGGCGGATGCTCGGGCGTCGGCGAGGAACGCGGCAACCACTTGGATGCGGCACTCCGGGTGGCCGCTCAGCCAGGTGCCGAGCGTGTGGTCGACGGGCTGACCGTGCGACCTCCCTGGCGGCCGTTCAGGCGGCGGTCCGCTGGCAGTACGGCCTCCCTGACGCCCAACCAGGCAGCGGCGGGCCGACTATGCCCCCTCCTGCGACTGTTCAGGCGTCGGCGGGGCGGGCCAGCCGTGCGGCTGGGCGCGACGGCCGTTCAGGCGTCGGCGGGGCGGGCCAGCCATGCGGCTGGGCGCGACGGCCGTTCAGGCGTCGGCGGGGCGGGCCAGCCATGCGGCTGGGCGCGACGGCCGTTCAGGCATCGGTGAGAGACGCGGTGGCCACCTGGGCGCGGCGCTCCGGTGGGCGCCCAGGTCTGTGCCGACCCGGTCGGCGGCGGGATCGGCCGTGCGGCTGCCCCGACGGCCGTTCAGGCACCTGGCACGACGCTCCGGACCGCCCAGGTCTGTGCCGACCCGACCGGCGGCGGACTGGCCGTGCGGCTGCCCTGATGGGTTCAGGCGTCTGCAAACCGGCCGTGCAACTGCCCCAACAGCCGTTCAGGCGTCGCCGAGAAGCGCGGCAGCTACCTGGGCGCGGTGCTCCGGGTGGCCGCTCAGCCAGGTGCCGACCCAGCCAGCGGCGGACTGGCCGTGCGGCTGCCCCAACAGCCGATCAGGCCCCGGCGAGAAGCCCGGCAGCCACTTGGGCGCGACGCTCCAAACCGCCCAGGTCTGTGCCGACCCGACCGGCAGCGGGATCGGCCGTGCAACTGCCCCAACAGCCGTTCAGGCGTCGCCGAGAAGCGCGGCAGCTACCTGGACGCGGTGCTCCGGGTGGCCGCTCAGCCAGGTGCCGAGCATGTGATCGGCGCCCGGCAGGACGAGGCGGGTGTACGCGGCACGGGTGCGCAGGGCGGCGTCCAGAGCGTTCGTTACCTCGGCCGGGATCACCTCGTCCGTCTCGGGCAGTACCAGCACCGCCCGGCCGTCGAACGCCGCGAAGGTCTCGAACGCCGTGCTGCTGCGCCAACTGCCCGGGTTGCGCAAGGTGGCCGTGAACTCCGGTGCAGCGAACGGGAGTTCCCGCACGTCGCGGGCGTACGCGGCCGGGGCCCCGAGGGCGATCGCCCGCACCCGGTCGCCGATGTCGGGCTCACCCAGCAGGTCGGCGACGGTCTGGCCGCTCATCGAGAACCCGACCAGCAGCAGCGGCCCGTCCGGCGCGTGGCGCTCCAGCACCGCACGGGCCTGACGCGCGCGGCGGGCCAGCGAGAGCTTCCCGAGCTCGCCGGTGCTCTCGCCGTGCCCGGCGAAGTCGAACACCACCGAGCGGCAGCCCGCAGCCGCCAACTCCCGCGCCAACGGCAGGCATCGGTGTCTCCCGCTGTTCCCCGCACCGTGCATCAGCAGCGCCGTACCGGGCCGGGCCGGCCCGACGGGTTCGACCACCGTGCAGGCCAGACGCTCGCCGTCCGCCTCCAGTACGGCCGCACCGGCCGTCGTCATTCGGGGATCGCCAGGCAGAACGGGTGCCCGTCCGGGTCGAGCAGCGTCACCCAGTGGTCGCCGCCCGCCTGGTGCTCCGGCTTCGTCGCGCCCGCCGCCAGCAGTTCGGCCACCGCCGACGCCAACTCGGGCACGGTGAAGTCGAGATGAGCGCGGGCCCCGTCGGACGGCCAGGCCGGAGGCCGGAACTCGCCGACCCGCTGAAAGCCGATACGCACCGGACCGTCCCCGATGAACACGTACGCCTCGCTGCGGTACGTCACCTCCCAGCCCGTCAACAGGCGGTAGAACGCCGCCAGTCGCTCCGGGTCCGGGCAGTCCAGCACCGTCGAACTCAGCGCCCCGACCGCCCGGCGCTCTGCCATCTGCTCTTCTGTCACGGGCCAAGCGTGTCACGCGCCACCGACAGCGACTTCCCGACACGACAGGCGTCGCACGACCGGCGCGGCAACGGACGGCCGGCCCCACCGCAAGCGGCGGATGCCCTGCCTGCCACCTCCCCAGGGGCAGCAAGTCCCCAGCGCGGCACCTGCGGCACAGCAGGCGGGCGGGAGAGAGACCGCAGGCAGCCTGCACCGCCGAACCCGACAATTGCCGCATTGCCACCACCCCGACACGTCACCGCGGGGGACCTCAACTCCCAACACTGCGAGTGCGGCGTAGCGACCAGGCTGGACGGAGGCCCCAGGCAACGACCTGACACCTGCCACCCGACGCGTCCCCCACCCACGACAGCAACTCCCGACACTGCGAGTGCGGCACCACAACCGGGCCGGGCGGATACCCGGGCGACGACCTGCCGCACTGCCGCCAGCACCTCCACCACCAGCCCGACACCTCACCCGCCCGAGCAACGACTCCCCAATCACCGCAAGCACGCCAAGGGCAGCCGACCTCACCGAGCCCCGCGACCCGGCACCTACCGCACTGCCGCATCACCCCCGGCGCGTCACCCACCCGCGGCAGCAACTCCCTCGCCCGGCCGGTGCCGTGCGGCAGGCAGCGTCGCGGCCGGGAGCAGTCCGACGGCGGCCAGCAGCGCCAGGGTCGGCAGGGCGCCGTGCGGGCCGGCACCGGAGGCGGTGGCGATGCCCAGGGTGGGGCCGACGTTCATCGCGGTCTGCTTCAGCCCGCCGACCGCGCCCGCGTACCCCGGCGGGGCGTCGCCGACCACGCTGCCGGTAGCCGTCACCATCACCCCGGCGAACCCCGCTCCCAGCAGCGCCGAGGCCACCGCCGTCGCGACGGGCGCCGCCCCGCCGCCGCCCGGGCCGGCGAGTGCGGCAATTCCCGTCACCAGCAGCAGCGTTCCGCCGAACGCGGTGCGGCGCGGACCGTACCGGCGCAGCGCCCGCGCGGCGGCCGGGGCGCCCAGCACCATCAGCGCGGTCAGTGGCAGCATGCGCAGCGCGGTGTCCAGCGGGCCGAGGCGCAACGTGTCCTGGAGCCGGAACGTGGTGCTGAACAGGGTGCCGAACAGCCCGGCGGAGGACGTCAGGAGCAACGCCAGCGAGCCGATCACCGGCCGCGACCGGGCCACCGGACGCGGCACCACCGGCTCGACGGCGCGCCGCTCGTGGCCGACCAACGCCACCAACAGACCGGCGGCAACGGCCAGTTCGACGACGATGCCGGCGTCGCGCCAACCCCGGTCGGGAATCCCGGCGAGGGCGTGCACCAGTACGGCGAGCGCGGCGGCGAGCAGCGCAGCGCCCGCCAGGTCGAGCCGCTGGCGGCCCCGTTCGACCTCGGGTGGCCGCAGTGCGAGCGTCATCGCCGCGATCAGGACGGCGACCGGCACGTTGATCCAGAACACCGCCCGCCAGCCGAACTGCGCCACCAGCGCGCCGCCGAGCAGCGGGCCCGCGCCGGCGGCGACCGCGATCGCGCCCGTCCGCACCGCGATCGCCCGACCGAGCCGCTCCGGCGGGCAGTACAGCCGCAGCAGCGCGAGCGTTCCCGGCTGCAGCAGCGCCCCGAACGCGCCCTGGGCGACCCGTAACCCGATCACCCAGCCGACGTCGGGGGCGACCGCGATCCCGGCCGAGGCCGCGCCGAACCCCAGCACCCCCGCCAGCAACGTCCCCCGGTGCCCGTACCGGTCGCCGAGCCGGCCGGCCACCACCAGCAGGGCGGCGACCGCGACCAGGTAGCCGGTGCTGGTCCACTGCAACTCGGCCGCACCCGCCCCGAGTTCGCGCCGCATGCTCGGCTGGGCGATCAGCAGCACGGTGCCGTCCAGGGCCACCAGCATCGCGGCCGCGACGCTCACCGGCAACGCGAACCGGCTCACCGCTCACCCAGGTGCGCCACCAGAACCGCCTCCAGCAGCGCGTCCTCCCGCCCCGCCCCCAGCATCAACTCGACGCTCCCCCACCCCTGCAACTGCGCCAGCCCGTGCAGGTTCGCCCACAACGCCGCCGCCGCCACCGGCGCCCGCTCCCCGTCTCCCGTGCACTCCGCCACCAGCCCGGCCATCCCCCCGAACAGCGGCCCCGTCGACTCCCGCAGCCTCGGCCCCTCCGGCTCCCGCCCGTCACTGCTCAGCAGGTCATGACGGAACATCAGCTCGAACATCCCGCGCCGCTCCGCCGCGAACGCCAAGTACTCCCGAGCCACCCCCTCCAACTGCCCCCTGGCCCCCTCCGCCCGCACCCCCGCGAACCGCCGCCCCAACTCCTCGAACCCCCGCCGCGCCACCGCCGACAACAACTCCCGATGCGTAGCGAAATACCGCCGCGGCGCCCCGTGCGACACCCCCGCCCGCCGCGCAATCTCCCGCAACCCCACCGCCCCCGACCCCTCCGCCAGCACCAACTCCACCCCGGCATCCACCAGGCGCTCACGCAGGGACGTCTGCTCCTCATCCATAGACACTGTCTACCAACATCGCGTAGACACTGTCTACGTCCTGCCCGAGTGATCGGACACGGCGCTGCCGAAGAACAAGTCGCTGTCGTACGAACCTCGATATGGGCTAGCGTTCAGCTCGCACTGCGCCACCTCCAGGGGTGGACGCGACGCGCGACCTCGGAGGAATCGACCTTCGGTCCGACGGCATGCACTCGGTGCGTTCCCGGTGGGAGCCATCCGGCATCCGCCATCGGCCCACCGAAGGGACGCTCCCCGTGGCAATCGTCGAGTACACCCGCAAGCACCACAGCTGGATCCGTGACGTCCTGGTGGGCATCGCGGCGAGCATCGGCTCGAACCTGCTGTGGACGCTGGTGCTGATCGTGGTGCATCGTCTCGGCTGAGCCGAGCGCCGGGCGGGTCCTTCGGGGCCCGCCCTTGTGCGATCCGCGCACAGGTTAGTCTTCGAATCGTCATTGCGGCCCGCCGGGCTTCCGCTCCGCCCCGGTGGAGTCACGAAGGACATGCCCCCACCCGCACGAGTTGTCTCGTGCCTGGGGATCTTTGTGCTTCTACAGCTTTCGGCGGCCGAACTCGGTCGACTCGTTGAACCCACGGATTCGGCGCGGCTCCCACTCACCGAGCGGCTGATCGACCTACACGCCGAGTTCCACGGGCGCCAGGCGGGAACCGGTGACATCAACGCCTGGAACAACAGCATTCCCGTCGTGGTCAAGGCCCTGTTGGACTGCGGTCTGGGCGAAGTCGTCGTGCAGATCGAAGTGGCTCTGCCGCACACCAATTCGGCGGTCGACCTGGTGCTGTGCGGTCAGCACCCGGGCACCGGCGCAGACTCCTATCTCGCGGTCGAGTTGAAGCAGGCCCGGCACGCCGTCGTCGACCCCGGCTGTCCGATCGCCGTGGACCTCGGGTTCGGTGACGGCAGGAACAAGCTTCACCCGGTACGTCAGATCCAGTGCTATTGCGAGTACATGGTGCGCTACATCTCCCACCTCCGGGAGAACGAGGACAGCCTGATGGGGGCCGCGTTCCTGCACAATGCGCGAGACACGGACGTCGAGGCGCTGTTCGACCTGCCCGAGAGTCGTTACGGAGCGCTCTACACCCTGGACGACCTGCACCGGTTTCGCCGCGTTCTCACATCGAGGTTCTCTCCCGCTTCCGGACTCCGTGCTGCAGAGGCCCTGGGAAAGTCTCGGCTCCGTCCGCTGCTCAAGGTGACTGACCTGGCGCGCCAGCGGTCGGTGGCGGGAGGCGGTCTGATACTTCTCGACGAACAGCAACTCGCAACCGACCTGATCGTCCGGCGCCTGAAGCGGGCCGACCCGCACGGTGCACTCGATGTGGGCCTGTTCGGCGATCCCGACGCCGTCCCCGAACCTGTCGGCAGCGATCGGGAACGCAAGCGCGTCTTCATCCTGCGGGGCGGTCCGGGCAGCGGAAAGAGTGCCGTGGCCCTCGAATTGCAGCGGTTGCTCGGCAACGACAATCACGAGGCGGTACTGGCGAGCGGATCCCGCGCGTACACCGAGACACTTCGCGAGATCATGATCGGCGCAGCACGACAGGGCCGGACATCGGACAAGAAGAAGTCGGCCAAGAGGCTCTACCAGTACTTCAACAGCTTCACCGGAAGCGCGCCCGACAGCATCGGCATCCTGATCTGCGACGAAGCACATCGAATGCGCCGCAGTTCAACCCATCGCAACACTCCGAGGGAACTCCGCGACGACGACCGGCCACAGGCGACCGAACTGCTCAACGTGGCACGGGTTCCGGTCTTCCTGCTGGACGACCACCAGTCGATCCGGCCCGACGAGGTCGGCACGGCCGACTACCTCAAGGAACTCGCCGAGAGCCTCGGCCACCAGGTCCAGGTGAACGACCTCGAAGGGACGTTCCGCGCGGGTGGCAGTAAGCAGTACCAGAGCTGGGTCCAACAGCTTCTGGGGCTGGGCACCTCGTCCGATCCGACGGTCTGGCACTCGGACGGTCGGATGACGCTGATGGTGGCGGACTCCCCGGACAACCTGGAGGAGCTCATCAATACGTGCGGCCAGCAAGGATTCACGTCCCGCATCACCGCGGGCTTCTGCTGGAAGTGGAGCAACCCGAAGCAGAACCAGCTCGTCGCAGATGTGCGCATCGGGGATTGGCACCGACCGTGGAACGTGAAGCCCACACACCACGTACCGGATGCGCCGCCGTCGTACCTGTGGTCGACCGACCCCCGAGGCATCGGTCAACTCGGCTGTGTCTACACGGCCCAGACCTTCGAATACGACTGGAACGGCGTCATCATCGGGCCCGATCTGCTGTTCCGTGACGGAAAGTTCGTCGTCAATCGGAGTGCTTCCCGTGACCCTGCTTTCCACAGCGGGATCGAGGACCGAGTCGTGGACCGGTGCATCCGCAACGCCTACCACGTACTCCTCACTCGCGGCGTCGCCGGCACCATCGTCTACGCGGTCGACCCGGAGACCCAGAACGCCCTGCGCACGCTCATCCCAGGCACCATCGGAAGGCAGAACATCAAGGGCTCCCGGACTCAGCCGCTCACCCCCGAAGGAGCGCAACTACCGCCTGCCTACCGCAACCACCAACGGTAATCTTGCTCCCGTCGTAGCTGCGGCCCGCCGGGCTTCCGCTCCACTCCTGGTGGAGCCATGAAGGACATGCCCCCACCCGCACGAGTTCCTGCGTGCTGCCTGGGGGGCCTTTCTTGCTGTTCCGCGACTCCGCTGCCACGGTTGCTGCCGAGTGTCTGTCCGGTGGCCTGTTCCTTCGCCTCACGGATCAGTTCGTTCGCACACACGGCCACCGGCCCAGCCTTTCCGAGTACCAGTCGTGGGAGCGGAGCATCCCGATGCTCGTCGGCGTGCTCAACGATGCCGGCCTCGGCCAGGTGGAGGTGCTCCTGGAGTACGGGCTCCCGTTGAACAGCAAGCGGGCAGATGCCGTTCTCGCCGGAGTCCACCCCGAGACCGGCCTGCCCTCGTACGTGGTCGTGGAACTCAAGCAGTGGCGCGGTGCCGAACCGGACGACGAGGATCCCTCGCTCTGCTGGGTCGGCGGCTACACCCGACCGGTACTGCACCCCGTCGATCAGGTCCGCGGCTACTGCGAGTACCTGGTCTCCTTCAACTCGGTGCTGGCGGAGCACCCGAATCGCCTCCACGGGGTCGCGTACCTGCACAATGCCACCGAACCCGGGGCCGGTGGCCTCCGCGAAGCCGACCAGGACCGGTTCGGCATGCTCTTCACCCTCGCCCAACGCGGCGAGTTCATGGACTTCCTGCGCGCCAGATTCGGGCCCGCCTCCGGTGCCGCAGCAGCGGACGAACTTCTCGCCGGAAAGATCGGACCGTCCAAGCAGCTGATGGCAGTGGCCGCGACGGAAGTTCGTGAGCGCGAGCAGTTCGTGCTGCTGGACGAACAGAAGGTGGCGTACCGAACGGTGCTCAACGCGATCCGCCGTGCCCGACAGGCTGATCACAAGGAGGTCGTGGTTGTCACCGGCGGGCCGGGCACCGGCAAGAGCGTCATCGCGCTGTCACTCCTCGGCGAGTGCTACCGGCAGGGCATCACCGCGCTGCACGCCACCGGCTCCAACTCCTTCACCACCACCATGCGAAAGGTCGCCGGCACGCGGAAACGCGAAGTGCGCGACCTCTTCAAGTACTTCAACAGCTTCATGACCGCCGAACGCAATGGCCTGGACGTCCTGCTCTGCGACGAGGCCCATCGCATGCGACAGACGTCGGCCAATCGCTACACGCCTGCGGCCAACCGGTCGGGCAAGGCCCAGATCGAGGAGCTCATCGACGCCGCCCGAGTGCCGGTGTTCCTGCTGGACGAGCACCAGGTGGTCCGCCCCGGCGAGATGGGCACGGTCGCCGAGATCCAGGCCGCCGCGGCCGCGAAGGGGCTCGACTGCCGGGTGGTCCCGCTCGACAGCCAGTTCCGCTGCGGCGGAAGCGATGCCTACCTCCGCTGGGTGGTACGGCTGTTGGGCCTTGAGCCCGGCGGGCCCGAGGTCTGGGAGCCGGACGGCAGGATGCAACTCGTCCACGCCTCCACCCCGCAGGAGATGGAGGCCATCCTGGAGGCGCAGCGCGCACAGGGCCACAGCGCGCGGATGTCGGCGGGCTACTGCTGGAAGTGGACGAAGAAGGTGCCGGTCGGGCAGGCGCTGCCCGCGGATGTCGTCATCGGCGACTGGGAACGGCCCTGGAACGTCTTCGGCGAGCGGTCGGTCGCCGGCGCCCCGCCCGCGGCTCTCTGGGCGACCGATCCAGCGGGGTTCGGCCAGGTCGGCTGTGTCTACACGGCCCAGGGATTCGAGTACGACTGGAGCGGCGTTGTACTCGGCCCCGATCTGATCTGGCGCGGCGACCGTTGGGTCACCGACCGGACAGCGTCCAAGGATCCGGTCTTCAAGTCCACGACACCGGACGCGGATGTGGACCGGCTGATCCGCAACACCTACAAGGTCCTGCTGACACGAGGAATGATCGGCACCGTGGTGTACTCGACCGACGCCGAAACCCGCGAGAAGCTGCGCGAACTCACCAGCCGGCTCGCCGCGCTCGCGGTCGTCTGACCTGAACGAACACCGACGGGGCCGACCCATGCAGGGCCGGCCCTGTTCGGTGTCGGTCAGGCGTCAGACGTTGAAGCGGAACTCCACCACGTCGCCGTCCTGCATGACGTAGTCCTTGCCTTCGATGCGGGCCTTGCCCTTGGCGCGGGCTTCGGCGATGGAGCCGGTGGCGACGAGGTCTTCGAAGGAGGTGACCTCGGCCTTGATGAAGCCCTTTTGGAAGTCGGTGTGGATGACGCCGGCGGCCTCGGGGGCGGTGGCGCCCTGCTTGATGGTCCAGGCGCGGGCTTCCTTGGGGCCTGCCGTGAGGTAGGTCTGGAGGCCGAGGGTGGCGAAGCCGACGCGGGCGAGGGTGGCGAGGCCGGGCTCGTCCTGGCCCATGGACTGGAGGAGTTCGAGGGCCTCGTCGTCCTCGAGTTCGATGAGCTCGGACTCGATCTTGGCGTTGAGGAAGATGGCCTCGGCGGGGGCGACCAGGGCGCGCTGGGTGTTCTTGAAGTCCTCGTCGGAGAGGGCGTCCTCGTCGACGTTGAAGACGTAGAGGAACGGCTTCGCGGTCATCAGGTGCAGGTCGCGGACGAGGGTGGTGTCGAAGCCGGCCTCGAAGAGGGTCTTGCCGGTTTCCAGGACGGCCTGGGCGGCCTCGGCGGCGGCGAGGACGGGGGCGGTGTCCTTCTTGAGCCGGGCTTCCTTCTGGAGCCGGGGCAGCGCCTTCTCGATGGTCTGCAGGTCGGCGAGGATCAGCTCGGTGTGGATGGTGTCGATGT
Source organism: Kitasatospora sp. NPDC004615 (assembly GCF_042873545.1). Classification (NCBI taxonomy): domain Bacteria; kingdom Bacillati; phylum Actinomycetota; class Actinomycetes; order Kitasatosporales; family Streptomycetaceae; genus Kitasatospora; species Kitasatospora sp. NPDC004615. Next base: position 436,675 of record NZ_JBIALQ010000002.1, read on the forward strand.
CGTCCTTGGGGGACACCTTGCCGTCGACGTGGACCACGTCGGGGTCGGTGAAGGCACGGACGACCTGGCAGATCGCGTTGGCCTCGCGGATGTTGGCGAGGAACTTGTTGCCCAGGCCCTCGCCCTCGCTGGCGCCGCGGACGATGCCGGCGATGTCCACGAAGTCGACGGTGGCGGGCAGGATGCGCTGCGAGCCGAAGATCTCGGCGAGCTTGTCCAGCCGCGGGTCCGGGACGCCGACGACGCCCACGTTGGGCTCGATGGTGGCGAACGGGTAGTTGGCCGCCAGCACGTCGTTCTTGGTCAGGGCGTTGAACAGGGTCGACTTGCCGACGTTCGGCAGGCCGACGATTCCGATCGTGAGCGACATGGAGAGTGGTGTCCCGTGGCTTGGAGGGCGTCGAGGTGGCCCGGTGCGGGCCGATCCCCCAGTCTACGGGGCGTGCGCGGGCCCGAAGCAGCGTGGTGGGGCGTGCACCGGCCGGACACGGACCAATTGCCGGGAAGCCATTACACAGGGTGTCGATGATCGGACCGTACGTTGGTCGGGTGGAGCAGAGCATCCGTACCCAGCCGCCAGGGCCGAGAAGACGAGCGCCGGGGCGCGGCGCCGACGAGGCCGCCGTTCCGGGGCAGAGCCGGCCCCCAGAGTCCCGGTTGCGGACGGCCGCCGACGGCCGGACCGGGCCGCCCGCCGTGCAGTGGCTGCAGCGGCTGCCGCACCGGCTGCTGACTGCCCGCCGGAGGCGGGCCGGCGGGCGGCCCGCCCGGCTGACGGCGGTGGGCACCGGGGTGGTCGCGGTGGCCGGGACGCTGGTGGCCGCGGGGGTGGACCGGCTGGTGTTCGGGGGGCTCGGGGTGCTGTTCGGGCTCGGCTATCTGGTGGTGTGCTTCCAGCTGGCCGTGCGGGTGCGGTACCCGGACCTCCCGGCGGCCCCGATCTGCGGGCCGATCGCGTTCGCGGCGGCGCTGGTGCTGCTGCAGCCGGGTGCCACCAACGGCGTCACCGGGCAGGTGGTGGCGCTGGCCGGTGGACTGGCGCTGCGTGCGGGCTGGCTGTTCACCGGCACCGGCCTGGCCGCCGCGATCGTCACCGCGCGTTACATCGCCCAGCGCCGCCGCCACCGGACCCGCTAGATCGCCCAGCGCCGCCGCCACCGCACTCGCTAGGTCAGGGAGCGGGCGGCGGCCATCGCCGCGCCGACGATGCCCGCGTCGTTGCGGAGCTCGGCGGGGACGATCTCGGCACGGCGGTCCTTGAGCAGGGGCAGGAACTTCTCGTGCTTGCGGCTGACGCCACCGCCGACGATCACCAGCTGCGGGGAGAAGAGCATCTCGACCAGGTCGAGGTACTCGTCGACCCTCCCGGCCCACTGCGGCCAGCTGAGGTCGTGGCGTTCCTTGGCGGCGGAGGAGGCGCGCCGTTCGGCGTCCTTGCCGCGCATCTCGAGGTGGCCGAGTTCGGTGTTGGGGACGAGCACGCCGTCGGAGAACAGCGCGCTGCCGATGCCGGTGCCGAAGGTGAGCAGCAGGACCACGCCTGAGCGGCCGCGGCCGGCGCCGTGGGTGACTTCGGCGAGGCCGGCCGCGTCGGCGTCGTTGACCACGGTGGCGGGCATGCCGAGCGCCTCGGTGAAGCGGCCGGCGGCGTCCAGGCCGATCCAGCTCTTGTCGACGTTGGCGGCGGTGCGGGTCTGCCCGTCGACGACCACGCCGGGGAAGGTCAGGCCGACCGGCCCGTGGTGGCCGAAGTGCCGGACGACCTCGCAGACCGCGTCGATCACCGCGTCCGGGCCGGACGGGTGCGGGGTGAGCACCTTGAGCCGCTCCTGCGCGAGCACGCCCTTGTCCAGGTCGACCGGTGCGCCCTTGATGCCCGAGCCGCCGATGTCCACGCCGAAGACCGTCGTCACTGCCGTCGCCTTCCGTACCGCCGGGGGCCTCCGCTGCCCGCCTGCTCTCGCACCAACGTACGGGGGTGCGGGGGCGGGCGCAGCCGTTCCCGGACGGTCGGCGCCCGCACGAGCGACGCCCGGGCCCCTCGGGAGAGGGATCCGGGCGTCGGACGGCTTACGTGGGCTGACGGGCGGTCAGAGCTTGCCGGCGGCCTCGGCGCGCAGGTCGCGGCGGAGCTCCTTGGGGAGCGAGAAGATCAGGTGCTCCTCGGCGGTCTTGACGATCTGCACGTCCTCGAAGCCGTGGGCGGCGAGCAGCTGCAGCACGCCGTCGACCAGGATCTCCGGCACGGACGCGCCACTGGTCAGGCCGACCGTCTGCACGCCCTCCAGCCAGGCGAGGTCGATCTCGTCGGCGAAGTCGACCAGGTGGGCGGCCTTGGCGCCGTACTCCAGGCCGACCTCGACCAGGCGGACCGAGTTGGAGGAGTTCTTCGAGCCGACCACGATCAGCAGGTCCGCCTCGGGGGCGAGCTGCTTGACGGCGACCTGGCGGTTCTGGGTGGCGTAGCAGATGTCGTCGCTGGGCGGCGAGACCAGCAGCGGGAAGCGCTCCTTGAGGGCGCCGACGGTCTCCATGGTCTCGTCCACGGAGAGGGTGGTCTGGGAGAGCCAGACCAGCTTGGACTCGTCGCGGACCTTCACGTTGGCGACGTCCTCGGCACCGTCCACCAGGTGGATCCGGTCCGGGGCCTCGCCCATCGTGCCGACGACCTCCTCGTGGCCCTCGTGGCCGATCAGCAGGATGTCGTAGTCCTCGTCGGCGAACCGGCGGGCCTCCTTGTGCACCTTGGTGACCAGCGGGCAGGTCGCGTCGATGGTGGCGAGCTTGCCGGCCTCGGCCTCGTCGTGCACCGACGGGGCGACACCGTGCGCGGAGAACACCACGATCGCGCCCTCGGGCACCTCCTCCGTCTCGTCGACGAAGATCGCGCCCTGCTTCTCCAGGGTCTGCACGACGTACTTGTTGTGGACGATCTGCTTACGGACGTAGATGGGCGCCCCGTACTGCTCCAGGGCCTTCTCCACGGCAATCACGGCGCGGTCGACACCCGCGCAGTAGCCACGGGGGGCGGCGAGCAGGACACGGCGCTGAGCACTGGCGGACATGGCTCCATCGTACGGGCGAGTCCCGCCCGCACGGACGCGAGTCGCCACTGTCGGGGCGGGTGCGGCCGGTGGAATGGCGAGGGTGAGCACACAGGCGGCTTCGACGGAACTGCGGCGCACTCTCGGGGTGCGCGATCTGATGGTGTACGGCCTGCTGTTCATCGCCCCGATGGCGCCGGTCGGCGTGTTCGGCGTGCTGGACGCGAAGAGCCACGGGGCGGTGGCCGCCGTCTACTTGGTGGCCACCGTGGCGATGGGGTTCACCGCCCTGTCCTACGCCGAGATGGTGCGGGCGGTGCCCCGGGCCGGGTCGGTGTTCGCGTACGCGCGGGCCGGACTGGGCGAGGGGCCGGGGTTCATCGCCGGGTGGATGGCGATGCTCGATTACTTGCTGATTCCCGCGGTCGCGTACCTGTTCTCCGGCATCGCGCTGAACTCGCTGGTGCCGGGCGTCTCCCGGTGGGTGTGGACCACGCTGGCGGTGCTGATCACCACCGCGCTCAACCTGATCGGGGTACGGACGGCGGCCGTGGTCGGCTTCGCGGTGCTGGCCATGGAGATCGTGGTGCTGACGGTGTTCGTGGTCGCGGCCTCGGTGGAACTCGCGCTGCACGGGGCGGCCCGGGACTGGGGGTCCCCGTTCGGGGGAACCGGCGGGTTCTCGTTGACGGCGGTGCTGTCGGCGGTGTCCGTCGCCGTGCTCTCCTACCTCGGCTTCGACGCGATCGCCTCGTTCGTGGAAGAAGCGGTCGGCGCGTCGGCGGCGGTCGCCAGGGCCGTGCTGTGGTGCCTGGCGCTGGCCGGCCTGCTGTTCGTCGTCCAGACCTACCTTGCGGCGGTGCTGGAACCCATGACACCGAGCCAGCTGGCCGCCGACCCGGCCGCGCAGGGGTCGGCGTTCTACGACACCGTCGAAGCCGCCGTCGGGCACTGGCTGCACGTGCTGATCGCCGCGTCCAAGGCGATCGGCGCCGCATTCGCCGCGCTGGCCGGGCAGGCCGCCGCCGGGCGGCTGGTGTTCGCGATGGGACGGGAGGGGCGGCTGCCCCGGCGGCTCGGCGTGGTCGAGGAACGCACGTCCACCCCGCGGCGGGCGCTGCTGACGGCCGCCGTCATCACGCTGGTGGCCGCCGTCTGGGCCGCCCGCCGCGACGACGGACTCGACCGGCTCACCTCGGTGGTCAACGTCGGCGCGCTCACCGCGTTCATCCTGCTGCACGCCTCGGTGGTGGGCTGGTACATGGTGCGCGGCCACTCCCGCGACTGGCTGCGCCACGCCGTCGTTCCGCTGCTGGGCATCGCGGTGATCGTCGCGGTGCTGGTGGAGGCTTCGCACACGGCGCTGATCGTTGGCGGGATCTGGCTGGCGGTGGGCTTGTTGGTGTTGCTGGCGGGGATGCGAGGTCAGGGGCGCGGGGAACGGCGCGAAGCGGGAGGCACCCGACCGCAAGATCGCGACGCAGGACAATGACCCGCACGTGATCGCGACCTTGCGGACGTGCGCTCCTTGCCCCCGCCCTGTCGCCCTGTTCGCATAGCCTCTGGGAATGGCTAATGCGAGCAGTCCCGAAGCGCCCCTGCCCGTGGCTAAGGTCTCGGCGCTGATCGGCGGGTGGGTCGATCGGCTGGGCGAGGTGTGGGTGGAGGGGCAGATCGCGCAGCTCTCGCGGCGGCCGGGGGCGGGGATGGTGTTCCTGACGCTGCGCGACCCCGATCGGGACGTCTCGTTGACCGTGACGTGCTTCCGGTCGGTGTTCGAGCAGGTCGCGGATGCCGTGCAGGAGGGGTCGCGGGTGATCGTGCTGGCGAAGCCGGAGTGGTACACGGCGCGCGGCACGCTGTCGTTGCGGGCGTCCGAGATCCGGCTCGTCGGGTTGGGTGAACTGCTGGCCCGGCTGGAGCAGTTGAAGCGCAAGCTGTTCGCCGAGGGGCTGTTCGAGGAGTCCCGGAAGAAGCCGTTGCCGTTCCTGCCGGGCTGTGTGGGCCTGGTGACCGGTCGGGGTTCGGCGGCCGAGCGGGACGTGCTGGAGAACGCCCGGCGGCGGTGGCCGGCGGTGCGGTTCGAGGTGCGGAACGTGCTGGTGCAGGGGCCGCAGGCGGTGTCGCAGGTGAGTGCCGCGGTGCGCGAGCTGGACGCGCATCCGGACGTCGAGGTGATCGTGGTGGCGCGCGGCGGCGGCAGCGTGGAGGACCTGCTGCCGTTCTCCGACGAGGAGTTGGTGCGGACGGTGGCGGCGGCCCGGACGCCGGTGGTGAGCGCGATCGGGCACGAGCCGGACCAGCCGCTGCTGGACTTCGTCGCGGACCTGCGGGCGTCCACGCCTACCGACGCGGCGAAGCGGGTGGTGCCGGACGTGGGCGAGGAGCTGGCCCGGGTGCGGCAGTTGCGGGACCGGGCGCGGCGGTACGTGGTGCACCGGGTGGACCGGGAGGCGGCGGGCCTGGCGTCGGTGCGCAGCCGTCCGGCGCTGGCGGCACCGACCGAGGCGGTGGCGGCGCGCGGCGCGGAGGTGACGGCGCTGGTGGAGCGGGCCCGCCGGGTGCTGGGGCACCGGCTGGACCACGCGCAGACCGACCTCGGCCACGCGCTGGCCCGGGTAGTGGCGCTGTCGCCGCTGGCCACCCTGGAGCGCGGGTACGCGGTGCTGCAGCGCGAGGACGGCGCGGTGGTGACGGACCCGGCGCAGGTCGCCGGCGGCGAGGCGCTGCACGCCCGGGTGGCGGGCGGCGCGTTCGAGGTGCGGGTGCCCGAACAGGGCTGACGGCTCAGTCGGGGAGGTCGGTGAGCAGCCGCTGGCGGGAGAGCGCGGTGGAGTGCTCGTGGAAGCCGAGGCTGCGGTAGAGCGCCTCGCCGCCCTCGGTGGCGTGCAGGTCGATCCGGGTGGCGCGGCGTTCGTCGAACCAGGCGAGCAGCGCCTCGGTGCAGGCCCGGGCGTGGCCCCGGCCGCGGTGGTCGGGGTCGGTGCAGATGTTGAAGACGAAGCCGAACAGGCCGTCGGGGTGGCCGGGGGCGGGCAGTCGCTGTTCCAGGGTGCCGACGGCGCAGCTGGCGAGCCGGCCGGGGTTGTCCGGGTCGTCGATCACGTACGCCTGCAGGCGCCGGTCGGGCTCGGCGAGCCGGCGGGCCATCAGGTCGTGGGCGGTGTGCTGCCAGTGGCCGGGGCGCGATTCGCCCTGCATGGACTCGAACATCAGCGTGCGCAGGCGGACGAGTTCGGCGGCGTCCTCGGGGCGGGCCGGGCGTGGGGTGCTCATGTGCGGCAGCGTAGGCGGGGGCGCAAGTGCTTTGTCCGGGCGAGCCCCTAGGGTGGGCGGCATGGCTGATCAGCAGGGTGCGGATGTCGAGCAGGTGCTCGGGTACGAGCAGGCGCGGGACGAGCTGCTGGAGGTGGTCCGGCGGCTGGAGACAGGGGGGACGACGCTCGAGGAGTCGCTGGCGCTGTGGGAGCGCGGCGAGCAGCTGGCGAAGGTGTGCCAGCGCTGGCTGGACGGTGCCCGGGCCCGGTTGGACGCGGCGCTGGCGGCCGAGGAGTCCGCCGGCGAGTAGCCGCGCCGGAGGTGTGGCGCGCATCACAGTGGATCTTGGGAATGGTTTAACTTTCACCGAAGTTGAATCGGTCTGTACGGCACCGGCCGTGCCCCGAACCGCCCCACAGCTTTGAGGTAGGACAACGCCATGACCCTGGCCCTCGACGCCGCCGCCCAGGACCTGCTCTTCCGCGAGGCCCGCACCGCCAACACCTTCTCGGACGAGCAGGTCAGCGACGAGCAGATCCAGGCGATCTACGAGCTGGTGAAGTTCGGCCCGACCGCGTTCAACCAGCAGCCGCTGCGCATCGTCCTGGTCCGCTCCGAGGAGGGCCGCGCCCGCCTGGTGCAGCACATGGCCGAGGGCAACCAGGCCAAGACCGCCGGCGCGCCGCTGGTCGCCATCCTGGCCGCCGACAACGAGTTCCACGAGGAGCTCCCCTCGCAGCTGCCGCACTTCCCGCAGGCCAAGGACATGTTCTTCAGCGAGCGCCCGGTCCGCGAGTCCTCCGCCGCGCTGAACGGCGCCCTGCAGGCCGCCTACTTCATCATCGGCGTGCGCGCCGCCGGCCTGGCCGCGGGCCCGATGACCGGCTACAACGCCGAGGGCATCAACAAGGAGTTCTTCGGCGACGGCGACCACTCGGTGCTGGCCGTCGTCAACATCGGCAAGCCGGGCGAGGACGCCTGGTTCCCGCGCAGCCCGCGCCTGGCCTACGACGAGGTCGTCACCACCGTCTGAGTCCGCTCGGCACCGTGACAGCGAAGGCCCCCGCCGTTCCCCGGCGGGGGCCTTCCGCGTGCTCGCGTGACTACTTCAGCGACTCGGCGAGCTGCGCGAGCTCCTCGTACGAGGCGGTGCCGGTGAGCACCGTGGTGCCCTTGTCGCCGGCCGGGCGGGTCAGCGCCCGGTAGTGGTCGCCCTGCACCCGCTGCCACTCCTGGCCGGCCACCGTGGAGGTGCCGTCCGGCTTGCCGCCGGGCACGTTCTTGGCGACCACGTCGTCGGGCTTGCCGTCGCTCTGCTCGACCGCCGCGTACTGGCCGGAGGCGGTGCTGAGGCCCAGGTGCCAGACGGCGTGGCCCTTGTCACTCGGGCTGTAGCTCACCGAGGTGGCCTGCCAGCCCTCCGGCAGGGGCTGCGGGCCGAGCAGCGGGTACGGCGCGGCGCGCTTCGCCGAGGACAGTTCCGCCTGGAACGGCACCCGGTGCACGCCGCCCTTGCCGTCCGCGCTGGGGATGCTGAAGTACGCGACCGCCACCACGACGCCGACCGCCGCCATCGACAGGACCATGTCCCGTACCGACTGACGGCCCTTCTTGCTGCTGTTGCCTGCCACCCGCCCATGGTAGGCGGCGCTTACCAAAGACCGGCGCTCGGGCCGCCCCGTCACGGTGCGCGAGGAGTGCGCCGCAGACTCCCGTTCCACCTGCCGATACGATCGCAACAACCCTCGCAGCAGCGCCGGTGACCCTCCGTGACCCGATGCTGACTTGTCGTCGCGTACAGAGAGGTAACGACGATGACCACGCAGTACCCGCACCACCTTCCCAGCGCCCTGGAGGTCGCGCCGGAAGCCCCCGACCGCAACCTGGCCCTCGAACTGGTCCGGGTCACCGAGGCCGCCGCGATGGCCGCCGGCCGCTGGGTCGGCCGGGGCGACAAGAACGGCGCCGACGGCGCGGCCGTGAAGGCGATGCGCACCCTGGTGTCCACCGTCTCGATGAACGGTGTCGTCGTCATCGGCGAGGGCGAGAAGGACGAAGCCCCGATGCTGTACAACGGCGAGCGGGTCGGCGACGGCACCGGCGCCGAATGCGACGTGGCGGTCGACCCGGTGGACGGCACCACGCTGACCGCCAAGGGCATGAACAACGCCGTCGCGGTCCTCGCGGTCGCCGACCGCGGCACCATGTTCGACCCCAGCGCGGTCTTCTACATGGACAAGCTGGTCTGCGGCCCCGAGGCCGCCGACTTCGTCGACATCACCGCCCCCGCGGCCGTCAACATCCGCCGGGTCGCCAAGGCCAAGGGCTCCGCCGTCGAGGACGTCACCGTCGTCGTCCTCGACCGGCCCCGCCACGACGGCCTGGTCAGGGAGATCCGCGAGGCCGGCGCCCGGATCAAGTTCATCTCCGACGGCGACGTGGCCGGCGCGATCATGGCGGCCCGCGAGGGCACCGGCGTCGACCTGCTGATGGGCATCGGCGGCACCCCCGAGGGCATCATCGCGGCCTGCGCGATGAAGTGCATGGGCGGCACCATCCAGGGCCGGCTGTGGCCCAAGGACGAGGCCGAGAAGCGCAAGGCGCTGGACGCCGGCCACGACCTGGACCGGGTGCTGCACACCGACGACCTGGTCAGCGGCGAGAACGTGTTCTTCGTCGCCACCGGCATCACCGACGGCGAGCTGCTGCGCGGCGTCCACTACCGCTCGGAGACCGCCACCACCTCGTCGCTGGTGATGCGCTCCAAGAGCGGAACGATCCGGCAGATCGACTCCACCCACAAGCTGTCGAAGCTGCGGGCCTACAGCGCGATCGACTTCGGCCGGGCCAACTGAGGCCGGACCGGCGCGTACGCGAACGAGACGCCCGCGAACGGGCGTTGACCGGTCGCCGTTGACGGATCGGCGTTGACCGGTCGGCGATGACGAACAGGCGTTCAGGGGCCGCCGGGGAGAACCTCCCCGGCCGGCCCCGCGTCCGTTCTCAGCCGGCTATCCGGCCCGTCAGGCGCCTGGCGTCCAGCAGTTCGGCCTCCCGGCGGCGCCGGCGGGCGAGCACCACGCGGCGCTCGGCGGCCGTCAGCCCGCCCCAGACGCCGTACGGCTCGGGCTGGGCCAGCGCGTGCTCGCGGCATTCGAGCAGCACCGGGCAGCGTGCACAGACCCGCTTGGCCTGCTCCTCGCGGGAGAGCCGGGTGGCCGTCGGCTCCTTGGAGGGAGCGAAGAACAACCCGGCCTCGTCGCTGCGGCAGGCGGCTGAAGTGTGCCAGGGGCTGTCGTCCTGATCCGGCGGGGCCGCGGGGCGGCGGGCGGCGGCGGTGGACTCGATCGGATGCAGCACGGTGACTCCTGACCAGGCTCAAGGCTCGGGGATCGGTCGCCTCCTGCCCGACTGCCCCGTGCTCCCTCGCCGTGGCACCGTCGCCGACCCGCGGGGTCACAGCCGTACAGGAACGATGTGCGATTGGAACTACCCCGCCGCCCCCGGATTCATGCACACCGCACGCAATCGACTACCCAGTGCACTCGGAACAACGACGAGTGCCGCCAGGTGAGTTGACGCCCCGTGAGGTTTCCGCAGGTCAGCCCTCCAGCTGCCGGCGCACCCACTCCTTGAGCTTCTTGCCGCGCTTCGGCCTGGCCTCGCAGCCACCGAACACCGCCGCGCCCTTGATCCGCACCACCGGCGCGTACGGGTCCGGCGAGGTCTGCTCGCGGACGTCGAAACCGCCGAAGATGCCGGCGCCGCTGCCCTGCAGGGTGACGTTCTCCGGGACCCGGATCTCAACGCCGCCGAACACCGCGATCACCTCGATGACCACCTCGGGCGACTCGAACACCGCGTCGGTCAGGTCGATCTCGACGCCGCCGAACACGGCCACGGCCTTCAGGTGCGAGCCCACCCGCCAGCGGCCCTTGCGGGCGGCGCCGCCGAACACCGCGAGCATCGTGGGCGATTCGGCCCGGGCCGGCGGCAGCGGCGGCTGCTGCTGCGGGGCGGGGGCCGGGGCGTCCAGCGGCGGCTTGGTCAGGTTGTGCCGGATCGGCCCCGGGTGGCTGGGCAGATCGCGGGTGAGCGGCTCCAGTTCGCCGAAGGTGCGGGCGTTGTAGGCGGCCTCGATCCGTTCGGCGTGCTCGTCGACGGTGAGCCGGCCCTCCGCGTAGGCGTCCCGCAGCAGGTCGGCGACCCGCTCGCGGTCGGCGTCGGCGGCCCGGAGCTCGCCGGCCAGGTCGGTGCCGGGAGCCGGCGCGGGCTCGTTCTTCTTCATCGGGGCGGGCGGCTGGCCCTGCGGCTGCTGCTGCTCGGGAGAGTTGTCCACGTCACAAGCCTAGCGAGCCCACTCCCGGCCCGAACGCCGGTTCGACGCAATGCGCGTGGCACGGACCGGAAGCGCGGCGGGCGCGTACGGATGGCGCGAGCGGGCGGCTCACTCACGGGCGCGCACGCGTGACCCGCGTCACGCAGGCCGACCTGAGCGCCGGGGCCGTGCTCCGTGCGCCTAACCTGGAGGGTGCCTCGTCGACGACGCCGAAAGAACTGAAGGATCTCCCCCATGGCTTCAGAGTTCGCCTACCGCGACCTGCTCCCGCTCGGTGCGGACACCACCCCGTACCGCAAGCTCACCTCCGAGGGCGTCTCCACCTTCGAGGCCGGCGGCCGCACCTTCCTGCAGGTCGAGCCGGAGGCCCTGCGGCTGCTCACCGCCGAGGCGATGCACGACATCTCGCACTACCTGCGCCCGGCCCACCTGGCCCAGCTGCGCCGCATCCTGGACGACCCGGACGCCAGCCCGAACGACCGCTTCGTCGCGCTGGACCTGCTGAAGAACGTCAACATCTCGGCCGGCGGCATCCTCCCGATGTGCCAGGACACCGGCACCGCGATCGTGATGGGCAAGCGCGGCCAGAACGTGCTGACCTCCGGTCAGGACGAGTCGGCGATCGCCCGCGGCGTGTACGACGCGTACACCAAGCTGAACCTGCGCTACTCCCAGATGGCCCCCGTGACCATGTGGGACGAGCAGAACACCGGCAACAACCTGCCGGCCCAGATCGAGCTGTACGCCACCGACGGGGACGCCTACAAGTTCCTGTTCATGGCCAAGGGCGGCGGCTCGGCGAACAAGTCGTACCTGTACCAGGAGACCAAGGCGATCCTCAACGAATCGTCGATGCTCAACTTCCTGGAGCAGAAGATCCGTTCGCTCGGCACCGCGGCCTGCCCGCCGTACCACCTGGCGATCGTGGTCGGCGGCACCAGCGCCGAATTCGCCCTGAAGACCGCGAAGTACGCCTCCGCGCACTACCTGGACAACCTGCCGACCGGCGGCGACGCCAAGACCGGCCACGGCTTCCGCGACCTGGAGCTGGAGCAGAAGGTCTTCGAACTCACCCAGAAGATCGGCATCGGCGCCCAGTTCGGCGGCAAGTACTTCTGCCACGACGTCCGCGTCATCCGCCTCCCCCGCCACGGTGCCTCGCTGCCCGTCGCGATGGCCGTCTCCTGCTCGGCCGACCGCCAGGCGCTCGGCAAGATCACCGCCGAGGGCGTGTTCCTGGAGCAGCTGGAGACCGAGCCGGCCAAGTACCTGCCGGAGACCACCGAGGCCCACCTGGACGGCGACGTGGTCCGGGTCGACCTCAACCAGCCGATGGCCGCGATCCGCGAGCAGCTCTCCAAGTACCCCGTGAAGACCCGGCTTTCGCTCTCCGGCACGCTGGTCGTCGCCCGCGACATCGCGCACGCCAAGATCAAGGAGCGCCTGGACGCCGGCGAGGGCATGCCGCAGTACATGAAGGACCACCCGGTCTACTACGCCGGCCCCGCCAAGACCCCCGAGGGCTACGCGTCCGGCTCCTTCGGCCCCACCACGGCCGGCCGGATGGACTCCTACGTCGACCAGTTCCAGGCCGCGGGCGGCTCGATGGTCATGCTCGCCAAGGGCAACCGCTCCAAGCAGGTCACCAAGGCCTGCAACGAGCACGGCGGCTTCTACCTCGGCTCGATCGGCGGCCCGGCGGCGCGGCTCGCGCAGGACTGCATCAAGAAGGTCGAGGTCCTGGAGTACCCCGAGCTCGGCATGGAAGCCGTCTGGCGCATCGAGGTCGAGGACTTCCCGGCGTTCATCGTGGTGGACGACAAGGGCAACGACTTCTTCGCCGAGGTCACGGACGGCCCGCTGATCACCAACCTGCGGGTGCGCTCGGCGCAGTGACCCGCTGAAACGGGACGAGCCCCGGCCGGTGAGGGTCGGGGCTCGTTCTGGTGACGTGGGTACTGGTCACGGGCAGTTGATGATGGTGCCGAGGGGCTCGAAGGTCTCGTCGTCCTTCGGCGCGATCGGCTTCTCGATCTGCTTCTCGACCGGGGCCGCAGCCGGCTGCTCGGCCAGCACCTCGAGGGCCTTCTCGATCGAGTTCGGGTCGGCGGGGGCAGCGGTGTGCTCGGTCGCGGGCGCAGCCGTGATGGTCTCGTCGGCCATGGGGTGGGCCGCCTTTCAGCTAAAGGGTGATTGCCCGGACGACTCTCCCCGGGCTCGCGGCCAGTATCGTAGGGGGCGCTAAATGTCTCATAAACGTCGTACCCTGCATCCGCTTGGTGGACGTTTGCTCGCACCCTCATAAGCTGACGCCCCCACACGACCGGTGTCAGCGTGGGGAACAGACGGTTCATCGGCCACAGGGGAGGACATGGAGCTTCAGGGCACGCGCTCCGCCGAGGCGTTGCGCTTCCAAGTGCTCGGCCCTGTCCAGGCATGGCGCGGTGATGCACCGCTCGCACTCGGATCGCCGCAACAGCAGGCGGTCCTGGTCGCCCTGCTGCTCGGCGAGGGCCGCCCGGTGACCACCGACGACCTGGTCGACGGCATCTGGGGTGATCGAACCCCGCCGCAGGCGGTCGCCGCACTGCGCACGTACATCTCCCGGCTGCGCTCGGTACTGGAACCGAACCGCGAAGTCCGCAAGCCCGCCGAGGTCCTAGTCTCGGTGAGCGACGGCTACGCGCTGCGGATTCCGACGGAGTCCATGGACCTGGCGGTCTTCGAGCAGCGGGTCGCCGAGGCCACGAACGCGCGGGCGGAGGGTGCGTTCCGCTCCGCCCACGACGGGTTGGTGTCGGCGCTCGACCTGTGGAGCGGCCGCCCGCTTCCGGGAGTGCCGGGGCCCTACGCGGAGTCACAGCGCAGTCGGTTGACGGAACGTCGACTCGCAGTCGCCGAGGAGCGCTGCGCGATGGCGCTGGAGATCGGCCTGCACGCCGACGTGGTGGCCGAGCTCAACTCGCTTTCCGCCGCCCATCCGCTGCGCGAACGGCTGCGCGAGCTGCTGATGCTGGCGCTGTACCGCAGCGGCCGGCAGGCCGAGTCCCTGGGTGTGTACGCGGACACCCGGAAGCTGCTGATCGAGGAACTGGGCGTGGAGCCCGGCACCGCGCTGGCCGCTATGCACGCCCGCATCCTGGCTGGCGACCCGGAGTTGATGGCGGTCCTCGCCGCACCGTCCAAGGCCGCCGCGGAGGAGTCGACCCCGTTCGTCCCGCCTGCTCAACTCCCGGCCGACGTATCGGACTTCAGCGGTCGCAGCAAGATTGTGAACGAGCTCCGGGACGTGCTGAGGGCAGGTTCCGGCCAAGCCGTGGTCGTCACCTCGCTGGCCGGCATCGGCGGTGTCGGGAAGACCACCCTCGCGGTGCACGTGGCACACCTGCTGCGGCCGGACTTCCCGGACGGGCAGCTGTACGTGGACCTGCGCGGCGCGGGTGCGTCCCCGGCCGACCCGGCTGTCGTGCTCGGTGACTTCCTGCACGCGCTCGGCACGCCCGACGCCCCCGACTCGTTGGACCAGCGCTCCGCGATGTACCGCTCGCTGCTGGCCGACAAGCGGATGCTGATCCTGCTCGACAACGCCCGCGACGCCCAGCAGTTGCGGCCGCTGATCCCTGGTGTCTCCGGCAACGCCGTGATGGTGACCAGCCGTTCGAGGCTGGCGGAGATCCCCGGCGCGCACCTGGTGGACATCGAGGAGCTGACCCCGGACGAGGCGCTGGCGCTGTTCTCCGCGATCGTCGGTGTCGAGCGGGTGGCCGCCGAACCCGAGGCCGCGCTCCAGGTGGTGACCTCCTGCGGCTTCCTGCCGCTGGCGGTCCGCATCGCCGCCGCCCGGTTGGCCAGCCGGCCGCGTTGGAGCGTCTCGGACCTCGCACGCCGGTTAGCGGACCAGCGCAACCGTCTCCAGGAGCTCCAACTCGGCAACCTCGCCGTGGAGACCACCCTGGGGCTCGGTTACGCCCAGCTCCAGCCCGAGGAGGCCCGGGCGTTCCGGCTGCTCGCGCTGGTGGACTCGCCGGACCTCCCGCTGGCGGCCGTCGCCGCGCTGCTCGGCGCTCCCGAGCAGGAAGCGGAGGACCTGGCGGAGGCGCTGGTCGAGGCCAACATGCTGGAGTGCTTCACGCCCGGCCGGTACCGCTACCACGACCTGCTGCGGCTCTACGCTCAGCGGCAGAATGCGAAGATCGCGGACATTGAGCTCCAACAGGATGCGCTGCTGAGGCTGTTGGATCTGGTTCATGCCACCATGCGGAACGCCGAGCAGGTACTCGAACCTGACGATATCTCGGTAGAGCCACTGCACGTCGCGCAGTCGTCCGGGCTGACGTTCTCCGACACCGCAACGGCCCGCGAGTGGCTCCGCTCCGAGGTTGCGGTCCTGCTCGGCGCGGTGGAGGCGACGGCCAGTGCCCCGCTGGAGCTGCTGCAGCCGGCAGTGGACATCCTGCAGAGCATGACCAGCGTGGTCGAGGACCCATCGCTCGCCCCGCGCATCCGAAGTGTGCTGCACGGCGTCGCAGCGAATCCGGCAGCGCGGAGAGACGCGGCGACCCTGGCCCGGGTGCACTACGCGCTCGGTCACATGCATCAGGTGGCAGCCGAACTCGCCGAGGCAGAAGAGGCTTTGGCCGCCAGCCTGGCACTTCTTTCGGGTGATCGGGCCACCATGCTGCGGCTGGTCACGACCAATGCACTCGCGATCGTTCTGATCATGGCGGGTCGACCGGCGGAGGCGCTGCCGTTCTACGAGCAGGCCCGCCTGATCGTGTCCCGAATGGACGCGCCGATCAACGAGGCCCGGCTGCTCGCCAATATGGCTCGTGCCTACGTCGGCCTGGACCGGCACGAGGAGGCAGTGGAGGCCGCCCGCGCGGCAGTGACGGCTGCCCGGGCGTCCGGCAACGTGCCGTGTCTGGCGGACACCCTCTACCAGTTGGGCGTGGTGCTGCGGTCCACCGGCGAGCCGGGCGAGGCGGCCATACACCTGCGTGAAGCTCATCAGCTGTACCGCGCCCACCAGCACCCGATCTGGGAGGGCTACTCCCTCGCCCGCCTCGCCGCCTGCCTGCTGGCCGACGGTCAGTTCGCGGCGGCGGCGGAGGCGGCGGAGGAGTCGTTGTCGATCGCGCAGGAGATCGAGGCGGCGTACTGCCAGGGCATGGCCAACGCCGCTCTCGGCGAGGCGCTGCTCGAACTCGGGCAGCCTTCCCGCGGTCTGGCGTGTCTTCAGGAGGCGTTGACGGTGTTCACGCGGCTCGGTGTGCCCGAGGCCCAGCCCGTGCAGGACCTCATCGACTCTCGGCACACCGAGCCTTCTCCTCCCCCCGCGCCGTAAGGCCTTCGCTCCCCCGTGGTACCCCCCTGGTCCCCCGGCGAAGGCCTGTCCCCCCGGGGCGTCAGCGTTCCCGCAGCCCCCCGGCTGCGGGAACGCTTTGACGCTTCCCCGGCGCTGAGGAAGACTCTGCCAGGCCGCGATTGACGTTCGATAAACGCCGGCGGCTGGGTGGTTGATGGGGTATTGGGGCTGGTCAGGGGTGTGGTGCGGGCGTGGCGGGCGGCGTGCGGGGGGCTGGTGCGCTCCGTTGCGGGCGACGGTGTGCTTCGGTCGGCGGGCGATAATCGCCCAACGGCGAACGAGTTGGCCGGAAACGGACTCCACGGTGCGGTGATCGCGTTTATTCTCATAAACCAGGGTCGGGAGTGGTGTGCGGACCACGACGGGTGGGGCAGGACGCGCGCGGGAGAGGTGCCCAGATCAGGTGACGGACGAACAGACTGAAGTCCCCGCCGACGCCGAGCGGGCGTCCGCGGGGGAGCGCCGCCGGGCCGAGCGGGCCGGCCAGGCCGCTGCCTTCGATGCGATGGGGGAGCGGTACCAGGAGGTGTTTCCGGCCAGGTCGGGCCAGTTGGCGTGTGCCGGGTGGCTGGTGGAGCAGCTTCCGGCCGGGGCCGTGGTGTTGGACGTGGGCTGTGGCGCGGGTGAACCGACCGCGCGTCAGCTGGCGGACGGTGGGCTGCGGGTGATCGGTGTGGATCTCTCGGCGGGCATGCTGGAGCAGGCCCGGAAGGCGGTGCCGGAGGCGGTGTTCCACCGCTTCGACGTCGTCGACCTGGCCACCGGGAACGCCGAAGAACTGTGGGGCGTGCCCGAGTTGGGGCCGGCCGGGGCGGGGACGCTGGACGGTGCGGCGGCGTTCTTCTCGTTGCTGATGCTGCCGCGGGCGGAGATCGCCGAGGCGCTCGGCCGGATCCGTGAACTGCTGCGCCCGGGCGGCCTGTTGGCGCTGGGCATGGTGGAGGCGGACCTGGACGACGCGGCGCTGCCGTTCCTGGACCAGCGGATCCGGGTCAGCGGCTATCTGCGTGAGGACCTGACCGGCCTGCTGGAGCGGTCCGGTTTCGCCGTGGAGGCGGTGGACAGCCAGTCCTACGCCCCGGCGGGGTCTGCGCAGCCGCCGGAGACCCAGCTGTACCTGCGCTGTCGGCGCACCGGCTGACCGGGAGTCAGCCGCCGCCTTCGACGTCCTCCACATCTGCACAGAATCGGGCAGCCCGTGCGCGACCACCTGGAGCCCCTGGCGGGGCAGCAGCCCGCCGTCCCCGTCCAGCGGCATCCGCCGCCCGACGGGCTGCCCCGGCTTGCCGAGCGCCTGGCGTACCTGGACGGTGCGGCCCGGCGGATCAACAGTTCGCTGGATCTGACGGCCACCCTGCGCAACCTGGGCCGGGTGCTGGTGCCGGAGCTCGCGGACGCCCTGGTGGTGCTGGTCCGCGATCCCCTGCCGGACGTCGAGCGCGACCTGGGGCGTCCGCGCGCGCTGCGGGTGCGGCACACCGCCGGGACGAAGCTGGGCCGCTCCGGCGGCCTGCGCCCGGTGCCGCCCGGCAGCGCGCTGGAGCGTGCCCTGGAGCGGCGCGCCCCGCACGGCCCGACGGTGCTGGACGAGCGGCGCGGCGGCCTGCCCGCCGAGCTGCTCGGCGCCCGGGCGCTGGGCCGGCTGCCGGCGGGGACGGCGCTGCTGGCGCTGCCGCTGCACGGGCGGCAGGCCGCGCTCGGCATGCTGCTGCTGATCCGGCGCCCGGCTGCGGACGGGCAGCCGGTGTCGTTCGACCCGGCGGACACCGCGACGGCCGCGCACCTGGCGACCCACGCGGGCCTGGCCGTGGACACCGCGCTGCGCTACACCCGCGAGTGGGAGATCGCGGACGAGTTGCAGCGCTCGATGCTGCCCGCGCACCTGCCGCAGCCGCACGGCGTGCGCCTGGCGCACCGCTACCTGCCGGGCGAGCGCGGGGCGCAGGTCGGCGGCGACTGGTACGACTCGATCCCGCTGCCGGGCAACCGGGTGGCACTGATCGCCGGCGACGTGATGGGCCACTCGCTGACCTCGGCCGCGGTGATGGGCCAGCTGCGCACCTCCGCGCAGACCCTGGCGGGCCTGGACCTGCCGCCGCACGAGGTGCTGTACCACCTCGACGAGCAGGCTCAACGCCTGGGCCGCGAGCACCACTTGGCGACCTGCGTGTACGCGGTGTACGACCCGATCGCGGGCCGGGTGGTGATCGCCAACGCCGGGCACGTACCGCCGGTGCTGGTCGGCCCGGACGGCACCAGTGAGCTGCTGGACCTGCCACCCGGCGCGCCGATCGGCGTCGGCGGCGTGGACTTCACCTCGGTGGAGCTGGCCGCGCCGCCCGGATCCTCGCTGCTGCTGTTCACCGACGGCCTGGTGGAGACCCGCCGCCGCCCGCTGGGCACCGGACTCGAACTGCTGCGGGCCCGGTTGGAGGGGGCGAACCGGCTCACCCCCGAGCAGCTGTGCCAGGAGGCGCTGCGGATCCTGCCACCGGGCGACCGGGCCGACGACATCGCGCTGCTGGCCGCCGCGTTCGACGGGATCCCGGCCTCCGACGTCGCCTACTGGTACCTCCAGCCGCGGCACGAGACGCCGGGCCGGGCGCGCCGGCTGGCCGGGCACGCGCTGCACAACTGGGGCCTGGACCATCTGCGGGAGAACTGCGAACTGATGGTCAGCGAGCTGGTCACCAACGCGATCCGGCACGCCACCCGCCCGGTGACGCTCCGGCTGGTGCGCACCTCGCGGCTGCGCTGCGAGGTCGGCGACGACTCGGCGGCGCTGCCCCGCACCCGCCGGGCGGGCCCCGACGAGGAGCGTGGGCGCGGCCTCCAGATAGTCGCCCGGTGTGCGGACCGGTGGGGTGCGACCCGGCTGGGGGCGGGCAAAGTGGTCTGGTTCGAACAGCGCATCTGAGCGCCTTCAGGTACTGAACCTTGGGTCGGCGGCGGCAAGTTGGTCGAGTGCGCCGAGGACGTCCGGGCCGAGCACGGCGAGCGCCAGCGGGCGGCTGCGGCGCAGTCCGAGGACGGTGCGCAGCACGTCGGCGTGGTGGATCTCGCGCAGCGCCGCCACATACTCCTCGGCCGCGGCCCCGTCGGCCATCTGCCAGGTCAGCAGCAGCGCCTTGACCACGGCGAACATCAGCCGTCGGCCGCGCACCAGTTCGGGCCGCTCGTTGAGGCCGAACACCTCGATGGTGGCCTCGCCGCGGACGGTCAGCGGGTCGTACGCGCCGGAGTCCAGGTAGAGCCGCAGGTGGTCGGCCGGATCCTCGCGGCACGGGTCGACCAGCAGCGCGTCGCCGGTGGCCGGGTCACGCGGGAAGCGGTCGCGCTTGCGGTTGCTGTTGCAGTGCGCGCACGCCAGCAGGTGGTTCTGCCAGTCGAAGGTGCGCAGCGGCGCCTGGGCGATCGGCTCGAAGTGGTCGATGTCGGTGCCCAGGTTGTCCCCGCAGTACATGCAGCGCTCCAGCCCGGGCGCCATCTGCCGCAGCATCAACCGCAGTTGGGCTTTCGGACGGACGGCTTTGCGCCACGCGGCACGGCCGGACGCGGTGCTCGGGCCCGCCGTCCGGATCCCGGCCGTGGCCCGCTCGAGGTCGGCGGCCAGCCGCGGCTGCAGGGCCGGCCGCTGGAGCGGGATCACTGGTCCCGGCCGAGCAGCCGCGCGGTGACCTCGTCGACCCGGGCGGTCAGCGAGCTGTTCAGCTTCGCCCCGAGCTCCCGGTACTCGGCGAGCTCCGCGTCGGTGGCCCGGCCCGCGTACATCTTGCGCTCCAGCCGTACCAGCAGCCTGCGTTCGGCCTCGGCGGCCGGCGAGTAGGCGCTCGGCAGCCCGAACAGCTCCGACAGGACGGTGTCCTCCCCACTGCCGTACAGCACCCGCTGCCGCAGGTCCTCGTCCAGCCGGTGCGGCGCGAACTCCTCGCCGGGTCCCGGGAGACGGATCAGCGCGCCCGGGTCGGCGGCCTGGCAGACGTACGGGCTGTGGGTGGCGACCAGGAACTGGGTGCGCGGGAAGTGCTCGGTCAGCCACGGGCCGAGACGCTGCTGCCACACCGGGTGCAGGTGGCGGTCCACATCGTCGATCAGCACCGGGCCCGCGTGCGGGGTTGCCGCGACCTGACCGACCATGCGAGCCAACGCGGCGACGCCGTCGCCCAGTTCGTCCAGCGGCAGCTCCAGCGCGCCGTGCGCGACGTACTGCCGCTCCGGATCGCTGACCCGCCAACCAGGGGGCAGCACGCCGGCCACCAGCTCGGCGTCCAACGGGACTTCTCGGCCCTGGCCGGGCTCCACGAAACGCGCCTGCCGCGCGCCCTGCGCCTCACCGACCCGCCAGCGCGGCGCGGGCTCCGCCTCCACCCAGCCGTCGCCCCATGCGCTTCTCTCGCCACCCGGCAACGCCCCGAGCGCCATCGCGACCGCCCGCAGCAGCGTGCTCTTCCCGCTCCCGTTCGGCCCCGCCACCACGTTCCACCCCGGCCCCGGAGGGAGCGCCAGATCCACCTCCCGCGCCCCGCCGAAACACTTCACGCCGGAAACCCTGATCCGCGACACATACACCGGGCCACCACCCCCTGCGGGGTGTTATGCCCAGCCCTCGCCCGCCCACCCACCCGTGACCCCGACAGCAGAAGGCGAAGAGAGCCGGGGCGGCGCCTGCGGCCGACGGCGGCGGGGCCACGGGCGGGCAGACGGGCGGGGCAACGCCTGCGGCGAGCAGCGGCGGGACCACGAGCGGAGCGGCGCCTGCGGTCGGCGGCAGCGGTCACGGGCAGGCAGACCGGCAGGGGCGGCGCCTGCGGCGAGCAGCGGCGGGAACACGAGCGGGGCGGCAGGCCGCGACGGCGCCTGCGGCCAGCAGAAGCGGGGGCCACAGGCGCGAAGGCCCGCCGGGCAAAGCCTGCGGCTGGCGGCGGCGCGGTCACGGGCGGGCAAACCGGCCGGGGCGGCGCCTGCGGCCAGCGGAGGCGGGGCCACGGGCCAGCGGGCCGGGGCGATCCGAAACGCCCGTGGCCGCCGGCAGCGCCCCCGCGTCCCACCTCTGCGGAGGGGTCACGGGCGAGTGGGCGGGCCGGGATGGCGTGCACGTCAACCGCCGAACGCCAGCCCCCCCCCGGGGGGGGTTCACCTCGGCGGCGGGGTCACGGGCGGGCAGACCGACAGGAGCGGCGCCAGCGGCCGGCGGCGGCGGGGCCACGGGCCAGCGGGCCGAGGTGATGCGAACGCCCGTGGCCGCCGGCAGCGCCCCCGCGTCCCACCTCTGCGGAGGGGTCACGGGCGAGTGGGCGGGCCGGGGCAACATGCACGTCAACCGCCGAACGCCAGCCCCCCCGGGGGTTCACCCCGGCGGCGGGGTCACGGGCAGGTGGGGAGGGGCGGCGCCTGCGGCCGGCGGCGGCGGGGCCGCGGGCGAGCAGGCCGGGGCGATCCGAAACGCCCGTGGCCGCCGGCAGCGCCCCCTGGCCCCACCTCTGCGGAGGGGTCACGGGCGGGTGGGCGGGCCGGGATGGCGTGCGCGTCAACCGCCGAGCGCCAGCGGCCCTCGGGGGTTCACCTCGGCGGTGGGGTCACGGGCAGGTGGGGAGGGGCGGCACCTGCGGCCGGCGGCGGCGGGGCCGCGAGCGAGCGGGCCGGGGCGATGCGAACGCCCGTGGCCGTCGGCAGGGTCCCCGCGTCCCACCTCTGCGGAGGGGTCACGGGCGGGTGGGCGGGCCGGGGCAACGTGCACGGCAACCGCCGAGCGCCAGCGCCCTCGGGGGTTCACCTCGGCGGTGGGGTCACGGGCGGGTGGGTGGGCGCGATGCGTACCGGCAAGCCCCGCAGCGCGTCGCAGAGGGCCGCCGCGAAGCGGTCGTATTCCGGGGTGCGGGCGGAGCCGGGCCGGTGGGCGAGGCCGATGCGGCGGCCGGGGGTGGGGGCGGCGAAGCGGACGGCGGCAAGGCGGTCGGTGCGGCCGGTCTCGACGGCGAGTGCGGTGGCGGGGAGCAGGGTGACGCCGAGCCCGCCGGCCACCAGCTGGACGAGGGTGGAGAGCCCGGCGGCGCGGGTGCTGCCGCCGGAGGCGTCGGCGCCGACTTCGCGGCAGATGTCGAGGGCCTGGTCGCGCAGGCAGTGGCCTTCTTCGAGCAGCAGTACGTCGAGGTCGAGCAGCACGTCGCGCGGGACGTCGGACTGTCCGGCGAGCGGATGTTCGGGCGGCACGATCAGCACGAAGTCCTCGTCGAACAGCGGGATTTCGGCCACGGGGGCGCTCCCGCCGGCGGGCAGGGCGAGCAGCAGCAGGTCGAGTCGTCCGGTGGCGAGGCCGTCGAGCAGGGAGGGGGTGCGTTCCTCGTGGACGTGCAGTTCGAGGTCGGGGTAGGCGTCGCGGACGAGTCGCAGGACGGTCGGCAGCAGGTAGGGCGCGACGGTGGGGATCACGCCGAGGTGCAGTGGCCCGGTGAAGGGGCGGCGGGCGGCCTCGACCTCCTCGGTGAGGGCGTGCAGCGCGGACAGCACCTGGCGCGCATGGGCGGCGACGCGTTCCCCGAGCGGGGTGATCATGACGCGCCGGGTGGTGCGTTCGACGAGTTGCGCGCCGAGGGTCTCCTCGAGCGCGGCAACGGCGCCGGACAGCGCGGGCTGGCTGGTGCCGATCGCGGCGGCGGCCTCGCGGAAGTGCAGGTGTTCGGCGACGGCAGCGAAGGCCCGCAGCTGGGAGAGGGTGGGGGTGCGTTGCGTAGGGTGCTTCACGACGGCGCTTCCTGCGGTGATCCGATGTGGTCCGATGCTGCCTCCAGTGTGCCGCACTGATCGGGATTGCCTATCAGGCAAAGCAGCAGATCCGATTTCACTGATCAGTAGCCCCTGTGCGACGCTTGAAATGTCCGCAATACGGACAACCCTCATCTCAACCCTTGGAGTAACGACGTGCTGACGATCGGCGACAAGTTCCCCGAGTACGAACTCAACGCCTGCGTTGACCTCGACGCCGCGAACGCCTTCGCCGAGATCAACCACAAGACCTACGAGGGCAAGTGGAAGGTCGTCTTCTTCTGGCCGATGGACTTCACCTTCGTCTGCCCGACCGAGATCGCCGCGTTCGGCAAGCTGAACGAGGAGTTCGCCGACCGTGACGCCCAGGTCCTCGGCGTGTCCGGTGACTCGGAGTACGTCCACCACGCCTGGCGCAAGGACCACAAGGACCTGCGCGACCTGCCCTTCCCGATGCTCGCCGACATCAAGCACGACCTGATGCGCGCCTGCGGCGTCGAGGGCGCGGACGGCACCGCCCAGCGCGCGGTGTTCATCGTCGACCCGAACAACGAGATCCAGTTCGTCATGGTGACCGCCGGCTCCGTCGGCCGTAACCCCAAGGAGGTCCTGCGGGTGCTGGACGCCCTGCAGACCGACGAGCTGTGCCCGTGCAACTGGAACAAGGGCGAGGACACCCTCGACGCCCAGGCCCTGCTGGCCGGCTGACCCCCATGGCTCTCGACGAACTGAAGGCCGCGCTGCCGGACTACGCCAAGGACCTGAAGCTCAACCTGGGCTCGGTCATCGGCAACTCGGACCTGCCGGCGCAGCAGCTCTGGGGCACCGTGCTGGCCTGCGCGATGGCGACCGGTTCGCCGGCCGTGCTGCGCGAGCTGGAGCCCGAGGCCAAGTCGCAGCTGTCCCCGGAGGCCTACCAGGCCGCCAAGGGCGCCGCCGCGATCATGGCGATGAACAACGTCTACTACCGGACGCTGCACCTGCTCTCCGACAAGGAGTACGGGACGATGCGGGCCGGTCTGCGGATGAACATCATCGGCAACCCGGGCGTCGACAAGGTCGACTTCGAGCTGTGGTGCTTCGCGGTCTCCGCGATCAACGGCTGCGGTCAGTGCCTCGAC
Organism: Kitasatospora sp. NPDC004615; assembly: GCF_042873545.1. Taxonomy (NCBI): domain Bacteria; kingdom Bacillati; phylum Actinomycetota; class Actinomycetes; order Kitasatosporales; family Streptomycetaceae; genus Kitasatospora; species Kitasatospora sp. NPDC004615. Next base: position 460,564 of record NZ_JBIALQ010000002.1, read on the forward strand.
TCGCACGAGGGCGTGCTGCGCAAGGCCGGCGTCGAGCGTGAGGTCATCCAGGCCTCCGTCAAGATCGCCGCGACCGTCCAGGCCGTCGCCTCGGTGCTGGACGCCGAAGCGCAGCTGGCCTGACGGTCGACGCGCGACGGACATCTGCGCGACGAACAGACGGAAAGGTCCGCCTGCGGAGGGAACCCCTCCCCGGGCGGACCTTTCCGTTTGCCGCATCTACCGCCTGCGGGCGGACCTTTCCGTTTGCCGCATCTACCGCCTGCGGGTGGCTCCACTGCCTGCGGGCGGCCCTACTGCTTGCGGGCCGCCTCTATCGCCTGGAAGACCTCCTGCCCGGCGGCGTTCCGCTGCCGCAGGTGCCCGGTGACGGTGTTGGTCACGGCGATCAGCGGGACCGCCACGATCGCGCCGGCGATGCCGCCGACGATGGAGCCCGCGGCGACGCCGAGCACCACGGCCAGCGGGTGGACCCGCACGGCCCGGCCGAGGATCAGCGGCTGCAGGATGTGTCCCTCCAGCTGCTGGACGGCGACCAGCACGACCAGCGCCATCAGCGCCTTGAACGGTCCGACGGTGACCAGCGCGATCAGCACCGCGATGGTGCCGGTGACCAGCGCGCCGACCAGCGGCACGAACGCGCCCAGGAAGATGATCACCGCGAGCGGCATCGCCATCGGCACCCCGAGCAGCTGGAGCCCGATGCCGATGCACAGCGCGTCGATGAAGGCGACGGTGACGGTGCCGCGGACGTACGCGGTCAGCGTGGCCCAGGCCTTGGGCCCGGCGCCGGCCATCGCGTACCGGGAGTGCCGGGGCAGGCCGCGCAGCGTCCAGTTCCAGATCCCGGCGCCGTCGTAGAGCAGGAAGAAGACGGTGAAGGCGGCCAGCGCGATGCCGGTGAGCAGTTCGACGGCGATGCTGACGCCGGTGAAGCCGGCCGAGGTCAGCTGGTCGGAGTTCTTGCCGATGGCCGTGGTGATCTGGTTGGTGAAGTTGTTCAGCTGGTCCTGGGTGAGGTGGAACGGGCCGTTGAGCAGCCAGTCCCGCAGCTGCCGGACACCGTCCTGCACCTTGACGGTGACCGAGTCGAGGTTGGTGGACACCTGCCAGAACACGAACCAGCCGACCAGGCCGATGCCGGCCAGGCCGGACATGAAGGTGCCGGCGGCGGCCACCGCGCGCGGAACGCCGTGCCGGCGCAGCCAGGAGACGGTGGGTTCCAGCAGCGCGGCGATCAGCACCGCGGCGAGGGCCGAGAAGGCGACCAGCCGCAGCGTGTCGATGACCCGGAAGACCACGTAGAGGGCGACGCCGATCAGCAGCAGCCGCCAGGTGGACTCGGCGGCGACCCGCAGCGTCCACGGCACCGCGTCCGCGGGGGTGGCGGGACGGCCGAACGAGGGCGCGCCGGTCTGCTGTTCGACGCTGCGCGGGGCGGGGACGGTCGGCCCGGCCGCCGGCTCCTGGGACGCGACGGCGACGGCCAGGCCTTCGGCCGATGCGCCTTCGTGTCCGGCGAGTTGACGGGCCGTCTGCTCGACGGTGCGCCGGGCGGCCCGCTCGGCGGCGAGTTCGACGGCCTGCTCGGTGGCGAGCGCCTGCGCCTCGGCGGTGATGGCCGCGCGGCGGCGGCGTTCGACGGCGGCGAACAGCCCGGCCGCCAACGCCCCTATCTTGGCGACACCGCGCCAGCGGCCGCCGTTCGTCTCTTCCGTCACTGCCCGGTCTCCCCCGTGTTCGTCTGCTCCGCGGCCGCGGGTCGCGCGGCCGTCGGCCAGAAACGCTACCTGCCGACGGGGCCCCGGGGCGCGGTGGTATCAAGGACCGGTTCCAGGAGGTTCCGGGCAAATCATCATCAATGCGCCCGTTTCGTCCGGCCAAAGATGGGAAGGCGCTTCAACGGACCTTCTGTCGGCGGACCGGCCGGGAGTGGTGGAACCAGGACCCGCTCCGCTCCCCCGCGTCCGCACCGGACCGTCGCCGCCCGCAGCGCACTGGTCAGCGCCGCCCGGGCGGCACGGCCCGCTCAGAGGCCGCTGTCTCGCGGCAGCACGAAGGGCCCCGTTCTCGGCCGTGCGAGAAACGGGGCCCTTCGATACGAAGCCGTTGGGCCTGGTACCAGCCGTTGGGCCTAGTACCAGTGGTGCGACTGCCAGAACGACCAGGCGCCACAGGGGCTGCCGTAGCGGCTGTTCATGTAGTTGAGGCCCCACTTGATCTGGGTCGCGGGGTTGGTGCGCCAGTCCGCGCCGGCCGAGGCCATCTTGGAGCCCGGCAGCGCCTGGACCAGGCCGTAGGCGCCGGAGGAGGCGTTGGTGGCGGTGTAGTCCCAGCCGCTCTCGCGCTTGACGATCTGGCTGAAGCACTGGAACTGGTTGGCGTCGCCGACGATCTGCAGCGCCATGTCCTGGACCGAGCCGGCCGGGACGGTGGCGAGCACGCTGCGGGCGGAGGCGCGGCTGGCCTCCTCCTTCTGACGCTTCTCCTCGGCCGCCTTGGCGGCCTTCTCCGCGTCGGCCTTCGCCTGGGCGTCGGCGGCGGCCTTCTGGCGGGCAGCCTCTTCCGCGGCCTTCTTGGCGGCGGCGTCGGCGGAGACCTGCTGGGCGTTGGCCTGGCGGCTGATGCCGTCGCTGACGTTCTGGGCCTGTGCACCGGTGGGCGCGTCGGCGAGCAGGGTGGCGCTCGCGACGTCGACCGTCTGAACGGTCTTGCCCTCACTGCCAGAGGCCGCACCTACGACAGCACCGACGGCGGTCACCGCAGTGGCGGAGGCGACAGCGACTCCCCGGACCGAGATCCGAGTCACATGGTTTCCTTCCAGCGTCGCCCGGCGTGTGACCTCCGGGCGCAAGATGCCCCTGGTCACTGGCCTCCGTCGAACTCTGGTCACGGGAGGCGCTGGCTCGGCCGTCCCCCCGGGCGGGCCCGGAGCGGCGGTGGAATCGAGCGGCGTACGGCCTTGCGGTGTTCAGTTTTCCGCCCGCCGACCGGAGTTGCCGGGCGAGGAATTGCCGTACGCGGGGCCTGACAGAACCCTCACCATGCCGCACGCGACGGTGTCTACGCAATTCCCTGTGCCGTGGCGGATCTCACAAACTTCGCCACCTGGGCGTTTGGCGGGCGATCGGCAGAGGGGTCGTCAACAGGGCTGACAGCGAAGGGGCCTGACGGTACGCGCCAGACCCCTTTGCCCCGATGTGTCCGGTTATGCCTACGGCTGGATGTCCTCCAGCATCTCGGTCACCAGTGCGGCGATCGGCGAACGCTCCGAACGCGTGAGCGTGACATGGGCGAACAGCGGATGGCCCTTCAGCTTCTCCACCACGGCGACCACGCCGTCGTACCGGCCGACCCGCAGGTTGTCCCGCTGGGCGACGTCGTGGGTGAGCACCACACGGGAGTTCTGGCCGATCCGGGAGAGCACCGTGAGCAGCACGTTCCGCTCCAGGGACTGCGCCTCGTCCACGATCACGAAGGCGTCGTGCAGCGAGCGCCCGCGGATGTGGGTGAGCGGCAGCACCTCCAACATGCCGCGGGAGATGACCTCTTCGATCACGTCCTGGGTGGTGACGGCGGAGAGGGTGTCGAACACCGCCTGCGCCCAGGGGCCCATCTTCTCGGCCTCGCTGCCCGGCAGGTAGCCGAGTTCCTGGCCGCCGACCGCGTACAGCGGGCGGAACACCATCACCTTGCGGTGCTGGCGGCGCTCCAGGACGGCCTCCAGGCCGGCGCACAGGGCGAGCGCGGACTTGCCGGTGCCAGCCCGGCCACCCATCGAGATGATCCCGATCTCCGGGTCGAGCAGCAGGTCGAGCGCGATCCGCTGCTCGGCACTGCGGCCGCGCAGGCCGAACGCCTCGCGGTCGCCGCGGACCAGCCGCACCCGGCCGTCGGGGGCCACCCGGCCCAGCGCGCGGCCGCGCTCGGAGTGCAGCACCAGGCCGGTGTGGACCGGGAGTTGCTCGGCGCCGTCAACGGAGAGGGCGTGCTCCTGGCCGGCGAACAGCTCGTCCACCTGGTCGGCGGGGACGTGCAGTTCGGTCATGCCCGTCCAGCCGGAGGTGATCGCCAGCTCGGCCCGGTACTCCTCGGCCAGCAGCCCGACCGAGCTCGCCTTGATCCGCAGCGGCAGGTCCTTGGAGACCACGGTGACGTCGTAGCCCTCGGCCTGCAGGTTGCGGGCGACCGCGAGGATCCGGGTGTCCGCCTCGCCGCCGCCCGTCCGGTAGCCGGCCGGCAGGATCGTCAGGTCGGAGTGGTTCAGCTCGACCCGGATGGTGCCGCCCAACTCGCCCACCGGGATCGGCTCGTCGAGCCGGCCGTAGCGGATCCGGTAGTCGTCCAGCAGGCGCAGCGCCTGGCGGGCGAAGTAGCCGAGCTCCGGGTGGTGCCGCTTGGCCTCCAACTCGGTCACGACAACCACCGGGAGGACCACCTCGTGCTCCTCGAAGCGCGTCATGGCGAGAGGGTCGGCCAGGAGCACGCTGGTGTCGAGGACGTACGTGCGCCGGTCTGGTGTCCGGCGGCTCTTGGTACTGACCACTAGCCCTCCAGAGCGGGTGACCCGACGTCACCCGCGGCCCACCGGTCCCCGCGGCCCCGCTGGCCGGGGGGACGGTCTGAGCGGAGTATTCCCAGGCGAGGAGGCCCGCATTCGCGCCTGGACGAACGGCGGGATCACAACGGGTGAACGTTTTCCCATGGGCAGCACGGGTATGAGGAACCGACCGGGCACCCAAGGGAATTGGCCGGGCGTCAGCGCCCCATCCGCCGGTTGCGCAGCTGGTAGTCGCGCAGTGCCCGCAGGAAGTCGACCTTGCGGAAGGCGGGCCAGTAGGCCTCGCAGAAGTAGAACTCGCTGTGTGCGGACTGCCAGAGCAGGAAGCCGGACAGCCGCTGCTCGCCGGAGGTGCGGATCACCAGGTCGGGGTCGGGCTGGCCCTTGGTGTAGAGGTGCTCGGCGATGTGCTCGACGTCGAGGATTTCGGCCAGTTCCTCGATCGAGGTGCCGCGGCCGGCGTGTTCCTGGAGCAACGAGCGGACGGCGTCGGCGATTTCCTGCCGGCCGCCGTAGCCGATGGCGACGTTGACGGTCAGTCCGTCGATGTGCGCGGTCTGCTGCTCGGCGCGCTTGAGCACCTCGGCAGTGGGGGCGGGCAGCAGGTCGAGCGCGCCGACCGGGTGGACCTTCCAGCGGCCGGCGTCGACCAGGCCCTGGACGGCGTCCTCGATGATGCCGAGCAGCGGGACGAGTTCCTCGGCGGGGCGGGCCAGGTTGTCGGTGGAGAGCATCCAGAGGGTGACGACGCGGACGTCGGTCTCCTCGCACCAGCCCAGGAACTCGCTGATCTTGTCGGCGCCGCGCTGGTGGCCGTAGGCGGTGGTGCCGCCGGTGGCCTTGGCCCAGCGGCGGTTGCCGTCCAGGATCACGCCGATGTGGCGGGGGGTGTTGGCCAGGTGCACCTCGACCCGGCGGCCGTACAGCCGGTAGGCCCGGTCCAGCAGGATGCGCAGTCCCGGCGTGCGCTCGACCACATCGCGCAGACCCATCGTGAACGGCCCCTCCGTGCTGATTGCTCCGGGTGCGAATCCCCTGGCGCAGCCTACTCCGCCCGGCATTACCGGCGGTAAAACCGCAGGTACCGGTCTTGTCACAGTGCGCGCACGGGGCGGGATACGGAACGGTCTCCGAATCCTTAAACGGTCCCTAAACCGGATTCCGGGTCTTGACGCTTGCCATTGGTCTAGTCCAGCGTGTGGTCAGCACCACAGCGGACCCACCCCCACAGCGGAGCCGCCGCGACCCCCACCGCGGCGGCTCTTCCTTCCCCCGCCACGTCTGCTCTCCCCCCACGCCCCCCTCCCCCACTCCTGCACTGGAGCCTGTCATGGCCCGTACCCTGCAGCAGCCGTCCCACCGGCGCCGCAACAAGTTCCCGGCGGTGCTGGCCACCGCGACCGCGCTGGCCCTGGCCGGCACCGGCCTGGCGCTGTCGGCCGGCGGCGCGAACGCCGCGGTCGGCAACCTGGTGACCAACGGCGGCTTCGACTCCGGCCTCGCCGACTGGACCTGCACCGGCAACGCCGGCGCGGTCACCACCCCGGTCCACTCCGGCACCGGCGCGCTGGCCGCCACCCCGGGCGCCGGCGACACCGCGGAGTGCACCCAGACCGTCTCGGTGCTCCCCAACACCGCCTACTCTCTGAACGGTTGGGTCCAGGGCTCGTACGTCTACCTGGGCGCCCGCGGCACCGGCGGCACCGACCCGTCCACCTGGTCGGCGCAGAGCAGCTGGAACCAGCTGAACACCACCTTCACCACCGGCGCCAACACCACCAGCGTCACCCTGTACATCCACGGCTGGTACGGCCAGCCCGCCTACTACGCGGACGACATCCAGCTGATCGGCCCGGGCGGCACCGCCTCCCCGTCGCCGTCCGCCAGCTCCGTCTCGCCGAAGCCGTCCACCTCCGCGTCGGCCTCCCCGTCGCAGAGCGCCTCGCCGTCCGCCTCGGCCTCGCCGTCGCAGAGCGCCTCCCCGTCGGCGTCCAACTCGCCCAGCCCGTCCGGCTCGGCGACCACCCCGCCGCCGAACACCGGCCTGCCCAAGCACGCGATGACCGGCTACTGGCAGAACTTCGACAACGGCTCGACCGTGCAGAGGCTGCGCGACGTGCAGTCCGCGTACGACATCATCGCGGTCTCCTTCGCCGACGCGACCACCACCCAGGGCGCGATCTCCTTCACCCTGGACCCGGCGCTGGCCACCAAGCTCGGCGGCTACACCGACGCCGACTTCAAGGCCGACATCGCCGCCAAGCACGCGGCCGGCAAGAAGGTCGTGCTCTCCATCGGCGGCCAGAACGGCGCGATCTCGGTGGGCAGTTCGGCCGCCGCGACCGCGTTCTCCGACTCGGCGTACAAGCTGATCCAGCAGTACGGCTTCGACGGCATCGACGTCGACCTGGAGAACGGCGTCAACGCCACCTACATGGCGCAGGCGCTGCACACCCTGCAGGCCAAGGTCGGCTCCGGCTTCGTGCTGACCATGGCCCCCGAGACCATCGGGATGTACTCCACCGCCGGCGCGTACTTCCAGCTGGCGCTGGCCACCAAGGACATCCTGACCGTCGTCAACACCCAGTTCTACAACTCCGGTGGCATGAACGGCTGCGACGGAAAGGTCTACACCCAGGGCACCGTCGACTTCATCACCGCGCAGGTCTGCACCCACATCCAGGGCGGCCTGCGGCCCGACCAGGTCGGCATCGGCGTCCCCGCCTCCAGCAAGGCGGCGGGCGGCGGCTACGTCAACTCCACCGTGGTCAACAACGCGCTGGACTGCCTGGCCACCGGCAACCACTGCGGCACCTTCGTCCCGCCGGCCAAGTGGCCGACCATCCGCGGCGCGATGACCTGGTCCACCAACTGGGACGCCAACAACGGCAACGAGTTCTCCAACAACGTCGGGGCCTTCCTCCGCAACATGCCGTGACTCTCCGCCGGTGCACCGCTCCTTGAGGGTGGGGCAGGTGCACAGGGGCCCGTCGTACCACTGGGGGTACGACGGGCCCCGCCCCTTTTCAGCGGACGGTGACCAGGACGGCCGCCAGGGTGCCCAGCAGCATCGCCGGGCCGAAGGCCAGTTCGGTGCGGCGGCCGGCCCGGCGCAGCACCAGCAGGGCGACCGCCCACAGCGCGGCGATCAGCCACATGTAGAGGAGACCGGCGTAGAACGTCCGCCAGCCGGCCAGGCCGAGCACGGCGCCGAGCGAGGGGGCGAGTTTGACGTCCCCCAGGCCCATCGGCGAGAACAGCGCCAGCAGCAGGAACACGCCCCCGAGTGCGCCCGCCGCCAGCGCGCAGCGCAGCCACACCTCCGGTCGGTGGTCGGCGAGCGGGACCAGCAGGGCCGTGCCCGCCAGCAGCGGCAGCGTCAGGGCGTCCGGCAGCCGCTTCACCGCGGCGTCCACGAACCCCAGCGCCACGCCGAACAGCGCCACCCACGCCAGCAGCGGCAGCCACCGACCCGGCGCGTACCCGGCGAGCGCGGCGCCGACCGCCCCGGCGGTCAGCTCCACGGCCAGCGGCGGCGGTCCGGCCCGCTCCCCGCAGCGCACGCAACGGCCCAGCGGCGTCACCGCGCAGGCCCGCCACGGCTCGCCGCCCGGCACCGCGTACCGCACCACCGCCGACCGCAGCGGCACCCCCACCAGCAGACCCAGCACCGCACCCAGCACTGCCCCGAGCATCCGACGCCTCCCCTGACGGCCCGCCGCGACCCTACCGCCGCACCACCGTTCACCCGTCCGTGTCCAGGTGGCGAACACCACGCGGAGACGGGCCCGGCGCGCCCGTAAAGTAATCGGGCATGCAGGTCATCCAGTCCAGCAAACTCGCCAATGTCTGCTACGACATTCGCGGCCCGGTGCTCGACGAGGCGATGCGGCTGGAGGAGCAGGGCCACCGCATCCTCAAGCTCAACACCGGCAACCCGGCCGCGTTCGGCTTCGAAGCCCCGCCCGAGATCCTCCAGGACATCCTCCGCAACCTGTCCTCCGCGCACGGCTACGGCGACTCCAAGGGCCTCCTGTCGGCCCGCCGCGCCGTGGTCATGCACTACGAGGACCGCGGCCTGCACGGCCAGACCGTCGAGGACGTCTACCTGGGCAACGGCGTCTCCGAGCTGATCCAGCTCGCCATGACCGCCCTCCTCGACGACGGCGACGAAGTCCTCGTCCCCGCCCCCGACTACCCGCTGTGGACGGCCTCGGTCTCGCTGGCCGGCGGCACCGCCGTCCACTACCGGTGCGACGAGCAGGCCGAGTGGTACCCCGACCTGGCCGACATCGCCGCGAAGATCACCGACCGCACCCGGGCGATCGTCGTGATCAACCCCAACAACCCCACCGGCGCGGTCTACCCGCGCGAACTGCTGGAGGGGATCGTCGAACTCGCCCGGCAGCACAAGCTGGTGATCTACGCGGACGAGATCTACGACAAGATCCTCTACGACGGCGTGGAGCACATCCCGCTCGCCACCCTCGCCCCGGACCTGTTCTGCGTCACCTTCAACGGCATGTCCAAGTCCTACCGGGTGGCCGGCTTCCGCAGCGGCTGGATGGTGCTCTCCGGCGACCGGCAGCGCGCCCGCTCCTACATCGAGGGCCTCAACGTCCTCGCCTCGATGCGCCTGTGCGCCAACATGCCCGCCCAGCACGCCGTCGCCGCGGCCCTCGGCGGACGCCAGTCCATCCACGACCTGATCCTGCCCGGCGGCCGGCTGCTCGCCTCCCGCGACGCCGCGTACCGGCTGCTCAACGAGATCCCCGGCGTCTCCTGCGTGAAGCCCAAGGGCGCGCTGTACGCGTTCCCGCGGCTCGACCCGCAGGTCTACAAGATCAAGGACGACGCGCGGATGGTCCTCGACCTGCTCCGCGCCGAGCGGATCCTGATCGTCCAGGGCACCGGCTTCAACTGGCCCGCCCCCGACCACTTCCGCCTGGTCACCCTCCCCCACCCGGACGACATCACCAGCGCGGTCACCCGCATCGGAGACTTCCTCTCCGGCTACGTACAGGCGTAGGGGCACGGCAGGCGGGCGCGAAACCAGGGGCGCGGGGAACTGCGCGAGCAACCCGGAACGTACAGCAAGGTCCGGCCGAGGACGGGACTCCCCGCTTCGACCGGACCTTGCCGTAGTGGTCGTCCGGCGTCAGCCGAGTCGCTTCACCAGGGCCTGGTACTCGTCCCACAGCTCCTTCGGCGTGTGCTCGCCGAACATCTCCAGGTGGGCCGGGACCAGCGCGGCCTCCTGCTTCCAGATCTCGCGGTCGACCGTGAACAGCAGCTCCTGGTCGGCGGCCGGGATCTCCAGCCCGTCGAGGTCGAAGCCCTCGACCGTCGGGAGCACGCCGATCGGGGTCTCGACGCCCTCCGCGGTGCCTTCGAGGCGCTCGACGATCCACTTCAGGACGCGGCTGTTCTCGCCGTAGCCGGGCCACACGAACTTGCCGCCGGCGTTCTTGCGGAACCAGTTGACGTAGTAGATCTTCGGCAGCTTGGTGGCGTCGGCCTCGGCGCCGACCTTCAGCCAGTGCGCGAAGTAGTCGCCCATGTTGTAGCCGCAGAACGGCAGCATCGCGAACGGGTCGCGGCGCAGCTCGCCGACGGTGCCCTCGGCCGCAGCCGTCTTCTCGGAGGCGATGTTGGCGCCGAGGAAGACGCCGTGCTGCCAGTCGAAGGACTCGGTGACCAGCGGAACGGCGGTGGCGCGGCGGCCGCCGAACAGGATCGCCGAGATCGGGACGCCAGCCGGGTCCTCCCACTCGGGGGCGATGGTCGGGCACTGCGCGGCGGGGACGGCGAACCGGGAGTTCGGGTGGGCGGCGGGGGCCTCGGACTCGGGGGTCCAGTCGTTGCCGCGCCAGTCGGTGAGGTGGGCGGGGGCGTCCTTGGTGAGGCCCTCCCACCACACGTCGCCGTCGTCGGTGAGGGCGACGTTGGTGAAGACGGTGTTGCCCCAGAGGGTCTTGATGGCGTTGGCGTTGGTGTCCTCGCCGGTGCCGGGGGCGACGCCGAAGAAGCCGGCCTCGGGGTTGATGGCGTAGAGCCGGCCGTCGGCGCCGAAGCGCATCCAGGCGATGTCGTCGCCGATGGTCTCGACCTTCCAGCCCGGGATGGTGGGCTGGAGCATGGCGAGGTTGGTCTTGCCACAGGCGGACGGGAACGCGGCGGTGACGTACTTCGCCTCGCCGGACGGCGGGGTGAGCTTGAGGACGAGCATGTGCTCGGCCAGCCAGCCCTCGTCGCGGGCCATGGTGGAGGCGATGCGCAGCGCGTAGCACTTCTTGCCGAGCAGGGCGTTGCCGCCGTAGCCGGAGCCGAAGGACCAGATCTCCTTGGTCTCCGGGAAGTGCGAGATGTACTTGGTGGTGTTGCACGGCCAGGCGACGTCCGCCTCGCCCTCGGCGAGCGGGGCGCCGACGGTGTGCACGGCCTTGACGAACTCGCCGTCCTCACCGAGCTGGTCAAGCACGGCCTGGCCCATGCGGGTCATCACGCGCATCGAGACGGCGACGTAGGCGGAGTCGGTGATCTCGACGCCGTACGCGGCCAGCGGGGAGCCGACGGGGCCCATGGAGAACGGCACCACGTACATGGTGCGGCCCTTCATCGCGCCGCGGAACAGGCCGTTCTCACCGGAGAAGATGTCCCGCATCTCGGCGGGGGCCTTCCAGTGGTTGGTCGGGCCGGCGTCCTCCTCCTTCTCCGAGCAGATGAAGGTGCGGTCCTCGACGCGGGCGACGTCGGACGGGTCGGAGGCCGCGTAGTAGGAGTTGGGCCGCTTGGTCTCGTCGAGCTTGGTGAAGGTGCCCTGGGCGACGAGCTGCTCGGCGAGACGGTGGTACTCCTCCTCGGAACCGTCGCACCACACCACCTGGTCGGGCTGGGTGAGGTCGGCAATCTCGTTGACCCACTCCACCAGGCGCTGGTGGCGGGTGGGCGCGGACTCGGCGCGCGCAGAGATCTGAGTCGACACGATCGCTCCGTTTCACACCATCTCGGCCAGGAGACGGCATCGCGGGGGTTGAGGGTCCTTACACGGTAGACCTGGCGACCCGCCCTCCATTCGTCAAACTGTCGTCATTGACGAGATCTTTACTCCAGAGTGTCTGATTCGGGGACTCCGAGTCACCCTCCACACACCCGGTTCGACCCTCCCTGACACCCCCCGAACACTCCAGAACGTCTAAAAGTGAGGATCGCCACTTTCCTACGCGCCGGTAACCTACGGTTCCGTAAGATGCTGCCATGACCGCGGAAGCCCTCGATCTCGCAAAGCCCAAGTGGCGCGGCTGGCTGCATGCCGGCATGTTCCCGGCCTCGCTGGCCGCCGGAATCGTGTTGATCTGCCTGGCCGAGTCGACGGCGGCGCGAATCGCCTGCGTCGTCTACTCGGTGAGCGCCTGGATGCTGTTCGGCGTGAGCGCGGTGTACCACCGCTTCACCTGGGGACCGCGCGGCGAGGCGGTGCTGCGCCGACTGGACCACGCCAACATCTTCCTGATCATCGCCGGGACGTACACCCCGTTCACCATGCTGCTGCTGGACGGCGCGCGGCAGCAGGTGCTGCTGTGGCTGGTGTGGGGCGGCGCGCTGGCCGGAATAGCGTTCCGGGTGTTCTGGGTCGGCGCCCCGCGCTGGCTGTACACCCCTTGTTACGTGGCGCTCGGCTGGGCGGCGGTGTTCTTCCTGCCGGACTTCCTGCACAAGGGTGGCGCGGCCGTCCTGACGCTGATCGTCGTCGGCGGCGCGCTCTACACCATCGGCGGGGTGATCTACGGCCTCAAGCGCCCGAACCCGTCACCGCGCCTGTTCGGCTTCCACGAGGTGTTCCACGCCTTCACCCTCGGCGCGTTCATCGTGCAGTACGTGGGGATCTCGCTGGTGGCGTACACCGCCACCTGAGCCCCCCGCAGAAACGATCCCCCGCGGAACCGACCCATTCGGTCAGTACCGCACCGGCTGGGCCGCCCTCGCCTCCAGCCGCTCCCGGGCCCGACGGCAGCGCTCGCAGTGCGCCGCGTCGGGCCCTTCGCCTGCCGTGCGCTGGTGCGCCCGGCCGCGGAAGCGGTACGCGACCCAGGCCATCACCGCCAGCACCTCGACCGCCGAGACCACCCAGACCAGGCGGGCCCCGCCGATCAAGTACCCGGCTATGACGGCCAGCGCGGCCAGCACACCGACCACGCCGCTCCAGAACCCGGTCGCTCCGTACTCCATTGGCAAACCTCCCACCGGCCGACAGGTCATCTGACGAGTCGTCAGAGAACTCCCCACCTACAGTGACACGTTCGGCACGCAGCGCGGGCGAACGGGGGATCAACAGCGCATCAATTCCAGAAGTGGGGATCCCGCAGCGCGGGCTTCGGTTGACACTCACCATCTTTTGAGAGTTACTCTCATTTGAGAGATTCACTCGGATGGAGGTCCGTCATGCCCGCTCCGCACCCCCGGCGCTGGATCGCGCTGGTAGCGGTCGCGCTCAGCGTGCTCGTCATCGGCTTCGACACCACCGTGCTGAACGTCGCCCTGCCCGACCTGGCCCGGCAGCTGGACGCCGGCACCGGGCAGCAGCAGTGGATCGTCGACGCCTACACGGTGGTGTTCGCCGCCGCCCTGCTCCCGGCCGGCCTGCTCGGCGACCGCTTCGGCCGCCGCCGCACCCTGGTGACCGGCCTCGCCCTGTTCGGCGCGGCCTCCGTGCTCGGCACCCTGGCCGGCAGCCCCGCCACGCTGATCGCGGCCCGCGCCGGGATGGGCCTGGCCGCCGCGTTCGTGATGCCGATGTCGATGGCGGTGATCCCCGCCGTCTTCCCGCCCGCCGAGCAGCGCCGCGCCACCGCGCTGCTGACCACCATGACGGCCATCGGCGTGCCGCTCGGGCCGGTCGTCGGCGGGCTGCTGCTGCGCGGCTACTGGTGGGGCTCGATCTTCCTGATCAACGTGCCGCTGGTGGTGCTCGGCGTGCTGGCCTGCCTGCTGCTGCTCCCCGAGTCCGCCGACCCGGCCGCGCCCCGGATCGACCTGCGGTCCGCGGCCCTCGCGGCCGGCGGCCTGGCCGCGCTCACCTGGGGCATCATCGAGGGCGCCGAGCGCGGCTGGGGCGACGCCCTGGTGCTCGCCGCGCTGCTCGGCGCGGTGGGCGCACTGACCGCGCTGGTGCTGCGCAGCCGCCGGGAGGACCACCCGATGCTCGACCTGCGGCTGCTCGGCGAACCGGTGTTCCGCTGGTGCGCGATCGCCGTCACCCTGGTCTCGGTCGCCCTGCTCGGCGGATTCTTCGTGCTGCCCGCCTACTTCCAGAGCGTGCTGGGCACCGACGCCCTCGGCAGTGGCCTGCGGCTGATGCCGATGATGGGCGGCCTGCTGGTGGCCGCCCGGCTCGGCGAACGCCTGGTGCGCCGCTTCGCCCCGCGCGGCGTGATCGCCGCCGGGCTGGCACTGACCGCCCTCGCCCTGCTGCTCGGCAGCCGCACCGCGCCCGGCGACGGCTACGGGTGGACGGCGCTGTGGCTGCCGCTGTTCGGTGCCGGGCTCGGCCTGGTGCTGATCACCGCGACCGCCTCCGCGCTGCTCCTGCTGCCGCCCGCCAAGGCCGGGGTCGGCTCCGGGCTGGTGCAGACGCTCCGCCAGGTGGGCGGCGCGGTCGGCGTCGCCGTGTTCGGCAGCCTGCTGGCCGCCGGCTACCGCTCGGCGCTGCACCTTCCGGCGCTCCCCGGGGACGCCGCGCACCGGGTCCGCGGTTCGGTGATCGCCGCCGACGCGGTCGCCGAACGGCTGGGCGACCCGTCGCTCGCCGCGTCCGCGCACGTCGCGTACGTGCACGGCATGGACCTGGTGCTGCTGGCCGCCGGGGTGCTGGCGGCGCTGTCCGCCGTGCTGGTCGCGGCCCGGATGCCGGGCGGCGGCGACCCCGTGGCCCCGGCCGCTCCCCAGGCACGGCCGCTGGCCCCGGCCGCTCCCCAGGCACGGCCGCTGGCCCCGGCCGCTCCCCAGGCACGGCCGCTGGCCCCGGCCGCTCCCGAGGCGCGGCCGCTGGCCGCGGCGGGCGGTGATCCCGGAGAATCGTCCGCATGAGCACCCCGCGCAGCGCCCGGCCCCGCCCGTCCGAAGGCTCCTCCGGTTCGCTGGAGGAGCTGGTCGAAGCCCCGATGTCGCTGCGCGAGCGGAAGAAGCTGAAGACCCGCCAGACCCTGCGCCGGGAGGCCTTCCGGCTGTTCGCTGAGCAGGGCTGGGAGGCCACCACCGTCGACCAGATCGCGGCGGCGGCGGAGGTCTCCCCGGCCACCTTCTTCCGGTACTTCCCGACCAAGGAGGACATCGTCCTCAATGACGAGTACGACCCGATGATGGCCGCCGCGATCCGGGCCCGGCCGGCGGACGAGCCGTTCCTCGCCTCCGCCCGGGAGGTGCTGGTCGGGCTGGTCCGCCGGATCGCCGAGCAGGAGCGGGAGGAGCTGTACGCGCGGATGCGGCTGACCGCCTCCGTCCCGTCCCTGCGGCTGCGGATGCTCGACGCCGCCGGTCAGCCGCGCACGATGATGCTCGACCTGCTCACCGAACGGGCCGGCCTGGACGCCCCCACCCTCGAACTGCGGATCACCGCCGCCGCGGTCGCCGCCGCGCTCACCGAGACCTCGCTGTACTGGGCCGACCACGAGGGCCAGGACGACCTCGCCGACCTGCTCGACCGGGCCCTGGCCCACCTGCAGAGCCTCTGACGGGTCAGTTCACCAGCACCAGCTTGCCGGTGGTGCGGCCGGTGTCGCCCAGCGCGTGCGCCTTCGCGGCGTGCTCCAGCGGGAACGTCCCGGCGATCTCGGCGCGCAGCAGGCCGCGTTCGGCCAGATCCGCGATCGCCGCCATCCCGGCGTGGTCGGCCTCCACCATCATCATCGCGGTGCGCACGCCGAGCCGTTCGGCCTCCTCGGCCAGCCCCTCGAAGGGGACGGGCAGGATCGACACCAGCAGGCCGCCGCGCCGCAGGGTCCGCAGCGAACGCAGCTGGTACTCGCCGCCGACGGCGTCCAGCACCACGTCGACCTCGCGGACCGTCTCGGCGAAGTCGGTGCTCCGGTAGTCGATCGGCTCGTCCACGCCGATGCCGCGCAGGAAGTCGTGCTTCGCGGCGCCGGCGGTGCCGATCACGTACGCGCCGCGGGACTTGGCGATCTGCACGGCGAGGTGTCCGACGCCGCCGGCCGCGGCGTGCACCAGTACCCGGTCGCCGGCCTTGACCTGCGCGGTGTCCACCAGCGCCTGCCATGCGGTCAGCGCGGCCAGCGGCAGCGCGCCGGCCTGGACGACGTCCACGCCGGCGGGCCGGGCGGCGAACGCCCGGGCGGGGCCGGTCACGTACTCGGCGTGGCCGCCGACGCCGTGCGGGTAGGGCAGCATGCCGAGGACCTCGTCGCCGGGCTTGAACAGGGTGACGCCGAAGCCGACCGCCTCCACGGTGCCGGCCACGTCCCAGCCGAGCACGAACGGGGGCTCGCCGAGGAACAGGCCGCCCTCCCGGTGCTTCCAGTCCGTCGGGTTCAGGCCGGCGGCCCGGACCTTCACCAGGATCTCGCTCAACCCGGGCTCCGGGCGCGGGAGTTCCACCACCTTGAGGACGTCGGGGCCGCCCAGGACGTCCTGGCTGATCGCTCGCATCGTGTTCGTCGTCATGCCCCCAGCCTGGCTTGCCCGGGGCGCCCGCGGCAGTGGCATGATGGTCACTGTCCGATGGGATCCTGCCAGGAGGGTGGCCGTGCCGAAGCCCACGAAGACGTCGCCGCACCGGATCGCGGTGCTCGCCCTGGAGGGCGTGTACCCCTTCGAACTCGGCATCCCCCGGCGGGTGTTCGCCGCCGCCGGTGGCAGCTACGAGCTGGCCACCTGCACCGTCGACGGCCAACCGGTGCGCTCGGACGCCGACTTCACCATCACCGTCGCGCACGGCCCGGAGATCCTCCGCACGGCCGACACCGTGGTCATCCCGCCCTTCGACTTCGCGCTCGCCACCGGCGCGCTCGACCCCGCGGTGACCGAGGCACTCGCGCTGATCCGGCCCGGCACCCGGCTGATCTCGATCTGCACCGGCGCGTTCGCGCTCGCCGCCGCCGGCCTGCTCGACGGCCGGCCCGCCACCACCCACTGGGCGCTCGCCGACCGGTTCCGCGAGCTCTTCCCCAAGGTGCGGCTCGACCCGGACGTGCTGTTCGTCGACGACGGCGACATCCTCACCTCGGCGGGCGCCGCCTCCGGCGTCGACCTGTGCCTGCACGTGCTCCGCAGCGACCACGGCGCGGCCGTCGCCAACCACGCCGCCCGGCTGGCCGTCGTCCCGCCCTGGCGCGACGGCGGCCAGGCCCAGTACATCGAGCAGCCCGTCCCGGCGGCCGGCGCCACCGGCACCGCCGCCACCCGCGAGTGGGCGCTGGCCCGGCTGCACCAGCCGCTGACCCTCGCCGAACTGGCCGGGCACGCCGCGATGAGCAGCCGCACCTTCGCCCGCCGCTTCCACGACGAGACGGGCCAGAGCCCCGGCCGCTGGCTCACCCAGCAGCGCGTCGCCCTGGCCCGTCACCTGCTCGAAGCCACCGACCTGACGGTCGACCAGATCGCCGGCCGGGTCGGCTTCGCCAACGCGGTGTCGCTGCGCCAGCACCTGCACTCGGCGATCGGCGTCTCACCGCTCGCCTACCGGAAGACCTTCGCCGGCGCCTAGCCCTTCCGGCGGCGGCTGCGCACCCCGATCACCGCGCCCGCCAGGGCGGTTGCGCCCAGCGCGGTGCCCGCGGTGAGCAGCGGTGCGCCGCTGCTCCCGGACGCGGAGGCCGCATCGGCCTGGAAGCCGCCCGCCTTGCCGGCGGTGTCGTACGCGGAGCCGGGCAGCTTGTCGCCGTACCGCTGGTGGACCAGCTGCTGGTAGGCGGCGACGGTGGTGCCGTGCGCGCCGACCGAGCGGCGGGCGGTGTCGTCGAGCGGCAGGATCCGGCCGTCCTTGAGCTCGTACCAGGCGCCGAGCTGCGGTTCACGGAAGGCGGTGCCGCCGTCGGCGGCGGCCCGGGCCGCGTAGTCGGTCTCGTCGCTGCCGGAGGCGATGTTGACCACCCGCCAGCTGCCGTTCTGCTGAGCTGTCCAGACCGAGGCGGCCTGGCCGTCGGCGGCGACGGCCTTGGTGGCGGTGAACTCGACGGTGGCGACGGGCGCGCCGGGCTTGCCGGCCACGAACCCGGCGTCGAGGGTGCGGACCGGCACCGTGTCGCCGCTGAGCCGGGGCGCGGCGGCGCGGGCGGCCTGCGTCTCGTCGCTCGGGCCGATCGCCGGCGGCTGGGTCGGCGGCACCCCCTTGCGGGCGAAGAAGTGCCCCAACTGGTCGAGCACGGACGGGTTCTGGGCGGCGGCCCGGGCGGCGGCGAGGTCGCCCGCCCCCGGCTGCTGGTCGGTGGCCTGCGCCAGCGGGGCGGTGGCGAGGCCGAGGGCGGCGGCCGCGGCGAGTGCCGCGGCGGCGCGGGCGAGTCGGACGCGGTGGCTGCTCATGACGGGGCTCCTCACGCGCCGATCCGGTACAGGGAGTGGGTCCAGGAGAACGACCCGTTGCTCACGTAGTAGTTGTAGTCGCCCCAGTTGTAGCGGTAGTTGGACGGCCACGGGTCGCCCCAGTACAGGTAGTTGCTGCCGCTGTCGTAGCCGTACAGCACGTTCATGTGGCCGCCGCCGGAGCTCCACTGGATCCGGGTCTCCACCGGCCGCCCGGCGTCGATCTCGCCCTGCACGGTGGCGTAGCGCAGGTAGCCGCTGACGTACGAGCCCGGGTTGATGCCGAATGAGTACAGCGCGTTCTGCACCTCGGCCAGGCTGGCCTGGCTGTTCGGGCAGGTGGTGTTGGCGGCGCGGCCGAACGCCGCGTTGCAGAACTGGTTCTGGCTGTAGTTGTAGCCGTAGTAGGCGGCGATGGTGTTGCCGGACGCCGCCCAGCACCAGTTGCTCTGCTGCTGGGCCTGCATGGTCAGGTTGAGGGTCCGCGCGGTGCCGGCCGCCAGCGGGGCCTGCGGCTTCGCGGCGGTGGCGGACTGTATCGCGGCCGGGGCGGAATTGGCTGCGGCGGGGGTGGTGGCGGCTGCGGCGGGGGTGGTGGCGGCCGCGCTCAGCGCCGGGGCGAGGATGCCCAGGGCGAGTGCGGCGACCGTCCGACGCAGCCGCATCGGGGTGAGTGGCATGGGGGAATGCCCTCCTGGCAGAGGAGTGGGTGTGGGGGGCGGCGTCCGGATGCGCTGCCGACGAGCATCCGGCCGTTGACGCCAGGCGGTCAACGGGCCCCGCGGGCGCCGGAGTCGAGGTGTGAACGGCCCCCGCCCGGGTGTGAACGCGACCGCGCTGGGCAGCGCGGATATCGACCGGGGCGGTGACAAGCCGTCCACAAGGTGTGAATATTCACGCTCAGTTGAGGAGGTGGCCTTGCAGCCGACCGCACCGCCCGAACTCGCCCTCGCTCTGCGCACCGGACCGTTCCACCTCGCCCTGCGGGCCGCCATCGCCGCCCGGGGCCTGGCACTCCACCGGCTGCGCGAGCGCCTCGCGCAGCGCGGCGTGCACGTCGGCGTGACCAGCCTCAGCTACTGGCAGCAGGGCCACCGCCGCCCCGAACGGGCCGAGTCGCTGCGCGCCGTCGCCATGCTCGAAGAAGTGCTGGAACTGCCCGAACACTCGCTCACCCGGCTGCTCGGCCCCCGCCGCGGCACTCCCGACCCGGCCGCGCCGCCCGTCCGCCCCTACCGCGACCTGATCACCCCCGCCGAGGCGGTGGACGGTCTGCTCGCCGTCCTCTCCGGCCCGCCCGACACCGGCCTGCACACCGTCACCCACATCGAACGGATCCAGGTCGGCGCGGACCGGCGGCTGCAACGCCGCGACTCCCAGCACGTGCTGCGCGCCCACCGCGACGGCATAGACCGCTACCTGGCGATCTACCAGGGTGACCCCGGCTGCGACATCGACCGGGTCCGGGTCCGGGCCGAGGAGAACTGCCGGCCCGGCCGGATCCGCCGCGACCCGGCCGCCCACCTGCTGGTCGCCGAACTCCTGCTGGACCGGCGGCTGCGCACCGGCGACACCCACCTACTGGGCTACGGCTTCGACGAGTCGCCGTCGCCGCAGCCCAGCCGCGAGTACGTGCGCGGCTTCAACGCGGGCGCCGGCCAGTACGTGCTCCAGGTGACCTTCGACCCGGCCGCCCTCCCCGTCCGCTGCGACCGCTTCACCCGTCGCACCCCCGGCCAGTCCCCGCTGGAGACCGAGGAGTTGACCCTCGACGGGCACCACTGCGCACACCTGGTGGCCGAGGGGCTGCCGCCCTGCCTGCTCGGGCTGCGCTGGGACTGGGAGTGACGCTCAGTTCGTGCTGCGCTAGTTGGTGATGCGGCCGCCGGCCACATCGACCGTCAGCCCGGTCAGCCAGCCCGCGCCGTCGGAGGACAGGAACAGCGCGGCCTCCGTCACGTCCGTCGGGGTGCCGAGCCGGCCCAGCGGGTGGGTGGCCGCGACCTGGCTCTGCACCTCGGCGGGCATCCGGGCCTGCACCCTCTCGGTCAGGATCGCCGACGGGGCCAGGCAGTTGATCCGGATGCCGTGCGGCCCCAGCTCGGTGGCCAGGTACCTGGTCAGCATCACCACGCCCGCGTTGGCCACCCCGTACGCCAGGTTGGCGCCGCTGGGCTGGCGGCCGGCCGCCGAGGACATCGTCAGGATGGAGCCCGCGCCGCGCGCCAGCATGCCCGGCAGGAAGGCCTGCACGGTGAGGAACACCGAAGTCAGGTCGGAGTCCAGCACCTCGCGCCAGCGCTGCTCGGTGAGCTCCGCCACCGGCACCGGGAAGCCCTGGCCGCCGGCGAACGCCGCCAGCACGTCGACCTCGCCGAACCGCTCCGTCACCGCCTGCCGCACCTCGTCCAGCGCCTGGCCGTCCGTCACGTCGGCCACCGCGGACATCGCCTCGCCGCCCGCGCCGGTGATCTGCTCGACCACCGCCGCCAGTGCCGTCGCGTCCCGGCCGACCACGCACACGGCCGCGCCCTGGGCGGCGAACGCCCGCGCGGTGTGCGCGCCGATCCCGCGCGAACCGCCGGTGACCACCACCGTCCGGCCCTTCAGCTCCGCGTACATTCCGGTCATCTCGCTCAACTCCCCATCGGTCGGTCGTCGGTGCCGCGGCGGCGGGTCTTCGGCAGCAGGGCGGCCACGAACAGCAGCCACACCAGGCCGCCGAACCGGACCACCGGCAGCAGGTACATGAAGCCGTCCGCCAGCAGGGCGAACAGCGCGAGCATCGCGGCGGCGGCCACCACCAGGCCCGCCCACGTCACGGCGCGGGGCAGCAGGTCGGCGAGCATCGCCGACACCGAGACCCCCGCCGCCAGCAGGCCGAAGCCCGCCGCGAACGCGGGCCCGCCCGCCAGGAAGGACACGTCCGCCAGCGCCCGGCCCAGCGCGGGCGGCGCGTCGGCCGGCAGCCGGCCGCCCGCCCACGCCCCCGCCGCGCTCAGCACCAGCGCGGACGACGCCAACACGCCGCCGACCAGCGTGATCGCCGAGCCGGGTGCGGTGATTCCGAGCGCCCGCAGCCGCCGGTAGAGCAGCGCCGCGCACAGCGCCAGCGGCACCGACGCGGCGAGCAGCAGCAGCGCGCCCAGCCGGGCGGCCCCGCCGTGCTCCTGCGCGTACCGCACCACCTCGGCGCCGGTGGCGTCCGGATGCGGGGTGGCGCGGTTGACCACCGTGTAGGCGACCGTCAGCGCGGTGACCGAGATGGTCGGCGCGAGCAGCGGCGGGCCGGTCTGCGGGCGGCTCTTCGGCCGTCCGGCCGGGGCCGGGCGGGGCTGGGCGGTGGTGCTCATGGTTCCTCCCGTGGCGTTCGTCGACACGCACCGATCGATACACTCCGAATAATGATTACACCGTGGAACGATTGTCAAACGGGTACGATGTCGGCATGAGCATGGATCGAGCGGCGGACCAGAAGGACTGGCACGGCGGCCCCCCGCAGGGCCCACCCGGCCCGGGCAGCCCGCCCGGCGGCGGGGCGGCGTTCCTGCTGGCCCAGCTCGGCGCGCACGCCGCCGAGCGGTTCGCCCAGCGGATCGCCGAGCTCGACCTCACCCCCGCGCAGGCCGGCCTGCTCCGGCTGCTGGTGCAGAACCCGGGCCGCAGCCAGCGCGAGCTCGCCGACGCGCTCGGCATGCCGCCCAGCCGCTTCGTCCCGTTCGCCGACGGCCTGGAGCAGCGCGGCCTGATCGAGCGCCGCCGCAACGCGGAGGACCGCCGGCTGTACGCCCTGCACCTCACCGACCAGGGCCTGGCCCTGCTGGCCCGCCTGCGCGACACCGCCATCGCCCACGAGCAGGACGTCACCCAGGCCCTCACCCCCGAGGAGCACACCCAGCTGATCGCCCTGCTCGGCCGGATCGCCGCCCAGCAGCAGCTCACCCCCGGCGTCCACCCGGGCTACCGCACCCTGCGCGGCCGCTGACGCCGCTGCCGTTTCTCGCGCCCGGGCATGCGAAAGGGCCCCGAGGGGGTCTTCCTCAGGGCCCTTTCGTGGCGCGCTACTTGAACGCGACCTCCGCCACTTGAACGCGGCCTCCGCCACTTGAACGCGGCCTCCGCTACTTGAACGCGACCTCGGCCGCGTCGTTGACCGGCCGGTAGCCGAGGCGCTGGTAGATCGCGTTGCTGACGGGGTTGGACAGGTCGGTGTACAGCAGCACCTCGTCCGCGCCGCGCGACTTCGCGTGCACGGTGGCGGCGGCCGTCAGCGCGCTGGCGTAGCCGTGGCCGCGGTCGGCGGGCGGGGTGTAGACGGGGCCTATCCGGGACATCCCGGCGACGGCCGGGCTGGCCCCGGCGAGCGCGACCACCCGCTGGTCCTCGGTCTCCCACAGCACCAGGGTCTCGGCGGCGATCCGCTGGTCGGTGTCGGCGAACGGGTCGCCGGGCGGCCGGACCTCGGCCTCCACGCAGAAGTCGACCAGCCACCGGGCGACGGTCTCCCGGTCGGCGGGCGCGGCGAGCCGGGAACGGCCGGCGGGCGGGGCCGGCGGGGGCGTCAACTCGCCGAGCCGGAACAGCCGTTCGTTGCGCTCGATGTGCCAGTTGACGCCGGTGGTCCGGTGCCATTCGGCGGCGAAGGCGAGGGTGGTGCCGTGCTCGCCGGCCACCATGTCGGGGCGTTCGCCGTCGGCGGCGAGCCGGCGGGCCAGCTCCTCGGCGGCGGCCACCGGCATCCGGCCGAGCCGCGGCCCGTACGGCGGGGTGCGCAGGCAGGCGCCGGCGACGGCGCCGTCCGGGCCCTGCCACCAGCCGAAGCGCGGCGGCTGTTCGCCGTACGCGTGCAGGCCGTCCCGGGTGAGGCGGTCGAGGATGGTAAGCAGCACGGTGTTCTCGACGGGGTCGGCCGCGAGGAACTCCCCGGCTGCGCTGCGGAAGTCGTCCAGTGACGTGGTGAGTGTCCAGCCCATGGCGCATCCTCCCCCGCTGACGCCGCCGTTGACCAGCACTTTCCCGGCCAACGGCGGCGTCCCTGCTCACTGGGCGCGCAGGCGCTCCGTCAACTCGGCGACGTCCGCAGTCGGTTGCTCGCAGACGAAGTGCCGGCACACGTACGCGGCGGGCTTCCCGTCCAGCAGCGGACGGTCGGCGAGCAGCGGCACCTCGGTGTCGCCGACCTCGCCGACCGCGACCACCGCGCCGGGCGCGGTCGAACGCAGCGCGGCCAGGTGCAGCGCCGCCCGCCCCGCGTCCCCGGCCGGGCCGACCACCGCGACCTCGCGCGGCCCGTCCAGCAGCGCCTCCGCGACGGCCAGGCCCCAGCCGGTGAACCTGGGCGCGCGGGTGCCGAGCGACGAGACGATGCCCAACGCCCGTTCCGCAGCGGTGCGGTGACGCTCGGAGCCGGTGTACGCGGCGTACGTGAGCAGCGCCCCGGCGGCGGCCGTCCAGCCGGACGGGGCGGCGTTGTCGGTGGGGTCCTGCGGGCGGCGGATCAGCTGCTCGGCGTCGTCGGCGGTGTCGTACAGCGCGCCGGACTTCTCGTCGGTGAAGTGCAGCAGCACCAGGTCGAGCAGCTCCCCGGCGAGTTGCAGCCAGGACGACTCGCCGCCGACCGCGTACAGCGCGAGGAACCCCTCCGCGGTGTCCGCGTAGTCCTCCAGCACACCCGCGTTGGCGCCCGCGACGCCGTCCCGGGAGGTCCGCAGCAGCCGCCCGTCCGCCGTGAGGTGCACGGCGATCAGCAGGTCGGCGGCACGCTCGGCGGCCTCGATCAGGTCCGGGCGCTCCAGCAGCGCACCCGCCTCGGCGAGGGCGGCGATCGCCAGGCCGTTCCAGGCCGCGACCACCTTGTCGTCCCGGGCCGGGGCCGGACGCTGCGCGCGGGCCTCCCCGAGCTTCTCCCGGATCTCCCGGTGCTTGGCCAAGTCCTCCGGGTCGCGCAGGAGTTGCAGCACCGAGGTGCCGTGCTCGAAGGTGCCGGTGACGTCGAACAGCTCCACCGCGAGGGCGCCGTCCGCCTCCCCCAGCACCTCCGTCAACTGCTCGGGTGTCCACGCGTAGTACGCGCCCTCGACGGTCTTCCCGCTCGCCTCGTCCAGCGAGTCGGCGTCCAGCGCGGAGGCGAACCCGCCCTGCGGGGTGCGCAGTTCACGCAGCAGGAAGTCGGCGGTCTCCAGCACGACCCGCCGGGCCTGCTCGTCGCCGGTGGCGCGCCACAGGTGCAGGTACACCCGCAGCAGCAGCGCGTTGTCATAAAGCATTTTTTCGAAGTGCGGCACCGTCCAGGTGGCGTCCACCGCGTACCGCGCGAACCCGCCGCCCAACTGGTCGTACATCCCGCCGCGCGCCATCGCCTCGCAGGTGCGCTGCACCATCTCCAGCGCGGCCTCCGAGCCCGTCCGGGCGTGGTGGCGCAGCAGGAACTCCAGCACCATCGACGGCGGGAACTTCGGCGCCCCGCCGAACCCGCCCCGCCGCTCGTCGAACGACCGCGTCAACTCCACGACGGCCGCGTGCAGTTCACCCTCGCCGGGCGGCTGCGCGATCCCGCTGCCCACCGCGTACACCGAGGCCCGGTCCGCGAGATCCTTCCCGATCCGCGCCGCCACCTCCGAGACCTCGGCGCGCCGCCCCGTCCACGCCGTGTCCACCCCCTCCAGCACCTGCCGGAACGACGGCATCCCGTGCCGCGGCTCCGGCGGGAAGTACGTCCCGAAGTAGAACGGCTCCTTCTCCGGCGTCAGGAACACGGTCATCGGCCACCCGCCCCGCCCCGTGGCCGCCTGCACCGCCTCCATGTACACGGCGTCGACATCGGGCCGCTCCTCCCGGTCGACCTTCACCGCCACGAACCGCTCGTTCAGGTACCCGGCCGTCGCCTCGTCCTCGAACGACTCATGTGCCATCACATGGCACCAGTGACAAGCCGCATACCCGACGGACAGCAGAACGGGCACACCCCGCCGCTCCGCCTCGGCGAACGCCTCGGGAGACCACTCCCACCAGTCGACGGGGTTGTCTGCGTGCTGCTGAAGGTACGGGGACGTGGCATCGGCCAGGCGGTTCACCATGCCCGCAAGTATCCCGGCCCGTCAGCCACTCGTGCGGACCGGTCCGCCAACTCGCCGAAGTCATGCCTCTCACCACCTGTATCGACGCCTCGCAACGGCTCCGGTCTCCGCGCGTCAATTAGTCCTCTCCCGCCAAAGCGTGGCCCCGAGTCAAACAGGCACCTGCCTCAACCGGCCAGTTCCCCAATACCGGCGATCACGATCCCCTCCCAGTCGACCAAGAGTGAGCAACCGTCCGAACAGTCAGACGGCCGACCGCTGCGAGGCTACTGTTCTGAGCCAAGTGCGCGCCCTGACAGGAGCGATCGTGAGCGCAAGTCAGCCAGAGTCATCCGAACAACCACAGACGGTGCCGGAGGTACGCCCACCCAGGGCCACGAGGGTTGACGTCAAGAACTTCCGTCTTCTGCGGGACGTCAGCATCGTCTTCGACCAGGACGTCACGGTCTGTGTAGGCCGTAACAACACCGGCAAGACGTCACTGGCGGAGGTTCTGAGCAGGTTCCTCCGCCCCGGCGACATCAGACTCCGTGTTGAGGACTTCTCCACAGAGGCCTACTCGGAGTTCTCCCAGGCATACAAGACGTTCACCACTGGAGACGAGGAAGCGGCGCGGAAGCTGCTACCGGAGATCTCGCTGACCGTCTTCATCAGCTACGACAAGGAGACCACCGAGTACGGCTCTCTCGGCTCGCTCATCGTCGACCTCGACCCGGACTGCACCGAAGTGGTTGTGACTGTTCGCTACGCGCTGAAGCCCGGTGCAATGAAAGAGTTCTTCCGTGACGGACCGGACGACTTGGCGGAGGGTTGGGGCGATTCATTCTTCCTCTCCCTGATAGGGCCTCGAATCCCTCACCTCTTCGAGCGGTCCGCCATGGCCGTGGACCCAGCCGATCCAACAAACTTCCGCCACGTTTCGATGAGCGAGGTTGCCAAAGCAATCAAGGTCGATTTCGTCAAGGCGCAACGCGGCCTCGACGACGAAACGGAGCGACCCAAGGAGCCAATCGGAAAGGTCTTCGAATCGCTTTTCATTGGCGCATCGAAGGCAGACGATAACTCTCCCCTCAGGGACTTCGCTGATGAAGCGGAAGCCGCCTTGGGGGAGATCTTTTCTAACCTGGACGGAAAAATCCAGGACATGTACGACAAGGTGGCGCCCACCGTCTCCGACTTCGGATATCCCGGCCTGGGGAACCGAAACTTCTCCACACGGACCACTCTCGATACGAAACGCCTTCTAGCGAACTTCACGAGCATCAGGTACCCCGGATCAGCCGGAATCGAACTACCCGAGTCGTACAGTGGCCTGGGGTCTCGAAATCTCCTCCTCATCCTGCTCACGCTGTTCAGCTACTATCGGGATTACGCAGCCCAACGCAACCAGTCCTGCATTCACTTGATCTTCATTGAGGAACCCGAAGCCCACCTGCACCCCCAGATGCAGGAGATCTTCATTCACCAGCTCGGGGTCTTCAAGAAGAACTTCCCCGCCACGGACCAGAAGCCGAATTCCTGGAACGCGCAATTCCTCGTAACTACTCACTCCGCTCATATCGCCAACAGGGTAGGGTTTTCCGCGGTTCGATACTTCCGACTGGATGAGCACAGCGAGCCGGATGGCGCCACGAGCTCACAGGTTCTGAACCTTGCCGATGCCCCGGGAGTGAGCAAGGAGTTCCTGCACAAGTACCTGACCTTGACGAGGGCCGACCTCTTCTTCGCCGACAAGGCCATCCTGATCGAGGGAACGAGCGAACGCCTCTTCATTCCCGCCGCAATCGCGAAGCTCGACCAGGCCGGCGGGGAAGGGGGAGGGAGCCTGGCGAGCCAGTACGTCACCGTCATGGAGGTCGGCGGCGCTTACGCCCACCTCTTCTACCCGTTCCTGGACTTCTTGGGACTTCCGACGCTCGTCATCACCGACCTCGACGCGGTGAAGCCCGACTCCTCCAAAAAGCTCAAAAGCTGCTGCGTGACCGAGGGAACCACAACCTCGAACGAGGGGATCAAAAAGTGGTTCAACAACGAGGAAATCACCCTCACCGAACTGGAAAAGTTCGCCGCTGAAGAGATGCCCGTGATCGAGAGGCGCGGGCTCGCCTACCAGGTGTCGGAAATTCCCGGCGACGCATGCGGGCGAACATTCGAGGATGCGTTCATCCTGGCCAACCCTGAAATCTTCAACCTGGAAGGTTTCGCAACCAAGAGCATCGCGGAGCAGGAGCAGCAGGCCAGAGACTTGGCGAAGGGGCAGAAGAAAAGCAACTTCGCCCTCCGCTTTGCTGTCATGGAGGAGAATTGGAATACCCCGCTCTACATCAGGCGCGGTCTCGAATGGCTGCTTCGCCAGACACCTACGCCAGCCAAGACGAACATGCCGGAGCCCAACGCCGAACACAGTGAAACACCGCCAGAAAGCCAGGTGGCAGTTAGATGAAGACCTCAACCTTCCAAGGCGATACCACTGCGGACCAAGAAAGCCAGAATGCGCTGCGGGAGATCCTCGCTTCCCTGGGAAGTCGCCGCAACTTCAAATTGGAGGCTGGCGCCGGTGCAGGCAAGACCCACTCGCTCATCGACACGCTTCGGCACATTCTGGAAAACCGTTCGGAATACTTGCCGCGAGATGACCAACAGGTAGCATGCGTCACCTATACCAACGTCGCCCGCGATGAGATCATAAGCCGCACCGACGCCAGTCCCCATGTCTTCGCTGGGACGATCCACGGTTTTCTGTGGGAAATTATTTCCGGTTTTCAAAAAACACTCGCACAAGAGGTCAGCACGCTTCCCAGTTGGGGTCGCCTGCTGGCCGAAGAAGGCCCCATAGATGACTTCTCGGTCAGCTATGATCTGGGCTTTCGCCGTATCAGGGACGGCGTTGTCCGACTCCATCACGACGATGTCCCGGCGCTCGCCATCAGGCTCTTCGAGCGGAAGAAATTCCGGTCGCTTGTCGCCGATAGGTTTCCCATCATCTTCATCGACGAATATCAGGACACTCCCGCCGGCTTGGCAGAAGCCATGATCGGCAATACCGCGCCACAGTCCACCGGGTC
Source organism: Kitasatospora sp. NPDC004615 (assembly GCF_042873545.1). NCBI lineage: Bacteria > Bacillati > Actinomycetota > Actinomycetes > Kitasatosporales > Streptomycetaceae > Kitasatospora > Kitasatospora sp. NPDC004615. The sequence goes on from NZ_JBIALQ010000002.1 coordinate 488,802, forward strand.
AACATACGGATTCTTCGGGGACCACTGGCAGCAGATCTACGATCGAACCTGCGGAACGATAGACCACCTTCCAGTGACCGCGATCGACAAACGAGCGAACTGGCGCTCCAGCCCGGCCGTCGTGAGTCTGCTTAACCACATGCGGCCTGAGCTTCCCCAAGCTCCGGTACCTGCTCGCAAGACCGGCTCTGTCGTGGTCTATCACACGAATTCCTGGGCCGGCCCCAGGGAGTCACGTTCGAAGAAGGGACAGATCCCCGACATAACCCTGAAGGAAACTCTTCGCCTCGTCACAGAGGACGCCCGGCTGCGAAATCCGATCCCCCGAGATGAACCACTTAAGACTCTCATGCTCACCCATTCATCGATCGCTGGCGAGCTAGGATTCGGCAAAATAAATGAAGTTTTCCGGTACAATGACGACTACGTCCGCAAACAGGACGAGGTCGTAGCGTTCCTGCTGGAGGCTCTGGAGCCAGCCTGCGAGTACTTTCGCAATAAGCGGTACGGCCTGATGTTCGACACTCTGAAGCGCTCTCGCCCTCGCATGAAACACCGCGGCGACAAAACCGGCTGGGCAGATCTTTTCCATCGACTCGACGAGGCCCGCAACAGCGGCACGGTCGGAGATGTCCTGGACATCGTGCTGCAGCAGAGCTACTTCTCCCCTCCTCGGGCCGTTCACGACCGTCAGCGGAAGTTGGCGGAAGCGCTGAGCGTTCTGGAGCCCGGACAGGTACTATCAGAGCCGCGGCAGATCGTCGAGTACGGAAATCTCCGAGAAGTCCATTATCGCCAGATAATAGCTCTCCGCGAGTACGTGGAAGAAAAGACACCATTCTCCACTCAGCATGGTGTCAAGGGCGCGGAATACCCATCCGTACTGGCTGTGTTCGGCGGCTGGTCCCTGTACAACTTCCCGAAGATGCTGGCTGACTTCTCTCGCCGTCACTTGCTCGACGATGAGGATCGCAAGAGGTTCGAGCGGTCGCGAAACCTCTTCTACGTCGCATGCTCGCGCGCTCAAGAGAACCTCGCCCTGCTCTTCACCACTGAGCTCCCCGAGGAAGCTCTGAAGATCATGGAGGAATGGGTCGGTCCACTCAACATCGTTGCGGTCGACTACTCCCCTGACGGCACTCCTAGGATCTGCCGTCCGGGCGATGCCAGTCCAGGCCCCGCCCGATGAAAGCCTTCTTCCCGAAGCGGGAATGCCGCCGGCCAACAGGTGACGGGAACCACAGCCCCGGACTGCGTCTCCGGGAACCGAGCCCGCCCGGAGGGCGAGCACGAGCTTGACGCCTACAGTGATGGCTGCTTTCCCAGGTACCCGCTCTCCTCCGCGCGCAGAGCCTTCCGTCTGTCGCAACCGACCGTGCCGGTGGTGCCGTCGGGTTTGGCGACCGCAATGCGTGCGGGACAGGCCCAGACAAAGTAGCGCTGGGCCGGGTGGTTGGTCGTGTGCGGGGCCCTTGCGGGGCGCTGCTTGGACGGAATCGTGTACTTGCGCAGCTCAGCCTGGTCTCCGTGGTCGGGGCAGGCGGGCGGGTGGAGCAAGAGCTCAGCATTCTCGTGGTCGAGGATGTGGCGGGCGAAGCGGAGTCCCCGAAACGGGACCATGATCTCGCGCCGGCCTTGCCCGCCGGGCGCGTGGGACAAGGTGTTGAGGCTGCCGAGGAAGCATAGCTGCTCGTCGATCACCAGGATCTTCTGATGCATGTCCTTGATCTCCACCACCGTGTCGGCCACCGCCTTGAGTTCCGGCAGTCGGCGGGCAGCGTCGGCCGCAGTATCCGGTTTCGCCAGCTGGCCTTGCAGCAGGCTGTCGCTCTCGTTGGTGACGAAGAGGTGGATCCGCACACCGCGGCGGCGCGCGTCGTGAAGGCGCGGGAGCACCTCCCACATGCGCTTGGTGTACCAGGGGGACCAGAGCCAGATGCTGTGGCGGGCCCGGTCGATGGCATCGAGGGCGTCGGGGTAGTAGGTGTCCTCGTCATGGATGGCGGTGTACCGGACGTGGCCTTCGAAGGCCCGCCAGATCTCCTGCTGCAACGGGTTCAGCCCCGGCGAATCAGCAGTTGGCAGGCCGAGGAGATGATCGGAACGGACTCCGCGCACCAGTGCCTCGGGCTCCGCTCTCGCCATGTCCCGCAACTGGGCCAGGACCGTCCCGTTCGCCGCTCTGGCGACCGCGTCCCAGGCCGCGAGTACATAGACACGCTGGCGGGCGCGCGTCGCACCCACGTTGAAGAGCCTGGCCCCGTCCCTGGGGTACGACCGCAGGTCCTTGAAATCGCCGACAGCAGCCCATCCCGCAAGCACACCGTCCTCCACCAGATCCAGGATGACCACGTCGAACTCCCGGCCCTGAAACCGGTGCGCGGTGCCCACCTCCACCTCGGGGGTTCGGAAGAGGTGGCCCTGGTCGTGGAGCCAGTCGTGCGTCACCTGGGCCTGCAGTTTGTATGGCGTGACGATGCCGACGCTCTCGCCCTCGTCGTGGTGACGCTCGGCCAGCGCGGTGGCCAGCAGGCTGCCAGCCACCCACCAGCGGCCCTTCTCGCCCGGTACCCGCCTTGCGGAAGCGATTCCGTCGTCTTCCTCGCCGAGCCCGTCGGTCGTGACCAGGACAATCTCCGGGTCGAGGGCCCGGTCCCGCACCGGGCGGGCCGACTTGAGCATGCCGCCGTAGACAATCCGGTTGACCAGGTCGGTGGTGTCGGGTCCGAACCGGTGCGTGGTGAGCAGCGCCGCGCAGCCGGGGTGCGCCAGCGCGTCGGCGGGTGTGCGGATGCCCACCAGCTCGAAACAGTCCGTACGAATCCACCGCTCCAGGTCCGGCCGCTTCGGCACTCGCTTGGGCATGACCGGGCCGAGCTGGCAGAAATCACCGAACAGGACGACGGTCTCCTGGGCCTTGGCAACCGCGACGATCAGTTCGGGCAGCAGCGCGGCCCCGGCCTCGTCGACCAGGACGACGTCATAAGGCCCTTCAGCCACGGTCCGGTTGAGCCGCAGCCGGGCGAGTGTGGTGGCCACCACACTCGCCCCGCGGATCAGCTCGGGCTCGGCTTGGGAGCGTCGGCGTGCCAGCTCGCGTACGAGCCGCTCGTGTTCGCGCTCCAACTCACCTTGCCTGGCCAGCAGTCCAGCGCAAGAAGCCCGCAGTCCCCGAAGCCGGACAGCCAACTGAGGAAGGCCGGCGTTGTCAGAGGTGGCCACCAGATCGACGTCCCCAGGCTGAGGATGGTAGTCCTGCTGGGCCGCACGCAGCCGGTGTCCGGCGGTCTGCGCCGTCTGCTGGGCGAGGGCGAGGTCCTGGTCCACCTTGGCCTGGTCGGCAGCGGTCGAATCGATCAGCGCCAGTTGTAGGCGCAGCGCGGTGTCATCGACGGGATGGGCCGCCGCCCGTGCCTGAGCGATGTACCGACGCAGCACGTCATGGTGGGCGGAGTAGGTCTCGGCGGCCTGGGCAACTTGCTGTTGGAGGGCAACCCGGCGCCCGGTCTGCTCAGCTCGTTCGCGCTGGATCTCGCCACGCCGCCGCCTGGTCCACAGACGGCTCCGCCCGTCGAGTTCGCGTTCCTCCGTGTCCAGAGCGGCCAGAGCGGCCTCGGCGTCGAGCAGGGCTGCCCTCAACTGCTGCTGACTCTGCTCGCCCTTCCCGATCTCGGCCCGCCACTGCGCCACCTGCTCCAGCAGGGACCGCTGAGGTGCCCAACTTTCCCAGCGCCCCCGCGCCTCCCGGTGCTCGATGGCAGCCTGCTCGCTCCGGGCCCTGGCGTCGTCCTCGCCCGCTTCGCCCGCTTCCAGTTCGGTCGCGAGGCGCTCCACCAGGCGGCCGTGGGCAAGGCGCTCCTTGGCTTGCTCGTACGTGCCGGGATCGAATCCGGCGAGTCGGGCCTCCGTCTCGCGCAGTTCGGTCAGTGTCGGTTCGCTCATTAGGGCGGTGAGTTGCTCGGCGACGCCTTCCACCGCCTGCTCGGCCTCCGCTACCTTCGCCCGTACCAGCAGGGGCAGCGATACCCTCGAGTCCTCAGCCACGTGGCGGAGCGCGGGAGAGCCGACCCGAACCATCAGACCGGGTTGCAGCGAAGAGCGCTCCTTGAGTACCCCCTCCAGTGCGTTGTCCACCGCCACATTGGTGCCGGAGACCAGCAGGACCCGCTTGCCCCGCAAGGCCAGGTCACTCAGCGCCCTGGTCAGCACGGTCGTCTTCCCGGTACCGGGCGGCCCCCAGACCAACCGCAGGCCCGGCGAGGTACAGGCAAGATACGCCTGCGCCTGGCCGCCCTTCAGAACACCACCGCAGGCCGAGGCATCCGATGGTGCGACCGCGTCGATCCGGCCGCCGACCAGTCGCTCCGTGAGTCCGTTGACCGGCAGGGTCGCCAATGCCTCGCGCAGCGAGCGAATCAGGAAGTCGGGCGGTCGTCGCACCGCCCACAGCGACATTCCGCTCCGGGGTGCATGGGTCGCCACCTGGAGTCGCACCCGCTCCGACTCGACCCGCCAGCCGAGGACGGTGAACGACCGACCTTGCCGATCATCGGGGCCGGCCCCCGTCGCCAACCGCATGTCCTGAAGATCATCAGGGTCGATCCGGCTCGCATAAGTGGGCAACCCATACCAGCCGTCCTCCAGGTAGTGCACGTCTCCGACCCGCGTGTGCCTGGGAGACTCCGCACGACCGCCCTTGCGGCTCTCACCGGCCAGCACCTCGTCCACTGCCTGGACCAGCTGCTCCATCCACTGCGCCAACGTTCCCCCACCTGGCCCACCTGGATACAACAACACCATGTCCGACAACTATCCCATGTCGATCACTCCCTGTATGCAGTTGTTATACAACTCGCCACGCGCCAGCACGCCGACCGGCGGGCCTCTGGGAGACCTCGCATCAAGACCTTGCGGCTCCCAGCCCTGGGAACCGTGGCTGTCTGGTGCGGTCAGCTCTTCAGTAGCGGCTGATTGAAATCAGCGAGAGTTAGGCACCTCCCGAGACCCATCAGGGCAGGTCAGTGGCTAGGCGCAGGGCACCTCACACGGCCTACCTGGTCGGGTAGCTGCAGAACCGATGCTCGTGCCCGCTTGCCTGAGTAGCGACCTCAAGCAATAATCATTGATGCAAGGTCCCATGCATTCGATTGAGAGTGCCCAGGGGATCTTGCCCTCGTAGGCCCCCGGTTCTCCCGGGGGTTTCTGCGTTCCCGGGCCTGGCAGCCTGAGAGTCAGGCCCTCAACGGGCCTCTACATCTCCCCACACAAACCCTTCCAGCTCGGGATCCCCCATCCATCGCGTGCTGAGGCGCTTGTAGGAGCGCGACATGGGGCCAACGGGACTGAGCTTCGGCCACAGTGTCGCATCAGCCAGGGCGAGATGGTGAAACGCCGCATAGGCCACCATGTCAGCAGCCTGTATGAGCTGGCTGTAGGCGCTGTCCTGCATAACCGGGTCTTCCAGCACCCGCCGCGACGCTAGGGGAAGCCCGCGGTGGGTGTCCCGGTACGGCGCTGCACTGCGTACGGCCTGCCTCCATGCCTCGGCCGCAGCCTCACCAGAAAGCCTGTCGCTGTCTTCCGGGCCTGGGTTTCCGTCAAGGACGATCAACACGTGGGTGTCGCGCTCGGCCGCCCACCGTTCTATGTGTTCGACGAAGCATCGATAGACAGCTGTGTGGACCTTCGTACGGCATGCAACCGTGGTCACAACCAACTGCTCGCACCGCGCCAGGCGCTGAAGCATCATCTCGTGTGCCCTGATCCGGGCAGGTTTGCCGAACTGCTTCTCCTGTTCGGCTGTGCTGCAGAAGGTGCCCCGGCCTTTGACCAGCTTGACCGCATGAAGCTCTGCATTCTTCGGCACCCCCCAGGTCCTCTCGACCTCACGGCGGCCCTCCAGCCAGCAGTGAAGAAGATCGTTCCAGCCAGTGGCGGGAATCAGCAGACCCGTCATGGTCCGAACATCGCCGGTCCCCGAGTCATCGACGTAGCAGAGATACACGGGATGGAATAGTACGCGCCTGCTTCTGCTCGACCCGCCGCCCAACGCTCCACCTGCTCGGCCACAGGCCCTGTGACAACAGGCAATCACCAACTTCGATGACGCCCGCGCCACCGGCCTGAGCTCGGAACCCGACAGCTGTCACCTGCCAAGACCGGCCGAAGCAGGTGCGAAAGATCGGTGCAGGTCAGACGCCTACATCTTCCAGCTGATACCGAAGAGGAAGACACGCCGAGCCGATCACCATCCAACCAGGTCGGTGGACTCCGATTCTGCCCCGAGCCCTGCCGATCTCCCGACCGGCCAGTGTGGTGCGCACCGCAATCTCGCGCCCCTCCTCGACACCAACGGCAGTGGAGGTGTCACCCTCCAAGTGCTGACAGACGCCGGTGCACTGCTCGGGCGTCCCCTCAGGTGAGGCAGTCAATTGGTCTCCGACCCAGGCGTCCACGTCCTGCCCAAGTCACTCATCATGCGCATCCGTGCCGACACTCTCCGGAAACCAGGTCAGGACTACCTGGTTGTACGAAGTCACTGGCACCAACGACAAGCCGCATACCCGACAGACAGCAGAACGGGCACACCCCGCCGCTCCGCCTCCTCGAACGCCTCCGGCCCCCAGGGCCACCAGTCGACAGGGTTGTCGGCGTGCTGCAGCAGATACGGCGAGGTCGCGCCCGCGAGACGGTTCGGCATGTGCCCATCCTGACGCATCGGGAGTGGTGCCGGGGGCCGTGACTCACGGCTCGGGGGTGGGGTGGGTCGGCTCGCCGGGGTTGGTGCGGCGCCAGGTGAGGATCCAGGTGGCGGTGAGGAGTGCGCCGAGGCCGGCCAGGGCCATGGCCCAGCCGGTGCCGGTGAAGGCGCCGATGGTGCCGAAGAAGGCGGGGCCCAGTCCTTGGAGGGTCATGTTGCCGGAGCCCAGCAGGCCGAAGGCCTGGCCTTGGCCCTGTTCGGGGAGGGCGGCGAGGAACTCGCGTTGCAGGCCGAGGCCGTAGGCGAAGCCGCTGCCCGAGAGCAGGAGCAGGGCGGCGGAGAGCGGGCGGCCCGGGTCGGCGGCGAAGCCGGCCAGGGGCAGGCCCATGAGGGCGATGAGGGGCACCACCATGCGTTCGCGGGTGGCGGGCCGCAGCCGGCGTCCGACGAGGAGGTCACCCAGCAGCATGCCGACCGGCAGGGCGGCCATCAGGACCGCGTAGGAGCCGGACGGGAAGCCGTGGCTGCCCGCGTAGGCGATGATCAGGCCCTCCGCTCCGGTGACGAACGCGGTCGGGAGCCACTGGGCGAACAGCAGCCGCCGGACCGGGCGGTGGCGCAGCAGCGCGCCGGTGCCGCGCAGGCTCGTGCGCATGGCGCCGCCGCCGCCCGCTTCGGGTTCCGCCGCGAGCCGTGGCAGCCGCAGCCGGACGGCGGCCGCGCAGAGCAGGTGCATGACGGCCCCGACCGCGAGTGCCGCGCGCGGGCCGACGGCCGCGACGGCGGCGCCGCCGAGGGTCAGCCCGAAGAGCTGGGCGCCGCTGGAGGCCATGCTGTTGAGCGAGCGGCCCAGCACGTACGCGTCGCCGCTCAGCCAGCGGGCGACGAGCCGTGCGGAGGCGCCGCCGAACGCCGGGGTCGCGAGGGCGAGCACCGCGACGACGGCGAGGCCCGCCGCGACGGGCATCCGCACCAGGGCGAGCAGGGCCGCCGCCGTGCCCTCCAGCAGGTAGCCGCCGGCGATCAGTGCCCGGGGCGGGAACCGGTCGGCGAGGGAGCCGAACAGCAGCGAGCCGAGGAGTTGCGGCAGGAAGCCCGCGCCGAAGGCCAGCGCGCTGAGCAGCGCGGAGCCGGTGCCGGAGTAGACCAGTGCCGAGAAGGTGGTGATGCGCAGCGAGTCGGCGGTGATGCCGATGGTGCGGGTCAGAAAGAGCAGCCGGAATCGGGGCTCGGCGAGCACCTGGCCGTAGGTGGTTCGCGGCGCCGGGGCCGGCAGCGGCGGGGATGTGGTGGTCATGCCCGGCAGCCTGGTGCGGGCCGTGCGGGCGTGCGAGAGATTCGCCCGGGGACGTAAGGTCTGGCGGCGTGCTCCGCTTCACCGCCACCACCGAGGACCTGCTGCACAGCCGGTTCGCGCTCTCCCCGGCCTTCGAGCTCTGCGGACTGCTGCGCCGGTTGAGCGGCCGGGACGCGGCGCTGCCGGCCGACTGGGCGGCGCGCCTCGCCCCGGGCTTCGCGCGGCTGCGCGGCGAGACGCATCTGGACGCCGTGCTGGCGCTTCAGGTCAGCAGGGCGGGCGCCAACTTCGTCGCCCCGCCGCCGCGTGGGCTCGCCCAGAGCTGGGCCGACGATCTCGCGGCGATCCGGTCCACGCCGGTCGCGGTGGCCCGCGCCGAGATCGACGCCGTGCTGCGCGGGCGGGCGGGCGGTGACCTGGGTGTCCGTGATCCGCGGGTGCGCGAACTGCTGGAGTCCGACGGCGTGGTGGAGACGGTCGCCGACGCGCTGGACCGCGCCTGGCACGAACTGCTCGCCCCGGACTGGCCGCAGCTGCGGGCGGTCTGCGAACGCGATGTCGTGCACCGGGTCGGGGTGATCGGCGAGCGCGGCTGGAAGGAGGCGGTCGAGGGCCTGCAGAACGGGCTGGCCTGGCAGGGACAGCACCTTGCGGTGCCGCTGCGCCGCGTGTACGAGGACGTGAGCCTCGCCGGGCAGGGGCTGCTGCTGGTGCCCTCGGTGATGGTGTGGCCCGGTGTCGCGGCCTTCCACGAGGAGCCGTGGCCGAGGGCCCTGATCTACCGGGCGCGCGGCACCGCCTCCCTGTGGGAGCGGGCGGCGCCCGATCCGGCGGCGCTGGCGGCGCTGCTCGGGCGCTCCCGGGCGCGGCTGCTGGTGGAGCTGGGCGCACCGGCCAGCACCAGTCAGCTGGCCCGCAGCCTCGTGATGGCCCCCGGCGCGGTCGGCGACCACCTGGCCGTGCTCCTCGCGAGCGGGCTGCTGGCGCGCACCCGGTCCGGCCGCTCGGTGCTCTACCGGCGTACGGCGCTCGGGGACGCGCTGGTCGGCGGCGCGGCGGGCCCGTGAGTCGTCTGGCAACGCTCCAGGTCAGGACCACCTGGTTGCGTCAAGTCATTGGCACCAGTGACAAACCGCATACCCGACCGACAGCAGAACGGGCACGCCGCTCCGCCGTCCTCGAAAGCCTCCGGCCCCCAGGGCCACCACTCCGCCGGATTGTCGGCATGCCGCAGCAGACACGGCAACGGCTTTCGGGTGGGTCCTGGGGGCTCGGCGACAGGTCAGCGGCTCCGGCGGTGCGGGGCGCGCGGCCGGGGCAGGAGGATCCCGGCAGCACCCGCCGGCTCGGCGGCGGGGTCGGCCGGGGCCGCGAAGCCCTTGACGGCCCGGTTCGGGGCCGGCGCGGCCCTGCGGGGCTTGGGCGCGGGCTCCGGCCGGCGGGCCAGCCTCCCGCTGATCATCGACGCCGCGCGGCTCACGGCGTCGGCCAGCGGGGGGATCAGCTTCGCGTCCAGGGCGGTCACCGCGACGGCGGCCACCACCTGGCCGGACGCCGAGTGCACCGGAGCCGCCACGCACGACAGCGAATCCACGCACTGCTCGTAGTCGAACGCGAGCCCCCGCTCCCGGACCCCGGCGACCTCGCGCGCCCAGGCGGCCTCCGTCCACCCCGCGGGCCGCTTCGGCACCGGGGCGGCCGCCGCCAGGACCAGTTCGGCCGCGCTGCCGGGCGGCAGGACGACTCCGGAGTACAGCGGGAAGACCTCGTCCACCTCGCCCCGCATGCCCCCGACGACGATGATCTGTCCCGCTTCGGGCACCGACAGGCTCAGGCTCACCCCGCCGCTGACCGCCGCGAGTTCCCGTAGCGGCTGGGCCGCTGCGGCGCGCAGCGCGCGCGCCGGATGCCAGGCCTGCCCGAGCCGGAACGTTCGCGGGCCCAGCCGGTAGCGGCCTTCGTGACTCTGCACCGCGCCCAGTGCGACCAGCTGCCCGAGCAGCCGGTGGGCGGTGGCCTTCGGCAGCGCGGCGTCGCTCGCCAGCCGGGTCAGCCCCACCTCGTCGGTGTGCGCGAGTACTTCCATGAGTGCGAACGCGCCGTCCAGCACGCCGCGCCCCTCGGCGCCGGATCTCGCCATGAGGGCCCCCCTCTCATGCCGGGCCGCCGATCGGACGGCCCCACAACTCCCCGTTCGGACCAGGTCAGTTGGGGTTTCGGTATGGGTTCCCTTCAGTCGCCGGTCCGTTGAACGGACCCGATCATTGCCCGCTCGCGATGATCGCGCCACTGTGTTTTTCATCCGGGAACGGAACGCCGGAGCTCCTGCGGAGCTCTGGCGGGCCGTCCACTCGCACCACACAAGGAGGCAGCTATGAGCTCCATCAAGACGAGCGCCAAGCAGTTCAAGTACGTCATGGGCGCGCTGACCGCCGTCTTCTTCGGCGCCTGCTCGGCCAGCTGACGTAGAACCCCGGGGGTGGGGGCGGCGAGCCGCCCCCACCCCTTCGTCCTGTTCGAGGTACGAGGGAGGCATCAGTGCTGGAGACCGCTGTCCGGCAGGTGCAGGTGGCCACGGCCATGGTGTTCGGCCGGCGGCTGAACGTACGGGCCGTGGAACGGCTGGTCGCCGACGCGCTCGTCACGCTGGAGGAGTTCGGCTCGCTCGGCGACGACGTCGACGAACTGGCCGACGGACCGTTCACCGATCCGGCCGAGCGCCGCGACCTGCAGAACCGGGCGCTCCAGCGCACCGTGCGCAGGCTCGCCAAACGCTCGCCCTTCTACCGGGAACGGCTCACCGGCGTGGACCCGGACGGGATCACCACCGAGACGCTCACCCGCATCCCGGTGACCCGCAAGGCCGACCTGCTCGCCCGCCCCGCCGACTTCCTGTGCAGCGACCCGTACCTGGTGACGCAGACCACCGGCACCACCGGCGCGCCGGTCCAGATCTGGCTCTCCCGCTACGAGATGGAGCTGTGGCCCGCCCTGATCGCGCTGTCCCTGGTGCTCCGCGGCGACCTCGGCCCCGGCGACCGGATGCAGATCAACCTCAGCTCGCGGGCGACCGCCGCCGTACAGGAGGACGTCGAGGTGTGCCGCCTCGCCAACGCCGCCTGTCACGTCGTCGGACAGATCCCGCCCGAGGAGTCCGTCGAGCACCTGCTCGGGCGCTCCGGCCCCCGGCCGACGGTGCTCACCGGGAACCCCAGCTACCTCGCCCGCATGGTGAGCGTCGCCCGCGAACGCGGATACGGGCCGCAGGACTTCGGGCTGCGCGCGGTCTACGCGGGAGGGGAGATGCTGTCGCGCAACCTGGCGGCCGCCTTCCGCGAGACCTTCGGCGCACGCACCGTCGGCGACTCCTTCGGCATGACCGAGCTGCTGCCCGTCAGCGGCCGCACCTGCACCCACCATCACCTGCACATCGACCCCAACATGGGGTACACGGAGGTCCCCGACCTGGAGACGGGCGAGCCCGCCGGGCCCGGCCGCCTCGGCGAGCTGACGGTCACCCCGTACTTCCCCTACCGGGAATGCATGCCCGTCCTGCGGTACAACACCGGTGACGTGGTCCGCACCCTGGACGGCGAGCCCACCTGCGAACTCGCCTCGGTCCCCGCGGTCTCCCACATCCTCGGCAAGGCCGGACAGCTCTACCGCACCGCCGACACCATCGTCACCCCGCGCGACATCGTCGAGGCGCTGGACGGCACCCCCGGCCTGCCGTGGCCGCTGCGCCACCGGGCCGAGATCACCGACCGGGGCCGGCTGCACGTGGAGGTCGTCTCCAAGGAACTCGGCGCGGCCGACGTGACGATGCGACTGCGGGCCGAGGGCATCGACGCCGACGTCACCGTCCTGCCGCTGGACGACGCGGAAGCGGCACTGCGCTTCCCGCTCCGCTGCGACCTGCTGGAGCACACCTTCACCCGGAGCCACGCATGACGGTCTTCTTCCAGCTCGCGGTCAGCTGCACCCTGGCGCTCGCGGTGTGCGTCGGCGCCGTCGGCTACTTCCGCACCGTCCGCACCCCCCGGCCGCCGATCGGGGTCTTCAACGGCGCCGACATCTTCATGATGATGGGCTTCGTCCTGGCGCTGCCGTACCTCTACCTGGCGCTGCCCGGCGCGGTCCTGCCGGCGGTACTCGCGCTGGCCTTCGCCGGCGGGCTGTCCGTCGGCTACCAGCCCGTCATCGGTGACGGACGGCTGCGCTGGGCGCTGATCGCCACGCTGATCGCGGCCGTGCTCGGCACCCACCTCGCCTTCGGCGACACCTCCGCGCCGTACTGGATCGCCAACAGCTGCGTCGTCGGCCTGGTCGTCGTCTCCGCCACCAACATCAACGTCCAGGGCGGGATGCGGCTGAAGAACGTCGCGTGGTTCCTGCTCGCACTCGCCGCCTACGACGCGTTCTTCGCCTGGGTCGTCCCACTGACCGAGGAACTGTCCGACGCGATCCAGGGCTACCCCTTCGCCCCCGCGGCCGGGCTCCGAATCGGGGAGAACCTCGGCTCCGTACTCGGCATGGGCGACCTGCTGGCCTACGCCCTCTTCACCACCGCCGCCTACAAGGCCTACGGCAAGGCGGGCCTGCGCACCGGAATCACGCTGGTCGTGCTCTTCGGCGCCGTGGCCCCGGTAGCCACCCTGCACCTCATCGACGCCGTCACCGGGCACCCCGCGGCCCTGATCCCGGCCCAGGTCTTCTTCGGCCCGGCAGCCTTCATCGGCCACCTCCTCCTCCGCCGCCGGGGCCCCGAACGCCGGATGGCCGAACTCACGTTCCGCCGCGACCGAATCGGAACCCCGGGCCGGCAGCCGGCCCGCAGGTCACCGGACCTGGCGGCCCCTGCCGCGGCCGGAAACGGGACGCGAGGGGCGGTTCAGCAATAGGTGACCTGGACGATGTAGCTCTGCTCGTGCCGAACGACCGTCAGGTACTCGAACATGCCCGGTATGCGCCGCGGATGATCTCGCTCACCGCCAAGGCGTGACCGCGGGACTCGGCCGGGTCCGTCGCCGCGTGCATCAGGTATTCGGCCCGGCGCAGCCTGGACGCGGTCTGCGGGTCACGCTCGATCTCGACCACGGCGGCCCAGCGCAGCAGGAAGCCGCGGAGGGGATCGAGGCTGTCCGACTCGACAGCCGGCGTGATCGCTTCCGTCTGCTCGGCCAGCATCTCGGGCAGCCGCTCCGGCGCGACCACGGCCAGGGCCGCCTTGAGCGCGGCGGCCGTCCGCTCCGGACGTGGGATCAACTCACCGATGGGAAATTCCGGCGGCGCGGCCACTTCTCCTCCGTACGCTCGGTCCGCCCCCCCCACGCTACCGCCCCGGCACTCCCCCACCGCTCCGCCTCCGGAAACGGCCTCCGGCCCCGGGGCCACCACTCCACCGGGTGTTCGGTGACGGGGTCCACCTGGTGGGGGGGCGTGTGCGGACATGCGGGGGCTCCTTGAGAACGCGTCCACGTCCGCGCCAGGCACCAACCCCGGGCGGAGCAGAGCTCTTCCGCCGATTAGAAGTCAGACCCTCTCGATACGCTGAGCGCACACGGCTGCTCGACCCGGCTCAGGAGGTACGGCATGTCGGCCGAGATGATCACCCCCGCCTGGATGCACCGTCAGATCACGGCATCGGAGTACGAGTCCTGGTCTGCCGAGCAGTGCAGCGGAATCGAGATCGTGGACGGGATGGTCGTCGTGAGCCCGAGTGCGTCGATTCGGCACAACCGGCTGGCCCGGGTCCTGGCGAACGCGCTGGACGCCGCGGGCGGGGCGGAGTGGAACGCGGACACGGACTTCGACGTCCGTCTGCAGGACGTGCCGCTGAACAACCGGCGCCCGGACGTGGTGGTGTACCGGGCGGACGCCATCGATGTGGTGCCGATCAGGCCGGAGCATGTGCTGCTGGTGGTCGAGGTGGTGTCGCCGGGGTCGGAGACCACGGACCGGGTGGTGAAGGTCGACCAGTACGCGCGGGCCGGGATCGGGTTCTACTGGCGGGTCGAGCAGGCCGCGACGGGGCTGCCGCTGGTGTACACGCACGTGCGCGACCCGGCGAGCGGCAACTATCGCGACGGGCCGGTGTTCACCGGGGAGGTGCGGGTCGCGGCGCCGTTCGCCGTGGAGGTGGATCTCACCCCGTGAGGGTCACTCGTCCTTGGGGTCGGGCTGCTCGGTGAAGTCGATCTTCTTGAAGCGCTCGTTCATGGACTTCAGGAGGAACCAGGTGGCGATGCCGAGGACGGCGAAGACGACGAAGCCGAGGAGGCCGGGGGTGACCTTGGTTTCGTCGAGGGCGAGGTCGGCGGCGAGCTGGGTGACGTTCACGGGGGTGCTCATTCATCCATGGTGACCCGGCCCTACGCGGGCCGGGTCACCGGGGGGTGGGTCGTACGGGTTACTTCCGGAGGCCGGCGAAGAGGTCGGTCTCGGGGAGGTCGGTGTCGATCAGGGACTTCGCGAGTTCGTAGTCCTCGGTGGGCCAGACGTCGCGCTGGATGTCGATCGGGACGCGGAACCAGGGGCCGTCCGGGTCGATCTGAGTGGCGTGGGCGATCAGGGCCTTGTCGCGGATCTCGAAGTACTCTCCGCAGTCGACCCGGGTGGTGATCTCCCGCTCGGCGCGGCCGGACTTCTCCCAGCCTTCGATCCACTCGCCGTAGGGCGAGTCGTGGCCGTTCTCGGTGAGGTAGGCGTGCAGGGCGCGGATCCGGCCCATCGGGAAGCCGTGGTTGTAGTAGAGCTTGAGGGGCTGCCAGGGCTCGCCGGCCTCGGGGTAGGCCTCGGGGTCCCCGGCGGCTTCGAAGGCCGCCATGGTGATCTTGTGGGTCATGATGTGGTCGGGGTGCGGGTAGCCGCCGTTCTCGTCGTACGTGGTGATCACGTGCGGGCGGAACTCGCGGATCAGCTTGACCAGGGTGCCGGCCGCCACGTCCACGTCCTCGAGGGCGAAGCAGCCCTCGGGCAGCGGGGGCAGCGGGTCGCCCTCGGGCAGGCCGGAGTCGACGTAGCCGAGCCAGGCCTGCTGGACGCCGAGGATCTCCCGGGCGGCGTCCATCTCCTTGCGGCGCACTTCGTGAATGTTCTCCTCGACCCACGGGTCGCCCTGCAGCTTGGGGTTGAGGATCGACCCCCGCTCGCCCCCGGTGCAGGTGGCGACGAGGACCTCCACCCCCTGGGCCACGTACATCGCCATGGTGGCGGCGCCCTTGCTGGACTCGTCGTCCGGGTGCGCGTGTACCGCCATCAACCGCAACTGCTCGCTCAACGCCTGGGTCCCTTCCAGGTAACAAAAAATGTCCGCTTCGTCGGGCCGGCTCCCCCGCCGCCTCTGGCGCGGACGTGCCCCTCCTATAGTGACGGACTGGAGGGCGCGTCCATTCCCGCGGACGGCCGAGCGTTCCTCCGCGAAAGGACCGAGCCGCGCCATGGACCAGAGCCCTACGCCCCAGCAGCCCCTCGCGCCCCCGGTGGGCCGCTACAGCCGGTCCGACGACCGGACGACCGACCGCCGGCTGCGGATCGCCGGTGTCGTGTTCGGGGTGCTGCTGGTGGGCCTGATCGCCTGGCTCGGCACGTCCTACCTGCTGCGCGAGACGAAGCTGAACGGTACGGTGCCGACCTTCCAGCCGGTGTCCGACAGCGAGCTCCAGTTGCAGCTGTCGGTGCGCAAGAGCGAGGGCACCTCCGGCGTGTGCACGGTCCGCACGCAGGGCGCGGACGGCGCGGTGGTCGGCCAGTCGGACTTCCAGATCCCGGCCGAGGGCACCAGCTACGACAAGGTCGTGACGCTGCGGACCACCTCCCGGGGCTCCACCGCAGAGCTGCTCGGCTGCACGCCCAACAAGTAGCGGCCCGCGCCCGAATAGGCGCTGGAAGGCGCCGGAAGGCGCCGGAAGACGCCCGGAGCCGCCGGGAAGGGTGAGCGAACACTCTTTGCTCCGCTCACCCTTTCGAGCGCATAGTCGAAGGTGCGGGACGGCCTCGCCCCCCGCAGCCCTTCCCGCCTGTACGGGGAACTTGTTAGGCTCGTGATTTCGCCCCTTCCCTGCCGAATGGCACGGAAGCGGGCGTTGCTTTGCATCTGCCCAGAAAATCGCCCACTGCTGCCGAACCACCCTCGCAGCAGCGCCAGCACGACGAGGAGCACCCTGTGACCCAGACCAACGACGACGTGACCTGGCTCACTCAGGACCACTACAGCAAGCTGAAGGCCGAGCTTGACCACCTGACCGGGCCCTGGCGCATCGAGATCGCGAAGAAGATCGAGGCCGCCCGCGAGGAGGGCGACCTCAAGGAGAACGCCGGCTACCACGCGGCCAAGGACGAGCAGGGCAAGACCGAGGCGCGCATCCGTCAGCTGTCCCAGCTGCTGGAGCGGGCGAAGGTCGGCGAGGCTCCGGCCGACTCCGGTGTGGTGGCGCCGGGCATGCTGGTGACGGTGGCCTTCGACGGCGACCTGGACGACACCATGGAGTTCCTGCTGGCCTCCCGCGAGGTCACCGACGGCGACATCGACGTGTACTCGCCGCAGTCCCCGCTGGGCCGCGCCATCACCGGCAAGTCGGTCGGCGAGGACGCCGTGTACGAGCTGCCGAACGGCAAGAAGGCCGGCGTGAAGATCGTCGACGCCAAGCCGTTCTCCGGCTGAGCCTCCCGCAGCACGACGACGGACGGCCGCTCCCCCGGGGGGGGGGGGCGGCCGTCCGGTCGTTCACCAGCAGGAAGCTCAGCCTGCGGCGCGGCGGTACTTGCGCACCGACAGCCAGGAGAACAGCGCCATGATGATCAGCGACCAGCCGATCGACACCAGCACGGCGTGCTGCATCGGCCAGGCGTCGGGCGTCGGGCCGAGCTGGTTGCCGAACAGGCTGCGGCAGGCCTGCACGGTGGCGGAGAACGGGTTCCAGTAGGCGATCGGCTGCAGCCAGCCGGGCATCGAGCTGACCGGCACGAAGGCGTTGGAGATGAAGGTCAGCGGGAACAGCCAGATCAGGCCGGCCGAGGTGGCGGCCTCGGGGCTGCGCACCGACAGGCCGATCAGCGCGCCGATCCAGGAGAACGCGTAGCCGAGCAGCAGCAGCAGGCCGAACGCGGCGAGCGCCTTCAGGATGCCGTCGTGGATCCGCCAGCCGACCAGCAGCGCGACCAGGGCGAGCACCACCACCGTGAACGCGGTCTGCACCAGGTCGGCGAGGGTGCGGCCGGTGAGCACCGCCGCACGCGACATCGGCAGCGAGCGGAACCGGTCGACCAGGCCCTTGGTCATGTCCTCCGCAATACCGGCCGAGGCACCGGCCACCGCGAAGGTGACGGTCTGCGCGAAGATGCCCGCCATCAGGTACTCGATGTACACCTCGTGGCTGGGCTGGGCGCCGGGGATGGCGATCGCGCCGCCCATCACGTACGAGAACAGCAGCACGAACATCACCGGCTGCATGAGACCGAAGACCACGATTTCGGGAATTCGGGTCATTCGCCGCAAATTGCGCTTCGCGACCACCCAGGAGTCGTGCAGGGTGGCGGAGACGCCGCGGCGGGGGGCTACGGGGACGGGGCCGATCGCCGCATCCGGCAGTGCGGTGGTCATCTCAGGCGTCCTTCCCGTGGCCGCGACGGCCCTTCTTCGCCGGCTGCTCGCCCTCGTCGGCACCGCCGTCGCCCTCGGTGACGTGGCCGGTGAGGGAGAGGAAGACGTCGTCGAGGGTGGGGCGGCGCAGGCCGATGTCGTCGATTTCGATGGAGCGGGCGTCCAGTTCGCGGATGGCGTCGGCGAGGACCTTGGCGCCGCCGCTGACCGGGACGGTGATCCGGCGGGTGTTCTTCTCCACCGCCGGATCGCCCTTCGCGAACGGGGTGAGCGCGGCGACCGCCTCGGGGATCAGGTCGGAGCGGTGCACGACGACCTCGATGCGCTCGCCGCCGATCTGGGCCTTCAGCTCGTCGGCGGTGCCGCGGGCGATCACCTTGCCGTGGTCGACCACCGCGATGTCGTGGGCGAGGCGGTCGGCCTCCTCCAGGTACTGGGTGGTGAGCAGCAGCGTGGTGCCCTGCTCCACCAGGGTCTCGATGACCTCCCAGAGCGCGAGCCGGTTGCGCGGGTCGAGGCCGGTGGTGGGCTCGTCCAGGAACATCACCGGCGGGCGGACCACCAGCGCGGCGGCCAGGTCGAGGCGGCGGCGCATGCCGCCGGAGTAGGTCTTGGCGGTGCGGTCCATCGCCTCGGTGAGGTTGAACCACTCCAGCAGCTCCACCGCCCGCTTCTTCGCGTCGCGGGCGCTCATCTGGTAGAGCTCGCCGACCATCTGGAGGTTCTCGCGGCCGGTGAGGTACTCGTCCACGGCGGCGTATTGGCCGGACAGGCCGATCAGGCTGCGCACCTGGTTGGGGTGCTTGAGGACGTCGACGCCGGCCACGGTGGCCCGCCCGGAGTCCGGTTGGAGCAGGGTGGTCAGAACGCGCACGGCGGTGGTCTTGCCGGCGCCGTTGGGGCCGAGCAGTCCGAGCACGGTGCCTTCGGGGACGTCCAGACTGACGCCGTCGAGGGCGCGTACGTCACCGAAGGTCTTGACCAGGTTCTCGGCTTCGATGGCTGACGCCATGGTCCTGCCTCATCTCCCTGAAGTCGGGGTCCTGAAGTCGGAGGTGTGGAGTCGGTGGACGAGCCCGTTTTGGGCGCAGATCACCCACTCTGTTACCTGAGCGCGCCAACGGCAAGCTCGCGATACATCGCAAGATGCTGCCACTCGCGATATATCGCGTCAACCCGAACAGGTGATCCGCATCTCGGCGCCGGGGCTCGGCGCCGCGCCCGGTGCCTCGCCGTCAGTGCGAGACCACGTAGCCGTCCTCGCGCAGCTCCCCGATCACCGCCGCGCAGTGCTCCGGGCCCTTGGTCTCCAGGTGCAGGTCCACCTCGACCTCGGTCAGGCCCAGCTGCGGGTCGATCCGCACGTGCGCAACGTCCAGCACGTTGGCGTCCACCCGGGTCAGCACGCCCAGCAGGTCCGCCAGCGCGCCCGGCTTGTCGGCCAGCCGGACCCGCAGCGACAGGTAGCGGCCCGCCGCGGCCAGGCCGTGCCGCAGCACCCGCTGCATCAGCTGCGGGTCGATGTTGCCGCCGGACAGCACGCCGACCACCGGGCCCTCGAACCGGCCCGGCTCGCCCAGCAGCGCGGCGATCGGCGCCGCCCCGGCGGGCTCGACCACCAGCTTGAGCCGCTCCAGGCCGATCAGCAGCGCCCGGGACAGCTCGTCCTCGGAGACCGTCCGCACCCCGTCCGCGAGCGAGTTGATCACCTCGAACGGGATGTCGCCCGGGCGGCCGACCATGATCCCGTCGGCCATGGTGGAGAACCGCTCCAGCGAGACCGGGCGGCCCGCGGCCAGCGACAACGGGTACGCCGCCGCGGTGGCCGCCTGCACGCCGATCACCCGGACGTCCGGGCGCAGCGCCTTGATCGCGATCGCCACGCCGGCCAGCAGCCCGCCGCCGCCGGTGCCGACCAGCACGGTGCGCACCTCGGGGCACTGCTCCAGGATCTCCAGGCCGACGGTGGCCTGACCGGTGATCACGTCCCAGTGGTCGAAGGGGTGGATGAACACCGCGCCGGTGGCGTCGGCGTACTCGCGCGCCGCCTGCAGCGCCTGGTCGACGTTGGCGCCGTGCAGCCGCACCTCGGCGCCGTACTCGCGGGTGGCGGCGACCTTCGGCAGCGGCGCGGCGAGCGGCATGAAGACGGTGGAGCGCACACCGAGCAGCGCGGCGGCCAGCGCCACGCCCTGCGCGTGGTTGCCCGCACTGGCGGCGACCACGCCGCCGGCCCGCTCCACCGGCAGCAGGCCGGCGATCCGCAGGTACGCGCCGCGCAGCTTGAACGAGCCGGTGCGCTGGAGGTTCTCGCACTTCAGGTGGACGGGCGTACCGGCCAGCCCGGACAGGTGGCGGCTGCTCTGCATCGGGGTGACCCTGGCCACCCCGGCGAGCATCTTCTGTGCGCCGCGGACGTCGTCGAGTGTGATCGGCCAGTTCTGCATGAAGATCAGCCTAGGCCGAGGCGGTTCCGATGCCCGCCGGGCGCGCGTACGCTGCTGGGCACGAGTCGCCCGCACCCCCGTGAGCCGCGATGAGCCTGCCCCCGCCCGACGTGCCCGACGCCCCCGACCCCGATTGCCGACTCCCCTACCAGGTCGCGGTGTTCGCCCGGCGGATCAGTGCCGCCGCGGCGCTCGACCGGGCCGCGTTCCTGCTGCTGGACCAGCTCGCCGCCGGCGGGCCGGCCAATGTGAAGACACTGGCGGCCGCGCTGGGCGTGGACTCCTCCACGGTGACCCGGCAGGCCGCGCCGCTGCTGCGCGAACACCTGCTGGCCCGGGTGCCGTACCCGGCCGACCGGCGCGCGGCACTGCTCGCACTGACCCCGCTCGGGGCCGGGCGCCTGGCGCAGGTGCACGAGCAGCGGCGGCAGTTGATCGCCGAACTGACGGCCGACTGGACGGCGGACGAGCGGACGCTGTTCTGCGCGCTGCTGGAACGCTTCAACGACGGCCTGCGCAACCAGCGTTGACGCCCACGCGGTTCAACCATCAAATACACCACCGGTATTACCATCCGCGCGGTCCAACGGCGGTCCGCACAGCCGCCGTTGAACCGCGCCGGAACGGCGATCAGCCGAGCGCCTGCTCCAGGTCGGCGAGCAGGTCGGCGGCGGACTCGATGCCGACCGAGATGCGCACCAGGTCGGCGGGCACCTCGAGCGGGGAGCCGGCCGCGGAGGCGTGGGTCATCCGGCCGGGGTGCTCGATCAGCGACTCGACGCCGCCCAGCGACTCGCCGAGGGTGAACAGCTGCGCGCGGTTGCACACCTCGACGGCGGCCTCCTCGCCACCGGCGACCCGGAACGAGACCATGCCACCGAACGCCTTCATCTGCTTGGCGGCGATGTCGTGCCCGGGGTGGGTGGGCAGGCCGGGGTACAGCACCTGCGTCACCTTCGGGTGCGCGGAGAGCAGTTCGGCGATCCGGGCGGCGTTGTCGGAGTGACGGTCCATCCGGACGCCGAGGGTCTTGATGCCGCGCAGCACCAGCCAGGCGTCGAACGGGCCGGAGACGGCGCCCATCGAGTTCTGGTGGTAGGCGACCTGCTCGGCGAGGCCGGTGTCGGCGACCACCAGGGCGCCGCCGACCACGTCGGAGTGGCCGCCCATGTACTTGGTGGTGGAGTGCACGACGACGTCGGCGCCGAGCGACAGCGGCTGCTGCAGGTAGGGGCTGGCGAAGGTGTTGTCGACGATCAGCAGGGCGCCGGCGGCGTGCGCGATCTCGGCGACGGCGGTCAGGTCGGTGATGCCGAGCAGCGGGTTGGAGGGGGTCTCGACCCACACCGCGCGGGTGTTGGGGCGGATCGCCTCGCGCACCTTCTCGGGGTGGTGGGTGTCGGCGACGGAGAAGTCGACGCCCCAGCGGGTCAGCACCTTGGCGAACAGCCGGAAGGTGCCGCCGTAGGCGTCGTTGGGGATCACGATGTGGTCGCCGGGCTTGAGGATGGTCCGCAGCAGGGTGTCCTCGGCGGCCAGGCCGGAGGCGAAGGCGAGGCCGCGGGAGCCGCCCTCGATCGCGGCGAGGCACTCCTCCAGGGCGGTGCGGGTGGGGTTCGCGGAGCGGCTGTACTCGTAGCCCTCGCGGAGTCCGCCGACGCCGTCCTGCTTGTAGGTGGACACCTGGTAGATCGGCGTCACGACTGCCCCGGTCCGGGGGTCCGCTTCCTGGCCCGCGTGGATGGCGAGGGTTTCGAAGCCGTGGGAAAGCTGGTGCTCGGTCATGCGGTCGAGCCTAGTGCGGCGGACGGATCACGGGTGGTGGTTGGGCGGGTCCGTCGTGGCGGCGCGTCAGGCGGCCGTGCTGCCATCGCAATCGCTTCGCGAAAGGCCAGGTCGTACCGCTACGATCTGCCAGCCGCACACACGATCGACTTCTTGGGGGCGCGGAATGTCCACCGAGCGCACCGGCATGCGCACTTCCACCCGGGCCCTGCTGGCGGTCACGCTGCTCGCCGGGTTCTACCTGCTCGCGGCGGCCATCGTGGCCGGCCTGGTCTGGCTGAACTTCGAACTGATCGTCAACACCGGCCGGTTCAGCCTGGGAACGGCCAAGATCGTGCTGTTCAGCGCCGCCATCGCCTACCCGGTGGTGCGGGTGGTGTTCCTGACCCGCCGTCCGCGTGACGACAGCCACGACGGCCTGCCGCTGACCCGCGAGGAGCAGCCCGAGCTGTGGGACCGGGTCGACCGGATCGCCGCGGCCACCGGTGTCCGTGGCCCGGCCGAGATCCGCCTGGTGCCGCAGGTCAACGCCGGCGTGTACGAGGAGACCAAGCTGCTCGGCCTGATACCGGGCCCCCGCCACCTGGTGATCGGCGCGCCGCTGCTGATCGGCCTGACCGAGGCCGAACTGGACTCGGTGCTCGCCCACGAGTTCGGCCACTACGCCAACAACGACGTCCGCCTGGCGGCCGCCACCGTGGCCGGCCGCGCCGCCATCGGGCACACCATCGCGACCCTGCACCACGGCGCCGACCAGAACGTCGCCGAGCGGACCTCCGAGATCGCCGCGAAGAACGCCGCCCGGGAGGCCCGCGGCCGCAAGGCCCGCGACACGGACGCGGGCAACGGCGGCGTCGAGCGCTACCTCGCCAAGCTGTTCACCCTGTACGCCAAGCTGTACTTCCGGGTGTCCGAGTCGATCAGCCGCAGCCAGGAGTACGCCGCCGACCGGCACGCCGCCCGGATCGCCGGCCGCGACGCCACCGCCTCCGCGCTGCGCCGCATCCCCGTGCTGGACGCCGCGCAGGGCTTCTACCTGAACAGCTACGCCACCATGGGCGTGGGCGCCGGACTGCTCCCGCTGCCCGGCCAGTTCTTCGGCGGCCTGGACCGCCTGCTGACCGACCCCGAGCGCCGCGAGGAGCTCACCGGGATGGGCATGGAGCTGCCCGACGAGCAGCCCGACCCGTACGACTCGCACCCGCCGATCAAGCAGCGGGTCGCCGCCGTCGAGGCCCTGCCGGACACCCCGGGCCTGCCCGGCCTCGGCGAGGACCGGCCCGCGCTCGGGCTGCTGCGCGACCCGCAGCGGCGGCTGGCCGAGCTGGAGACGCTGGCGCTGATCCCGGAGGCCGCGCAGATGCGCCGCCTGGACTGGCCGGAGCTGGTCCACGAAGCGATGCTCGCGTACGCCCGCGAGGAGGCCGAGCCGGTGCTGCGCGCGCTCACCGACAGCGGCCTGCCCGGCACCGCCGAGGCGATGCTGGACGCGCTGGACGCCGGGCGCTCGGCGGAGATCGCCGGGCGGCTGCCGCAGAGCCAGGAGTCCGCGCAGGCCACCGGCCGGGCCGCCCGCGAGTTCCACCGCCCGCTGCTGCGCCGGGCCCTGCGCGCGCTGACGGTGCTCGCCCTGGCCTCGCAGCAGCAGGCCCGCTGGGAGCTGTCCTGGAGCCGTCCGGCCGCCCTGGTGCTGCCCGGCGACACCGGCGAGCGGCTGCCCGAGGCGCTCGACGCCGCCGTCGCCGACGTACCCGACACCGCCCCGCTGCGCGCCCTGCTGGCCGAGGCCGCCGCCCCGGCCGACCCGCAGTCCTGACCCCCCGGAGAACCGTTCGATGGACGCTCGTCTGATCCTGCTCATCCCGCTGGTCCTGATCGCCGCCCTCAAGCTGGCCCCCTGGCTGATGAAGCGCCGCGTCGCCACCCTGAACGCCCGCACCGAGGAGGCCAAGGCCACCATCGCCCGGTACGAGGAGGCGGAGCGGAAGCGGCGGACCATCTACCCGGCCGACCACGGACTGGTCCCCGGGGACGAGCTGATCCTGGATCCGGGCCTGGCCGGCCCGGACGTGGACGCGGCGCTGGCCGCCCTCGAGGCGGGCGACTGGCACCCGGTCGCCGACCTGCTCGCCGCCGCCGCGGGCGACCACGACCGGCGCCGGGGCCTGATGCGCCGCTTCGCGGAGCCCGCCGCCGAGAACGACGCCTGGCTGCTGGCCTGGCGTGCCGAGCAGCCGGACAACGCGGACGCCGCGATCCTCGCCCAGGACTCGCTGGTCGTGCTGGCCTGGAACGTGCGCACCAGCCAGCGGGCCGCCGCGGTCACCTCGGAGCGCTGGGCCGCGTTCCGCAAGGTGCTGGGCGACGCCGAGGCGGCCGCCGCCGAGGCCGTCCGGCTCGCCGACCCGGCCGACCCGCTGCCGTTCGTCGCCCAGATCCCGCTGGCGATGGGCCAGAGCTGGGACAACGAGCGCTTCCGGGCGCTCTGGCAGGAGATCGTCTCCCGCGACCCGCACAACTTCTCCGCCCACACCGGCGCCCTGCAGTACTGGTGCGCCAAGTGGAAGGGCAGCCACGAGGAGATGCACGCCTTCGTGGACGCCGCGATCGCCGCCGCCCCGAAGGGCAGCCTGCTGTCCGCGCTCAAGCTGGAGGCGTACTTCGAGCAGTTCGAGGGGAACAAGGAGCCGTACACCGCCCCCGAGGTGCAGGCCGCCGTGGCCGCGGTGCTGGCCGACCTGGAACTGGCCGACCCCGACGACCGCCACCGCCGCTACGCGCACGGCTGGCTGGTCTGGGTGCTGGCCCAGGCAGGCCGGCCCGCCGACGCGATGCCGCACCTGCGGGCGCTCGGCCCGATCGTCCCCGAGCCGTGGACGTACTGGGCGGACCCGGTCGACAGGTTCGTCACCCGTCGCATCGACATCGTGCTGGCGGCCACCGCGGACTGACCGCCGTGCCTGGCGCGATCCGCGACGGTTGCCGAGGATGGGAACGTCAGCCGTGCCCCCGTTGCCGAGCCCGGCGACGGGGGCACGGGGCGTTGTCGGCCGGAGGTGAGTGGTAATGGCCGGGTTGGTACGGATGAATCTGGACTCCCCCGAGGAGGTCCGCCCGTTCGAAGACGGCAAGGGGCAGGTGTCGCTGGTGAACCTGAAGTCCGGCGGCGTCGGCCGGGGCGTGTTCGAGCCGGGCTGGCGCTGGTCGAAGCACGTGAAGCCGATCGCCGGCACCGACAGCTGCCAGGCCTCGCACGCCGGGTACGTGATCTCGGGCCGGATGCGGATCGAGATGGACGACGGCCAGGCCGAGGAGTTCGGCGCGGGCGACGTGATGATCTGCCCGCCCGGCCACGACGCCTGGGTGCTGGGCGACGTGGCCTGCGTGGTCCTCGACTGGCAGGGCTTCACCGACTACGCGAAGCGCAGCTGATTCCCGCTCAGCCGGCCCGCCGCACCTCGTGCATGAAGCAGCCGTACTCGACGGCCCGCACATGCACCACGGCGATCTCCGGGTCGGTCAGCAACTCGGCGGCCAGCTCGGGCAGTTCGTCCGGCTCGCCGACCCGGCCGCCGAGGATCCGGCCGTCCGCGGAGTAGGCCCGCAGCACTCGCTGCCCGCCGTGGAAGCCGTCCGGCCAGCCGCCCGCGAAGCCCTCGCACGGGTCGGCGTGCACGAACACCGGCCCGGTCTCCAGGTACGCTCCCGGGTCGCAGCCGGTCTCCTCGGCCCAGCGCCGCAGCGGCGCGTACGACAGCAGAACGATCCGGTCGCCGGGGCGGGCCCGGGTGAGGCAGCACCGCAGCGGCGAGCCGCCGTCCTCGGTGACGGTGACGGGGTGGCAGCGCCCGCTGTCGTCGAGCCGCCGCAGTTCGGCGAGCGTCTGCGCGGGGACGGCCCGCACGTCGAGGGTGGTGTCGGTGGTGTTCATGGCCCCCAGCCTGCGCGAACCGGGCGCGGCGGTCCGGCGGGTTCCGGACGTCGCGCTGCGGCACCACCTGCTGGCGGGCGAGCTGCGCGGCACGCTCGGGGTCGGCGTTGTCGGTGGCGGGGGCTGCAGCGATCGTGTCCGCGTTGGCGCCGGGGGGAGATGATCTACGCGGAGATAGTCTCCGCAGGGATGACCTCCTCGCCGTGATCACTTGTGTTCGCGTCGCGATCACTTGCGACATGGGCGAGATGATCTACGCGGAGATGGACTGGCCGGGCCGAGCCGGAGCAAGGCGACGGCCCACCGCAACCGGGGCTGCGACGGGCCGTGAGGCGAACGGGGGTTGACTGATGGTCAGCCCTTGATGGCGTCCGCGAAGTCCTTGATGTCCTGGAACGACAGGCCGGCCGCGTTGAGGTTCTTGGCCTTGTCGTGGTCGATGCCGGCGGCGGCCAGCTCGGCGTACTGGGCGTCGGTCAGCGGGGTGGCGTCCGGGCCGTCCGAGCCGAAGCCGCTGCCCTTGCCGCCGGCCTTGCCACCGGGGGCGGCCATCGACAGGAAGGCCTCCCCGAGCTTCTGCAGGTCGAGCTCGGTGGCGCCGCTGGGGGCGTCGATGGCCGGCGCGTCGGAGTTGATGCCGAGCCGGAGCGGGAAGTGCGCCGAGGCGTCGGGCTTGTCGGCGAGCTGCATCAGGTCGAAGGTGATGGCCTGCGCCTTGCCGCCCTTGATCATCACGTCGGCGGCGATCTTGCGGTCCGGGATGTCCTCGAAGTCGCCGGTCGGCAGCGACGGGAGGGCGTCCTTGCCGGTGGCGGCCTTCTCGACGG
The DNA here is from genome assembly GCF_042873545.1 of Kitasatospora sp. NPDC004615. NCBI lineage: Bacteria > Bacillati > Actinomycetota > Actinomycetes > Kitasatosporales > Streptomycetaceae > Kitasatospora > Kitasatospora sp. NPDC004615. The sequence goes on from NZ_JBIALQ010000002.1 coordinate 515,390, forward strand.
TCTTCGCCAGGCCCTCGATCAGCGGACGCGCCTGGGCGGAGACCTCGATGACGTCGGCGTCGCCGGACTTGCCCTTGTCCTCCACCGAGGTGTTCTTGGAGATCACGGCCTTCACCGACTTGACCAGGCTCCGGAGCTCCGCCGGGTCCATCCCGGGCATCGCGTCCAGCGGCGAGCCCGAGCTGACGCCCGCGTCGGCGCCGGGGGCCTTCGACTTCTTGATCTCGTCCTGCATCTTCTTCACGTCCAGCGAGACCCACTTGCCGTCGACCACGTCCTTGATCGGACCGGCCTCGGCGGGCAGCACGGAGACGAACTCGTCGACCTCCTTGGTGTCCTTGCCGGCGAGCTCGGCGATGCCGCGGACGTCCGCCTTCAGGTACATCCGCTCGCCGACCAGGCGGACGTCCGCGTAGGTCTTGCCGGACTTCTTGGCGCTCAGCGAGTAAGCGACCGCCACGCCCTTGAGGTCGTACGAGTCGTTCGTGGTGTCGGAGGTGTTGAACTTGAACACCTCGGTGTCCTTGAGCGGCTTGTCGGCGCTCAGCGACACATTCAGCACCAGGTCGGACAGCAGGTCCGCGCTCTTCTTCTCGATCGGGTCGTCAACTGCCTTGCCGAAGGCGACGATCTGGTCCGACGTGGCGTCGAAGGAGAGCTGGAGGCTCATCGACTTGGCGTCGCCGAGCTTCTTGAACGCCCCGGTGACCTTCTGGCCGGCGCTCAGCTTCTCGGCGGTACCGCAGGCGGTGACGCCCGCGGCGATCAGGACGGCTCCGGTGGTGACGGCTATGCCGGCGCGGACAGACCGGCTGGTGGCGGTGTTGATGGCTGAACTCCTGTGCCTGAAGGCGGAACTCGGGCCCGATCGGCCCTGCCGCGGAGGCAAGCTCAACACACCCGCATGCCCCCCCGCATGCGAATATTTTTACCATTCGTTTAGGACACTCTCACGGCGCCCCCACCTTGTCGTGAGAGACTCCCCCGCCTGACGGGGCGTCAGAGCGCGCTGCCGGCCTTCCAGTCCGCCCAGGACATGTTCCAGCCGTTCAGTCCGTTCGACGGATTCACCGTGCGGTCACCGGAGTTGACCACCTCGACCACGTCGCCGACCATCGAGCTCGCAAAGAACCGGGCAGCGCTGGTGGTCGTGCTGTTGCCGCCCTGCACGTCCTGCAGCGCGATGCAGCCGTGGCTGGTGTTGGAGTTGCCGAACTGGGACGCCGCCGACCAGTAGTTGCCGTGGATGAAGGTGCCGGAGGTGGTGAGCCGCTGCGCGTGCGGCACGTCCGGGATGTCGTACTCGCTGCCCAGGCCGACCGTGGCGGAGTTCATCCGGGTCTCCTTGTAGCGCTCGGAGATCACCATCTTGCCGCCCCAGGTGCGGTGGTCGGGCGAGCCGCCGATCACCGGGTAGGTGGCGGTGACCTTGCCGTCGGTGGTGACGGTGAGGGTGTCGGCCTTCAGGTCGGCGACCGAGGTCTGGCTGCGGCCGACGGTGAAGGTGACGTCCTTGGACTGGGTGCCGTAGACGCCCTTGGCGCCGGCCACGTCCTTCAGTCGCAGCTTCAGCGTGACGGTGGTGCCCTTGGCCCAGTACTGCTGCGGACGGAACTCCAGCCGGGTCGAGTCGTACCAGTGGCCGACGATCTCCACCGGCGGGTCGGAGACCACGGTGATCGCCTGCTGGACGGCCTTGCGGTCGGTGATCGCCTTGTTGAAGTTGATCGTCACCGGCATGCCGACGCCGACCGTGGTGCCGTCCTCGGGGTTGAAGTACCCGACGAAGGTGTTGGCCGGGGAGGCGGTGGAGAAGCGCGCGTTGGCGTCCGCGGGGCGCTTGTCCTTGTCCTCGGCCGCGGCGGCGACGGTGTACTTGCTGCCGCTGATGAGCGGCGCGGTGGTGGTCCAGCTGGCGCCGTCGGCGGCCAGCTGGCCGGCTATCTGCTTGCCCGCGCCGTCGGTGACGGTGACCGAGGTGAGCGTGCCGTCCTGCACGGTGACGGTGACCGGCGCGGTGAACGGCGCGGCGGTCGCGCCGTCGGCCGGGGTGATGGCGATCTGCGCGACGGACGCCTTCGGGCTGGTCGACGGGCTCTGGCCGCCCGCGCTCGCACCGCTGCCGACCGGAGTGGACTTGCCGTCGCCGCTCTGGCACGCGGCCAGCAGCAGCACGGGGGCGCCGAGCAGCCCGGCGAGTACGCCGCGCCGGCTCCAGCTGCCGCCGAGCGGCCCGTCCTGCTTCTCGGCTGCGGTCACGTCCACGCTCCTCGGTCCCTGGATCTCTCAAGATCACTCAAAAATGTGCAGATCATACGAGAATACTCAAGAGGTCCAAAGAACGGACAAAAAGGCCCGGCCCGGAGATCCTTGGGTTCCAGGGATCTCCGGACCGGGCCTGAGCGCGAAAGCGCCAGGGCTCACTTCACCTCGTACTCGTCCCAGCCCTCGTCGTCCGGGTCGTAGTCGGTGGTGGCGGACTCCCAGGTCGCGGAGGCGAGCTCCACGCCGGGAACGCCGCCGAGCAGCGCCACCGGGTCGACGAAGTGGGCGAGCGAACCGGTCGGGTCCACCTCGATCGCCTCGACGGCCTGGGCGCGCTCCTCGTCGTCCAGGTACTCGTCGTCCGCGACCTGGGTCAGGGCGGCGGCCTTCAGGGCCTGCTCGTCGGTGATCTCGGCGATCAGCTCGATGGTGAGGCGAACGTAACGGGGGGCGTCCTGCTCGGGCAGGTCAATGCTGCTGGTCATGACAGCGAGCGTAGGGGGTCGCACGGCCCATCCGGAAACGGCCCTCGCGGCTCCGGACGCGGCCAGGGTCTGTCCGGTCGATCTTGTCGGATCAGCGCGCGGCTCCGGACGCGGCGAGGGCCGGGCCGGGCAACAACCCGGACCGGCCCTGCCGCCTCCGCGCGCACTCCCCCACCCGGGAGTACGCGGAAGCCGCGCCTCACGACGCGATGTTCGCCACGGGCGCCGTCACACCCTGAACCTGCCAGGGGCGGGACGACGGCAGCCCCGCGGACCGGGCCCGGCGGACGGGTCAGGCCGACCGTCGGAACCCCTGGTGACCGCGGCGGCCGGAGAGCCGCTCCCGACCCCCGCCGTCACCGTTTTCCCGGCTTTTCTTGCCGTGTCCACCACCATGCCCGAGCCGTGTTAACCGGATGATGCGCGCTTGTGACGTCCACGTACCGGGCGGGGCGCCGCCCCTGAGGGAACGTCAGTGACCGCCCCGGGCTGTCAGGAAGGCCAGCAGGTCCTGGCGGGTGACGATGCCCTGCGGCTTGCCCTCCACCAGCACCACCACCGCGTCGGCCTTCTCCAGCACCGTCATCAGGTTGGTCACCGACTCGCCGGAACCGACCACCGGCAGCGGCTTGGACATCACGTTGTCCAGCGTGTCGGTCAGCTCGATCCGTCCGTTGAACAGGCCGTCCAGCAGCTCGCGCTCGACCACCGAGCCGACCACCTCGCCCGCCATGATGTCCGGGTGCCCGGCGCCCGGGGAGACCACCGGCATCTGCGAGACGCCGAAGTCGCGCAGCACCCGCACCGCCTCGGCGACCGTCTCGCCCGGGTGCATGTGCACGAACTGCGGGATGCCCTCGTGCTCCACCGCGTCCTTGCGGGCCAGCACCTCGCCGATGTGCGCCTCGTCGGTGGCGGTCGGCAGGAAGCCGTAGTCGGCCATCCAGTCGTCGTTGAAGATCTTCGACAGGTAACCGCGGCCGCCGTCCGGCAGCAGCACCACCACGACGTCGTCCGGCCCCAGCTCGCGGGCCACCTCCAGCGCGGCCACCACGGCCATGCCGCAGGAACCGCCGACCAGCAGGCCTTCCTCCTTGGCCAGGCGGCGGGTCATCTGGAACGAGTCCTTGTCGGACACCGCGACGATCCGGTCCGCGACCTCGCGGTCGTAGGCGGTCGGCCAGAAGTCCTCGCCGACACCCTCCACCAGGTACGGACGGCCGGTGCCGCCCGAGTACACCGAACCCTCCGGGTCCGCGCCGACCACCTGGACCTTCCCGCCGGACGCCTCCTTCAGGTACCGGCCGGTGCCCGAGATGGTGCCGCCGGTGCCGACGCCCGCCACGAAGTGGGTGATCCGGCCGTCCGTCTGCTCCCACAGCTCCGGGCCGGTGGAGTGGTAGTGCGACGCCGGGTTCTCCGGGTTCGAGTACTGGTCCGGCTTCCAGGCGTTCGGGGTCTCACGGACCAGCCGGTCCGAGACGTTGTAGTACGAGTCCGGGTGCTCCGGCGCGACCGCGGTCGGGCACACCACGACCTCGGCGCCGTACGCCCGCAGGGTGTTGATCTTGTCCGTGGACACCTTGTCCGGGCACACGAAGATGCACTTGTAGCCCTTCTGCTGGGCCACGATCGCCAGCCCCACCCCGGTGTTGCCACTGGTGGGCTCGACGATGGTGCCACCCGGCTTGAGCGCGCCGGAGGCCTCCGCCGCCTCGATCATCCGCATCGCGATCCGGTCCTTGACCGAACCACCCGGATTGAAGTACTCGACCTTCGCCAGCACGGTGGCGGTGATGCCCTCGGTGACCTTGTTGAGCTTCACCAACGGGGTGTCGCCGACCAGCTCGATGATCGAATTGTGGTACCGCACGGGGGTCCTCCCGGTCCATGGCATGCCCTGATTGCCGAAACCCCCAGCCTAGGGCCCCCTTCGCACCCACCGTGCGCATCCACCCCATGTCTCCCGCCCCGCCCGAACAAACCGCTCGCGGCACCCACCGGCACTCCACCACCACCGAACATCAGCCCACGGAGAAGGCCCTCCGCCGCACAGACTTCGGAAAAACGACCTCAGCGCACCAGGCCCCACCGGGGCTCCGGGTGGGTGGTTGGTGGGGGTGGCCGGGTAGCGGGGCGGGGTGGGCGGGTACGTGGGCGGGTACGAGTCTGGGTGTAAGAGGAGAGGGGGTGGCCGATGGCCGGCTCGCAGGCGTCGAGGGTGCGGGTGGCACGGCGGATCGCCACGGCGGCCGCGTACGGCGGTGGCGGGCTGGGGCTGCTCGGGGTGGGGCTGGCGGGGGTGTTGCTGACCGAGAGCCGGATGGCGGTCCGGGCGATCGGGATCCTGGGCGGCGATCCGCCGCGCGCGGACGGGATGCACGGCGAGGCGTTCGCCGATCCGCTGGATTCGCGTCCGCCGCTGGTGATGGCGTTCCTGGGCGATTCGACGGCCGCGGGCCTGGGCGTGCAGCGCGCGCAGGAGACGCCGGGCGCGCTGCTCTCCTCGGGGCTGGCGTCGGTCGCCGAGCGCCGGGTGCGGCTGGTGAACGTGGCGAAGTCGGGTGCCCGCTCGGGCGATCTCGCGAGGCAGGTGGAGCGGGCGCTGCCGCACTGTCCGGACATCGCGGTGCTGATGATCGGTGCCAATGACGTGACCAGGCACGCTCCGGCGGCCACCAGTGTGCGGGAGCTGGGCGAGGCGGTGGGCCGGCTGGTCGCGGCGGGCTGCGAGGTGGTGGTGGGCACCTGCCCGGATCTGGGCACCATCAAGCCGGTGCGGCCGCCGCTGCGCTGGGTGGCGCGCCGGTTGAGCCGGCAGCTCGCGGCGGCGCAGACCATCGCGGTGGTGGAGGCCGGCGGCCGGACGGTCTCGCTGGGGTCGCTGCTGGGCCCTGAGTTCGCGACCCGTCCGGAACTGTTCGCCGCGGACCGCTACCACCCGTCCGCGCAGGGGTACGCGACGGCGTCGATGGCGTTGCTGCCGTCGGTGTGCGCGGCGCTCGACCTGTGGCCGCAGGACACGCCGTCCGCGGTGGGCGGGCCGTTGGAGCCGCAGGCGGTGCTGCCGGTGGCGGTGGCGGCCGCCGCGGCGGCGGGGCGTTCGGGCACCGAGGTGACGGCGGCGGGCCCGTCGAACGGCACCTGGCGGTGGGCGACGCTCAAGCAGCGCTTCCGGCTGGCGCTGCCGGGCGGCAACGCGGCGGGGCAGGATCCCGGGGCGGTCGCGGACCAGGAGTGGCCGCGGGCGATCGCGTCGGCCAACTCACATCCGGAGGCGGATGACGCCGGAGCTACCAAGCGGTAACTTTCCCCGGGAGATCCGTCGGATCGCATCCCGAGGTCACTCAGCGAGGAGCCCGTCATGCCCGAAGCCGTCATCGTCAGCGCCGCCCGTTCGCCGATCGGCCGGGCCTTCAAGGGCTCGCTGAAGGACGTCCGCCCGGACGACCTGACCGCGCAGATCATCGGTGCCGCACTCGCCAAGGTCCCGGAGCTGGACCCGCGCACGATCGACGACCTGATGCTGGGCTGCGGCCTGCCGGGCGGCGAGCAGGGCCACAACCTGGCCCGGATCGTGGCCGTCCAGATGGGCATGGACTACCTGCCGGGCGCCACCATCACCCGCTACTGCTCGTCCTCGCTGCAGACCACCCGGATGGCGCTGCACGCGATCAAGGCCGGCGAGGGCGACATCTTCATCTCCGCCGGTGTGGAGACCGTCTCGCGGTCGATCAACGGCACCTCGGACGGCATGCCGGGCACCATGAACCCGCTGTTCGACGAGGCGATGGCACGCACCAAGCACCGCGCGGAGACGGGCAACACGGGGGCGGCGCGCAGCGCCTCGAACGAGGGTGGTGGTGGGCGACGGGCGGGCGAGTGGCACGACCCGCGCGAGGACGGCCTGCTGCCGGACGCGTACATCGCGATGGGCCAGACCGCGGAGAACCTGGCGGCACTGAAGGGCATCACCCGCGCCGAGCAGGACGAGTTCGGCGTCCGCTCGCAGAACCTGGCCGAGGCCGCGATCAAGGCGGGCTTCTGGCAGCGCGAGATCACCCCGGTGACGCTCCCGGACGGCACCGTGGTGAGCGCGGACGACGGCCCGCGCGCGGGCGTGACGGTGGAGGGCGTGTCCGGCCTGAAGCCGGTGTTCCGCCCCGACGGCACCGTGACGGCCGGTAACTGCTGCCCGCTGAACGACGGCGCGGCCGCGCTGGTGATCATGTCGGACACCAAGGCGCGCGAGCTGGGCATCACCCCGCTGGCCCGGGTGGTCTCCACCGGCGTCTCGGCACTGTCGCCGGAGATCATGGGCTACGGCCCGGTGGAGGCGTCCAAGCAGGCGCTGAAGCGGGCCGGCCTGTCGATCGGCGACATCGACCTGGTGGAGATCAACGAGGCGTTCGCCGCGCAGGTCATCCCGTCCTACCGGGACCTGGGCATCGACCTGGACCGGCTGAACGTCAACGGCGGCGCGATCGCGGTGGGCCACCCGTTCGGCATGACCGGCGCCCGGATCACCACCACGCTGATCAACTCGCTCCAGTGGCACGACAAGCAGTTCGGCCTGGAGACCATGTGCGTGGGCGGCGGCCAGGGCATGGCGATGGTCATCGAGCGGCTGAGCTGACCTCCGCGTCGGCACCGTGACGGACGTCTCACCCGTCCGGAGTCACCGTACGTAATTGAGGGCCGGATCACACTCATGGTGCGATCCGGCCCGTTTTTTTGCCCTCCGGGACCGAAATATCGACGCACCGGATTGGATCAACTCCGCTGCGTAGAAGGGCATTACCCAGCAATTTAAGGACAAGTCGGAAAGTCACCGCCAAATCGGACATCAGCCTCTGCAGTAACGGGCGGGAATACGGCAGTGTGGAGCCGTAACCCCGTTCCGCTCCTCGTTGGGAGTACGTTCCGTGAGCGTCGTCTACACCTCCCTGCTGCTGGCCCTGATCGCCCTGACCGCCGCCGTCCTGCTCCACCTCCGCACACTGGGGCGGAAGTTGGACGCCGCGCAGCCCACCGCGCAGCCCGCCCCGCAGCTCGACGAGGCACTGATACGCCGCGCCGTCGCCGAGGCGCTCGCCGCCGACCGGGAGCGGGAGATCACCGAGGCCCGGGCGTTCTGGGCCGAGCAGGAGGCGCGCGCCGCCGAGGACGCGCCGCTGTTCGAGACCCCGTTCACGGCCGCCGGCGAGGAGTGGCCGATCTTCTTCCCGCGCCCGACCGGGCCGCAGGAGGCCGCCGACAACTACGGGGTGATGGACCCGGAGTTCGGCGAGGCGCTGCGCCACGCACTGGAGGACCTCGCCAAGGACGGCTCCGCGGACGGCGGTTCGGCGGACGGCGGCATCCGGGGCGGCAGCTTCCCGCTCCCCGGCGACAACGGTGACGTGAAGGCCCGCCGCGAGGCCGACCTGCTGGCCACCGGCCTCGAGTCCGGACTGCTGGACGCCGAGAGCGAGCCCGCCACCGCGCCCGACCCGCGCCGCCACCCCTCGCACCCGGACTTCGTGCCCAGTCCCACCCCGTCCCGCGAGTGGACCGACGACCGGCTCGCCGCCCTCGCCGAGGACAGGATCGCCCTCACCGACGTGCGCCCCGGCCCGCTCGGCACCCTGGACGTGTACGCGTTCGCCGACGGCACCACGCTGTGCGTGGCCCCCGGCGACCGGGAGGCGGCGTACCGGCTGATCGACGCCGTCCGGGCCGACGAGGACGTCCGGCTGCTGGGCGGCTCCCGCTTCTCCGGCTCGTACTCGCTGACCTTCTCCACCGACGGCGACACCGTCTACGTGCTCGCCGACCGGGTGGTCGCCTCGATCTGAACCACGCGCGTCCGAGCCACGCGCAGGGGCGTCGATCCGCACGGCAAGGGGTTGCCCGGGCGGACCGGCGCCCCTTCGGCGTTCCCGACCCTGCGTCAGGCGGTCAGCCGGTCGGTGTCCTCGACGTCGGTGAGCGCGACCGCCAGCGCCTCCGGGTGTTCGGCGGCCGCGGCGGCCAGGTCGTGGCCGGTGACGGCGAGTTGGTCGCCGACCGCGAACGCCCCGCAGTCGGGGACGGGCAGCGGCGGCAGGCCCTCCAGCGCGCGGGCGGCGTCGGCCAGCCGGCCGGCCAGCGCGAGCAGCGCGGCGGCCCGCGAGGGGTGGCCGGGGACGGCGACCAGCAGGCGGCTCTGTGGCATCGCCCGGAAGCGGTCGGCGAGCCGGTCCACGGCGGCGGTCAACTGGGCGGGGGTGACGGGGTGGTGCTCGGACATGGCCCCGAGGGTAGCCAAACCGGGGCGGGACGGAACGCGGCGGGCCCCGGAGAAGTCCTCCGGGGCCCGCCGCGTGTACAGCCGCGCGATCAGTCGTCGCCGCGCAGGATGGCGATCAGGCGCAGCATCTCCAGGTAGATCCACACCAGCGACAGCGTCAGGCCGAAGGCGGCCCGCCAGGCCTCCCGCTCGGGGGCGCCATTGCGGATGCCCTCCTGGATCTCGTTGAAGTCGAGGGTCAGGAAGAACGCGCCGAGCGCGATGCCGACCAGGCCGACCACGATGCCGAGCGGGCCGGAGCGGAACCCGAAGTCCGCGCCGAACATGGTGGCGATCAGGTTGACGAACATCAGGATCACGAAGCCGATCGCGATCGAGATGCCGATCCGGGTGTACCGCGGGGTGACCCGGATCTTGCCGCTCTTGTAGGCGATCAGGGTGGCCGCGAACACCGCGGCGGTACCCAGCACGGCCTGAATGGCGATGCCCTGCAGCAGGGTGTTGAAGGCCTTGCTGAGCGCGCCGAGGAAGAAGCCCTCCAGGCCGGCGTACGTCAGGATCAGCGCCGGGTTGATGCTCCGCTTGAAGTTGATGACCAGGCCGATGACCATCGCGGCGAACGCGGCGACGCCGGCCAGCGCGTAGTTCTCGACCGGCACCACGAACCAGGCGACCGCGCCGGTGATGACCAGCGTGAGCAGCGTCATCGCGGTGCGGGCGACCACGTCGTCCAGCGTCATCCGGCCGGTCTGGGCCGGGCCCGCGTCAGGGCCCTGGTAGAGCTCGTAGAGCTGCTCGTCGGTCATGGCCTGACCGCCGGGCTGCGCGTAGGCGTTGTTGGCGTACGGGTTGTTGGCGTACGGGTTGCCGTACGCCTGGCCCTGGTGCCCGGCCGGCTGCGTGCCGAACCCCGCGTACTGGTTGTCGCGGGTGAAGGACCCCTCCCGCGAGAAGACCGGGTTTCTGCTTCTCATCACATTCCCTCCGGGGTGGCACAGCACCACCCATACAGAGCACAAGAGTAATGGTTTGGCAAAGTATTCCGCGTCAGCCGTGAGGAGGATCCCGTGTCGCCTGCGCGAGGGGCCCTTGAGAGGGCAGGGTGGGGGGCGCAACTGACAGACGATCAGAAAGGCGGCCCCCCGGATGGCCGAGGAGCTGTACGCCACCCTGAAGACCAATAAGGGCGACATCGTGATCCGGCTGCTGCCGGACCACGCCCCGAAGACGGTGAAGAACTTCGTCGAGCTGGCGACGGGCGAGCGCCAGTGGATCGACCCGAAGACCGGGAAGCCCAGCAACGAGCCGCTGTACGACGGCACGATCTTCCACCGGGTCATCCAGGGCTTCATGATCCAGGGCGGCGACCCGCTGGGGAACGGCACCGGCGGCCCGGGCTACAAGTTCGCCGACGAGTTCCACCCGGACCTGGCGTTCACCAAGCCGTACCTGCTGGCGATGGCCAACGCCGGCCCGGGCACCAACGGTTCGCAGTTCTTCATCACGGTCGGCCCGACCACCTGGCTGACCGGCAAGCACACCATCTTCGGCGAGGTCGTGGACGCGCCCAGCCAGCGTGTGGTGGACGCGATCGTCGGCGTCGAGACCGGGCGCAACGACCGCCCGCTGCAGGACGTGAAGATCGAGAAGGTCGCGATCGAGACCCGCTGACCCGGGCCGCCCCACGCAAACGCCGCGCCGCCCGTCCCCGGTTGCTCCGGGAACGGGCGGCGCGGCGTTCTGCCGACCGGACGTCAGTCGGTCTTGATGCTGGCGAGGATGTCCATCCGGGAGGCCCGGCGGGCCGGCCAGAGGGCGGCGATCACGCCGACCAGCGCGGACAGGGCCAGGAAGAGCAGCACGCTGCCGTAGGGGATCGAGGTGGTCAGGCCGGTCAGGTCGGCGGCCAGCACCCGGACGGCGGACCAGGCCAGGAAGACGCCGAGCCCCACGCCGATCACGGCACCGAAGAGCGAGATCACCACGGACTCGATGCGGACCATCCGCTTGATGCCGCGCCGGTCCAGGCCGATCGCCCGCAGCATGCCGATCTCGCGCTTGCGCTCGAACACCGACATCGCCAGCGTGTTGATCACACCGAGGACGGCGACCAGCACCGCCATGCCGAGCAGGCCGTACATGATGTTCAGCATCGTCGTGATGATCCGGCTGAACTCGGCGACCTTGTCCTTCTCGGTCAGCACCTCGATCACCGGGTTGCTGCCGGTGGCCGCCTTGACGGACTGCTTGAGCGCGGCGGTCTCGCCGTCCTTGCCCTTGACCAGGATCTCGCTGATGAACGAGTCGGGGTCGTGCTGGTCGATCAGCGCGTTGGGCACGATGACGTTCGACAGGGTGGCGTTGTGCTCGAACACGCCGCCGACGGTGAGGTCCAGCGTCTTGCCCTCGGCCACCTCGACCTTGGCGGTGGCACCCTGGGTGAGGTTGTGCTTGGCGGCGTACTCGTCGTTGACCAGGATCTGGCCCTGCTTCAGCGCGCCGGTCGAGCCGGACGCCATCTTCACCGTGACCAGCTGGTCGAAGGCGGCGGCGTCGAAGCCCTCGACGGCCCGGCTGTCCCCGTTGATCGTCCACATCACGTTGCTGACCGGGCTGACGGCGGTCACGCCGTCCGCCTTGGCGATCAGCGGCGCCAGGTCCTTCGACAGCGAGTGGTGGTTGGCCATCGAGACCGTGTAGTCGGCCTTCATCGAGCCGCTGACGAGGCGGGTGACCGTGCTGGTGACCGAGTCGCCGATCACCGTCACGGCGGTGACCAGGGTCAGGCCGATGGTCAGCGCGGCCGCGGTGCTGGCGGTGCGGCGCGGGTTGCGGACGGCGTTGCGACGGGCCAGCTTGCCGGGAGTGCCGAACACCTTGGCCAGCAGCGGGCCGACCAGGGCGACCACCGGGCGCGACAGCAGCGGCAGCAGGACGAACACGCCGATCAGGGTGAGCGGGGCGCCGAGCTCCAGGTACGTCCGGCCGCCGGTGCCCTTGCTGAACGCGCCGGCCAGGATCAGGGCGATGCCGCCGCCGGCCAGCACCGCGCCGATCGAGTTGCGGACCACCAGGCCGCGCTGGGTGCTGGGCAGGTCACCGCTGCTCATCGCCGCCACCGGGGGGATCCGGGAGGCGCGGATCGCGGGGATCAGCGCGGACAGCACGGTCACCACGATGCCGGTCACCAGGGTGCCGATGATGGTGGCCGGGGCGATCACCAGCGAACCGGTGGGCATGCCCTCGTTCATGCCGGCCAGCAGGGACTGCATGCCGGCGCCGATGCCGATGCCGAGCAGCAGACCGGACACGGAGGCGATCACGCCGATCAGCAGCGCCTCGATCAGCACCGAGTTGGTGACCTGGCGGCGGCTGGCGCCGACCGCGCGCAGCAGCGCCAGCTCCTTCAGGCGCTGAGCGATCAGCATGGTGAAGGTGTTGACGATGATGAAGATGCCGACGAACAGCGAGATGCCGGCGAACACCAGCAGCATGCTCTTCATGCCGGTGACCGACTGCTCGACCATCTTGGACTGCTCGTCCTTGAGCTTCTGGCCGGTCTCCAGGTCGAAGGTGTCGGGCAGCTTCGCCTTGGCCGCGTCTAGCAGCGCGTCCTCCGAGACGCCGGACTTGGCGGTCAGCGCGATCGAGCTGTAGTGGCCGGGCTCCAGCAGCCGCTGCTGGGCGGTGGCGGTGTCCATCAGCACGAGCGAACCGCCGGAGGTGACCTGCGGGTCGTCGGAGGTGAACACACCGGTGAGCGTGGTGTCCTCGGCGGCGCCGTTGCCGGCCACCCGGACCTTGTCGCCGACCTTGTAGCCGGCCTTGTCGGCGGCCTGCTTGTTCAGCGCGATCTCGCCGGCCGCCTTCGGGCCGCGGCCCTCCGCCATCGGGTAGCGCGGGTCCTTGCCGGAGGCGTCCGGGGCGAAGTTGGAGCCCTGGGCGCTCCACGCCTCGCCGATCAGGTTGCCCTTCTTGTCGGCGACGGCGGTGAAGCCGGTGACCACGCCGCGGGCCCGCTCGGCGCCCGGCAGGGCGGCGAGGTCCTTCACGGTGGCGTCGGTCAGCGCGTCACGCTTCTTCTGGCCGGCCTCCTTGGGGCCCTCGTCGGCGCTCCGGGACCACCTGTCGGAGATCAGCACGGAGACGTCGGAGTAGCTCTTGGAGTAGCTGTTGCGGACGGCCTGGCCCATGGTGTCCGAGAACACCAGGGTGCCGGCGACGAAGGCGGTGCCCAGCATGACGGCGAGTGCCGTCATCAGCAGTCGGCCCTTGTGGGCCAGCACGTTGCGCAGTGCGGTGCGATACATGGGGTCAGTCCTGGGGTGGTGTGGACGGTCGGCTGCTGAGGGGCCGTCAGCTGGTGCGGCCCTTGGCGTCGAAACGACGCATCCGGTCGAGGACCGAGTCGGCGGTGGGGTTGGTCAGCTCGTCGACGATCCGGCCGTCGGCGAGGAAGACCACGCGGTCCGCGTAGGACGCGGCCACCGGGTCGTGCGTCACCATCACCACGGTCTGACCGAGCTCGCGCACCGAGTTGCGCAGGAAGGAGAGGATCTCGGCGCCGGAGCGGGAGTCCAGGTTTCCGGTGGGCTCGTCGGCGAAGATGATCTCCGGCTTGGAGGCCAGCGCGCGGGCGCAGGCCACGCGCTGCTGCTGGCCGCCGGAGAGCTGCGCCGGGCGGTGCGAGAGGCGGCCGGACAGGCCGACCGTCTCCACCACGCGGTCGAGCCAGGCCTTGTCGACCTTGCGGCCGGCGATGTCCATCGGCAGCGTGATGTTCTCCAGCGCGGTCAGCGTCGGCAGCAGGTTGAACGCCTGGAAGACGAAGCCGATCTTGTCGCGGCGGAGCTTGGTCAGCTGCTTGTCCTTCAGTCCGACCAGTTCGGTCTCGCCGATGGTCGCCGAGCCGGAGCTGACCGTGTCCAGGCCGGCCATGCAGTGCATCAGGGTGGACTTGCCGGAGCCCGACGGGCCCATGATCGCGGTGAACTCGCCCTGGCCGAAGGAGACCGAGACGTTGTCGAGCGCGACGACGCGGGTGTCGCCTTCGCCGTAGACCTTGTTGAGACCGGTGGCGCGGGCCGCCGCCAGACCGGTGTGGGCTGCGTACGCGGTCGAGGTGCTCACGAAGGGGACTCCTGTCGGGGAGGTGCTGGCTCGTCACTGGGCTGCGGCCGGGACGTGCCTGCGACCGCTATCCCATCCTCTCCTCGATGATCATGGAATTCGTCGCCCCGCCGAACGGTTGCCGCCCCGCCCCGAGATGTACGGCCGCCGCCGCCCTCTCCTCCTTCGGTATGACCCGCACCCCGAGGGCCGGCGGTGGCCGAGAACTGTCGGAGGGTGGCCGAAATGACAGACGCTTCGTCAGATCGCATGGAAGCATGACAACTTCCGTCCCGAGAATTATGCGAAACCCTCGCCCGGCCGACTAGGCTCAGTAACCGAGTTCACGCGCTCCCAGGCCCAGATGGTGGAACGCAGACACGGGCAGCTTAAAACTGCTTGGCCGGAAGGTCGTGCCGGTTCGAGTCCGGCTCTGGGCACTCTTCTGCCCACCCATCGTGACCTGCGGTAATGACCCGATCACGACCGATGCCCCGACCTACCCCCGCGGATTCCCTGCGGATCCAGTGGGTCAGGGTGTCGTGATTGCCCAGCCAGCGCAGGGTGAGCGGGCAGCGGGCGGCCGGGTGCCAGTGGGTGGCGAGCTCGGCGAAGAAGGCGTCGTCGGCGCAGAGACCGCCCGGGCGGTCGCCCAGATAGATCAGATGATCGCCGCGGTAGGCCCGCAGGGCGTCCAGGGCCATCGGATCGCGGTACGGCGGCCAGATCAGGGCGAGGGCCCGGTCGGGGTGCGCGGCGGCGTCCTCGGCGGCCCGGCCGGGGCGCACGTCGGTCCAGCGGAACCGGTCGGTCCAACCGTTGAGTTCGGTGCGGGCCTCGGCATCGGTGGCCAGCACGTCGACGCCGCGGGCGCGCAGCCGCGCGGCCCAGTAGCCGCTGCCGGCGCCGACTTCGAGCAGTCCGCGGCCGGCCAGCCGCTCCGCGATCCAGTCGAGGGCGGTGCGGGTGACGGGCGCCCAGCTGTAGATCCGGGACAGCTCCTGCCGGCGCGGCAGCGGCGGGCCGGCGTCCGCCGGGAGGTGGTCGAACACCTCGACGACGGTGCCGTGCGGGCCCTCGCGACGCAGCGCCGGGTACCAGAGCAGTGGCACCATCTGCGGGTTGTGGACGGCGAATTCGACGTCCGGTGCGGGCAGCAGCTCGGCGAGCTGGCGGAACGGCCGTCCCCAGCCGGGGTGGTGGAGTTCGCCGCGCTCGGCCCAGAGCCGGATCAGGCGCTCGGCGGTCTGCGCGACCAGGCTCGCCGCCGGGTCGTCGGCCGCTGCCCGCACGGCGGGTCAGAGCCCCATGTGGTCGGGCGTGACCAGCGCCATGTGGTCGGGCACCACGACCTGGCCGGCGGCCTGGTCGACGGGGCGCTCGGCGGCGGTGGCGGTGGCAGCGGTGCCGACGACGGCCGCGGCGGCGAGTGCGGTGGTGGCGGCGGCGATCAGGGCGGCTTGACGAGTGGTCAGTTCCATTGCGGTTCCCCCAGATTGAGCGTGGTTGGTGATCGTCATGCTAAGGGCGTCCGCCATTAGGTGCTGGCAGCAGGGCAGGCACGGCTCGCCCGATCATGGAGTTCTCTACGCTTCATGATCACCGGGGGATCCGTGCCTGCCGTCCCATCATGCATTCTCGACCCGATCCGCGACCAGTTCCTCGCGCTCCTGCCCCTGCGCGAGGACCGGCACCCGCTGGGCTGCCACAACCCGCGGATCAGCGACGCCGTCGTCTTCGACCGGCTGGTACAGGTCCTGGTCTTCGGCTGCGGATACGAACGCGCAGCCGACGAGCACTGCTCGGCCACCACTCTGCGCCGACGCCGGGACGAGTGGATCGCCGCCGGCGTGATGGAGAGCCTGCGTCTGCTCGCACTCGCCGCCTACGACCGCATGATCGGCCTCGAACTCGACCGCCTGAACGCCGACGGCTGCATCACCAAGGCGCCCTCCGGGGGTGAATGCGCCGGCAAGAGCCCGGTCGACCGCGCCAAACTCGGCCTGAAACGCTCGCAGTTGACCGACGGCACCGGCATACCCCTGGTCACCGAGCCCGCACCGGCCAACACCCCCGACCACACCCTGCTTCCCGCCACCCTCGACCGCTTCACCGCCCTCGAGACGGCCCTCGGACCGCTGCCCGAGCACCCGCGACTCGTCCTGGACGCGGGCTACGACTACCGGCCCGTCCACGGCGACCTGGCCGACCGGAGGATCGAGGCCCGCATCGCCCCGCGCGGCACGAAGACCCCGATCCAGACCGGCGGCCGGTGGGTCGTCGAACGCACGAACTCGTGGATGAACAACTTCGGCAAGCTTCGGCGCTGCACCGAACGCCGGAGAGCGGCCGTCGAGTTCTTCCTCGCCCTGGCCGCCACCGTCATCACGGTCCGCTGCCTGATCCGACGTGCCTGGACCCTCTACCGCTGGAACACCCGCCCTCAAAGTCCCCGCATCCGATGACCTACCGGCGGACGCCCTAAGCGGCCGGATTCGCATGATCAATCCACTTCCCGGGCCCGATTATGAACACTTCGTTCAACGAATCCCGTTGACGCCGCCCCGTTCACCGGAGCATGCTGACCCCATGACCGACACCCCTTCGCAGCCCGCCGACCCGTTCTCCCCGCCGGACCCGGAGGCCGCCCGCACGCAGCGCGTCTACGCCTCGCTGTTCCGGATCGCCGAGCGCCACGCCGCCACCGACGAGCAGCGCCGCCGCCAGACCAACCCGGCGATGCTCGCCCCGCACGAGGCGGTCCGGCTGGTGGCCTTCCTGCTCAGCGGCGCCGCTCTCGCCGAGGACGGCGAACCCGAGGTGGACCGCGCCGACCTGACCGCCGCGCTCACCCTGCTCCCCCTGGTCCGCGCCGAACTCGACGAGCTGGAGGCCGGGTTGCTCACCATGGCCCGCGGCCGCGGCATGACCTGGCAGGAGATCGCCTTCGGCCTCGGCCTCGGCACCCCGCAGGCCGCCCGCCAGCGCCACGAGCGCCTCAGCGACCGCACCACGCCCACCGACCAGGGCTGACGGCACCCCGGGAAAGCCCGAAGGCCCCCACCCGGCGGGGGTGGGGGCCTTCGTCAACTGAGTGCTGTACTCCGCCCGACAGCAAGGCCGGCTGAGCACCACGGAGGACGTGGTCCGGCGGCGTTGCCGGGCGGAGGGCCTCCGACTCGTAACCCGAAGTGACGGGTCTCGTCGCTTACTTGCTGGAGGCGAGCTCCTTCTTCGGCTCCGCGGCGGCGGCGGGCTTCGGCGGAGCGGTGGCCTCCTGGAACGCGTCGAACGGCTTCTCCATCTCGGAGAGACCGACCGTCTCGCGCTTGAGGAACATCGCCAGCGTCCAGTCGGTGAAGACCCGGATCTTGCGGTTCATGGTGGGGACCATCGCACCGTGGTAGGCGCGGTGGAAGTACCAGGCGAGGCGGCCCTTGAGCTTGACCTTGCCGAACAGGATCGCCACACCCTTGTGCAGGCCGAGGCCGGCCACCGCACCGAGGTTCTTGTGCTTGTACTCGGCCTGCGGGAAGCCGCGCATGCCGGCCACCACGTTGTCACCGAGGACGGCGGCCTGACGGACCGCGTGCTGCGCGTTCGGCGGGCACCAGGCGCCCTCACCGGCGGCCAGGTCGGGAACCTGGGCGTTGTCGCCGGCCGCCCACACGTAGTCGAAGCCCTGGACCTGCAGGGTCGGCTTGGTGTCGACGTGGCCACGCGGGCCGAGCGGCAGACCGAAGCGGTTGACGATCGGGTTCGGCTTCACGCCGGCGGTCCACACGATGGTGGACGCGTCGAACTCCATGCCGTTCTTCAGCACCACGTGCTGGTCGACGCAGGAGTCCATCGAGGTCTCGATGTAGACCTCGATGTTGCGCTCCTCGAGCCGGCCCTTGGTCCACAGACCCAGGTCGGGGCCCATCTCGGGGAGGATGCGGTTGGCCGCCTCCACCACGACGAAGCGCATGTCCTCGCGGCTGACGGTCTTGTAGATCTTGGCGGCGTCGCGCGCCATGTCCTCGATCTCGGCGACCGTCTCGATGCCGGCGAAGCCGCCACCGATGACGACGAAGGTCAGCGCCTTGCGGCGGACGTCCTCGTCGGTGGTGGACTCGGCCTTGTCCAGCTGCGCCATGACGTGGTTGCGGAGGCTGATCGCCTCTTCCACCGTCTTCATGCCGATGCCGTGCTCCGCCAGACCCGGGATCGGGAAGGTGCGGGAGACCGAGCCGGTCGCCACGACCAGGTACTCGAAGGGCAGTTCGTAGGACTCGCCGGCCGCGGGCTGGATGGTGGCGACCTTGCGGGCGTGGTCCACCTCGGTCACGTGACCGGTGAGCACCTCCGCCTTCTTCAGGGCGCTGCGCAGGGGCGCGACGAGGTTGCGGGGGGCGACGTTGCCGCCGGCCGCCTCCGGGAGGAAGGGCAGGTACGTCATGTACGACCGCGGGTCGACGACCGTGACGGTCGCTTCGCCGTAGCGCATCTTCTTGAGGATGCGCATCGCGGCATACAGGCCGACGTAACCACCGCCGACAATGAGGATGCGAGGACGCTCCGTGGTGCTCATATCCGAAAGTATCCACCCCGGCCTGACGGGCCATTCGTGAGGCCCATCACAAGCTCCTGGACACCTACTGCTACACTGCGCGCCCACAATTCCGGCCGGTGCCGGCCTCCTCGCCGCTACCACCCGTCCACCATGATCGCTCAGGCACTCGGTGCCACGCTGAGCAGCAACGATCCTTGTGGGGCACGGGTTCCCGAGTGCGCTTTCGATTTCTTCGGCGTGAACGGCGGGTTGCCTGCGATCCCATGAACCACCCGCCCCAGGCGCCTTCGGTCCCACATATCGGACGGACCGGACACCGCAAGGGGCCGAAAGGCCCGGTCGCCATGTGAAGAAATTCACGAAGCTTCTTGCCGGGACACGCCGGGAGGCCCGCACCGGGCCTCCCGGAACACCCGTCAACCACCCGTCGACCACCCGCCGACCACCCGCCGGGCGCCCGGATCAGGCGATCGACCAGGCGATCCCGTCGAGGATGTCGTGCTCGGAAACCAGCAGCTCAGCGGCCCCGGTGCGCTCCATGATCTCCAGCAGCACCAGCGCGCCGGCCGCGATCACGTCGACCCGGCCGGGGTGCATCACGGGGACGGCGGCCCGCTCGGCGTGCGAGGAGTGCAGCAGCCACTCGGCGGTCTCCCGGACCTGCTGGACGGTCAGCACCGCGTGGTGGATCTGCTCGGAGTCGTAGCCGGGCAGCTCCAGCGCGATCCCGGCGACCGTGGTGACGGTGCCGGCCAGGCCGACCAGGGTGGCGCCGTCCGCCAGTGGGACGCTCGCCTCGACGGTGTCCAGCGCGGCCCGGATGTCGGCCCGGGCGGCGGCGATCTGCACCTCGGTGGGCTGCCCGCCCGCGAAGTGCCGCTCCGTCATCCGCACACAGCCGATGTCCATCGAGTGCGCGGCCCGCACGTCCTGCTCGCCGAGCACGAATTCGGTGGAGCCGCCGCCCAGGTCGAACACCAGGTAGGGCGGGCGGTGCGGGCCGCCGAGCAGCTCGAGGGTGGCGCCGGTGAAGGAGAGCCGGGCCTCCTCGTCGCCGCTGACCACGCTCGGGGTGATGCCGAGGATCGCCTTGACTCCGGCGGTGAACTCGGCGGCGTTCTCGGCGTCCCGGGAGGCCGAGGTGGCGACCATCCGGATCCGCTCCGGGCCGACCCCGTGCGCGGCGATGATCTCCGCGTACTCGCGGCAGGCCGCGAAGGTGCGGTCCAGCGCCTCGGGGTGCAGCCGACCGGTCTTGTCGACGCCCTGGCCGAGCCGGACGATCAGCATCCGCCGGTCCAGATCGACGATCTCCCCGGTCTCCGGGTCCAGGTCGGCGATCAGCAGGCGGATCGAGTTGGTGCCGCAGTCGATCGCGGCGACCCGGATGGTGCTCACGACTCGTCGTCCTCCTCGGCCTTGCGCGCCGCGCGCTCGGCCCGCTCGGCGGTCAGCGCCTCCTTGGCGGCGATCACCGCGGCGTGGTCCTGGGCCTTGGCCTTGTTGCGGGCGACCCGCTCACCGGCGGCCTCGACCTCGGCGGGGCTGACGCACGGGCCCTTGGCCCACCAGTCCTCCAGCATGCCGATCGCCTCGTCGCCGAGCGGGTTGACGCCCTCGCCGGCCGCCAGCGAGTGGCCGACCAGCACGTGCAGGCACTTGACCCGGTCGGGCATGCCGCCGGCGCTGGGGAAGCCCTCCAGCACCTCGATGGCGTCCCGGCGGGCGATGTAGTCCTCGTGCGCGGCCTGGTAGGCGGCGGCGAGCTCGGGGTCCTCGGCGAGCCGGGCGGTCTGCTCCTTCATCACGCCGTCCGCCTCCAGGGTGCCGATCAGCGAGGCGGCCTTGGGGCAGGTCAAGTAGTAGAGCGTCGGGAACGGCGTGCCGTCGGGCAGCCGGGGCGCGGTCTCCACCACGTCCGGGTTGCCGCACGGGCAGCGGTGGGCGACGGAACGCAGCCCGCGCGGCACCCGGCCGAGCTGGGCGGCGATGGCGGCGACGTCGTTGTCGGAGACGGGAGGGTTCTGGTTGCTCATCAGGAGTCTGTTCGTCAGGAGGGGGCGGGTGGGGTGGCGTCAGTGAGCTGCGGGTGGAGCGGCGATCGCGGTGTCGGCGGCGTCCACCGAGTCCCAGAAGCCGGAGTACCAGGGACGGGCGGCCTTGGTCCGGCCGGCGCCGTCCGAGGCGGACTGCTTCTCGCCCTGCGCGGGCGGCGGCGCGACCGACACGAACGGGGTCTCGCCCGGCAGCGCGTAGTGCAGCCGCTCCCGGGCCTGGGCCTTGACGAACTCCGGGTCCTGCCAGCGGGCCTTGGCCCGACGCAGTTCGTCGACCTGCTGGCGGGCGTGATCGGCCTTGGCCCGCTGATCGGCGATCTCGCCGCGCTGCGCGATGTACTGCCGGGCCGGGTACGCGAGTATCGCCACCAGCGAGCACAGGACGAGGACCAGCACGGTGGCCCGGCTGGTGAAGCGCGGGCGCGCCGCCAGTCCGGGAATTCTCCACTTGGCCATCTGGTCGCCCCTCCTGCGCATGCCGGTGCCCCGGCCCCACCCTACGCGGTGGAGGCCGGGGCACCGGTCACAACAGGCTCGGCGATCAGCCCTTGCTGTGCTTACTTGTCCGCGGAGCGGCTGTGCTTACTTGTCCGCAGAGCGGCTGTGCTTACTTGTCCGCAGAGCGGAACCGGGGGAACGCGCCGCGGCCGGCGTACTCCGCGGCGTCGTCGAGGATCTCCTCGATGCGCAGCAGCTGGTTGTACTTGGCGACGCGCTCGGAGCGGGCCGGGGCGCCGGTCTTGATCTGGCCGCAGTTGGTGGCGACGGCGAGGTCGGCGATGGTGACGTCCTCGGTCTCGCCGGAGCGGTGCGACATCATGCAGCGGTAGCCGTTGCGCTGGGCCAGCTCGACGGCGTCCAGGGTCTCGGTGAGCGAGCCGATCTGGTTGACCTTCACCAGCAGCGCGTTGGCGGTGCCGGTCTCGATGCCCTTGCGCAGGCGCTCCGGGTTGGTGACGAACAGGTCGTCGCCGACCAGCTGGACCTTGTCGCCCAGCTTGTCGGTGATGGCCTTCCAGCCGTCCCAGTCGGACTCGTCCAGCGGGTCCTCGATGGAGACCAGCGGGTAGGCGGCGACCAGCTCGGCGTAGTACTCGACCAGCTCGGCGGCCGACAGGGCCTTGCCCTCGAACTGGTAGGCGCCGTCCTTGTAGAACTCGGACGCGGCGACGTCCAGGGCGAGCGCGATGTCCTTGCCCGGGGTGTAGCCGGCCTTCTTGATGGCCTCGGTGATGAGGTCCAGGGCCTCGCGGTTGGAGTCCAGGTTCGGGGCGAAGCCGCCCTCGTCGCCCAGGCCGGTGGACAGCCCGCGCTCCTTCAGCACGCCCTTGAGGGTGTGGTAGACCTCGACGCCCCAGCGGACGGCCTCGGAGAAGGACTCCGCGCCGATCGGGGCGATCATGAACTCCTGGATGTCGACGTTGGAGTCCGCGTGCGAGCCGCCGTTGAGGATGTTCATCATCGGGACCGGCAGCACGTGCGCGTTCGGGCCGCCCAGGTAGCGGAACAGCGGCAGGTCGCTGGCCTCGGAGGCGGCGTGCGCGACGGCGAGCGAGACACCGAGGATGGCGTTGGCGCCCAGCGAGGACTTGTCCGGGGTGGCGTCCAGGTCGAGCATGGCCTGGTCGATCAGACGCTGCTCGGTGGCGTCGTAGCCGACCAGCTCCGGGCCGATCTGCTCGATGACGGCGAGGACGGCCTTCTCGACGCCCTTGCCGAAGTAGCGGTTCTTGTCGCCGTCGCGGAGCTCCAGCGCCTCGAAGGCGCCGGTGGAGGCACCCGACGGGACAGCCGCACGACCGGTGCTGCCATCGTCGAGACCGACCTCGACCTCGACCGTGGGGTTGCCGCGGGAGTCGAGGATCTCACGGGCTACGACGACATCAATGGACGGCACGAGGCATCTCCTAGCGGAAGCGGATGTGTGGTCGTTACGCCCAGAGCCTAGCCGCAGACATGCCCACGGCCACGCCCGGCCGGGCCCCGTCTCACCGTGTGACCCGGCTACTCACGGGTAGTTCACCTGTTTGCCCGTCGGCGGCGGGCTCCGGGCGGCGCGAACTGCTGGGCGCACGCCCGGAGCGGACGAATCGTCAGACCGACGAAGGGTCTATACCACTGCCGGGCCGGAGCCGGCCGGACCGCGCCGTCACAGCGCCAGCACCTGGCCGGGCATGATCACATCGGGGTCGGCGCCGATCAGTTCGCGGTTCGCCCGGAACAGCTGCTCCCAGCCGCCGGACACGTTCCGCGCGGCGGCGATCCCGGACAGCGTGTCGCCCTCCTGCACGGTGTAGTTCCCGGTGCCGGACTGCGTCGGCCCGTCGGCCGGGGCGCTCTGCTTCGAACTCTTCGACTGCTGCTGCGACTTCGTCTGCTTCTGCTCGGGCGCCGCCGCGCGCTGCTGCGAGCGGGAGGCGGTGTCCTCGGAGCTGTCGCCGCCGCGGGACAGACCGGCCTTGATCGAGCAGGACGGCCAGGCGCCGGGCCCCTGGGAGGCGAGCACCCGCTCGGCCACCGCGATCTGCTCGGAGCGGGTGGCCTGGTCGGCGCGGGCGGCGTAGTCGCCGCCGCCGTAGGCGCGCCAGGTGGAGGAGGAGAACTGCAGGCCGCCGTAGTACCCGTTTCCGGTGTTGATGCCCCAGTCCCCGCCGCTCTCGCACTGGGCCACGCGGTCCCAGGTGTCGGCGGGTGCGGCTGCCGCTCCGGTGGCGGAGAGCAGGGGCAGGGCCAGGCCCACGGAGGCGACGCCTGCGGCGGCGACGACCTTCTCGGCCTTGGTGCTACGGCGGTGACGTCCAGTACCGGCGAACAGCATGGGACTTCCTCTCCGCACGCCTACGAGGTGAGCTGTCGGGTTCGGACCGGGAGGCTGGCCCGGCCGCCGGGAGGTCCGGACGCGGTTGCGTCCGTTCCCCGGCGGCTTCACCCCAAGCCGTTGGGAGTACGGCGTTCACACCTGGTTCCCCCGCTCCTGTCCGAATCCTGGTCGGTGTCCCGAAGGTGCGGCGGACAGGACTCGGCGTGCCGCGTTCGGGGCCCGCAGCTGCGGGCAAATCGGAGAGTAAGCAGAGCTGACGAGCAATCACAAGCTCATATCACCGGTATCACGTCGAAATTACGGACCTTCACTTCTCGTGCACAAACCGTCCATGTATGTCCGCATTCGCCCGAAGTGGGGGCGCACCCGCGCCCCCACCGGGCCCACGGACGGTGACGTGCGGGGGCGGGGCGAGGGCAGGGCGGCGGCGGTCGAAACCGGGTCAGCGGGGCGTGAAGGAGACCGGGAGTTCGCGCAGCCCGCGCATGATCAGCCCACCCCGCCAACGGAGTTCGGCCGGATCGGCGGCCAACTGGAGGTCCGGCAGCCGTGTCAGCAGTGTGCCGATCGCGCGCTGCCCTTCGAGCCGGGCCAGCGGCGCACCGATGCAGTAGTGGATGCCGTGTCCGAAACCGAGGTGCGGATTGTCCGTCCGGGCCAGGTCCAGGGTGTTCTCGTCGGAGAACCGGTCCGGGTCGCGGTCCGCCGCGGCCAGCACCACCAGCACCGGGTCGCCCGCCGGGATGTCCACCCCGCCGATGCTCAGCGGCCGGGTGGCGAACCGCCAGGTCGCCAGCTCCACCGGCCCGTCGTAGCGCAGGAGTTCCTCGATGCCGGTCTCCAGCAGGCCCGACTCCCCGCGCGCCAGCGACTCCTGGAGCAGGGTGCGCTGATCCGGGTTGCGCAGCAACGCGTAAACGCCGTTGCCGATCAGGTTGATGGTGGTCTCGAAGCCGGCGAACAGCAGGATGAAGGCCATCGCCGCGGCCTCGTTCTCGCTCAGGTGCTCGCCGTGGTCGCTGGCCCGGATCAGGCCGGAGATCAGGTCGTCGCCGAGGTCGGCGCGCTTGCGGTGGATCAGGTCGGCCAGGTAGCCCTGGATGTGCTTGACCGCGCGGCCCACTCCCCCGCGCTTGCCGCCCGTGTGGCCCGGCTTTGTGTGTCGCAGCATCATGCCGGCCCAGTCGCGCAGGTCGTCCTGGTCCTCGGGCGGGACGCCGAGCAGGTCGCAGATCGCGTAGATCGGCAGCGGGAAGGCGAATTCGTGGATCAGGTCGACCTCGCCGCGCTCCGCGAAGGAGTCGATCAGGCGGTCGGTGAGCTGCTGCACCCGCGGTTCGAACTCGGCGACCCGGCGCGGCGTGAACGCCTTCGACACCAGGCGGCGCAGCCGGGTGTGGTCCGGCGGGTCGATGTTCAGCAGGTGGGTCATCAGGTCGGCCTGCCGCTCGCCCGGGATGCCCACCCGGCCGGTGCGGTGCGCCTGTTCGCTGTGGTGCGCCGGGTTCTTGGAGAGCCGCGAGTCGGCCAGCGCCTGCCGGGCGTCCGCGTACCGGGTGACCAGCCAGGCCTCCACCCCGCTCGGCAGCGTGGTGCGGTGCACCGGGGCGTTCTCCCGCAGCCAGGCGTACGCCGGATACGGATCGGCCGCGAACTCCCAGGTGAAGAGTTGCGGGTGGGCGGTGTGGGGCTGATCTGGCATGTCTTGACCGTATCTGGAACCGCCGTCGCGTGAGTCTGGTCACCTGGCGGGTAATTGCTGTTGCGGAGAGTCGGGGCGAGCCTACGATCCTCCGCAAGAACCACAGTGGGCGGCGTGCGGACCGCCCGCGGTTCGCTCTGAAAGGGGAGCAGGCCATGCGAGTAGCCGGTGCAGTGGTGGTCATCGCGGTGCTCGACGGAGGCGAGGGGGCCGACCTGGCCCGCCGGTTCTCCGCCGCCGGCGCCGCCGGCCTGCTCATCGCCGATCTTCGCCCCGGTGTCGCCGAGGACCTGGCCGCCGAACTCGACCGTCCCGGCTGCCCGGTGGTCGGGGTGTCCGGTGACGTCCACCACCCGGCGGACATCGCCGCGCTGGTCGACACCGCCGCCAAGCACCTCGGGCCGATCGACCTGTTCGCGGTCGCCGGCCCGGACGGCGAGCGGGTCGTCCAGCTCGCCGAACTGTCGGGCCACCTCGACCCGCTGGCCGAGGTGCTGGCCCTGGTCGGCGAGGCGATCGGCGAGGTCGTGCCGGCCCAGCGCCGCCGCCCGGTCTCGGACGTCCCGCTGGCGAGCTGACCCGTCAGTCGTCCTCGGACAGTCCCTCGGCGGCCCGTACCGCCCGGCGGTAGCGCCGGGCCGCCGCCCGCAGTGCGGCGTCCACGTCCACGCCCTGGTCGTAGCCGCGCTGCGCGACCGCCAGCAGCAGCTCCCCCGCCGTCTCGGCAGTGAGTTCGGCGGGCAGTTCGTACGGCGCGTCCGGCACTCCGGTGAACCGCGCCCGGCGCACCCGGGAGACCAGTTTCGCCGCGTACGCCAGCGCGGGCAGGCCCGCCGGGACGCCGTCCAGCACCGATTCGCGCTGCTTCTCCGCGGCCTTCAGCTGCTCCCAGTTGGCCTCCGTCTCGGCGGAGTCCCGGACGCTGACGTCGGCGAACACGTGCGGGTGGCGATACATCAGCTTCTCGACGATGTCGCCCGCCACGTCGTCGATGGAGAACGGGTCCTCGGCGTCCTCCTCGGCGATCCGGGAGTGGAAGAACACCTGGAGCAGCACGTCGCCGAGTTCCTCGCGGAGGGTCGGACGGTCATCCTCCTCGATCGCCTCGACCAGTTCGAAGGCCTCCTCGACCAGGTACTTCACCAGGCTCCGGTGGGTCTGCTCGGCGTCCCACGGGCAGCCGCCGGGCGAGCGCAGGCGGTCCATCACCGAGACCAGGTCCAGCAGCCGGGCGCCCGGCAGGTCGTACGAGCCCGGCAGCACCTCGATCTCCGGGTGCTCGCCGGCCTCTTCCACCGCGATCCGGGCCAGCGCGTCGGTCAGCCCCGGGTCGCCGTCCGGGCTCTCCAGCCACACCGCGGGGGCCAGCGCGAGCAACTGCCGGGCCAGCGCCGGGGCGGAGCCCCGTTCGATCAGCCGGGGCTCGACGCCGGCGGCGCGCAGCGCGGGCAGCTGCGGGTGGTCAGCGACGCCGGCCAGCACCACGGGCGCCGAACGGAGGGCCTCCCAGGCCGGCCAGCCGAGCAGGCCCGGGGCGACGCGGTGGGTGGTGGTGAGCAGGATCAGCTTCGGAGTGTCCACGCCACCGAACCTACAACGACCGCGTGCGGGGCGGACCAGCGGTTTTCCTGCGCGGACGGTCACGCCGCGGGTTGCAGCATCAGCTGTCGGGTGACGGACAGCAGGTCGGCGGGCGTCAGCTCGGCCAGCAGCGAACCGGCGTGCTCGATCAGCGCGGCGGCCGCCTCGGTGAGCGCGGCGTCGTCCAGCGGGCGCCCCGCCAAGGGGAGGCTGTCGGCGAGCAGGCTCTGCGCGACGGTGTACAGGTTGGCGCTGGCCGCCTCGCGGATCGTCAGCGACAGGTGCGTGGAGGGCGCGCCGTCCTCGGCGCGGGCACGGTGGGCGAAGCCACGCGGCACGTACAGCACCTCGCCCGGCTGCAGGACGGTCTCCAGCAGCACCTCGCCCGGGTCGCCGTCCTCCCGCTCCGGCACCCAGTTGCCGTCGGCGGGCCCGCCGTGCACCCACCAGCGCTTGGCCCCGGAGATCTGCACCACCAGCACGTCCGCGTCGTCGCGGTGCACCGGGCGGCCCTGGGTGCCGGGCGGGGTCAGGAAGTAGAACGCCTCGACCTGCCGGCCGATCTCGGCGGCCAGACCGCGGGCCAGCTCGCGCACCCCGTCGTGCCACTGGTCGACGTAGCGCAGCAGCAGCGTCGCCTGCTCGTCCCGGATCAGCGCCCGCACCGCCGCGCCGTCGGCGTACCCCCCGACCACCTCGCCGAGCACCACCCGCGGCGGGCAGAACCGCTCGACGGGCAGGTGGGCGTCGCGCTGCACCAGGCCCAGGTACGGCACCTTCAGCAGGCCGTGGTCGAGCAGCCGGTCGAGTTCGGCGGCGGGCAGCACGTCCACCGGCGGGCGCTCGGGGCGCAGCACGGCCGGGGCGGTGCGCCACAGCTGGGTACGGAACTGCTCCTCGTCCGCGACGAAGCGGCTCAGCCAGGTCTCGGTCATGGTCGGGTCTCCTCTGGTGCGGGCTGCTCGGGCGGTGTGTTCGGGGGGTGTGTTCGGGGAGGGTCAGGCGGTGGGTTCAGGCGGTGGGACGGTTGCTGTACGCGACGCGGCGGGCGGCGGACACCAGCTCGGCCGGGTCGGCGGTGGCCAGCCGGGTGCGCAGGTGGTCGAGCAGCTGCTCGCCGGCCGCCAGCAGGTCGTCCTCGTCGCGGGGGCGGGCGGGCAGTTCGAGGCCCTCGGTGAGCAGGGCGCGCAGCTGAGTGCGCAGGTGGACGGTGCAGGCCTCGCGCAGCGCGATCGTCAGGTGCAGCGACGGCCCGTCCTCGGTGGCGCGGGCGGTGTGGGCGTAGCCGTTGGGGACGTACAGCACCTCGCCCGGGTGGACGACGGTGTCCAGCAGGCACGGGCCCGGGTTGTCCTCGCGGACCGGCTGCCAGTTCGGGTCGGTCGGGCCGCCGTACACCTGCCAGTGCTTGTGGCCGCTCAGCTGGATGACCAGGATGTCGCCCTCGTCGCGGTGCACCGGCCCGTGCCGGCCGGGCTGCGAGTAGAACATGAACGCCTCGGTGAGCCGGCCGAGACTCTCGGACAGGCCGGTGGTCAGCGCGCGCACCCCCGGGTGCCAGTGGTTGAGGTAGCGCAGCTGGAGCGTGGCGTTGCGGTCCCGGATCAGCGCCCGCACCCGCTCCGGGTCGAGGCACCCCTCCAGCGTCCGGCCGGCGATCACCCGCGGCGGGCAGTACTCCTCCTGCGGCACGGTGCCCTCGACGGTGAACAGCCCCGCGTAGGGGTCGCGCAGCGTGCCCTCGTCGATCAGCTCGAACAGGCTCTCCACCGTGAGCACTTCGGTGGGCGGGTCTGCGGGGCGGAGCACCACCGGCCCCTGGCGCCAGTGCTTGCGCAGGAAGGTCTCGGTGTCGTCGACGCAGCGGTCAAGCCAGTCCATGGTGGTGTTCCTCTCCGAACTCAGGGCGTCTCAGGGGGTGTTGGGGGTGGGGCGGATCGGACGCGGGGCGCCGGCGGCGGCGAGGCCGCCGGCGACCCCGGGCGTGGATCGGTGGATCAGATGACGTCCGGGTAGCACGCGCCGCAGCCGTCGGTGGTCGCGTGACCGGCGCTCACGGACGGCGCGGTCGCGGCCTGCGCCGACACGGCCGGCGCGAACACGGCGCCACCGACGGCGGCGGCAACCGCCACCGACAGCGCGGCCTGACGGGCCAGCGCGGCGAACTTCGAAGCGGACTCGGTGCTCTGAACACCCATGACAGGACTCCTAATTG